>JAOUFN010000020.1 GCA_029858285.1 Nitrospirota bacterium | reverse complement strand
ACCGAGACCGAAGGTGAGGAACTCCTGGCTCTCGGTGTCGAGACGGCCGTCGTTGCTGATGCCGGTATTCGGTGCGGTAATCGTTGCACTCATGGTTTGATTCCTTTCAAAACAAATACTTCGTGTGGCCGCAATGCGTTGGTCCGTTGCAATTTCACCCGCTTTTTCCGTGGACCCCGCCCTGGTCCCCCGTGCCCGTTCGGCACAGCGGCCCGTTCACCCCTTTCGGCAGATCGAACGGGAACCTTGAGGAAGAAAACCCCCGGCAGTGTTGAGGCTGCCGGGGGCTTTTTGACCCAGGTGGGGGGACCCACCCTGGCCGTGGGGGCTCTAGAAGTCCTCCATGCCCGGATCGCCCTGCCCGGTGTGGGGGGCGGCCGATGCATGGGTGGTGACCGTCCTGCGGCGGCGACCGCCGGCAGTATCGTGGCCCGCCTTGGCGACAAACCCGGAGGTCTGTTGCGTCCGGCGACCCTGCCGGGTGGTGCGGTGGCTCATGTCCTGACCGCCCATGTCGCCCACGTTGAAAAAGGTCATCAGGCTGGACAGGTTGCGGGCCTCTTCGGCCAGATTGTCCGAGGTGGCGGCGGCTTCTTCCACCAGCGCGGCGTTCTGCTGCGTCACTTCGTCCATCTGGGCGATGGCCTTGTTGACCTGATCGATGCCCGAGGCCTGCTCCTGGCTGGAGGCGTTGATCTCGGACACGATGTCGGTGACCTTGGCCACGGAATCGCGGATGGTCATCAGCGCCTTGCCGGTCTCTTCCACCAGCGCGGAGCCGTTGCCCACCTTGGACACCGAATCTTCGATCAGCTTCTTGATCTCGCCCGCCGCGTTGCCTGACCGCTGCGCCAGGTTGCGCACCTCGGAGGCCACCACGGCGAAGCCGCGGCCGTGCTCCCCGGCACGGGCGGCCTCCACCGCCGCGTTGAGCGCCAGCAGGTTGGTCTGGAAGGAGATTTCGTTGATCATGCCGATGATTTCGGCAATCTTTTTGGACGAGTGGGTGATCTCCTGCATGGCGGTAACCGCCTTGCCCACCACCTCGCTTCCGGTGTCGGCCTGTTCCCGGGCGCTGCCTGCCAGGTGATTGGCCTTGGCGGCGTTGTCGGCGTTGGCCTTGACGGAGGCGGTCATCTCTTCCATGGACGAGGCGGTTTCTTCCAGCGAAGCCGCCTGCTCCTCGGTGCGCTGGGACAGGTCGCTGTTGCCCTGGGCGATCTCGCCCGAGCCACTGGTGATGGTGGTGGCGGCCATGCGCACGTCCGACACCGTGGTGCGCAGCTTGTCGTTCATGACCTTGAGGGCCTCCAGCAGTTGGCCGGTTTCGTCGTCGCTGGTGATCTGGATGCTGCGGGTCAGGTCGCCCTGGGCGATGGCGCCGGCAACGGAGACAGCGGCACCCAGCGGGCGCACGATGAGTGACGAGAGCCACATGGAAACGACCATGATCAGACCGAAGGCCGCAAGGGCCATGGCAACGATGAAGGTGCGCGAACGCACCACGGCCTGGTCGCCTTGAGACTGGGCTTTCCTGGTGGCGTCCTCAATCAACTGGCTGAGGGACTCCATTTCTTCCGCCAGGGAGTCGAAATCCTTGTAGAAATCGGGCAGCATGGCGTCGGCGGCCGCAACGTCGGTGCCGGAGGTCTTCAGGATGAGTTCGGCGGAATCGATATAGTTTTCCAGCGCAGGCGTGGCACGGGACAGGGCCGACTTGATGTTGCTGTCCAGGTCGCGCTCTTCGTTTTCCTTCAGCGCAAGCCGGAACTGCTTGGCGTTTTCATCCATGTCGTCGTGGGCCATGGACAAGGTTGCCCGGTCGCCACGGCTGGCGGCATACAGGGCCACGAACACGTCGCTCTTGAGGGAGTCGTGACGCATGTCGGCCATCATGTGGGTTCTGAGGGCCAGTGAATTGGTGACGATTTCGTCCATGCTGCGGTCTACCGTCCCCAGCCCCCACAGGCCGGTGGCCCCCACAATCACCGCCATGACGATGCTGACCAGTCCGAATCCGGCCAGCTTCCCCTTAACACTCATGTTCTTCATTTTGCCCCTTTTTTCCCCGTTTCCGGCAGTGAGCGTTGCGGGTGCTCCTGCCGGTGATATCCATAACCATTTCTGGCGGCCACCGCAGTGGGCTCGCCCCCCCTCTTTTCTCTGTACCCCCCGGTATCCTGTCGCAATGACAGGGTTTCCACGTGGGTACTTGTCGGGTGGCCGCCGGGCCGTGTGAATAGGGGTTTTCCCTGAAGCGATGTGCGGTAAAATATAATCAAACAGCTAATTCCGTGTGTGTTTTGATATGAACGAACGTATGCGGCGCGGACGCGGTGGGGGGAGGCCCGGTTTCAGCCGGACAAAATGTCGGCATAAAAAAGCCGCATAAAAAAACCCGGCAGCCTTGCGGCTGCCGGGTCGGCCCAAGTGGGAGGGGACCCACTGTGGCCGCGGGGGCTCTAGAAGTCCTCCATTTCCGAATCACCACGACCTTCGTGGGGGGTGGCGTCCGCCGTATGGGCGACTGCCGTCCTGCGGCGGCGGGTCACGGCGTTGTCACGCCCGGCCTTGGCGACGAACCCGGAAGTTTGGTGCGTCTGCCGGGTCTGGCGGGCCTGCCGGGTCTGGCGGGCCTGCTGGTCGTGGTGGGTGGTGCGGTGGCTCATGCTCTGCCCACCCATGTCGCCCACGTTGAAGAAGGTCATCAGTTCGGCCAGGTTGCGGGCCTCCTCGGCCAGGTTGTCCGAGGTGGCGGCGGCTTCTTCCACCAGCGCGGCGTTCTGCTGCGTCACTTCGTCCATCTGGGCGATGGCCTTGTTCACCTGATCGATGCCCGCCGCCTGCTCCTGGCTGGAGGCGTTGATCTCGGACACGATGTCGGTGACCTTGGCCACGCTGTCGCGAATGGTCATCAGCGCCTTGCCGGTCTCTTCCACCAGCGCGGAGCCGTTGCCCACCTTGGTGACCGAATCCTCGATCAGCTTCTTGATCTCGTTGGCGGCATTGCCCGACCGCTGGGCCAGGTTGCGCACCTCGGAGGCCACCACGGCGAAACCACGGCCGTGCTCACCGGCGCGGGCCGCCTCCACCGCCGCGTTGAGGGCCAGCAGGTTGGTCTGGAAGGAGATTTCGTTGATCATGCCGATGATCTCGGCAATCTTTTTGGACGAATGGGTGATCTCCTGCATGGCGCTGACCGCCTTGCCCACCACCTCGCTGCCGGTGTCGGCCTGTTCCCGTGCGCCGCCCGCCAGGTGATTGGCCTTGGCGGCGTTGTCGGCGTTGGCCTTGACGGCGGCGGTCATCTCTTCCATGGACGAGGCGGTTTCTTCCAGCGAAGCGGCCTGTTCCTCGGTGCGCTGCGACAGGTCGCTGTTGCCCTGGGCGATTTCGCCGGAGCCACTGGTGATGGTGGTGGCGGCCATGCGCACGTCGGACACCGTGGTGCGCAGCTTGTCGTTCATCTCCCGCAGGGCCTCCAGCAGGCGACCGGTTTCGTCGTGGCTGGTGATCTCGATGGTGTTGTTCAGGTTGCCTGCGGCGATGGCCCCGGCGACGCTTACCGCCTTGTCCAGCGGACGGGTGATGGCACGCACCAGCCACAGGCCGATGGACATGGACAGGAACAGGCCAACCAGGATGGAGGCAATGGCCGCCACGCGGATGCTGTTGTACAGTTCGGTGGCGTGGTCGTACTCCTTCTTGGATACGTCCACCTGCACCGTAATCAGTTCGCTGAACTTATCCGACACCGGGTCAGTGGCCGGATAGAGGCGGGTGGAAACAAACTCCTCCAATGCCGCCTGGTCCTGCCGCTGCAGGATGGAGAGCGCCGCGTCCAGGTCGCTGTCGGCCTTGGTCATGAGTGGTTTGATTTCCGCCACCAGCCGCTCCTCATCGGCCACCAGCACGGTTCCCAAATATTCCTTCCAGAGCTGGTTCGTGTCGGCCCGCGCCTCGTTGATGGTGCGGATGCCCTCGTTCCACGTGCGGTTTCCGGCGCGTGTCTTGTGCAGGTTGTCCACGATTGCCACAGCGTAGTTGTCGGCGATTTTCTTGAGGTCCGCCAAGGGCACCACGCGGTCCTTGTAGACCGTCTCCAGCCCGTAACTGGTGCTCTTCATGCCCTGAATGCCCATGAACCCCACCACCATCAGCAGCAGGGACATGAAGCCGATCATCATCATTAAACGCGCACGAATGCTCAGATTGTTCACGGTATTGATCCCCTCGATTTTCCCACCGTCCCGGCGGCGGGGTGTTTGGTCAACTTGTCTTGCTTGCAGCATCGCCCGATGTCGAAGCTACGGTGGAACCGGGGTGATCCCCCGCGCTCCTGCCCGCGATCACTTGTTTGGGGAGAATCGGATGTGTGTTCTTCCCCAGACGGACATGTATCGGATGAAATTCCGCCGTGGATAAGTGCTGTTAGTTACAAAAACGTTACATGTGTCGTGGTGATGCCCCAGGTCAGGGACTGGTCCGGCTGTGCATTAATCGGTTTTCAGACAATTGCCGTGCGGCTGGCCGGGTATCACTCGTGAACTTGCACAAAGCGGAACGGGAGCGGAAACTTTTTTTGTCCGGGGTGTGTTTGGCCAAAAAAAAACGCCCTGCTCCGGTGAAGGGCAGGGCGTTGCGGGTGGTTGTAACCCGTGGGGGGGCGTTGTGGGGATTCAGAACGCCGCCTCGAAGCGCAGGCTGACGATGGTGGCGTCGTCCAGCGTCGGGTCGGCGGCAGGGGCGAACACGTGCTGCACGTCCGGCTGCACCGTCAGCCACGGGGCAATCTGGGTGCAGTAGGTCAGCTCGATGCTGGTTTCGGCATTCTCCAGCCCCGGGGCCGGAACGCTCTGCGCCAGGGTGTCGCCGATGATGGCGTGGGCGATGCCCAGACCAAGCTGGTCGTCCTCGCCAAAAACCCCGGTCAGCACCGCGCCGGTGCCCACATAGGAGCCGATGCCATAGGCCTTGTCGCTGGCCATGCCCAGGCGCAGGAAGGCGCTCAGGTTGTCCCCCAGGGCGCGGTCGGCGATGGCGTAGAAGCCGGAGCCGGTTTCGGGATTGCCGGTGACCGTGTCGGTGGCCGGAACGTCCTCGGTGTAGGTCCAGTAGCCCAGCGCGTACTTGTGGAAGGGGCGGGTGTCGTCCTCGTCCAGCCCCTGCTGCAAACCGGCCTCCACGGTGACCAGCCACCCCTCCTTGCCGGGGTGCAGTTCCACCTGCGTGCCCTTGGGGTTGTTCAGGTCGCCGGAGACGCCGTCGAACATGCCGGCGCGGAGGTAGGCGTTTTCACCAAAATGGGTTTCCAGACGCAGGGCCAGGCTGGTGGTGGGGAAGATGGACGGGCCGCCCAGGCCGCTCTGGGAAAAGTCCGGGCCGATCCCGTGGGAGCTGCTGAGGAACAGCCCGGCGGTTTCGGTGACGTCGAACTCGCTGTTCAGGTCGATGAGGCCGAGCTTGGCGCTGGTGCCCTCGCCGAACTTCTGCTCCAGCCACGCCTCGTACAGCTTCCAGGTGTAGACGCCGGTTTCGATGTTGCTGGTGGCCTGGGCGTCGCCCACAAAGCGCGACGGCGAGTTGCCGTCGTTGCCCAGTGCATAGAAGAACCAGGTGGCGCCGTGCCAGCCCCACAGGGTTTCGGCGTCCAGTTCCAGGGAGATGTCCCGGTTGTCCAGATAGCCGTCGCCGTGGGCCACGCCGCCGCTGGTTTCGACAAAATATTCGCCGGTATAGACGGCCTCGAAGGTGATGCCCTTGTCGGTCATGGAGGAGCGCGCGCCGCCCCAGTCGCCGGTGAGGGTGTCGCGGTCCATGAGTCCGTGGGAGTAAATGTGCGCCCGGGTGGCGCCGGGGTCGATCGTGCCCCCATCCGCCGATTGGGCGTGGGCGGTGCCGATGGCCAGGCACACAATGCCGGTGGCTACCAGCGCCTGCGCCAGCCGGTGCTTCCACATGATTTGCCGCGCGGTGGCCCGCTTCGAGATTGAACCTTCCATGGTTTCCCCTCCTGTGCTTGTTTTCCCCGGTGTGTTTTCCCGGTCCGGTTTTGCCCCCCGCGGGCCGACCCGGTTTTATTTGATCCTGCGATTTGTACGCGGTCACCCGGCCGTTCCGGCAGTGTCCCCGAGTGGGAACAACTGTCCGGCCCCCGGACCAGGGTGATGTTCCCGCATCGGCGGATAAACGGCGAGGCTTGAGGTTTTTTTTCCTGTGTACACCTGGGGTTATGCGCAGGAATGCGCATAGTTCGGGCAACAAAATAAAAAAACCCCGGCAGCCGGGAGGCTGCCGGGGTCGGCCCGATGGGAGGGGACCCACCGTGACCGCGGGGGCTTTTAGAAGTCCTCCATCTCGCCCTGGCCGCTGTCGCCACCCCCCACGGTGGTGTGCTGTGCGGCCTTGACCTGACGCGCGGTGGCGCCACGGCGGGCCTTTTTGACGAAGCCGGAACGGCCGCTCATGCTGGCCTGCTTCATGCGGTTCTGGTGGACCGCCTCGTGGCTGACCACGGTGCCGTCACGCAGTTTGAAGTAGGTCATCAGGTCGTTCAGGCGGCGGGCCTCGTCGGCCAGGGTGTCGGAGGTGGCGGCGGCTTCTTCCACCAGCGCGGCGTTCTGCTGCGTCACCTCGTCCATCTCGGCGATGGCCTTGTTCACCTGATCGATGCCCGCGGCCTGCTCCTGGCTGGAGGCGTTGATCTCGGACACGATGTCGGTGACCTTGGCCACGCTGTCACGGATGGTGAGCAGGGATTTGCCGGTTTCTTCCACCAGTGCGGAGCCGTTGCCCACCTTGGACACCGAGTCCTCGATGAGCTTCTTGATCTCGTTGGCCGCGTTGCCCGACCGCTGCGCCAGGTTGCGCACCTCCGACGCCACCACGGCGAAGCCGCGGCCGTGTTCACCGGCGCGGGCCGCCTCCACGGCGGCGTTCAGGGCCAGCAGGTTGGTCTGGAAGGAGATTTCGTTGATCATGCCGATGATGTCGGCAATCTTGCGGGACGAGTGGGTGATCTCCTGCATGGCGGTGACCGCCTTGCCCACCACCTCGCTGCCGGTTTCCGCCTGCTGGCGGGCGCCGCTGGCCAACTGGTTGGCCTTGGAGGCGTTTTCGGCGTTGGACTTGACCGCGGCGGTCATCTGCTCCATGGACGAGGCGGTCTCCTCCAGCGAGGCGGCCTGCTCCTCGGTGCGGGCCGACAGGTCGGTGTTGCCCTGGGCCAGTTCGCCGGAGCCGTTGCTGATGGTGCCCGAGGCGTTGCGCACGTCGCCCACGATCTTGTGCAGGCTTTCACCCATTTCGTTCATGGCGTGCAGCATCTGCCCCAGTTCGTCGCGGGAGTCCACCTCCCAGCGGCGGGTCAGGTCGCCCTTGGTGATGGCCTTGACGCCCTCGGCGGCCATGTTCACCGGCACCGTGATAAGGCGCGTGATGACCAGGGCGATGACGATGGCCAGCACCAGCGCCACGATACCCAGGGTCACCATGAAGGCGGTCAGGTTGCGGGACGAGGTGTGGGCCTCCTGAATGTCGGTGGAGGCCAGCATCACCTGGTTGTCGATCATCTCGTTCAGCAGGGTGACAAGGCGGCCCGCTTCCGGCGCGGCCTTGCTGCCCAGCCAGAAGTTGGCCATGTTCCACTGGTCGCCACCGCGAATCCGGAACATCTCGGCGGGCAGGGAATCAAACTTGTCGCGGGCGTCCCGCAACTGGTTGAAGGCCGCTCGCTGCTCGCCGGTGAGCAGACCCGCGTTGCGCGACAGGTCGGCAAAGCGGCGCTCGTTCTTGGACCAGCGGACGTCAAAGCTTTCGCGGAACTTGTTGTCGCCGGTGAGCAAAAAGGCGCGGATATCGGCCAGGGCCACGCCGGTGGTGCCGCGCACGTCGGCCATCATGCCCAGCAGCGCCTTGCGGTCGGCGCCCGCCGATTGGCCCGCTTCCAGATCAATCATGCGCGTGAGGGAGGTCATCATCACTTCGCCCAGAGGTGCGGCCTGGGTGATCAGGATTTTGGTGGCCGGGGTGTTGTCGTCGGTCCAACTGATGGACTCCACCTGGTTCTGGGCGTCTTCGAACACGTCCAGACGCTGGGTGATCTCCTGCAGGCGGCGGACGTTTTCCTGATTGGTCCAGTTCTTCGACAGGGTGGTCATTTCCGACTGGGCGGAGCGGATCTCCTTCCAGCCGTCACGGCGCTCCTCCTTGAATTTGTCCTTGCCCAGGATCATGTAGCCGCGCAGCCCGGCCAGGGAGTGGTTGACCCCGTTGAGCAGGTTGGTGGAGGCCAGAACCGTCGGCTGCCGCACCGAAATGACCCGGTCGTTGACGCTCTGATTCGACTTGACCCGGACGATCGACAAAATCACCGTGACGGCGATGATGAACGCCACCACGCCAAAACCGAAGCCGATCTTGCGACCGACGTTCATGTGTTTGATCCAGTCCATGGGATATATCCCCCTCAATGTGCAAACGGAATGTAAACAGTGGCCCGGCAAATTCCCCTTGCCGGATCGGGGGACCACTCCCCCGCGTTTGTTCTATTCGGTACAAACACGTACGACATGAGTCGGACGCGAAGATTTTTTTGGTGTGTTGGAAACATCGTTTGTCGGCGGCCGGTCGGGGGGAAACAAAAAAACCGGTCCGGGAGGTGAGTCCCGGACCGGTTCTTTATTGTGGGCCGAAGGGGAGCCGGTGGTGGACACCGGCTCCCCTGAACGGTGGTTCCAGACGCCGGGGTCTAGAAGTCTTCCATCGTGTCGCCGCCGGTGGTGGACGGCGCGTCCGCGTCCTGCGTGGCGTGGGCCTTGGCGGGGGCGTGGGCCCTGACCGCCTGGGCGCGGCGGCGGGTGGCCTTGCCGACAAACCCGGTGGTGCGGGCCGCCGTGCGCCCGGCGCCGTGTCCGGCACCCTGCCAGTTGCCGGTGGTGTGGTTTTCGCGCTCCCGCTGGCGGGTGTGGCCTTCCATGCCGTCGACCTTGAAGAAGGTCATCAGCTTGGCCAGGTGGCGGGCCTCCTCGGCCAGATTGTCGGAGGTGGCGGCGGCTTCTTCCACCAGCGCGGCGTTCTGCTGCGTCACCTCGTCCATCTGGGTGATGGCCTTGTTCACCTGATCGATGCCCGCCGCCTGCTCCTGGCTGGAGGCGTTGATCTCGGCCACGATGTCGGTGACCTTGGCCACCGAGTCGCGGATGGTGAGCAGGGCGCGGCCGGTCTCTTCCACCAGGCTCGAACCGTTGCTGACCTTGCTGACCGAGTCCTCGATCAGTTTCTTGATCTCGTTGGCCGCATTGCCGGAGCGCTGGGCCAGGTTGCGCACCTCCGACGCCACCACGGCGAAGCCGCGGCCGTGCTCACCGGCACGGGCCGCCTCCACCGCCGCGTTGAGCGCCAGCAGGTTGGTCTGGAAGGAGATTTCGTTGATCATGCCGATGATCTCCGCGATCTTGCGCGACGAATCGGTAATCTCCTGCATGGCGGTGACCGCCTTGCCCACCACCTGGCTGCCGCTGTCGGCCTGCTCCCGGGCGCCGCCCGCGAGCTGGTTGGCCTTGGCGGCGTTTTCGGCGTTGGCCTTGACGGCGGCGGTCATCTCTTCCATGGACGAGGCGGTTTCTTCCAGCGAAGCCGCCTGCTCCTCGGTGCGCTGCGACAAGTCGCTGTTGCCCTGGGCGATCTCGCCCGAGCCACTGGTGATGGTGGTGGCGGCCATGCGCACGTCCGACACCGTTTCGCGCAGCTTTTCGTTCATGGTCTTGAGGGCTTCCAGCATCTGGCCGGTCTCGTCGTGGCTGGTGACGTTCACCTTCACGTTGAGATCGCCATCGGCGATGGCGCTGGCCACCCGCACTGCCTGCTCCAGGGGCGCGGTGATCTGGCGCGACAGCCACATGGCGACGGTCATCAGCAGGATGAAGGCCGCAATCGACACCATGATGATGAGGTTCTTGCCGGTAACCACGGCGTGGTCGCCGTTCCCCTGAACGCGATCGTTGTCGCTTGCAATGTCGGCGGAGAGTTTTTCCATTTCCACCGCCAGGGCGTCGAAGGTCTGCTCGAACTGGGGCAGCATGGCGTAGGCGCCCATCAGGTCGGTCTCGGCCTTCTTCATGATCTCCTGGCTGAAGTCGATGTAGCGCTCCAGTGCCGGGCGGGCAGAGGCGACGGCGTCCTTGACGCCCTGGTCCAGCCCGTCCATCTTGTCGAGCTTGTCGAGCTGGTCGCGGAAGTCGGAACTGGATTCGCGGAAGGCCGCGTGGGCGTCTTCCAGTGCGCCGCGGTCGTTGCGGGCCACTGCCACCAAGGCGTTGAGCATGTCGCTCTTGACCGTATCGTGGCGCATATCGGCGGTGAGCTGGACGGCCAGGCCGGCGGAATTGGTGACGATCTCGTCCATGGCCTCGTCCACCGTGGTCAGGCTCATGTAGCCGGTGACGCCCAGGGTGACGGACATGGCCAGCGCCACGATACCGTACCAGAGCAGTTTTGCCTTTACAGTCAGATTCATGTGAGTCCCCTCCTTCGGGTCTATGATTAGTGGCTCTTCGGCCGGAAAGGTCGCCCCCGCGTCGGACGCGAACCCCCGGTGTTCTGTGTTGCCCTCCGCCCCCGCGGCCTGGCATTCATTCAACGGCGAACCGTTGTTCCCCTGTTTGCGCGGCTCCCCTTGCCGTACCCGTTCAATCCCGGTTCATACCCGGTTCAATTTCGATTTGCGCGGCCCGGCGTCAGACCGCCACGCCGTGGATGCTGCCGCCCAGGACCTGTTCGATGTCCAGCAGCAGCACCATGCGCTCGTCCATCTTGCCGACGCCGGTCAGGTAGTGTGTGTCGACGCGCTCCGAAACCTCGGGGGTGGCCTGAATCTGGCCATCGGTGAAGGCCAGCACGTCGTTGACCCGGTCCACCGCCGCGCCGATCACCTTTTCGCCGATGCGGGCGACGATGATCACGCTGGTGGCGTCGTATTCCCGGAAACCCAGGCCGAAGATGGAGCGGATGTCCAGCACCGGGATCACCACGCCGCGGATGTTGACCACCCCCAGCACCCAGTCCGGGGCGTTGGGAATCGGTGTGGAGCGCTGAAAGCCGATGATTTCCTGGACCTTCAGGATGGGGATGCCGAATTCCTCGCTGCCCAGTCCGAAGGTCAAAAATTCCTGTGTATGCTCCACCTCGGCGGACGCGTTGCGGGTGGATTCCAGCGTGCTGCCCTGCAATGACATGGTTCCCTCTTTCCCCCGCCGGGCATTCCGGCGGGTGGCCCAGCCTGGTTGTTTTTGACGTGGCCTCACCCCACGGGAGGACACGGAATATTCGCTCCGTCCGAGGACGGCCCCCATATGCTGTGTTCCCGGTATCAGCGGAAAGTAGCATCTACCTGCTTTACGCCGATTGCTCTGTATCGGACGGAGAGGGGGGGCACATAAGAAAAAATTGACCGTGACGGGGCGGACAAACAAAGGCCCCCGGAACGGAGGGGACGTTCCGGGGGCCTTGCGGGGGCGGGTGGGTTGGCGAGGGGACTAGAAGTCCGCCTCCGGGGGGGCGGAAGCGCCACCTGCCATGGCCCCGGCATGGACGGTGGTTTCGGTTCGGGCGCGACGGCGGGGGGCCTTGCCGACAAATCCGGTGCTGTGCCCGGTGCCGTGCCCGGTGGTCCGGTTTTCGCGCTGGCGGGTTTGGGTTTCCATGCCGTCGATCTTGAAGAAGGTCATCAAGTCGTTCAGGTTGCGGGCCTCTTCGGCCAGATTGTCCGAGGTGGCGGCGGCTTCTTCCACCAGCGCGGCGTTCTGCTGCGTCACTTCGTCCATCTGGGCGATGGCCTTGTTGACCTGATCGATGCCCGAGGCCTGCTCCTGGCTGGAGGCGTTGATCTCGGACACGATGTCGGTGACCTTGGCCACGGAATCGCGGATGGTCATCAGCGCCTTGCCGGTCTCTTCCACCAGCGCGGAGCCGTTGCCCACCTTGGACACCGAATCTTCGATCAGCTTCTTGATCTCGCCCGCCGCGTTGCCTGACCGCTGCGCCAGGTTGCGCACCTCGGAGGCCACCACGGCGAAGCCGCGGCCGTGCTCCCCGGCACGGGCGGCCTCCACCGCCGCGTTGAGCGCCAGCAGGTTGGTCTGGAAGGAGATTTCGTTGATCATGCCGATGATTTCGGCAATCTTTTTGGACGAGTGGGTGATCTCCTGCATGGCGGTAACCGCCTTGCCCACCACGGCGCTGCCGCCGTCCGCCTGTTCCCGGGCGCCGCCCGCCAGGTGATTGGCCTTGGCGGCGTTGTCGGCGTTGGCCTTGACGGCGGCGGTCATCTCTTCCATGGACGAGGCGGTTTCTTCCAGCGAAGCGGCCTGTTCCTCGGTGCGCTGGGACAGGTCGCTGTTGCCCTGGGCGATTTCGCCCGCGCCGCTGGTGATGGTGGTGGCGGCCATGCGCACGTCGGACACGGTGCTGCGCAGCTTGTCGTTCATGACCTTGAGGGCTTCCAGCATCTGGCCGGTTTCGTCGTGGCTGGTGACGTGGATCCGGTTGTTCAGGTTGCCGTCGGCGATGGACTCGGCCACCCGCACCGCCTGCGCCAGCGGGGCGGTGATGAGGCGGGCCAGCCAGAGCGACAGCAGCATCAGCACGGCCGCCGACAGCGCGGCCACTACCACGATGGAGCGGTCGGCCATGACCACGGCCTTGTCACCATTTTCGCGGGATTCGTCGTTGGCCTTCTGGATCAGCTTGGACACCTCGTCCAGCTTGCCTTCCAGTTCCTCGAAGGCGGCCTGCATTTTGGGCGATTCCGCGTAGGCGGCGTCGGGGTCGGTGGCGGCCATGGCGTTGATGCGGTCGCCGGTGCCGAGGTAGTTCTCCAGGGGGCCCTTGGTGTCGGCCAGGGCGTCGCGGATTTCGGTGTCCAGTTCCAGCCCTTCGATGGCGCGGATGTCCTCGCGCATGCTGGCGGACATTTCGCGGAAGGTGGCCAGGCGCTCGCGGTAGCGCTCATGGTCCTGGCGCTGGGCCGACAGCAGCACGCCGTACATCTGGCCCACCAGGCCGTCGTGGTACATGTCGATGTCCTGGTGGTAACTGAGCGCCTTGCCGTTGATGGCGATCTTGTCCATGGAGGCGTCCACCCGGCTCAGGCCCCAGTGCCCCGCCAGGCCGATGAGCACGGCCGCGGCCACGCTGGTGACGCCAAACAACAGCAGCTTGCCCTTGACTGAAAAATTCATGGTCTGGTCCCTTTTTCCATACGCCCTCGCGGCGTGACATGCTCAGGGGCGAGGAGGCCCACATTTCCCTTGCCAGCCGTCGCCCGGATCCGATGCGGCCCACCTCCCCCCCGGGGAGGTGCCTTGACACAAGCTCCGGGACGGTCGAACAGCCGGTTCCGGAGAGGGGGGTGAGAACTGTTTAGTTGTCCCTCACCTCACCTACTTGTCTTTTCGGGGGTGTGGATAGAAAACTTTACGGATTACAGAAAAAAAATCTGGAAAAAATAGTTTATCTAACTGATTGTTTGTTATAAGAAAAACATACGGCATGACAAATGCGGTTCCCCTTCCGGGTTGCGGGGCATAAGATGGGGGCAGGTCCACCGGGGGGGGGGGGGTTGGGGGGGGACCGTAGGTTCGGGTGGAAGAAAAAGGAGAAAGCGGATGCAAGTGCCGATGCAGATCACGTTCCGGGACATTCCGCCGTCCGACGCCATCGAGGTGGCGGTACGCGAAAAAGCCGCCAAGCTGGAGGAGTTCTACCCCCGCATCCTGGGATGCCGGGTGGTGGTGGAGGCTCCCCACCGGCATCATCACAAGGGGCGCCTGTACCACGTGCGGGTGGCGCTGACGGTGCCGGGCACCGAACTGGTGGTGAGCCACTCCCAGGACGACCGCCACGCCCACGAGGACGCCTATGTTGCCGTGCGCGACGCCTTTGACGCCATGCGCAAGCAACTGGAAGGCTATGCCGGACGCCAGCGCGGCGAGGTGAAAACGCACGAGGCGGGCGAGATGGCGGGGGTGGTGGCCGAGTTGCTGCCGCATCGGGACCACGGCCGCATCGAGACGTCCGACGGGCGCTCCATCTATTTTCATCGCCACAGCGTGCAGGATCAGGCCTTTGACCGTCTGGAGATCGGCGCCAGGGTGCGCTTTGTCGAAACCACGGGGGAGGAGGGGCCGCAGGCCAGTCTGGTGTCCATGTAGTGGATCGGCCACCCTCGTCATCGGTACCTGATCCGCCCGGTCCGCCCGGTCAGATTGACCTGCCGCAGGAGGGGGGAGGCTGGCACACGCGGGAGGCCGACGCCGTGGTGCGGGCGCTGGATTCCCACCCCGGCCACGGGTTGAGTGGCGGGGAGGCCCGGCGGCGGCTGCTGGCCCGCGGCCCCAACGAACTGGTGGCGGCCCGCGCCCGGCCGTGGTGGAAGATGCTGGCGCGCCAGTTCACCGATCTGATGATCGTGGTGCTGGTTGGCGCCGCCGTCATCTCCGGCCTGATCGGCGAACTGCGCGACACGCTGGTGATCGTGGTCATCGTGCTGCTCAACGCCGCCGTGGGCTTTGTGCAGGAGTTCCGCGCCGAGCGCGCCCTGGCCGCGCTGGCCCAACTGGTGCCCGCCAGCGCGCGGGTGCGGCGCGGCGGCGCCGACCGGCACATTCCGGTGCGCGAGGTGGTGCCCGGCGATCTGGTGCTGCTGGAGGCGGGCAGCCTGGTCCCCGCCGACGTGCGCCTGCTGTCCGCCCACGGCCACCTGACGGTGGACGAATCGCCCCTTACCGGCGAGGCGCACCCGGTGGAAAAATCGCCGCTGCGGCTGATTGACCCCGCCCTGCCGGTGGTGGAGCAGTCCAACATGGTGTTCAAGGGGACGCTGGTCAGCGGTGGCCGGGCGATGGGGGTGGCGGTGGCCACCGGCATGGCCACCCAACTGGGGCGCACCGCCCGGCTGCTGGCCGGGGAGCAGGCCGGCACCACCCCCCTCAAACGCCGCATGGACGCCTTTGGCCGCCGTCTGGCGCTGTTCGTGCTGGGCATCTGCGCGGTGATTTTTGGCGCCGGTCTGCTGCGCGGTGAACCCACTTTATTGATGTTCCTCACCGCCGTGAGCCTGGCGGTGGCCGCCATCCCCGAGGCGTTTCCGGCGGTGCTCACCGTGACCCTGGCGGTGGGGGCGCGCAAGCTGGCCGCCGCCGGGGCGCTGATCCGCAATCTGCCCGCCGCCGAGACACTGGGTTCGGTGACCTTCATCTGCGCCGACAAGACCGGCACCCTCACCAGCGGACGCATGGCGGTGTCCGCCGTGTGGGTGGACGGGGAGTGGCAGCCCCTGAGCGCCGCCCCCGGCGACTCCCCCCTGGGAGAACTGGGCAGAGCCGTGGCCCTGAACAGCAACGTGGCGCCTGTTGCCGGGGCGGACAGGCCCCCGGATGCGGGGCCGGTGGCCGGGCGCGGGGCGTCCACGGAGGAGGCGCTGGCCGAGGCCGCCGGGGCGGCGGGTTTTCATCGGCAGGAGTTGGAACGGGCGTGGCCGCGCCTGGCCGAGGTGCCCTTCGATTCCGTACACAAGCGCATGATCACCCTGCATCGGTCCGCCTCGGAAGGAGGTGGGACGGTGGCGTATGTGAAGGGGGCGCCGGAGCAGGTGCTGGGGGCCTGCGGGGAAGACGCGCAGGGGACCGCCGCCACCGCCGCCGCCCGCCGCGCCGAGGACGGAGAACGGGTGCTGGCCTTCGCGTGGCGGATGGTGGATGCCGACTCCGTCGGCGCAGGCTCCGGGGCCATTCCCGACAGCGGGTACCGCCTGCTGGGGCTGGTGGCTTTGACCGATCCACCGCGCCCGGAGGCCGCCGCCGCCGTGGCCGAATGCCGCCGCGCGGGCATCGTGCCGGTGATGATCACCGGCGACCACCCCGACACCGCCCGCGCCATCGCCATGCATCTGGGCATTGCCGCACCCGGTGACCCGGTGCTCACCGGGCGGCAACTGGCGGCCCTCACCGACGCCGCGCTGGCGGAGCGGGTGCGGCGCGTGACGGTGTACGCACGCATGGCGCCGGAGCAGAAAATCCGCATCGTGCGCGCCCTGCAGGCGGACGGCGAGTGCGTGGCCATGACCGGCGACGGCGTCAACGACGCCCCGGCCCTGAAGGCGGCGCAGATCGGCGTGGCCATGGGGCAGCGCGGCACCGACGTGGCGCGGGAGGCCGCCGGCATGGTGCTGCTGGACGACAACTTCGCCACCATCGTCGCCGCTGTGCGCGAGGGGCGGCGCATTTTTGACAACATCCGCAAGTTCATCCGCTATTCCCTGACCAGCAACGCCGGGGAAATCTGGACCCTGTTCCTGGCGCCGTTCCTGGGGCTGCCGTTGCCCCTGCTGCCGACCCACATCCTGTGGGTGAACCTGGTCACCGATGGCCTGCCGGGGCTGGCCCTGGCCGCCGAACCGGAGGAGCGCGGGGTAATGCGGCGCCCGCCGCGCCCGCCGGGGGAGGGTATTTTTGCCCGTGGCATGTGGCAGCACGTGCTGTTCGTGGGGCTGCTCATCGGCGGCCTGTCGATCCTCACCCAGGCGTGGGCCATCGGCGCGGGGGAGGAGGACCGCGCCCGCACCATGGTGTTCACCGTGCTCACCTTCTGCCAACTGGCCCACGCCATGGCCATCCGCTCGGAGCGCGACTGCCTGTTCACCATCGGCATCGGTTCCAATCCATTGCTGCTGGCCGCAGTGCTGGCCACGGTGGGGTTGCAGGTGGCGGTCATCTATTTGCCCGTGGGCAACACCCTGTTGCACACCGTGCCCCTCAGCGCAGGGGAAATGGCCTTCTGCCTGCTGCTGCCGGGGGTGGTGTTTCTGGCGGTGGAGGCGGAAAAGTGGGTGCTGCGCCGCTTTGGCCTGTATGGAGAACGTTCCGACCGGGGCGTTGCGGCGTAACGGGGGTTTGCCCGGCACGGGTGAATGGTCGTAGAGTGTGCAGACGGGGGACGGCGATGGGGACTGGATGGACGGTCTGACGGCGTTTCACCTGGGGTTATTTTCGGCATGGATCACGGCAAATCGGCGACTGGAGTCGGGCTGGCCGACCCGGAAACGGCGGCTGTCCGCCCTGCGACGGTGGCTGCGGCCCTGGGCGGCCCGCCGCCTTCCGAGGCTCCGCCCGGCGTGCATCGGGTGGTGGTCGTGGGCGGCGGCGCGGGGGGGCTGGAACTGGCCACCCGCCTGGGCAACTCCCTGGGCAGGAAGGGGCGCGCGCACATCACCCTGGTGGACTCGCGCCTCACCCATCTGTGGAAACCCCTGCTGCACGAGGTGGCCGCCGGTACCCTGGACTCCAGCGACGACGACATCCAGTTTCTGGCCCAGGCCATGCACCACCACTTCACCTTCCGCCTCGGCACCATGGACGGGGTGGACCGGGAGCGCAAGGTGGTGCACCTGTCACCCATCCTCGACGCCGGCGGCGCGCCCCTGAGCGGCCCACGGGAGATCGCCTACGACACACTGGTGCTGGCCATCGGGTCGGTATCCAACGATTTTGGCGTGGCCGGGGTGCGCGAGCACTGCCACTTCCTCGACACGCGGGAGCAGGCCGACCGCTTCCAGCAGGCGCTGCTGAACGGATATTTGCGCGCCCAGCATCAGGAACACACCCGCGCCGACGGCATTACCGTGGCGATTGTCGGCGGCGGCGCCACCGGCGTGGAACTGGCCGCCGAACTGCACCATGTGACGCGGCGTCTGGTGGCCTACGGCTTTGACCGCATCGACCCGGACCGGGATGTGCGCCTGGTGCTGGTGGAGGCCGGTCCACGCCTGCTGCCCGCCGCCCCGGAGCGCCTGTCGCGGCTGGCGGAGCGAGAGCTCACGAGTTTGGGCGTGGTGGTGCAGACCGGCGTCACTGTTACCCAGGTCACCGCCCGCGGGCTGGAGACCGGGGACGTGTGCATCCCCGCCGACCTCCGGGTGTGGGCGGCGGGCATCCGCGCCCCGCGGGTAACCACCGCCATGGGGCTGGAGGTCAACCGCATCGGACAACTGGTGGTGGGGGAAACCCTGCAAACCACCCGCGACCCGGACATTTTCGCGCTGGGAGACTCGGCGGCCTGCGCGTGGCCCGCCACCGGGCGCAACGTGCCGCCCACCGCACAGGCCGCCCATCAGCAGGCGGCCATGCTGGCAAGCTCTCTGGAGCGGCGGCTGAACGGTCGCCCGTTGCGCCGTTTCCGTTACCACGACCACGGGCTGATGGTGTCCCTGTCTCACTACACCGCGGTGGGCAACCTGATGGGCAACCTGCTGCGCCTGTCGGGGGCGGTGATGATCGAGGGGTGGCTGGCGCGGCTGGCCTACCGCCTGTTGTACCGCAAGCATCAGGCGGCCCTGTTCGGGTTGCCGCGCACCACGTTGATGATGCTCTCCGACTGGCTGTCCCGGCGCGGCCGCGCCCGCCTGAAGCTGCACTGACGGCGGCGCAGGGGGGCGCCACGCAGACCCGGACGGGGGAGGCGGCCTTCTCCGGATTACCCGCTCCGGACCGGTTTCCGGGGGTGCCACCCGTTCCGAAAATCATGTAAGATGGCCTTTTTTCGGTGTGGATCGCTCCTCGTGGGCGGTCGCGGATTCGCGAGAGGGGAGTTATGGCCATTTTGCTGGTCGGTGGCACCGGGACCATCGGCGCCGCCACGGCCCGCGCCCTGTTGGGGCGGGTGGACACCGTGGCCGTGCTGAGCCGTTCGCGGGAGCGTCTGAACACACTGCCGTTCGGCGTGGAGGGGCGTCTGGGTGACGCCTCGAAGCCGGACGGCCTCAAGTCCACGCTGGCCGATTTCGAGTCCGTGTTTCTGGTCACCGGGGTGGGACCGGACGAGGCGGATCGGGGCATTGGCCTGGTGCGGGCGGCCAAGGCCGCCGGGTGCAAGCGCATTGTCTATCTGTCCGCCCCCGCGCCGTCGTGGGCGGAAAAGGTTCCGGCCTTCGCCGCCAAGCGGCTGGTCGAACAGGCCATTCGAGATTCCGGCCTGCGCTGGACGGTGTTGCGCCCCAATCATCTGTTTCAAAATGACATTGCCTGGCGCGGCGTCATCGAGCGCGGCTTCTACCCGCTACCCTTGGGGTCTGCGGGCGTCAGCCGGGTGGACGTGCGCGATGTGGCGGAAGTGGCCGCGGCGGCGTTGACCACTTCCGGCCACAACGGCCAGTCCTATCGTCTGGACGGCCCGGACCCCCTCACCGGCTCCGAGGTGGCCGCAGCGTGGCGTCGGCATCTGGGACGCAGCGTGGTCTATGCCGGGGATTCGGTGGCCGCGTGGGTGGCGCAGGCGCCGCCCGAGATGCCGCGCGGGGTGGTGGACGGCCTGGCGGAAATGTATCACCAGATGCAGATTCACGGCCTGTCCGCCGATCCTGCCGCGCTGCGCGTGCAGACGCAGATTCTGGGCCGCTCGCCGCGCAGTTTCGAGGGCTTTGCCGCACAGGTGGCGCACGAGTGGAACAGCGCCCGTCGGGCCATGACGGCGGTCGGGTAGCCGACGGGTACGGGTCGCCGCGATCCTCCCGGAGCCCCCTTGCTTCGATCCCGGCAGGGGGGGCGTCGCCTCCCCCTTCCTCCCCTAGAACGGCCAGAAGAGGGGGATGAGGGGGATGGAAACCCCCGCGATCACCGCCTCCAGCGGTAGTCCCAGCCGCCAGTAATCGCCAAACCGGTAGCCCCCCGGTCCCATCACCAGGGTGTTGTTCTGGTGCCCCACCGGGGTCAGGAAGGCGCAGGACGCGCCAATCGCCACCGCCATCAGGAACGGGTCCGGGCTCGCCCCCACGCGGGATGCCAGGTCCAGCCCCACGGGGGCCATCACCACTGCCGTGGCGGCGTTGTTCATCACGTCCGACAGGAACATGGTGATCACCAGCAGCAGCGCCATCATCACCAGGGGCGACTGCCCCGATCCCAGCCGCGCCAGTTGGGCGCCCACCAGCCCGGCGGCGCCGGTGTGGTCCAGGGCCTCGCCCACCGGGATCATGGCCGCCAGCATCACCACCACCGGCCAGTCCACCGCGTCGTACATTTCACGCGCCGGGACAATTTCCAGCAGCACCATGACCACGGCAGCCCCGGCCAGGGAGAGGGGGGCGGACAGCACGCCGAAGCCGATCAGCGCAATGGCGATGGCGAAAATGCTCAGGGGCAGGGCGGCGCGGCGGGCGCTGATGTGCAGCTTGCGGCTGGCCAGGGGCAGCAGTCCCAATGTGGACATGACCTCCGGCAGCTCCTGGGCGTCGCCCTGCAACAACAGCACGTCACCGGGTCGCAGCACCACGTCGCGCAGTCGGCTGCGCACCGGCTGCCCCTCGCGGCCCACCGCCAGCAGGTTGATGCCGTAGCGGGAACGCAGCTTGAGGCCCAGGGGGGTGCCGCCCGCAGCGGCCGAATCGGGCTTGACCACCGCTTCGGCCACGGCGATGTCGGCGCGGCTCATCTGCTCCATGAGCGATTCCTCGCCCACCACCTGCAGGCCGTGGCGCTCGGTGAGGGTGCGGATGACGTCGGCGCCGCAGTTGACCAGCAGCACGTCGCCGGGCTGCATCACCTCCAGCCGCAACAGCCCCCACATGCGCCGCTCGCCACGGAACAGGCCGAGAATCTGGATGTCCAGGCCGCTGCCCTGTGCAAAATCGCCCACGTTCTGGCCCACCAGCGGGGAACCGGCGCCGACCTCCAGCTCGGAGAAGTAGTTGTTGATGTCGAACAATTCTTCGGGTTCCGGACGGGCGGTACGGTGGCGCGGGATCAGCCATGGGGCGAACAGGGTCACAAACAGGATGCCCGCCACCGCCACCGAGAGACCCACCGAAGTGAAATCGAACATGCCGAAGGGGGTGCCGGTGGCGGTGGCGCGGAAGTTGGCCACAATAATGTTGGGCGGGGTGCCGACCATGGTGGTCATGCCCCCCAGCATGGTGCAGAACGCCAGCGGCATGAAGATGCTGGAGGGGGCAATGCCGGTGCGTTTGCAGGTGGAGGAGGCCACCGGCATGAACATGGTGAGGGCGGCCACGTTGTTGACGAAGGCGGACACCACCGAACTGCCCCCCAGCAGGGTGATGCGGTAGATCAGGCCGTTGCGCACGTGCATGGCCAGAAAATCGGCCAGGGGGGTGATGGCGCCGGAGCGGGTGAGGGCGCGGCTGATGACCAGCACCGCCGCCACCGTGATGACCGCCGGGTGGGCAAAGCCGTTGAAGGCCGTGCCCGCGTCCACCACGCCCAGCCCGACACCCGCCAGCAACGCCAGCAGGGCCACCACGTCGTAGCGCCAGCGGCCCCACAAAAACAGGCCCATGGCGCCACCGAGGATGCCCAGTATGGCAATTTGTCTGTGGTCCATGTGTGCCGACCTCTCCCCCGAACCACCCACTGAATTTTCTTCCGCTTCAGGTCCCGCCGCCATTGTCCATGGAAGGGGCACCTGAAGGGAAGGGACGATGTGGCGCGGGGGGCTTTTTCCCCCACTTTTTAATGGACTGGGAGAGGGTATCAAAAAAAAAATTCCCGTGAGGCGAAAATCCCATTGCATCATTTGTCGGCAAGGTTGAAAATCACGCCGTTCGGTCGGCCGGACGCCTCCCGCAAGGTCCATCCCCAGGGGCCTGGCCCGTGCGCCGAATCCGTCCTCGGAAGCCACCGCCCGTGTTGGGCGGGGTGATGATCCGGGCGGAACGTTCCCGCCTGTCTCTATGGAGAAAACAGCATGAACCGGAGCAAGACCGGCGGTACCCGCCGCGTTGGTTCCCGCGCACGCACCCTGGGCCCCGTCCCGGATCTGGAAGCCCACGTTCGCGGCGACTGGTGGCGGAAGATTTTCAATCCCCTTTACCTGAAGACCGACGGCGACGTGGTGGGCGATGCGGAAATCACCCGCCGCGAGGTGGGCCGCATCATCGAACTGCTGAACCTCGCCCCCGAGTCCCGGGTGCTGGACCTGTGCTGCGGTCAGGGTCGGCACACCCTGGAACTGGCGCGGCGCGGGATTGTTGGCGTGGAGGGGCTGGACCGTTCCCACTATCTGATCCAGAAGGCCCGCGATCAGGGACGCAAGGAAGGGCTGCGCATCCGCTTTCGCGAGGGCGACGCCCGCCGTCTGGGTTTTCAGTCCGACCGCTTCGACGCGGTGCTGATTCTGGGCAACAGCTTCGGTTATTTCGAGAGCCTGCAGGACGACCTGGCGGTGCTGCGCGAGGTGATGCGCGTGCTCAAGCCGTGGGGCAAAATTCTCATCGACATCGCCGATGGCGACTATCTGCGCAGCCATTTCCAGCCGCGCTCCTGGGAGTGGATCGACAGCAAACTGTTTGTCTGCCGTGAGCGCTCCCTGACCGACGACAGCGACCGTCTGGTGTCCCGCGAGGTGGTCACCCATGTGGAAAAAGGGGTGCTGGCCGACCAGTTCTACGCCGAGCGGCTGTATTCCCGCGACGCCATTCAGCGCCTGCTGGAGCGGGCCGGATTCACCGATGCGGCGTTCCCGGACGTGGCCGTGCGCACCGAATCGCAGCGCGATCAGGACCTGGGCATGATGGCCCAGCGCAATATTGCCGTGGCGGTGGTGCGCAAGGAGTGGAGCGCGGTGCGCAAACCCGTCAGCCAGGGGGTGCGCCATGTGGCCGTGGTGATGGGTGATCCGGAGCGGCCGGACCCGCTGAAACCGCTCACGGTGTTCGACGAGGACGATTTCTATACCATCGACCGCATGAAGGAAGCCCTGGCCGAGCGCGAGGGATACAAGTTCACCTACCTGCAGAACCACGGCACCCTGATTCAGGACCTCGGGCGTCTGGCGGGGCGTGTGGACTATGTGTTCAACCTGTGCGACGAGGGCTTTTCCAACGACGCGCGGCGCGAACTGCACGTGCCCGCCCTGCTGGAGATGCTGGGCATCCCGTATTCCGGTTCCAATCCCCAGTGTCTGGCCTATTGCTACGACAAGTCGCTGGTGCGCGGCATCGCCAAGGAAATGGGCCTGCCGACACCCTCCGGCGTGTTCCTGCAGGCCGAGGACATGGCCTATGACCTGCCGTTCCCGTTCCCGGCCATCGTCAAGCCAAACTTCGGCGATTCCAGCTTCGGCATCACCACCAAGAGCGTGGTGTACACCCCGGAAGAGTTGATCGACCAGGTGCGCACCATCCGCGACCGCTTCGGTTACGAAAAACCGGTGCTGGTGGAGGAATTCCTCACCGGCAAGGACCTTACCGTCGGCATCATCGGCACGCCGCCCGCCGGCTACACGGTGCTGCCGGTGCTCGAGGAGGATTACACGGGCCTGCCCGACGGCCTGCCGAGAATCTGCGGCTACGAGGCCAAGTGGGTGCCGGACTCCCCCTATTCCGTCCTGCGCTCGGTCCCCGCCAACCTGCCCATCGAAACCGAGCAGGCGCTGGTGGAGTGGTGCGTGGGCCTGGCGGAACGTCTGGAGTGCCGCGACTACACCCGCATCGACTGGCGTTTGGACGCCAGCGGCGTGCCGCGCCTGCTGGAGGTAAACCCCAATCCCGGCTGGTGCTGGGACGGCCATCTGGCCAAGATGGCGGGGCTGGCCGGCATGCGCTACACCGACATGCTGGGGGCGATTCTGCGGACCACCGAGGACCGGCTGGGGCTGACCCCGCAAGAGGTGCAGGCGGCCACCACCAGCGCTTCCGGGGGCGCCTGAAACTCCGGGAACGCTTGATACCGGGGATTTCGTAAATGCCGCTGGATCCCGCCATGCCCGCGCTGGTGGGGGCGCTGCTGGCGATACTGGGCTTTGGCCTGGTGCTGCGCGCCCTGCGTCTGCCGCAGGTGCTGGCCTATCTGTGCGCCGGTGTGGCGCTGGGGCCCCACGGCCTGGCGGTGGTCACCGACCATGCCGTGCTGACCCGTCTGGGCGGCATGGGCGTGGTGTTGCTGCTGTTCTTCGTGGGCATGGAACTGCACCCGCGGGAACTGGTTGGCGCGTGGCGGGTGGCGGTGGGGGGAACCCTGCTGCAGGTGGCCCTGTGCATCGCCCTGGTGGCGATTCTGGCCCGCTGGACCGGCTGGCCGCCGGAGCGGGTGGTGCTGCTGGGCTGCATCGTCAGCATGAGCAGCACCGTGGTGGTGCTCAAACTGCTCACCCGGAACAGTGAACTGGATACCCCCACCGGTCACGGTGTGGCCGGGGTGCTGGTGGCCCAGGACGTGCTGTTGATCCCCATGCTGCTGGGGGTTTCCATGATGGGCGGGCAGGTGTTGTCGGGGCCGGAACTGGCCACCCAGATCAGCGGCGTGGTGGCGCTGCTGGGGGTGGTGGGGTGGATGGCCCTGTCGCCGCGCATCAGCCTGCCGTGGCTGTGGCCGTTGCGGGCCGATCACGAAATGGAGGTGTTCGCCGCTCTGGCGTTGTGCTTCGGGCTGGCGTGGGTCACCGGACTGGCCGGGCTCAGCGCCGCGCTGGGCGCGCTGGTGGCCGGGATGCTGGTGGGGGCGGCGCGGGAGGCCCACTGGGTGCGCCGCCATGTGGCGCCGTTCCAGGTGGTGTTCGTGGCGCTGTTCTTCGTATCGGTGGGGATGCTGGTGGATCTGGCGTTCCTGCGCGACTTTTTGGGCACCGTGCTGCTGTTCGTGCTGCTGGTGCTGGTTGCCAAGACGGTGGTCAACGCGGCCATCCTGCGGCTGCTGCACGGCGGGTGGCGCGACAGCCTGTATGGCGGCGCCCTGCTGGCCCAGATCGGTGAATTCAGTTTTGTGCTGGCGGCTCTCGGGCTGCAGGTGGGGGTGATCGGGATGGGCGGCTACCAGATGGCGATCTCCGTCATCGCCCTGTCGCTGGCGGTCAGCCCCCTGTGGATCGGCGCCGCGCGCCGCCTTACCGGCCGCACGGCGTCAGGCGTGGGCGCCTGAATCGGCGCTGGCCGTGTTCCGGCCACGGGGCTGGCGCGGTGGATGATGTGGCGCGGGGGACGCGGGGGTTTTGGCGGTTTCGGCCGGTGGGTCAGCCGAGGTCGCGTCGGAGGCTTTGGCGGGCACTTTGGCGGGGACGCCGCAAATGCCGCGCAGCGCCTGCCATTGCTCTTCGGTCAGCGCCGCTGTGGTGGGGGTTCCCTGCCGCTCCTGATTGGTCCGTTCCCGTGCCAGTTGTTGCGCCCGGTCCGCCGGGCGCGGGTGGGTGGACAGGAGGGCCGGAATCTGGTCGCCATGGTCCCGTTGCATGCGCTCGAAGAACTGGCCCATGCCGGCTACGGACCAGCCGGCGCGGCGCATGATGTCCGCCCCCACGCGGTCGGCCTCCTCCTCCTGAACGCGGGAGAATGACAGATCTGTCAACTGGGCGGCGACGCGACCGGTAAAGGCGCCGCCGTCCGTCGAACCGGTGAGCGTGCTCACCGCCACACTCAGCGCGGTGGAGCGAATCAGCCCCTGGGTGCCGTGGCGGCGCACCACGTGGGCGGTTTCGTGGGCCAGCACCCCGGCTACCTCGTCCGGCGATTCGGCCTTGTCGATCAGGCCGCTGAACAGCACAACCTGCCCCCCCGGCATGGCGAATGCGTTGACCATGTCCGATTTCACCACATGCAGGGTGAGGTCGAACGGCCCCCGGGAAGCGTCCTGCAACCGGCGGGTCAGGACGGCGACTGTGTCGTCCCCTGCCGTGGAATGGCATTCCCTGGCGTGGCTCAGAAAGGAGGCGGCCGCCGAGTCGCCCAGATGGCGTTCCCAGGACGGCGGAATCAGTGGCGCCAGCAGACCGGGCAACACCATCACCGCCACTGCGCACAGGGCGAGGGCTCCGGCGGCGGTGGCCGTGGTCTTCAGGCCGCTGTGGCGGCGGGTGGCGGCGCGAGCCGATTTGCCCAGCGCCTCGGGGTCGAAACGCTGAATTTCGGCAAGAAATTTGGCGTCGCTCACCGTCAGCAGCGCGTCCGGAAAGTCCCGGTGGGTGATCGTCACCGGGTCGCCGGGCAGCACCGGATCGGTCCAGTCCAGCCCGTTCAACCACCAATTGGCGGGAGACAGGTCGTCGCCCTCGGGGCGGATGTCGAGGTAGGCGCGGGTCACCTCCACCCGCACCGCGTGGGAGCGGGCGGTGAGGCCGTCGCAGAATCGACCGGAAAACGTGCCCATCCGGCCTTATCCAAACCCCATGTTGCCCACGTCCATGACCTCGGCGATGCCCTCGCCGGTGCCCGCCTCCTGGCGTGCCCCCTGAACGATGGCCTCGAAGCCCGGATCTCCGGTGATACCGTTGTGGGCACAGGCAAAGCTCATGTCGCGACGCACCACCGCCGGCCAGGCGAGTCCCAGAGTGCACAGCAGCAGCAGGAAGTTGCCGGTAAACAGCGAGGACCAGTTGCGGTAGGTCATGTCGGAGGTGAAGCGCACGCCGTTCAGGCTGGTGTGCTCCATCATGTAACGGTGGGCGCGGAGCCCATACCAGAACCAGATCAGCCCCAGGGTGGGGATCATCAACACCGTGGTGAGCAGCCAGGGGCGCAGCAGGTCCTTGCCGTTGCCGTCGTATTCCAGGTGGGTGCCGCCCACGGTGGTGTC
Source organism: Nitrospirota bacterium (assembly GCA_029858285.1). GTDB lineage: Bacteria > Nitrospirota > JACRHL01 > JACRHL01 > JACRHL01 > JAOUFN01. The sequence goes on along the minus strand of JAOUFN010000020.1, from coordinate 19,366 downwards.
GCGGACCAGGCGCGCTCGGGCGTTGTTGGTGGCGAAGGGGTGGTAGAAACCCAGTGTGAGCAGGGTCAGCAGCGACTGGCCCATGCAGTAGAAGGCATAGTTCCGCGCCGAACCGCGCACCCCCAGGCGGATGCCGCGCCAGGTGGTGCGGCTGAAGCGGTAGCGCTGGCCGCCGTAGCGGGCCATGGGCATGATGAAAATGAAGAACAGCACGTTGACCGTCATGCCGATCAGGATGGCCTGGGGCGAGGTGGGGGGGAAAACGGTGCCGACGGCGAAGGAAAGGCCCTGGGAGAACATCGAGAACAGGGTCAGGACGGCGCCGCCCATCATCAAACCACGGAAAAATTCGCGTCCGGTGCCGGTGTATTCCAGGGGGTCTCCCGCGAAAGACATGCGGCTCCACAGGTAGCGGCGCAGGTGGGTTTTGGCCCAGGCCTGATAGATGCCCAGAGTCAGCACATTGAGCACAAGGTTGCGCAGCATGACGCGGTACAGCTCACCGGTCTTGCCCTGAAACTCGATGCGCTGGACGTCGCCCGGTGGCGCCGCCGTCGGCTTGAGGATGAAGCTGGTGGTCGGGGTTTTGGTGACGTCCGCTGCGGTCCGGGTGCCGGTATCGGTTGCGGTATCGGTTGCGGTATCGGTTGCGGTATCGGTTGCGGTATCGGTTGCGGTATCGGTTGCGGTATCGGCGGCGAGCGTGGCGGTGGCGGGATTTTCCGCAGCGGTCCCGCGCTCCGGGCTGGCGGGCGGCGTTGCCGGGCTGGCGGGCGGCGTTGCCGGGCTGGCGGGCGATGCGAATATTCGGGAACCACCCCCACTCCCGGACTGGACACGGATGCGCCGGGCGTTGATGGAATCGGAGGAAGAACCCCCGCCGTCAGACTTGCCAAACCCCATGTCGATCCCCTTTTCGGGACGGTGCCGGGCGGGTGGAATCCGGAAAAAAGGCCGTCTGCGCGCCCCCGGACAGCGGGGGGCACCCCCGCCAGCCCCCGCCCTTCCACGTTCTGCCCGTCTGACACGCTTCCGGGGGGCTGGCGTTGCGCACGGCTTGCCAGTGAAAAAACTTGTTTTTAACGCCTATCCTTTCGGCAATTCATGGAAAACCTTTAGGGCGGCGGGGCGGGGCGGGGCGGATCGGGTTATTTCATCCCGCCGCTCCGCCCCGCCCCCCCTGGCCGGGCTGCCGACGCGGTTCAGTGTGCCGTCCTGCCGCCCCTCCCCACCAGGGTGACGCCCGCCACCACCAGCGCCGCGCCGATCAGTTGCGGCGCGTGCAGCGGCTCGCCGAGGAGTATGGCGTCCAGACCGATGGTGGCCACCGGGCCCACGCTGCTCAAAATCGCCGCGCGGGACGCCCCCACCCGCGCCACCCCGGCGCTGAACAGGAAGGCGGGCAGCAGGGTGGCGAACAGGGCCATGGCGGCGCACCACAGCAGGGCCGGGGTCGGCATCGCCAGGGGCGACGCGGCGCCGGACAGCTCATAGTGCAGCCCCACCGCCGCCGACGAGCCGCACATGGCCAGCGCGGTAAAGCGGGTGGCGCCCAGCTTGCCGATCATCGAGGCGCTGCCCACCGAGTAGACGGCAAAGGTGAACGCCGCCCCCAGCACCAGCGCGACACCGAAAGCCGTGTCGGCACGGGCGGAGGCGGACGGGTCGGGGCCGGACGGGTCGAGGCCGAATTGACTGAAGCCGGGTCGACCGAAGCCGAATTGGGACAGGTCCACATGGGCCGACACCGCCAGCGCTACCCCGGCCCAGGTGAGGCCAAGGGCCAGCAGCGCGGTGCGCCGCACCGGCGTGCCGAAGGTCAGGGCGGAGATCAGCACCACCAGCGTGGGGTAGGCGAACAGCACGATGCGCTCCAGCCCGGCCGGAATGTGGGCCAGTGCGGTGACATCCAGAAGCTGCGAAAAATAGTAGCCGATGAGCGCCAGCACCCCCACCCGCGCCCAGTCTCCGGCGGCCATGCGCGCCTGTCCCGGGCGATTGCTCCACAGGGCGATGAGCACGAACAGGGGCAGGCTGAACACCAGGCGTCCGGCCATGACGGTGATCGGCTCCACGGTGGCGGCGCCCTGCCCGGCGCTGGCGTAGACCAGCTTGACCATGATCGGCTTGATGGAAAACAGCACGGCGGCGGCCATCACCAGCAAGGTGCCGGTCAGGTGTGCGGAGGCCGAAGACCGGGCGAGAGCAGCGGTGTGCGGCGATGTTGTCCCCGGCGGCGCGGGGGCGCCGTGCCGGGGGTCGGGTTGGGGTGTCACGTTCTGTCCTTTCCGCAACGGGCCGGGAAACCACGCGGCGGGGGGATGAACGTGACAACGGCACGGCACTCGGCCCCGGCGCGGGAAACCACGGCGCCGGGCTTGTGTCTGGGTTGGGTTCGGGGGGATCCGGTTCGGGGGGAACCTAGGGGATGACGACGAACGCACGCAGGCGGGCCGGGCCGTGGCCGGTGGCGGTAATTAGCCACCAGGCGGATACGGTCATGCTGCGGCGTTTGGCCACAGCGCCCAAAATGTGTGCATTCATCGACATGGCGGGGAAGTCTATGCCGGGTGGCGGCGGGGTGTCAAGCCCGTCCGATCTGCCACCTCCGGGGGACAGAGGCCCATACCGGGGCCAATGCCGGAGCTATTGTGACCCTGTGCTAGGATAGCCTCCAGACGGGATAAATTGTATTTTTGGTGCCCATATTTTGTGCCCATATTTGGTGCCCATATACTGGTGTCGGGAGCGTGGCGGATGAGCAGTGTGGAGACGTGGTATCGCGAGGCGTTGCAGTCCATGCAGGGGGGGGACGCTGTCGCCGCCCTGAGCAGCCTGGGTCGCATTCTTGAGGTTGATCCCCATCACCACGGCGCCCTGTTCCTTTCCGGCTCGCTGACGCTGGACGAGGGCGATGCGGAGGCGGCGCTGCCGTTGCTGCGCCGGGCTGCCCAGGCCCAGGCGGGGCACGGCCTGACCCAACTGGCACTGGCCCGCGCCCTGCGCCTTGCCGGTCATCTGCCCGAGGCCCGGCAGGCGGCGGAGGCCGCCCTCAAGCTGGGGGTGCCGGGGGGGAGCGCCCACTGCGAGATGGGCAATGTGGTCCTGGCCGAGGACAACCTGGCCGAGGCCGGACGCTGGTTCGGCAAGGCCGCAATGCTGCGGCCGGGGTTTGTCGAGGCCGAGGATTTTTACCTGTTCTGCTGCCTTTATGACGAGAGCGTTTCCTTGCCCGAGCTGCGCGCGCGCTCCGAACGCTGGGGGCGCTCCCTGATGGCGCGTTCGGCGTGGATGGCTCCCCCCGGTTATCCGAATCCCCCCGATCCGGGCCGACCGCTGCGGATCGGCTATATCTCCGGCGATTTCCGACGCCATGCGGTCAGCTATTTTCTGGCGCCGATCTTCGCCGCTGCCGACCCCGCCGCGCTGGAGGTGACCGTGTATGCCAACGTCCCTGCGGAGGACGAGATCACCCGTGCGCAACGGTCACTGGTGCCGCGCTGGCGCGACATCCGGGGGGTGCCCGATCCGCAGGTGGCGATGCAGATCTATCAGGACGGCATCGACATTCTGGTAGACCTGGCGGGACACACCGTGGACAACCGCCTGCGGGTCATGGCGCTGCGTCCGGCGCCGATTCAGGTCACCTATCTGGGGCACCCCACCACCACCGGCCTGCCGACGGTGGATTATCGCATCACCAGCCGGGTGCTGGACCCGGCGGGAACCGAGGCGCTGTACACGGAGCGCTGCGCGTATCTGGAAGGCGGGTTTTGCTGCTACACCCCGCCCCCGGAGGAGATGCTGGCCGTGGGGCCGCTGCCGGCCCTGGCCAACGGCCACGTGACCTTCGGCAGCGTGATGAACCCGCGCAAGATCACCCCCCGGGTGGTGGGGGTTTGGGCGCGGGCGCTGAACGCGGTGCCCGGTTCGCGGCTGCGCCTGTTCCGCTATGCCCTGGGGCGCCCCGAGGTGCGCGAGCGGCTGGCCGCAGCGTTTGCGGAACACGGGGTGGCGCGCGGGCGCATCGACTTTGGCGGCGAGGAGGGGTCGCGCTGGGAGGACGTGCTGGCGTTTTACAACACCGTGGATCTGTCCATGGACAGTTTTCGCTACAACGGCCACACCACCACCTGCGAGTCCCTGTGGATGGGGGTGCCGGTGGTGGCTCTGGCGGGGGATGCGTACATCTCCCGCGTGGGGATGGCGCTGTACGACATGCTGGGCATGCCGGAAATGGTGGCGGACAGCGAGGACGCCTTCGTGCGGTTGGCCGTGTCTTTGGCTACCGACACCGGGCGGCTGGCGGAACTGCGCGCCGGGCTGCGGGGGCGCATGCGCGCCAGCCGTCTGCTGGACGCCCAGGCCTTCGGCAAGGCCCTGGAAAATTGCTATCGGTCCATGTGGCGGGAGTGGTGCGCCGGGCGGCCGAATCCCGCCGGGTGAAGGGAGGGGGCTGCCCGCGCGCGCCGCGTTTGCCCTAGCGCAGCAGCTTTTCGATCTCCGCCGGGGTGAACTTGCGGCCCATGCGGGCGCCGAGCTGGCTCACCACGCGGGCGGCGGCGTGGCTGCCCAGGTGCCCCGCCTGCTTCCAGGTGAGGCCGTTGGTAATGCCATACAGCACCCCGGCGGCGTACATGTCCCCCGCGCCGGTGGTGTCCACCGCCTGCACCGGCACACCTTCGATGGGATACACCGCGCCGTCGTGCAGGATCAGCGATCCGTCGGCGCCCAGGGTCAAGCAGACGTTGGCCTGATGCTCGTGGATCAGCCGCGCACAGGCCACGGGGTCTTCCAGACCGGTCAGGGCGTGGGCCTCCTCGCGGTTGCAGAAGAGCAGGTCTACCGGCCCGCGGATCAGTTCCCAGAACACGTCGCGGCACATGGAAATCAAAAACGGGTCCGACACCGTGAGCGCCACCTTGACGCCCTCTTCCTTGGCCATGTCGATGGCGGCCAGTGCGGCGGCGCGGGTGCCGGGGCTGGCGAACAGGTAGCCTTCCACATAGATGTACCGGGCCTTGGTGATCTCGTAGCGGTTCACGTCGTCGGTGGACAGGCCGGTGGAGGCCCCCAGGTGGGTGAGCATGGTGCGCTGGGCGTCGTTGGAGATCAGGATCACGCTGGTGCCGGTCTGGGCGCCGTCGGCGGGCACTTCGCAACTGATGCCCAGGTCGCGCAGTTCGCCCAGATAGAAGGAGCCGAACTCGTCGGTGCCGACCTTGCAGGCGTAGGCGCCCCTTCCGCCGAAATCCGCCACCCCCACCACGGTGTTGCAGGCCGAGCCGCCGGAGCAGCGATTGACCGGTTTGCCGGTCAGGGCGCCGAGAATCTGCTGCTGCTGGTCGGCTTCCACCAGGGTCATGATGCCCTTCTGCACGCCGATGGCTTCCAGAAAGGAATCTTCCACCTGCACTTGCAGGTCCACAATGGCGTTGCCGATGCCGTAAACGTCGTATGACATGGGGGGTTGGATGCTCCCGAAGAGGAATAAAAACGGCGCCCCACACGGTACACCGGGGCGGATGGCGGTCTGCTCTGATTGCGCCACTTTACCGGAAGCGCCCCTCCGGGGACAACCTTGAAGGGCGCTTTGGGGAGAGCGCCTGGCGGGCCGCTTCCGGGCCGCGCGGCGGGGCGGGGGTTATCCGGCCCGCCTCAGGCGGAGATGAGGGTGCACACGCTGTAGTGGTCGAACAGGGGCGAGGCCAGGGGCAGGGCGGGCTGGTAGCGACTGGCCAGGGCGGAGCAGGTGGCGTGCTCCCGCACCCGCAGCCCGGCGCTGGTGGCCAGCGGGGCAATGTCGTCGAAGCCGGAGCGCCACGGCGCGCCCATGCGCTCCAGGTAAGCAATGTAGGCGGTCAGTTCGGCGCTGCCGGTGGTGCCCAGGATCACCCGCTCGTGCATGAAATCCAGGGCCACGGAGACCGGGGCGGCTGCGGCCCCGGCCATGTGGGCGAGCACGTCGTGCACGGTGTCTACCTCCAGGTAGGTGGTGTTGCCCTCCCACAGGAAGAAGGCGGGCCGGGAGGGGTCGAAGCCGGCCCCGGCCAGCAGGGTGGCAATGTCGCTGTGCACATAGTCCCCGGCGATGTAGTGGACGCGGGGGGTGTGGCCGTGGCGGTGCAGAACGGCCTGCTTGAATTTGAGGGTTTCGCCCCGATCGATCTCGAAATACTGCACGCCGTCGCCGCCGATGCGGGTGGCGCGGGTGTCCAGCCCGGAACCGGCGATCACCACCTGCCGCACTCCCTGCACGATGGCGGTGTTCAGGGCGTCGTCGAAATAGCGGGTGCGCAGGCGGATCATGTCCGGCGCGTGCGGAAAGCGGCGCGCCGCCTCGCGGGCGTGGTCCACTGCCTCGCGGTCTACCAGCAGGGGGGTGATGTCGTCGTGGTAAAGGGGCTCGTAACCGCGCTGCCCCCACATGCGGAACACCGCCGTGACAAAGGCGGTGCCGCTGACACTGGCGATGTGCGGGCGGGGGTGGGGCATGGCGGCTCCAGCGCGCGGGGGGGGGATCCGGGGCTTTGGCCCGAGTATAGGCTACCACCTTGACGGCGGGAAACCATCCTGACAGGATGTCCGCATTTCTTCCTGCCGCCCGGAGCCCAGCATGCCACCCGTTGACCCCCCTCAAGACCTGCTAACCGGTGACAGCCCGACCCACGATGTTTTGCTGGTTGGCTTCCCTTGTCAGCCATTTTTGATTGTGGGGGCATCGAAGAAGAACGCTTTGGGAATGCGGTACATATCTGAATGAGCGCCACGGGGAAGTCCGGTGATCGTTGGTCGCATGACCACCTCAAGTTGGCTTTCCATCTCTATTGTCAGATTCCATTCGGAAAGCTACACAGCCGAAATCCGGAGATTGTTCACCTCTCCCGGCTGATCGGTCGGACGGCCAACTCGGTGGCGATGAAACTGGTGAATTTTGCCAGCCTCGATCCAGCGATCACGAACAGTGGTCGTGCTGGGCTTGGAAATGCCTCATCCCTTGATCGCGAAATATGGGATGAGTTTCACTCCGACTGGGACCGGCTGGCTCTCGAATGCGCTGGTTTGTACAGTCTGTTGCGCAAGACTCATGGTGAACCAGAGCCCTCCGATCTTCCGCCAGCGGATGAAGGTGAGTTTGGTGAATTCACGGGGGAATCGCGCGATGTCATCACCAAACAGCGTATCAGGCAGCAATTTTTCCGCCGGACGGTGCTTAGCAGCTACCAAAATCGTTGCTGTATGTCCGGGATCTCCGAGCCTCGATTACTGATCGCCAGCCATATCGTCCCGTGGCATGAGGATAAAGCCAATCGCTTGAACCCCCGCAATGGGCTTTGTCTATCAGCGATCCACGACCGGGCATTCGATCAATACCTGATCTCTCTGACCGATGATCTGCATGTTTTGGTCGGGGAATCCATAAAACGGCGCGCCAAAGAACCACTGATCAGTCAAGCGTTTGTACAGCTAGAAGGGAGACGCATAACTCTTCCAGACAGGTTTCTTCCGGACGCTCGATTTATTTCTAAGCACAGGCTTTTATTCGAGTCGTCAGGCCAATGAATATTCGCCTTGAGTGCGGTGAAGAACCCCCTCCAGATACGTGGGCTCCCTGTCTTACGCCTCCAGGTACAGCGGCATGCCTTCCTTTTTGAATTCCGCGCTCTTTTCGCTCATGCCCAGTTGAATCGCCTGCTCCGGGGAGACACCGTGGGCGTCGGCGTAGTCGCGCACCTCCTGGGTGATCTTCATGGAGCAGAACGACGGGCCGCACATGGAGCAAAAATGCGCCGTCTTGGCGCTCTCCCCCGGCAGGGTGGCGTCGTGGTACGCCACCGCCGTCTCCGGGTCCAGCGACAGGTTGAACTGGTCCTCCCAGCGGAACTCGAAACGCGCCTTCGACAGGGCGTTGTCCCGCGCCTGGGCGCCGGGGTGGCCCTTGGCCAGGTCCGCCGCGTGGGCCGCGATCTTGTAGGTGATCACCCCGGTCTTCACGTCCTCGCGGTTGGGCAGCCCCAGGTGCTCCTTGGGGGTCACGTAGCAGAGCATGGCGCAGCCGTACCAGCCGATCATCGCCGCGCCAATGCCGCTGGTAATGTGGTCGTAGCCAGGCGCAATGTCGGTGGTCAGCGGCCCCAGGGTGTAGAAGGGCGCCTCGTCGCACTCCTTGAGCTGCTTGTCCATGTTCTCCTTGATGAGCTGCATGGGCACGTGGCCGGGGCCTTCGATCATGGTCTGCACGTCGTGCTTCCAGGCGATTTTTGTCAACTCGCCCAGGGTTTCCAGCTCGCCGAACTGGGCCGCGTCGTTGGCGTCCGCCAGCGCCCCCGGCCGCAGGCCGTCGCCAAGGGAGTACGATACGTCGTAGGCCTTCATGATGTGGCAGATTTCCTCGAAATTGGTGTAGAGGAAATTCTCCTTGTGGTGCGCCAGGCACCACTTGGCCATGATGGCGCCGCCCCGGCTGACAATGCCCGCCAGCCGCTTCGCGGTAAGGGGCACATAGGCCAGCCGCACTCCGGCGTGGATGGTGAAATAGTCCACCCCCTGCTCGGCCTGCTCGACAAGGGTGTCGCGGAACAGCTCCCAGGTGAGCTCCTCGGGGCGGCCGCCAACCTTCTCCAGCGCCTGATAGATGGGCACCGTGCCGATGGGCACCGGGCTGTTGCGGATGATCCACTCGCGGGTTTCGTGGATGTTGGGGCCGGTGGACAGGTCCATCACCGTGTCGGCGCCCCAGCGGATGGACCACACCATCTTTTCCACCTCCTCGCCGATGGTGGAGGTGATGGCGCTGTTGCCGATGTTGGAGTTGATTTTTACCAGGAAGTTGCGGCCAATGGCCATCGGTTCCAGTTCCGGGTGGTTGATGTTGGCGGGAATGATGGCGCGGCCACGGGCGATTTCGTCGCGCACGAACTCGGGGGTGATGACCTTGGGGATGCTGGCGCCAAAGGACTCGCCCGGATGCTGGGTGAGCAGGTCGGCCATGGCCTCCATCTTCTGGTTTTCGCGGATCGCCACGAACTCCATTTCCGGGGTGACGATGCCCTTGCGGGCATAGTGCATCTGGCTCACGTTGGCGCCATTTTTGGCCTTCAGCGGGCGGCGGACGCGGGACATGCGCAGGGCATTCAGGGTCGGATCGGCCTCCCGCTTGCGGCCATAGGCGCTGGTCAGTTCGGGCAGGGGTTCGGTGTCGCCGCGCTCGGCGATCCACGCGGCGCGGACCGGGTTCAGTCCCTTGCGGATGTCGATGCTGGCGTTGGGGTCGGTATAGGGCCCCGCCGGGTCGTAGACGATGACCGGGGTGTTGGGGGTGCTGATGCCGTTCTGCATGGTGGGCGACACGCTGATTTTGCGCATCGGCACGCGAATGTCGGGCCGGGAGCCTTCAACGTGAATTTTTTCGGAGGCCGGGTGGGCCATCTTCAGGCCGGGATCGGCACCTTCCGGGGCGGTTTGCTGGGGCTTGACGGGCTGGTGCTTGCTGATCATCCGCTGATATGCCTCTGCTGAAAATGGGGTCGGATTGTTGGTATGCAACCGGGGAAGGGTTGAGGGTAAGGCCCGTCGGCCTCCAAGTCAACGAAAAGGGGGCCGGGGAGGCCCGGCCGTAAATGCGCCCGCGGGGGCTCCCCCGCGCCTACATCCAGCGGACCCAGCGGAACAGGACGGCCAGGGAGAAGAGCAAGGCGGCCAGCAGACCGGCCACCCAGATGAAGCCGTTGGGGTTTTCGGCGCCGGGGATGCCGCCCACATTGATGCCGAACAGGCCGGTGAGAAAGCTCAGGGGCAAAAACACCCCGGCCACCAGCGACAGCACGTAAATGCGCCGGTTGAGCTGCTCACCCATGCGCGAGGCGATCTCTTCCTGAATCACCTGGGCGCGCTCGCGGGCGGCGTCCAGTTCTTCCACCACGCGGGTGAGGCGATCGGCGATTTCCCGCAGGTGCAGGCGGTCGGTGTCGTCCAGCACCGCGATGCGCTCGTGCCCGGCGCGGGACAGGGCGTCGCGCTGGGGGGCGATGAAGCGCCTCAGGGCCACCGCCTGACGGCGGCATTCGGCCAGCACCCGGCGCGCCGGGCGGGGGTCGTCCAGGGCGGCGGCGGCTTCCAGGCTGTCCACCTGATCCGCCAGGGATTCCACCATGTCCGAGGTCTGGTCCGCCAGCCGCTCCGCCAGCAGCACGAACAGTTGCGCCGGGGTTTCCGGCCCCTGACCGCGCTGGAAGGCGGCGCGCATGTCCACCGCAGAACTGAGCTGACGGCGGCGGGCGGTGATGATGCGTCCCGGCTCCAGCCAGATGCGGATCGACACCATGTCTTCCGGATCGGCGCCGGGGTTGAGGTTCACGCCGCGCAGGTTGGCCATCAGGCCGCTGCCCTGCGCCACCGCGCGGGGGCGGGTTTCGTCGGCTACCAGCGCCTCGTAAACCACCTCTTCCACGCCGGGCTGGTGGCGCAGCCAGCGGCGCGCCTCGACGTTGGGGAAGTGCAGGTGGACCCAGACCGCGCCCTCGCAGGGGCCGTCCCGCACCTGCTCCCAGGTGAGTTCGGTGGCGCCGCCGCGTCCGTCGAGGCAAAAACCCACCACCAGGGGGCCGTTGTCGGGGGCGTCGCTGGGCAGCACCTCCACCACGTCGTCCGGCAGCGCGTCGGAGGGGGGGGCAGAGGCGGCCTGGGGGGTGTCGGGGCGGTTGGTTTCGTGCGTGCTCATTTCCGTGCTTGTTCCGGCCTGTTCCAGCTTATCCCGGCTTATCCCGGCTTCTCCCGGCTTATCCCAAGATACGGGGAGACTTGCGGGCGGCGCCAGAGGATGCTCCGGGGGGTTGAACCGCAGCCTGGCCGGAGCCTTGCCGGGCGTCCACGTCCTCCACCACCCGCACGGTGCGCTGGGGGAAGGGAATTTCGATGCCCTCGCGGTCAAACGCCTGCTTGAGGCGGCGCCGGTATTCGCGCCCCACGTCCCACTGTTTGCCGGGGTGGGTGCGGATGCGCGCCTTGATGACCACCGCCGAATCGCCGAAGGAATCCACGCCGAACAGCTCCAGGTCGTCCAGAATGCAGGTCGCGAAGGCCGGATCGGCACGCACTTCCGCCCCCACCCGGCGCATCACGTCGGAGACCCGGTCGGTGTCTTCGTTGTAGGCGACGCCGATGTCGAATACCGCAGCCGACCAGCCCATGGTGAGGTTGGCCAGGGTGTTGATGGTGCCGTTGGGGAACACATGCACGGTGCCCTCGGCGTCACGCAGGGTAATGGTGCGCAGGCCGATGTTTTCCACCAGCCCGCCGGTGCCGTTGATGCGCGCCACGTCCCCCACCCGCACCTGATTTTCCATGGTCAGGAAGAAGCCGGAGATGACGTCGCGCACCAGATTCTGCGCGCCAAAGCCAAGGGCCAGTCCGGCGATGCCGGCGCTGGCAAGAATCGGCCGGATGTCCACGCCGAGGGTGGTCAACAACACCAGAATCGCCACCACCCAGATGGTGACGGTAACCCCCTGGCGGGTGAGTTTCACAAAGGTCTGGGCGCGCTTGGATGCGTCGCTGGGCACCGTTTCGTCTTTCTGGATGCGTTCCAGGGCACGCTTTTCCAGCAGGCGCATGGCACGGCGGCTGACGCCCAGCGCCAGCAAGGTCCCGGCCAGGATCACCAGCAATTCGACGCCGTGCAGGGCGATGGCCTGCCATTTGGCGGGGTCCAGCCAGACGATGGGTTGATTCAAGGGGCCTCTCCTTAAGCGGCCAAAGGGGCGTTCATTATGCGCTTTGGGGAAAGAAAGGAAAACCGCCCCCGGTCAGGAGCCGCTGCCGTCAGCCGGGAGCCGTCAGCCGGGAGCCGTCAGCCGGGAGCCGTTGGCCGGGAGCCGTTGGCCGGGAGCCGTTGGCCGGGAGCCGTTGGCCGGGAGCCGTCAGCCGGGAGCCGTTGGCCCCCGGAGCCGTCAGCATCACCCGAGCCACGGCGGGCAGGTCGGCTTGCCCCGGCGCCGCCACCAGCGCCCAGTCGGCACTGGCCCCCGGCAGGTAAAGCAGGCGCAGTGTGGGTGTGGTCTCCAGCCACATCTCGGCACCGCCCATCCGCAGGGACTCCACTTCGGCGGGGACCACCATCATGTCCCGTGGGGAGAACAGCACCAGCAGATCGCCCCCGCTGCCCTGATAGCGGATGAAGCCGAAGCCCTTGCCGGTTTTGAGCGCCCGCGCCCCCACCGGAGACAGCCCCGCCGCCGACAGGTCCGGCACCGAGGCGTGGGGGCCGAGGGTGGCCTTCACCCAGTCGTCCAGTTCCGCCGGGTTGCCGCTCTGGTGCAGGATGATGCCCTGCCCGTGCATGGCCCGGTGCAGACCGGTGACAGGGATGGTGATTTTGTGGGCGACCTCGGGACGGGTGGCCTTTTTGTTCAGCAGGGACCACTGCAACGACCACACCCCGAAGGTAAATGCCACCACCACCAAAAACAGGGCGATGCCGCTTTTGAGCATGAAATCCTGCTCGTGGGCGCGGGCTTCCTCCGGGTCGAAATCGTCCGCTTCCGCGTCCGGTCCGCCGGGGTCGTCCGGGGAGTCTTCCATGTTCACGGTGTCCTGCGCGTCCTGCGCGGCGTGGCCCTCCAGTTCATCCGGCGAGGGCTGGTAGGCGTCCGGGTCTTCGGATTCTCGGGGCGGGTTGGGCATGACACGTCCGGTTCGGGGGGCGGATCGGGAGACCGGCCCACTGTACAAAAAATTCCCGCGTTCAGGCCAGGGCGGCAGGGGGATTCGCGGAGCCTTCCGGGCAAACACGCCAAACCTTGGGGCGGGCCGAGGGTGTTTTTCCCGGGCCGCGCTGTCCGGGCCGCGCTGTCCGGGATGGCCCGTTGCGCGATGGACGCGGCCCTTCGGCTGATTTGTGCAAAAACCGGTGCGGGCCGTGCCCGCCGCCGGGGGGATTTCCCCCCCTATTTGAGCATGTCTTTCATGGCGGAGAAGAAGCCGGCGGCCAGATCCTCGGCACTGGCCTCCGGCTCCACCTCTTCGCCGCTGCCGATCAGATGGGGCGGGATGTCCGCCAGAAAGCGGCTGGGGGTGCGGCCCTGCTGCTCACCATAACGGCTGCGGGTACGGGCGTAGGAGATGGTCAGCCGCCGCTGGGCGCGGGTGAGGCCCACATAGGCCAGGCGCCGCTCCTCGGACAGTTCCCGGCCTTCCTCCACGCTGCGGGTGTGGGGCAAAAAACCCTCCTCGAACCCGGCCAGGAACACGTGGGGGAACTCCAGCCCCTTGGCCGCGTGCAGGGTGATAATGGTCACCTTGCCCTTGCCGGTTTCGTCGTTGTCGTCCAGACGGTCCAGCAGGCACAGGTGTTCCAGAAAACCGGCCAGGGTGGGGGCGAACTCGCGCTTCATGTAGTTGGACAACATGCGCACAATCTCCTCGGCGCCTTCCACCCGGGCTTCGCCCTGACGCTCGTTGTCGGCGCTCTCGACCCAGTGTCCGGCCAGACCGGTGTCCTGAATCACCCGGCGCAGGGCGGCGATCAGGTCGCCGTGCTGGAAATCGAAGCGCAGTTCGGCGATCAGGTCCACGAAGGTGCGCAGGGCGGGCACGGAGGCCTTGGGCAGATCGGGCACGACGGGGGCCTTGTCCATGGCCTCGAACAGGCTGATGCCGTGGGCCTGGGCAAAGCGGCCGCAGCCCGCCAGGGTGCCCGCGCCGATGCCGCGCCGGGGGGTGTTGACGATGCGCCGCAGGGCCACCTCGTCGGCGTCGTTGTGCAGAAAACGCAGGTAGGCGGTGAGGTCGCGCACCTCCTGACGGTCGAAAAAGCCGGTGGCGCCCACCACCACGTAGGGCAGATGGGATTCGCGCAGGGCGGCCTCGAAGGGGCGGCTCTGGATGTTGGTGCGGATCAGCACGGCAAACTCGGACAGGTCCTTTTTGCCCGCAAAGCGCGCCAGATTGATGCGCTCCACCACCTGCCGGGCCTCGTGATCGGCGTCGGTGGCGGTGACGATCTCGATGGGCGCGCCCTTGCCGAGGGCCGACCACAATTTTTTGTCCTTGCGCTCCGGGACGCCGGTGATGATGGCGTGGGCGGCGTCCAGAATGTGGGTGGTGGAGCGGTAATTCTGGGTCAGCACCACCTCCTTGCACGGGGCAAAATCGGCGGCGAAGCGCTGAAAGGTGTCGGCGGCGGCGCCGCGCCAGGTGTAGATGGACTGGTCGTCGTCGCCCACCACGCACAGGGAGCCGTGGCCGGACCACAGCAGGCGCAGCAGTTCGTACTGGGCGGTGTTGGTGTCCTGAAACTCGTCCACCAGCATGTGCTCGAAGCGTCGCTGCCAGCCAACCTTGGCGTGGCCGTGGGCGCGGAACAGGCGGATGACGGACAGCAGCAAATCGTCAAAATCCACCGCGTTCATGCCTGCGAGCTGGTTCTGGTACTGGCCGTAGATGCCTTGAACCAGCACGTCCTGGGCGGTTTCGGTGGGGTAGTCGGAGGCGGTGATGAGGCGGTTTTTGGCCAGGGAGATGGCGGCGAGGATTTCGCCGGGGGGGGCCTCGACGCCGGCTTCGGTGAGCAGGGCGCGGATCAGGGCCGACTGGTCGGCCTCGGCGAAGATGGAAAAATTCTCGCCCAGGCCGATGTGGTGGCCGTCCTCCCGGAGGATGCGCACGCACAGGGAGTGAAAGGTGGAGATGGTGGTGCCGCGTGCGCCACCCTCGCCCAAAAGCTCGCGCACGCGCTCGCGCATTTCCCGCGCGGCCTTGTTGGTGAAGGTGACGGCGAGGATTTTGGAGCCCGGTACGCCGCGTTCCGAGATCATGTGGGCGATGCGGTAGGTGATGACCCGCGTCTTGCCGGTGCCCGCGCCCGCGAACACGATCAGCGGCCCCTCGCGGTGCACCACGGCCTCGCGCTGCTCGGAGTTGAGGTCCTTGAGGGAGATTGCTTCGCGGGGCTGGGCCATGGGTCCTGAATGCGCCGCCCGCCCTGACCGGATGGGGACGGCGTGCGGGGGGGGCGGGGTGGGGGTGATCTAAAATGCGCAATGAACAGGCAACCGATGGCGGGCGCCACGGCCCATTCTGCCACAAAAACGCCCCCCCGCGCCATGCTCGGTCCGGGGCGCTCTGCCGCTAACTCAGGCACATGGTCGCCTTGATTCACAGGGGAGGCACAAAATTCCAATTCAGTGACACCATTTGACAAAAACGCCAATTCGATGATAAAAATGGCGGGACCGGCCATACTGTGAGAACTGCGCGTTTATGGTCCGGGGGGATTGTTGTGCTCGCGCCTTCCCCGTTGAAGGGTGGGGCCTGGAAGACTGTCGCGTAACCTGTTGCAGGGGAGCGGTTGTTCGACCTGGGCCTGTCCGGAAAATCATTAACAGGCGTGTTTGTCGTTCCTTTATTTGAGTGTTTCTTCAGGAGGAATCCATGTCGCGTAAAACCGGTGAGGGTGATTTCCTTTTCACCTCCGAATCCGTAACCGAAGGCCACCCCGACAAAATCTGCGACCAGATTTCCGACGCGGTGCTGGACGCCATGCTGGCGGGTGACCCCATGAGCCGCGTGGCGGTGGAGACCACCGTCACCACCGGCCTCGCCATGCTGTGTGGCGAGGTAACCACCAATACCTATGTGGAAATTCAGGACCTGGTGCGCGGTGTCATCAAGGACATCGGCTACACCCATGCGGCCTACGGCTACGACTACGAAACCTGCGCGGTGCTGTCGTCCATCCATTCGCAAAGCCCGGACATCGCCATGGGCGTGGACACCGGCGGCGCGGGCGACCAGGGGCTGATGTTCGGCTATGCCACCAACGAGACCCCCTCGTTGATGCCAATGCCCATCGCCCTGTCGCACCAGTTGGCCCACAAACTGGCCGAAGTGCGCAAGAAGGACGTGCTCCACTACCTGCGTCCGGACGGCAAGACGCAGGTCTCCATCCGCTACGAGGATTACAAACCGGTGGCCGTGGAAGCCATCGTGCTGTCCACCCAGCACAGCCCGGACATCACCCTGCGCGAAATCCGCGAGGACGTGCTGGAGAAGATCATCCAGCCGGTGATCCCCGCCAACATGGTCAACTATGACACCGTGGCCATTCACGTGAACCCCACCGGCCGCTTCGTGGTCGGCGGCCCGCACGGCGACGCCGGTCTCACCGGGCGCAAGATCATCGTCGACACCTACGGCGGCATGGGCCGCCATGGCGGCGGCGCGTTCTCGGGCAAGGACCCCACAAAGGTGGACCGCTCGGCCTGCTACATGGCCCGCTACATCGCCAAGAACCTGGTGGCGGCGGGTCTGGCGCAGCGCGCCGAGGTGCAGGTGGCCTACGCCATCGGCGTGGCCGAGCCGGTGTCGGTCTATGTGCACGACTTCGGCACCGGCTCCATCCCCCACAAGGAGATGGAAAAGCTGGTGCGCAAGCACTTCGACCTGACCCCCAAGGGCATCATCACGACCCTGGACCTGCGGCGCCCCATCTACCGCAAGACTGCGGCCTATGGGCACTTTGGCCGCGAGGACAAGGATTTTACCTGGGAGCGCACCGACATGGCCGACACGCTCAAGAAGGCGGCTGGAAAGCTGGGCGCCTGAGGCGGGCCGCAAGTGCATTGTCTGTATAGATAAATCGTGGACGAAGCGGGGCGCACCCTTCAGCCGGGGGCGCCCCGCAATTTTTTCGTCCGGACCTGAACAACAAGGAGACTGCCGTGTCTACCGCTACTTTTACCGATTACAAGGTTGCCGACATCAAACTGGCCGTGTGGGGCCGCAAGGAGGTCGAGATCGCCGAGGCCGAAATGCCGGGCCTGATGTCCCTGCGCGAGGAGTTCGGCAAGAGCAAGCCGCTGTCCGGCGCACGCATCGCGGGCTGCCTGCACATGACCATCCAGACCGCCGTGCTGATCGAGACGCTGGTGAAGCTGGGTGCCGAGATCCGCTGGTCGTCCTGCAACATCTTCAGCACCCAGGATCAGGCCGCCGCCGCCATCGCCGCCGCGGGCATTCCGGTGTTCGCGTGGAAGGGCATGAACGAGCAGGAATTCGACTGGTGCATCGAGCAGACCATCCTCGGCCCGGCCGGCTGGCGCCCGAACATGATTCTGGACGACGGCGGCGACCTGACCGTGATGATGCACAACAAGTTCCCCGAACTGATGAAGGACGTGCGCGGCATCTCGGAAGAGACCACCACCGGCGTGCACCGCCTGTACGAAATGCACAAGAAGGGCAAGCTGATGGTGCCCGCGTTCAACGTCAACGATTCTGTCACCAAATCCAAGTTCGACAACCTGTACGGCTGCCGCGAGTCGCTGCTGGACGGCATCAAGCGCGCCACCGACGTGATGATCGCGGGCAAGGTGGCGGTGGTGGTCGGCTACGGCGACGTGGGCAAGGGGTGCGCGCAGGCCTTCGCGGGCATGGGCGCCCAGGTGATCGTCACCGAAATCGACCCCATCTGCGCCCTGCAGGCCGCCATGGCGGGCTACCGGGTGATGAAGATGAACGACGCCGCCAAACTCGGCAACATCTTTGTGACCACCACCGGCAACGAGCGGGTGATCACCCGCAAGCACATGGAAGCCATGAAGGACCAGTCCATCGTGTGCAACATCGGCCACTTCGACTCCGAGATCGAAATCGCCGAAATCCGCAGCCTGCCGTGGGACAACATCAAGCCGCAGGTGGACCGGGTGACCTTCCCGGACGGCAAGCAGATCATCATCCTGGCCGAAGGGCGGCTGGTGAACCTGGGGTGCGCCACCGGCCACCCGAGCTTCGTGATGTCCAACTCCTTCACCAATCAGGTGATGGCGCAGATCGAGCTGTGGAACCACGCCGACAAGTACGAGATCGGCGTGTATGTGCTGCCCAAGGTGCTGGACGAAAAGGTCGCCCGCCTGCACCTGAGCAAGATCGGCGTGGAGCTGGACGTGCTGACCCCGCAGCAGGCCACCTACATCGACGTGCCGGTCGAGGGGCCGTACAAGCCGGAGCACTACCGCTACTGATACCGATCCGGCACGCCGCGCCCCGCTGGCGCGACGGACTGCGACCTCCAAAGGCCCCCGCGAGCTTACGGCTCCGGGGGCCTTTTTTCGGTGTGCCGGTGTTTCCCGCTATCTGTTCGCTATGTGGGCAGTGTGGCGGATGTCTGCACACATAATATGCAATTCATTGAAATTCCGGGGTATTGGCGGGTTGACAGTTACCGAATCACCTGCTTGAATAAGCCCCCGACGCAGGACCGCAAGGTGATGCGCAGCTCCCGGAAACGGGGGTGGGCCAGTGCCCGCAAGGATGGCGCGCGCTGGTTTGCGACGGAATCTTGTGGTTTGAAACGACCTTCTGGAGAGGGGTAGCAATACCCGATGAGGTTGATTGCAGACCTTGAACAACACAGCCGGGAATTGAGCGGAAGGATTGCCTGCCACCAGATGGGGTGATGGGACCTTCCGCTATTTGTACAACACACAGGAGAGGGACACACGATGAAAACGATTTTTAACAGCACGGCCAGCAAGGCGGCTGCGGCGGTTGCCGTGGCGGCGGTGGCGGGCCTGGTGGCCGCGGGTTGCGGCAGCGACAACGCGGTCGGCGCCCCGGTGGTGGGCAACAGCAACAAGCCTGCGAGCCTGTACTGGTCCTCCACGCTGGCGGACAATCAGGCGTTGGTTCTCAACTTGGTCAGGGGCATGGGTATGGATCCGGTGACGGACGCTATGGGCGAAATGCCCATGTCTGCCGGGGATCTGGACCCGATCAATTTGAACTCCGGTTGTCCGAAGCAGACACTTAACTACACTGCGGCCGCGTATGCCGCCGCCGCTGGTTTCACCTACCCCGCCACCATCAACTATACCCAGGGATGGCTGACTTTGGGCGGTGCCGCCACCTGTACTGCGGACGCCACCGGCAACTACACCGGTACCTGGGATTCGATGAATGGCAGCTTCTACGCCAACCTGACCGGACTGGGTAGCACCACCTTGACTGATTTCACGGCGAATTACTTTACCAACCAATCGATCAGCCTCACGCAGGGCGGTAACGAGACCCTCATCGACAAGTCCACTGCCAACGACAGGCAGACCGAAAATAACATGGCTACAATGGTTGCCATCAATTTCAGTGGCGGGCTTCCGCTGTCCGGCAGCATCAACGGCTCGGGGTGGGGCAAATATCAGGATGGTGGTAACTGGTTTGGCACTACCCTTGCCCACAACCAGATCTTTAACAGCAAGACGGTCACCAACGTGACCTGGGCCGCCACGACCAATGTCTGGGCCACCACGTACACCACCGCGTTCAACGGGGGTTACGCTGTGTCCAATGGCAGTGTGCCTGCTATGCCCAC
>JAOUFN010000039.1 GCA_029858285.1 Nitrospirota bacterium | reverse complement strand
GACGCCGCCGAGGACGATGGCGAGGACGATGGCGAGGACGATGGCGAGGACGCCGCCGAGGACGCCGCCGAGGACGATGGCGAGGACGCCGCCGAGGACGCCGCCGAGGACGATGGCGAGGACGATGGCGAGGACGCCGCCGAGGTGGTGCGGCTGACGAAGAAAGCGAACGCCAAGCTGGCCGAGCTGCTGAAGAAGGGGGAGGAGTCGCCGGAGAGGCCTGCGCCCGATCCCGAGCCGAACCCGGACGACTTTGAAGATTACAGCTCCTACGTGAAGGCCTTGGCCGTCTGGGCGTATAAGGATGAGCAGCGGAAGGTCATGGAGGACCACGCCGCGAAGGCCCTCGAAGAAACCCATGCCATGTTGGCCGAGGCAGCACGAAAGGAGACGGAGATCGACGTGGCCGCCTTCAACCGGCGTCGGGAGGTTTTTGTGAAGGCCAACCCCGACTACAACAAGGTGATGAAGGCATCCAACGTCGCCCTCAACGATGTGCTGATGCGGGAGATCCTCAAGTCCGAACAGGGGCCCGCAGTTGCCTTTTACCTGGCCAACAACCCGGAAGTGGCAAAGGCGCTGGGGGACAAAAACGAACGGGAGATCATCCTGGAAGTGTCTTACCTTGGGCAGAAGATGGTGCGCACGGCGGCACCGCGAAAGCCGAGTCAGGCACCCGACACCGGCCCGACGGTTGGAACCCGAGGGAAGGTTATTCGGCCTCTGGAGAACATGAGCCAGGTCGAGTACAACCAATACATGGCGGAGCGGGAGAAAAAACGGAGGATCGCGTAGCTCCACGGTTGTCAGTTAACACCCATCTCACACGGGGCAGGCGGCGACGCACAAGGCCCACAAGGAGGAAAAAAAAATGGATTAGAAAATGGCCAACAACCTCATCACACCTGCGGTGATCGCCAAGGAAGCGATGCGTCAGCTTGAGAACGAACTGACGTTTACCAAGCTGGTCAACCGCCAGTACAAGCACGAGTTCGACAAGAGGGTGGGCGATACGATCAGCATCCGTCGGCCGGTGAAGTTCGAGACGAACACGGGGTTCGACATCACCAGCCAGATTCAGGATGTTGAGGAGGGGGTTGACAACCTCAAATTGCAGTACGAGCGCAACGTGTCGTGGGCGTTCAGCAGCCGCGATCTGACGCTGACCGTTGATGAGTACTCGGACCGCTACATCAGGCCCGCCATGATCACCATGGCGCAGTCTGTTGACCAGTTGGGGATGCTGTTGTATCGGGACATCCCCAACGAGGTGGGGACGCGCAACACCCCCCCGTCCAACTTTGCCGCCATGGCTGCGGCTGCCCAGCGGCTGGAAGAGCTTTCGATCAAGGGAGATATCAACGCCATCGTGGACTCGGCGGCACGGTGGGCGATGGGCTCATCCAACTCGGCGCTGTACATGCAGGACGTGGCCCGGGATGCCTTTCGCAAAGGCGACCTGGGGGAAATTGCAAGCGCGCGGGTGTTTTCATCGCAGAATGTGCTGAAGCACACGCCTGGCGCGGCGACCGGCACCCCGCTGATCAACGGCGTCAGTCAGAACGTGACCTATGCCGCTGCGGGGGTGACCCTGACCGATGGCCGGGTGTTCAAGAGCGCACAGAGTCTGGTCACCGATGGATGGACCAACAGCACCACCGGCATTCTGAAGGCGGGGGACGTCTTTACCATCGCCGGGGTGTTCGCGGTCAACCAGGTGCCGGGGGATGCGGTTTTGAACAAGTCGGTGCTGTCATTCCTTCAGCAGTTCACGGTGCTGGAGGATGCGAATTCTGGCGCCACCACCGGCCCGGCGACCTTGAAAATTGCTCCGGCCATCATCATTGACGGCCCGCAGCAGACGGTGAGTGCGGCGCCTGCGGACAACGCGGCCATCACCGTGCGGAATTCTGCCGGGATGATGAATCTGATGTTCTCGCCGGAGGCCTTCACCCTGGTGACGGTGCCCCTGGCGCTGCCGGACAGCGCGACCTGGAAGCAGCGGGTGACCCACAATGGCCTGTCCATGACCATCATGAAGGGCATGGACATCCTGACCCGCAGGGAAATCGTGCGCGTGGACATGCTGTTCGGCTGGCGCACGACGAATCCGATGGCGGCGGTGCGTTTGGCCGGATAACGAGTGACGGACTGAAAGGAGACGCCATCCATGTCTGAAAGCAAAAATATGGAACCGAAGAACACGGTGGTTTACCACCGGAGCGGCACCAACGAGGTGGTGTCCGCCGAGGAGGCGGTTCTCCGGTGCCAAGGCGATAAACCGGAATGGGCCACCACCCCGGCGGCCTTTTCACTCCCGGAGGCCACACCGGCCCCCCAATCCGCGAAGGTGGCCGAGGTGGAAGCCCTGGTCAACTCCACGAAGCCCACGGCGAAGAAAGCCGCCGCCGTGAGTGAGGGCAAGGCGTGACCGTTGCCGACGTGATCAAGTCCGCACTTCGGGTTTTGGGGGTTGTCTCGGAAGAGCAACCCCCTAGCCCGGAGCAGGAGGCCACCGGGCTGGAGGCCATGAACGGGGTGCTGGCGGGCTGGGCCACCCGGGGGGTGGCCACCGTCAGCTATAGCGCCGTGAGCGACATCATTGATAGGGGGGCGGAATTCACACGCGCGCTAAAGTTTGCCCTTGCGGCGGAAATGGCCCTGGAATACGGCCAGGTGGTTTCGACGGATTTGGCCCGGATGCAGCAGGAATCGTGGATTCAACTGTATGCCAGTGTGGAACCGGCGCCGGAAATGAAAATAGACAACGCCTTGAAAACCCGCCCCCGCCACTTTGATCCCTACACCAGGAGGGGGTACTAGCCCATGAAATTGCTCTGCACAGGTTGCAAGCGGGAGCTGATCAAAAACAATGGCAAGCTGGTCACCAGTGAGTGCAAAGTGGGAAAGATCACTCACACCGGCAGGTTGGTGTTGGTGTGCAAGTGTAATAGTGAAGAACCAACCTGGTTGGTGCTGGAGGCGCCCGCAGCATGACCACCGTGATTGTTGCTGGCGAAAACCACACCATTCCGGCCGGAACAACCGGCCCCATCAAGGTGAGGTATCCGCAGGATCCGGGCGGCAGCGCAACCTGGACGATGGACTGGACCCCTTATTTGAAACCCGCTGGCGACACCATCGTTTCCTCGGAATGGGACGGGGGCGGTCTTACCGTTGGCTCCCCCACCATTCTGGCAGGGGCCAGACAAACGTCATTGCGTATTTCCGGGGGGAGCGACGGGATTGATTACACGGTTAAAAACACCATTGCCACGGCCGGAGGGGACACGGTAGTCCGCTCCTTCATCCTTCCCATCTGCAAGAGGTAAACCGATGGCCACATCCGAAGCACTTTTTTCAATCTTTGCCGGGGCCACCGGCACCAGTCGTGTTTTTGAAATTCCCAAATCCGGGTGCGGCATTGATTTGACCATCTCGGTGGCGGCCACCGTGGTGGTGAAAGTGAGCAACAACCAAACCGCCCCTGACAACAACGCGGCCGTCACCTGGCAACCCGTGGGGACTTTTACCGTGAGCGGGGCTTTTACGGTTCCGGCCCTTTTTGATTTTGCGCGGCTGGAAATTTCGGGCAACACGGGCCTGGTGACCGCCTTGCTGAACGGCAGAAATTAAGTTCCATGCACTTCGTAATGCCTGCCGCCACCACTGTGGCCCGCGCAAAATCCGCCATCGCCCTGCGCCCAGCCATCAACGGCGCGACGGCTTTTTATGACTTTGCCAACGGCACGTACTGGGGGCCGCCGGTGACGCACACCCGCGCCTCGGAGGCGTTGGGAACAAATGCCGCCGGGGTGTGGCAAAAGTATGCGAACAACATGCACCGCACCCGCACGGACCGGGGGATGCTGAGCGAGGTCGCAGCCACCAACCTGAACACCAACTACAACGCCCCCGTCGTGAGCAGCCCCACCACCGGACTGACGCCGAGCGGCACCGCCACCGTTTCCATCGTGGCCGACGCCACAGCGCTTTCCGCGCTCGTGGACTCCGCCATCGGCACCTACGCGGTCAAGGTGGATGGCGGGGCCAGCGGGGGTACGGTGACCATTGCCGGGGCGGCTACGGCGGACACCCACAGCTTTCAAATCATCGCCCGACGCTTCAGCGGCGCGGGAACGCCCACCGCGCACCTCAACACCAAGGGCAGCCAGAACATCACCAGCGCAACTTATGTGCGGCTGAAGAGCGAAAACATCACCGCCCTTGCGGGTGATCTTCTTACGATCACCATTCCCGCGTCCACCGTGGTTTATTTTGTGCTGAACCAGTTCGAATTGGGGGCGTTCTGCACGACGCCGATCGTCGTGGCTGGCGCGGCGGCGCTGCGGCAGGCCGACCAGATGACAATCCCGCTGCCGGGCGCAATTAACCCCCTCGATTGGTCCGTGGTCGCGACCGTCTACCGCGAGAGCTTTACCACCTCAGCGGGAGGGCTTTTGAGTTTTGGTTCCAGTGTTAATGGCTCGCGTTTTGGTTTTCTCGGAACCGGGTTTGGTAGTGGCATACAGACACTGGTCATAGCTGATGGCGTTGGGGTGGCTAACATTGTGGGTGGCGCGGCGATTAGCACCGGTGCTTTTCATAACGTTGGGGCTAGCGTCCGCCAGGATGATTTCCGGCAGTTCCGGGACGGCACCGCCGATGGTGCTGACGCCGCGGGGACGCTCACCGCCCCCGCCGGGACCGTGATAGGGATTGGATGGGACACGCTGAACGGCAATTTGCAGCCGAACGCATGGATACAAAAGCTCGCAATCTACGCGGACCTGCCGCAGGAGCAAATGAAATGGTTGACTACGCAGTAGGATTTTTTGCATGAAACAACTGACCTGCATCCGCCCCGCCGCGAACCCCAATTCCGACCTGCCGTGGCCCACCGATGGGGTGATTCATCCACCGCATCCGGCGGGTGTGGTGAACGCCGGGCAGCAGGTTGTAGTGCTGGCGGTGGTAGATGCTTTTGACGAAACCTTGCTGCCCCCCGGATGGACGGTGAAGGGTGTGCTGGTACCCGGAGGGAACAAAGCCGACCGGGCCACGGCGGCGGACGTGGCCCCTTTTGGGCTGACTGTGGCAAACGTGCCGATCCCGATGGGCTGGTGAGGGAGTAGACGATGGCGAAACCACTTGGGAATCCGCGTTTTTTCGCCCGTGACGCTACGGGGGCAAACCTGTCCGTCGGCTATGTCCTGACCTACTACGCAGGGACGACGATGCAACGGTCCGTGTACACGGACAGCGGAGAGACGTCCGTACTGCCGGGCCCGTCCACCGGGGCGAACGCGGGGGCGGCAGGTTTCATGCTGGACACTTACGGCGAGGCCGCCCCCTACTGGGGGGCGGGGCTGTACAAGCTGCGCGTTTACACGTCCGCCGACACTCTGGTGCGCGAGATTGATAACTTTGACCCCGGCGTGGATACGCTGAGTGCGTACCGCGACCTGGCGCTGGCGAATTGGTTCCCGCGCACCAGCGGGACGGCGAACGCCCTCTACGACGTGACGTGGTCGGGTTCGCTATTCGTCGCCGTGGGCGATGTCGGCACGATCGTCACCAGCCCTGACGGGGTGACCTGGACGGTCCGCGCCAGCGGGACGACGAACGCACTCACCGACGTGACGTGGTCGGGCTCGCTGTTCGTCGCGGTGGGCGGTGTCGGCACGATCGTCACCAGCCCTGACGGGGTGACCTGGACGGTCGCCGCCAGTGGGACGACGAACACACTCAACGATGTGGTGTGGTCGGGCTCGCTGTTCGTCGCGGCGGGCAATATTGGCACGATCGTCACCAGCCCGGACGGGGTAACCTGGACCCTCCGCACCAGCGGGACAACGAACACCCTCTACAACGTAGTGTGGTCGGGCTCGCTGTCCGTCGCGGTGGGCCAATCTGGCACGATCACCACCAGCCCGGACGGGGTAACCTGGACGGTCGGCGCCAGTGGGACGACGAACACACTCACCGACGTGACGTGGTCGGGCTCGCTATTCGTCGCGGTGGGCGCCGGTGGCACGATCACCACCAGCCCCACAGGGTTAACCTGGACGGTCGGCGCCAGCGGGACGACGAATTACCTCAACGATGTGGCGTGGTCGGGCTCGCTATTCGTCGCGGTGGGCCCCCTCGGCACGATCGTCACCAGCCCTACAGGGTTAACCTGGACGCTCCACACCAGCGGGACGACGAACGCCCTCAACGATGTGGTGTGGTCGGGCTCGCTGTTCGTCGCCGTGGGCAATGCTGGCACGATCGTCACCAGCCCGGACGGAGCGACGTGGAAGAAGCTTCCGGCCCCCACCACGGCGCCGCTGCGGGCGCTCTCCAGTGATGGCTTTCTGTTCGTTGCCGTGGGCGACTCCGGAGCAATCGTTACCAGTTTGAGGATGGGGTAGGTGCCGGAAATCCAGGTACCCATCGTCGGCGGTGACTACCAGGGGGTGGTCCGTTCGCTGAACAGCCAGCGCACCGTGAACCTGTACCCGGTTCCGGGGGGCCCCGGCGGGAAAACGGTTGCCGCATTGCGTACCGTGCCGGGGCTGAGTCTGTTTGCACGGTTGCCGGGAACCGGAGCGATTCGCGGGCAGATTGAGTTCAACGGCGCCCTGCTGGTGGTACAGGGGGCGTATTTGTATGTGGTATCCACCGGGGGGGTGGTGTCCGCTGCGGTTGCCACGCTGAACTCCACTGTGGGTCGGGTGGACCTGGCGAGCAACGGCTTGAACGTGCTGATCGTGGATGGCGTTGACGGGTACCTTTGGGATGGTGCGGTGCTGTCGGTCATTGACGACCCCTATTTCCCCGGCGTGGGGGATACTTTCGCCCCGACAGCATGCGCATGCGCGAATCACGTGTACGTTGTCAACGATCCGTCATACCCTGGGCGGTTCTATGTTTCGGAACCGTTGGCTGCGGGGGCCCGTTGGGGCTTGCAAGTCAGCGGGACGACGAATCAATTCAAAGATGTGGTGTGGTCGGGCTCGCTATTCGTCGCGGTGGGCACCCTCGGCACGATCGTCACCAGCCCTACAGGGTTAACCTGGACGCTCCACACCAGTGGGACGACGAACGCCCTCAGAGCCGCCGTGTGGTCGGGCTCGCTGTTTGTCGCGGTGGGCGACGTCGGCAAGATCGTCACCAGCCCGGACGGGGTGACCTGGACGCTCCGCGCCAGCGGGACGACGAACGTTCTCCACCGCGTAGTGTGGTCGGGCTCGCTGTTCGTCGCGGCGGGCAATATTGGCACGATCGTCACCAGCCCTGACGGGGTGACCTGGACGGTCCGCGCCAGCGGGACGACGAACACCCTCTACGATGTGGTGTGGTCGGGCTCGCTGTTTGTCGCGGTGGGCGAAGTTGGCACGATCGTCACCAGCCCCACAGGGTCAACCTGGACGGTCGGCGCCAGCGGGACGACGAACGCCCTCTACGATGTGGTGTGGTCGGGCTCGCTGTTTGTCGCGGTGGGCAATATTGGCACGATCGTCACCAGCCCTGACGGGGTGACCTGGACGGTCCGCGCCAGCGGGACGACGAACGCCCTCTACGATGTGGCGTGGTCGGGCTCGCTGTTTGTCGCGGTGGGCGAAGTTGGCACGATCGTCACCAGCTCCACAGGGTCAACCTGGACGGTCGGCGCCAGCGGGACGACGAACGTCCTCTACGATGTGGTGTGGTCGGGCTCGCTATTCGTCGCGGTGGGCGCCGGTGGCACGATCACCACCAGCCCCTCGGGGTTAACCTGGACGGTCGGCGCCAGCGGGACGGCGAACGCCCTCTACCGCGTAGTGTGGTCGGGCTCGCTGTTTGTCGCGGTGGGCAATATTGGCACGATCGTCACCAACGAAGTGCGGTCTTTTATCGGGGGCCAAGGGACCGCGTGGGCCACGGCGGAAAGCAGCCCGGACGCACTGGTGCGCATCGTTGCGCACGGGGGCCGCATGTGGCTGTTCGGCTCGCGCACCGTGGAGCAGTGGTACCCCAGTGGCGCGTCGGCGGTGATCTTCGACCCCACACCCGGAGGGGCATTGGACCTCGGGTGCGCCTCACCGGGGGCGGTGGCCACCACGGGGGAGAGCCTGCTGTACGTGTCCGTGGACAAAGCGGGCAAAGTCGCGCTGGTGCGGTCCGGCGCCGGGGACGTGGCCACCATTCCCGTCTCCGGGATGCTGGCGGAGCACATGACGGACCTGGCCGATGCGACCGGGTTGACCTTCGCGCACGACGGGCACGAGTTCTACCAGTTGAACTTGCCGGACACGAGTTTTGTCTACGACCTGACTACCGGCATGTGGCATGAGCGGGCCGCGTGGGTCGCGGCGACCGCCGCGTACACGCGGCATCCAGCGGACTCGGCGCTGTTGTTCGCCAACAAGGTTGTGCTGACGGCGCACGATCACGGTGACCTGTATCTGCTCGATTCCAGCGTTCACGCCATGGACGAAGGGCCTTTGCGGTGGGAGCGCGTGAGCGCACCGGTAGCGGCGGGGAACCGTTGGCTTTTCTGGCGCCGCCTGACGCTGGACCTGGAGACCGGGTTGGCCGGGGTGGACACGCCGGGGGCGGTGGTGATGCTCCAGTGGAGTGACGACGGCGGGCGCACGTGGAGCGCTGCTCGTGCGCTGAAAACAGGTAACGCCGGGCAGTATGGGCGTTTGGTACAGGTGCATCGGCTTGGCCGGTCGCGGCAGCGCATGTTCCGCGTTTACGGGAGCGACCCGGTGCCGGTACACATTCTCGGCGCACTGGTGGATGTGACAGGATGAAAGGGGCAGTAATCCAGACGGTGCCAGCCTCCGGGAAGCCGGACCCGTGGGCCGTGGCTGTCGGCCAGGGGATGGCGCGGCACCTGTACACCCCGGAGGCGGCGGACCTGAAAAACGGCTGGCTCCAGCACGGCAGCTACAACACCCTGAGGGCGACGAAAAGCGGACACGTGGTGATGCTGGAGGGCGTAGCGAAAGGGGGGACCGCTGGCACGACGGTATGGTATCTACCGGAAGGGTGGCGGCCACTGAAGGTCACCCGGTTTCCGTCGGGTGTGACGTTGGATGCTTTGGGCGGTATCACCCCGGATTCGTCCCTCGGGACAACGGCGGTATCGTTCCAGGGGCTTTTTTTCCTGGTGGTGTAGAAAGGGGGCTGGCAAATGGGATCACGGGCGCGTTGGGCGGCGGTTGCTGCGAATGAGCAACAAAAGGCGTTCGATGAGGAGCAGAAACGGCTGGCGATGTACTCCAACCAGGGGGACGCGGCCACCGCTCGATTGGCTGCGGTGCTTGGCTTTGCACCGGAGGACGTTTATGGGCCGCCCCCGCCGGAGCCGAACCGGGACACTTTTTTTGCGGGGATTCCCGATGCGCCGCCCATTCCGAAGTGGGCGGTGGGAAGGGCAGGAAAGTTGGCCGCCTTGTCCGGGCCGGTCCCCGCCGGATCTTTAGGCGGAAAGATTGGAGCCGAGACGGATCGCGCCCGCGCAGCGGCGGAGAAGAAGTACGCGGCCGCGATGGCGGAGTACCAAGCGCGGAAGAGCGAGTACGACACGAAAATTGCTGGCTACCGGAACCAGCCGCAGGGGTCCGCCGCGCTTACGCTGGACCCCGCTTACCGCCTGCGTCAGTCTGCCGGGCAGACCGCCCTTGAATCCTCGGCTGCCGCGCGCGGTGGATTGCTGTCCGGTGCGGCGGGAGTCGCCTTGAGCAAATTTAACCAGAATTTGGTCAGTGAGGAATTCGCAAACGC
The DNA here is from genome assembly GCA_029858285.1 of Nitrospirota bacterium. GTDB lineage: Bacteria > Nitrospirota > JACRHL01 > JACRHL01 > JACRHL01 > JAOUFN01. The sequence continues at coordinate 3,060 of JAOUFN010000039.1, read as the reverse complement.
ATATCAGCGGCTGCTGGAACGCGCGAGCATGGGCGAACGGACGGCCAACACACTGGTCAATGCACGGTCACACCTGGCCGACGCGAAGTCGGGCATCTACAACGACCTGGGGGCCAGCCAGCAGGGGAAACAGGACTTTTGGCGCGACCAGGCTTTGAGCGCCATCAAGGGTGGCGTGACCATGGCGGCCACCGCTATCAACCCTGCGGCTGGCGCTGCTTCAAGCGCTTCCATGCCGTCGGGTGTGAGCACCAGCTACAACGCTGGTTCGAGCGTGCCAACGTATACGTTTGACCCCACCTTGCTGTACAGGCAGAATCGCTGAGAAAGGACCCATCATGGTAAAGCTGGCAGATATCGGGCGGGTGGCGGGGAACTTTGCCCTGGGAGCGGCTGTTGGCCAGGACGGCGCGGTGGCAATACGGAACGAGCAGCGTCGCACCCGTGAGGCGGCACGGCAGGCACAGGGGGACCAACTGGACCAGCGGGTTCGGCTGGCACAACTGGACCAACTTTTGCGGGCGGAAAACCAGCAGCGGAAAGATGCACTGAACAAGCAGGCAGTGGATTCCGCCTTTGGCCGTTTTGTCGGCGACGGCATCCCGGCGGTCGAGCTGCTTAAAGGGCTGACGCCGGAGCAGCGGGTTGATTTGAGCGACCGGCTGGCCAAACGTCAGAGAGACCAAATACAACTGGGATTAGACAACTTGCAATTACGGAATGCCGCGCGCCCGGAGGGGTACACGCTGGGGCCCGGTCAGGTGCGGATTGAAAATGGACGAAGGGTTGGCCAAGGACCGGACAAACCACCCCCCGGTTCCGGCCTCACGGCGGCCCAAACGGCAAACAACGCGGAAATTGACGCGGCAAGGAAAAACACCTCGCACCTGTCTCTGGAGGACGCCAAGCGGAAAATTTTGCGGGTTTTGCCAAACGGGATGCCGAACCCGGCCTACGATCCGGTGGCGGCGCAGGCTGTGCGGACAGCGATCCAACACAAGGTGGGGGACGATCCTGAATTTGGACTATTGTATAGCCGGTGGGCAGGAGGGGCAGGAGGGGCAGCAGGCCCCATCCCGGCCTCCGGGGGGTGGATTGATCCTTCGATAGTGGCCCCCGTCCTGGCGGGGAAGCCGGGGGGTGGCGGTGTACCGTCGATCAATACCCCAGAGGAACACGCCGCCCTGCCGAGCGGCACGGAGTACATTGACGCGGCTACCGGCCAACTTCACAAGAAGTTGTAGCCATGGTGAATCGTTTTGGCGACCCGGCGCTGGAAGAACCCGCCGCCGCGCGGCTGGACCCGCGACTGGACCAGCCCGCGCCGCCCCCACGGCAACGGCTGAACCGTTTTGGCGACCCGGCGGTGGAAGAACCCGCCGCCGCGCGGCTGGACCCGCGACTGGACCAGCCCGCGCCGCCCCCACGGCAACGGCTGAACCGTTTTGGCGACCCGGCGGTGGAGACGGTTGCGGACCCCACCGACGGGCGGTTTACCGCCAATTTCCTGCGTGGTGTGCTGGGTGGCGCCCAGGACGTGGCCGAGAGCTTTGGGGCGGCCAAAGATGTGGCCGTGACGCACAGCGCCGCCGGTGTTTTGCCCCCCCCTCCCGGCGGGGCCTTTGCGCCTTCTGCGCGGTTCGCGGACATGAGTTTTGGGCAGAAGGTGACCGACCAGGGGTGGTGGGGTGATTTTTTGGGCCGCACCATCGTGGGCAGCGCCCCATTTTTGGGCGGGGCCGTGGTTGGCGCCGTGGGTGGCGGTGTAACCGGTGAGATGATGGCCGGGCCACCCGGTGCAGCGGTGGGGTCATTGGGTGGGAGCATGCTGGGCGGCGGCGCCATGGCGGGCATCCAGCAGATGGGCGGCGAATACCTGAATGCCCGCCGGGCCGGGCGGCCCCACGATCAGGCGGTGGACGTGGCCATAAAATCCGGCTTTGCCTCTGCCGGGATCAATGCCGCCTCGATCCCGGCGGCGATCATCCGCCCCTTCCGGGGTGCGCTGTCCAACGTGCTGTTGCAGGCCGTCGGCGTTCAACCCGGGATCGGCGTGGCCGACGTGGCGGCGCAGAACAAACTGGCGCAGGCCTACGACCCCGGCCGCGCCGTGTTGGCGAACGCCCCGGAAGCGTTTTTGGGCGAAGCGTTGTTTGAGGGCCCGGCCACTGCGGCCGCCGTGGCAAAGACGGTGGTACCCCGGCTGAATCGTTTGGTGGCGCGGCGGCCCATGCAGCCGTGGGAGGTTTCTCGCGCCGAGTTTGTAGCCGAGAGTATGCGGAATGTGCCTGCCGACCAGCACACCCCCACCCTGGCGGAGGCCTTCGGGTTTGTGCATCGCTACCTGGTGGAAGAACGGGTGAAAGCCGGGCAGAAGGTACCCCCCGAGGGCCTGTCCGCTTATGACGATCTATCTGCCGAGGTGGCCGCCGCCGCCGAACGGCAGGTGCGCAGCACGGAACAACTGAAGGCCCGCGCCAAACTGTCTCCGGAGAAGGACGACATTTTGACCGCCGTGCGCAAGCTGGGTGGGATTGCCGACATCGAGGGTGGCGATCTGGCGGTAATGTTCGAAGGTCACCCACCCAGCTTTTTGGGACCACTGGTGCAGCGTGAGGCCCCGGCGGGCCAGGCACAGAAGGGGTTGACCCTGGACAAGCTGGCCGAAGCCTTGCACGAAGCGGGATATCTGCGGGAGCGGGACACGGCGGAGCTGCTGGACAGCCTGGACAGCGCCGCCAGAGGCCGGGTGGTGACCAGCCTGCTGTATGATTATGGCGCCGATCCGCTGGGGGTGATACCCGAGGAGGCGCCCCCCGCGCCGACGGTGGTGCAGGCGCCCCCCGCGCCGCCGGTGGTGCAGGCGCCCCCCGCGCCGCCGGTGGTGCAGGCCCCCCCCGCGCCGCCGGTGGTGCAGGCTCCCCCCGCGCCGCCGGTGGTGCAGGCCCCCCCCGCGCCGCCGGTGGTGCAGGCTCCCCCCGCGCCGCCGGTGGTGCAGGCGCCCCCCGCGCCGCCGGTGGTGCAGGCCCCCCCCGCGCCGACGGTGGTGCAGGCCCCCCC
>JAOUFN010000004.1 GCA_029858285.1 Nitrospirota bacterium | reverse complement strand
TCCTGTACCCCGTCCCAGGCGCGAACCACGTAGTAGTACGTCGTCCCCTTGGTCGCCGTCGCATCAATATAAGTCGCCGTCACGTTGCCCGCGATCGTCGTCAGCAGCGTGTACGGGCCGGTGGTCGCCGTGCCGCGGTAAATCCGCTGCTGCGTCACACCCGCACTGACCGATACGGTCCAGTTCAAGGTGATGCTGCCGCCGTTGTCCGCGGGCGTATCGATCGCCGTCACCAATGTCGGAGCGGCAGGTACATTGTTGATTGCCGTCGCCGTAACTTCTGCGGAATTCACCGACTCCTGCGTGCCGTCGAAGGCACGAATGATGTAGAAATACGCCGTGCCGGTCACCGCCGTCGCGTCCGCGTAGGTACCCGTGAGATTGCCCGTAATCGTTGCCAGCGGCACGCCATACACCCCTGTCGTCGTGCTCCGGTAAATCCGCTGGGTCACCACGTCCGCACTCACGGACGGCGTCCAATTCAGGGTAATGCTGCCGCCCGTGTCGGCGGGCGTATCTACCGCGGTCACCAGCGTCGGCGCGGCAGGCACAACGTTATCTGCAGGGATGGCCGAGGAGGTCAGGGAGTCGGCACTCTCATATGTGCCATCAAAGGCGCGGACAATGTAGTGGTAGGTGGTGCCGTTGGTCAGCCCCAGCCCACCTGCGTTGTCCACATATCCCGTGGCCGCGTTGCCAGCAAGAGTGGTAATCAGGTTGACGAACGGGCCATTGGCCGTGGTTTCCCGATATATATGCTGAAAGGTGACTGATGGAGACGTGCTGGGTACCCACGACAGGCTGACACTACCACCATTGTCAGCAGGGGTGTCTGCCGCCAAAACTCCGCTGGGCGGAGTTGGAAATGTTCCCGGCACCCGCTGCCCAAATACGTCGGAGAATCCGGTGTCCCGGCTATCCGACCAAGTCACCAGGAATTGTGTACCGTCAAACGCCGCTGTCGGCCCCGTCTGGGCGCCTGCCGCCGCAGAGACCTCGATTCCGGCCGGCTCCAGGACCACGCCAGCCGGACTTACGCGGGCTCCAAAGATGTCCGGGGAACTGGGCCACAGAGGGTGGGACCAGGCCACAAAATAATTACCCGAACCGAAGGAAGCTGTAACCTGCGCCTCGCTACCCGCCACCGCCGAAACCGTGATACCGGCAGTGTCCAGAACCGAGGGGGTGGCCGCTTGGATACGCGCGGCGAACACATCGAAACTGCCCACCAGTGCCCGGTCATCCGTCCAGGTGACCAATCCGTCCGTGGCGTTGGTCGCCAAGGCAACTGAACCCACGCTCCAGCCGGAGACCGTGCCGTCCATCACTGTCATCGGGGTCAAGTCCACCACCCCGGCAGTAGACACGCGGGTGGCAAACACTCCATTGGCGGTCCGCCAGGCAACCAGGTAGGTGGCGCTGGTCGCAGCGTAAACCACCTGTGGGTCTGTTTCCAGCGCGGCAGTTGCGGATATCACGAACGGCGCACCGACCACCAGGGTAATGGCGTTAATCAGTACGCCATGAATATCCCCGGCCGCAACCCAGGTTACCAAGTAACTGGTTCCATCGAATGCGATGGAAGGCAATGAATCCGCCGTCACGGCCGCATCGGCGGTGATGGACACCGGAGTCCCCACCACGCCTGCGGTGGAAACCGTTGCACCTTTTATGTCGCTGGCCTCGGTCCAAACCACAAAAAACTCGGTGGTGCCATTGAACGCCACCGCCGGGTCGGTTTCGGCCCCCACCGCACTGCGCACCACAATCTGCGGGGCCTGCACCACACCGGTGGTGGTAACGCGCGCGGCCACAATGTCCTGATCGGTCTGGGTTTTCTCCCACACCGCCAAGTACTCGGTGGTGCCAAAAATCGCCGCCGGATTGCGCTCCAGTTGTCCGGGGGCAACACCGACCTGAACTTCGGTACCGATCAACGGGTCCACCAAAATCGGAAACTTGGCGGTAGCCAGCCAGACGGAGGGGATGACCATCAACACCTGGTAGTGATTAAGCCCTTGTCCCACCGGGCCCCGGCGTACCAATTTCGGATTTATGGAAATCCGGCGTCCCGCACCGTCGGTCACCAATGCCGCGCCGTAGGAAGCTGCATAACCTCCATGGCCATCGAAAAAACGCACCCCGCGGTCGTCTGCTGTGCCGCGCAGGGCTGTCCGGATATCGGTGGCAATCTCCAGGTCGGTACCAGCCGGGACCGGCCCGGCAATTTCCCAAAGCTGCTCAACCCCTGGCCCCCGAGCAATGAAGCGCTGCTCCACGCCGGGCGCCAGCGGATAGCGCGCCACACGGCCGTCCGCACTCCAAGCACTGGTAAAAAGGGCGCCAGTGGCCCCGGACGCCCCGGAACTGGCATTCTGTGCACGGTAAAATTCGCGCTCCCCGGCGACAACCCACCCGGTGGCGACGTCCAGCCGCGCAGCGCCCTCGCTATGGCGGGAAAAATACGACAGACCGTGCCCGTCAAAGCGTGCTTCATAGCCAGGGCCGGACATGGATACCGGGGACTGTGAGTCGGCAGCCCACGCGCCGACAGGAACCACGGCGACGGCCAATACCCACGCCAACAGCGGCCCCCACACCCAACGCGGCCCCCAAGCCATACGGCCTTGTTGTGTACAAATTTGGTGCACAAGCCTCACAACGGCAATCACTGACGGACAAGGGCGGAATAAACCACCCCCAACGAATGCATTTTTGTTGCCACCCGCGTTTTGACGTCAATCGATTGTTTTTACTTGGGATTTAGCCGGTGGATTTCTGCCAATATTCCGGCATTTCCGAAAAAACACTCACGCGTCCCAACCTTGGGAAACTTTTTGTCCCCAATGGGGCGCCCCCTCCTGAACGGACGGGACTTAGCCTAGTAATATACCCTGAACATGGCCCCCAAATCCCACCCGTCCAGGCTTAACAACACATTTGTGGGGTGATGCACCACCTCAACCGTTTCGCGGGGCTCGTCCACCTGGGCGGTCTGCAGCGGATCGCCCACTACCGGCAACGCCGGATTGGTGGGCAGCACGTTGTCCGGCAGGCTGTTGGTGGCATTTGGTGGTAGCGGCGGCAGTTCAGAAAAGCCGGAGGGGAAATAGCGCGAAACACGGAATCTCTGGAACTCACCGGTAACGTAATTGGCGTGAAAACCGACCGACACGTGTTTGCTGAGAAAATATTCTCCCCCCAGACCGTAGCGACTGGAATAGGCCGATCCGTGTACTTCGGTCGAACTGATTGAGGCGAAATTCAACCCCAGCGTCTTGGCCTCACTCACCTTGAGCAGTGCGTCCATGGTGAGATCGGCGGTGGAAAACCCGAACACGCCAAAATTGGCGAACAGCCGCACTTTTTCCGGGCGGTCGAAGAACGCGTAACGCCAGCCAAGCCACATCTGGCTGAGGTTCAGGTTGTACCGTGCGGTGCGCGGGACGATGACCGGGGGGAGGTTGGAGCGCAGTGACATGGTGATGGTGTCGGACTTGGTCACCCGCCCCTGCCAATTGGTGGCTACCAGCAGTACCGACATGCGCGGGAACCAGTGCCATTGTCCTTCCATGCCGTAGTTGGCATCGCCGGAAAGCCCCTCCACCGAGATATCCCGCGTCAGCACTGGCAGATTCTGGTTGCGCGGAATCAGGTAGTTGGGGTCCTGAAGCAGTACCTCCCCCTGGTTGTGCAACGCCGCATTGAGCTTGCGCAAATCAGGGGCGTAGGAGCCCACGGTGAGGCCAACACTCCAACGAGAGCGCGTGGGAGCCGACGACTGGCTCCCCGTATCCGCCTCGGCCCATACCGGTGCCGCCGGGGTCACCATTGCAGACAGCACTACCGCCATGGCAGTTATCGCCAGTAATGTGCTGCGGGAAAACACTGTTGCCCCCCCCCGGCGAAGGCCGCGGGGCGGCCCACAGACCACGCCTCCGGGAGAACACCGGTAAAGGGCGTGGTACAGCCGGCCGAAATGGCTGCGATGATCCCCGACGTGCGGCAAACAACACCTCTATCCAGAAAATCCCTCTCAGTGCCCGGAGGTGGCACAGGTTGTGGTCGCCATTCTTTCTTCCAGGGGCCGACGGCCACCGAGGCCAGACACCCGCTGTCAGCGCCGCGAAAAAATGAACTCCGGGCGCAGTTTCCAGCATAGCGTGGGAAGGATCGTCAGCGCCCCCAGGCAGCCGGTGAGCATGGCCAGGGGAATCAGCACCCCCTCCATATGCCGGTAATACCCGGCAAATGCCAAGGTCGAGCAACCCGCTCCCACTGCCAACGCCACAAATACCACGGCCTTGCCCGCTGTGGTCACCGTGGCGCGGACAGCCTCACGCTCGTCTCCCGAGCGCCGGAACTCCTCGCGGCACCGGAACAGCAGGTAGATGGCAAAATCCGCACCAATACCCACGGCCATGGCAGAGATGGTGGCGGTACCAATTCCCAGGGTGATGCCCCCGGCCCCCATCACACCGAAGTTGATCATCACCGCCGCGCCCAGTGGAATCAGTACCAGCAGGCCACCCAGAAAGGAGCGCAACACCAGGCTGGAGATGATGAAGGTGATGGTGGCGATCTGCATGATATTGCGCAGTTTTCCATCCACAATGGTGTCATTCAGCGCCACGGTCACCGGGCTGCTGCCCGCAACCTCGGCGGTGATTCCTTCGGGGAACGTGGAAGCCACCTCGCGGGTGATGCCAATCAGTTCCTGAGCCAGACGCGTACTGTCATCCTTGAGGAAGGCCCACACCACGGCATTCTGGTAGTCGTAATCGACAAAACGGCGAAAATCCGCTGGATTGCCGGAGATTGAGTATAAGAACAGGTACTCGGATATCTCCTGGCGGCTCTGGGGCACGGCTTCATAGGCCGGATCGTCCCGGTGCAGGGATCGATTCATTTTCTTCACATAGTCCACATAGGACTGGGTCTTGCCCACGCCAGTGACCGCTGAGAACCGCTGTTGCAGTTCCTCCACCCCCTTGAGCACCCGCGGATCCTTGAGGTCGTCCGGGTTCTTTCCCTTTACCAACACATAAAAAGTAGTCGTGCCGCCAAAAGCTTGGTTGATGGCGGCCTCGTCCACCCGCAACTGGGTTTCTGGAAAGAACTGTCCCTTGAGACTGTTGTTGACCTCTACCCGGAAGGCAAACCCCAAGGAAAGCACCAACACCGCCAGCACCGTGTACAGCACCACCGGTTTCCGTTCTCCTACCGCCTGCGCCGCCAGAGAGCGGGTAAGGCGATCGGCCCAACTTTCGCGGGTCAGGCGCGCAAGAACGTGGGGTGCCGGGGCAGGCAGCATGGAGCGCAACGCCGGAATGAACGACATCTCCAGCGTCAGGGCCGAAACGATACCAAATGCCGTGAATAGCCCAAAAGACTGGAAGGTCTTGAGGTCAAAGGTGATCAGCGATGCAAAGCTGGCCGCCGCCACCAGCCCGGCGGTAATCATCACCGGTCCGATGCGCGTGGTGGCCTCGATTACCGCCTGCCGATTGTCGCCACCGCAGCGCACCAGTTCCTCATAGTAGCGTTTGAGGATCTGGATCGAATGCCCTGCGGCGATGGCCACGATCAGAATCGGCGTGAGGGTCTGGGTCCAGGGATCCAGGGGGATACGGAAAATCGCCATGGCCCCCAAGGCCCAAATCACCGAAAGGGCAGCGGTGACCAGGGGGATCATCATCCCCTGAAGGCTGAAAAAAGCCAGAGCCAGAACCACCAGAACCACTACCACGGCGGCGGGGAACACCTTCTGGTTCATCAGGATGGCGTCCTTCTCCAGGAACGCCAGGGCGATGGGCAGGCCGCCGATGTGCACCTGGGTGTTGGCGTCACGCTCCTTGGCGGCGATGGCCTCCAGGTTTTGATAGATCATGGAGTCGGGCACGTACCAGACGCCGTCCTTGGGCGCACTGATGGGGCTTTCGGTGGAACTGCCGGAAGGGGTGGAAGCCGTCGGGGCTTTGGTGGTCGAAGGAGTGCCCTCGCCGGGCTTGTTTTGCCACGGCGCACCCCCCTGCTTGGCCCACCACTCGTCGATCTCTTTCTGGGTCCAATCCTGGGCCAATGCCTCGCTGGAAAAATCGGGGAGTTTCAGCCACCCGGGGTCAGAAGCTGCGTCGGAGGACATCATCTTGTCCCACCACGCATCGGAGGCGGAGCCGCCGCCACGGAAATCAGTAATGATGGCCGCGCTCTTGCCGTCCCTGGAGACCAGGGACGAAATGAACATATCGTTCACAAACACGTTGGCGCGCAACTCCGCCAGCCCCTCCGGGGTAGCGGGGATATCTTCCATCACGCGCCGAATGTCGATGGTATCGCCCGCGGCCTTGATGTACTTGACCTTGCGGTCGGCGATGGAGACGACATTCTCTTCCAGAATACCGCTCACCTGCTTGACCGCTTCGGTGATGCGCTGGATCTTGGCCAGTGTGACCGGATTGAAGATGTCGCCGTCCTTGACGGTAACACCAATCACCACCACCCGGCTGCCACCGAAGTGGTCCTCGATCTCGTTGTTGACCTTCACGTATTCATGCCCCTGGGGGAGGATGCGCTTGGGGTCCAGCACCATCTTCAGGTGCCCGATCTGGGAGAAGAAAAAACCGGTAATCGCAAGCAGACACACAATGGTCAGCAGCGGCCAGCGGATGATGGCCTCAACGTAGCGTTTCAAGAGTCGGTTCCTTTCGTTACATCCCAATCCATGTCCACCCCCGCTGCCACCACAGGCGGCAATTAAAACCGCCAGGCCAGTTGCGCGTGCACGCGGTCGTGGTCGCGGAAATAGCCGACAAAGCGGAACTCCCGCACGCGCGCCGGGTCGTTCGGGGCACTGCCGCGCTCACCGCCCAACAGATCCACCCCCATTATCACTTTGACCCGATCGGTGATTTTATAAGCCATTTCCGGCCGCGCCACATACTGATTTCCGGTATGAAAGTAGAGAATCAGCAGCCGCGCGTCCAGCCGTTCGTTCAAATACCCTTCATGAATCAGCAGGCTGCCACCCCGCTCCGCCCGCCGCACCGGGATGAACGGCTGCCATCCCAGCACCTGATCCTGAAAGCCGCCGATAGACACATCCACTCCGGCCAGGTTCATATCCACCCCCAACCCCGCATGGGCCACGTCACGGCGCACCTCGTTTCCCGACACGGCACCGGGATCGGTTGCAAGATATTTGCCGCGATCATAGGCGCCTTCCAGGGAAAGAATCACTCCCCACAGGGAGCGGGAGGCGGTCAGCCCCAATATCTGTATGCGCTCGTAGCGCGCGTCCAGGCTGACTCCGGTCAACTGTCCGCCGACACCAAAAATGGAGCGGAACGCCGCCGGAAAATCGTCCCAAGTGTAAAAATAACTGGCGGTCCAGGACACCTCGCCGGAGCGGAACCCGGCCAGTGCCGCCACCTCGGTATTTTCCACTCCGTTGCGCGGGCGGCGCACACCGGGGGGCAATTCAAACTCGTGCCACTCGCTGCCCACCGGGGCCGGACGGTGAAAACGCAGGTCCGGAATCAGCAACAACTGAGCCTGTTGCCATGGCCCCCAGTCAGGATAGTAGTCCAGACGGGCCATCCACAGGGGAATGTAGCGATCCTCGACGTCACGAAACAGGAACTCCCGGAAATCCAGGGGATTGATCCGGTCCGTGATACGCGCCCCTTCCAGCAGCCCCCAGCGCACGATTTGTCGCCCCAGACGCAGATCCACTCGCGATGTGGCAACGTCCAGGTAGACCTCCTTGAGTTCCGAGCCAACAAAGGCGTCCTGCAACGATGCGCCAGGGGCCAGTGACGGATTCAGTCGCCACGGATTTCCACGATCCAGGGCAGGATCGTACCAAACCCTCCCGATGGCGGTCAGTTGCCCCCGACCTCCCCAGTTTTCGACCCCCTGCACCTGTACGAACGCCAGCCCCTTGGTCCACACCGGATGGGCCGCCACACGATAGGCGAACTCCTGCTGCCAGCGCCCACTCAGTTCCAGTTCGGCCCGGGCGGCACCGGAACCGGCCAGCCAAACCAGCAGCACCGCCCACCCCAAAACAAGCCCCCGGCAGCCACCCCGGAAACACACTCGGGAGAGGGTCCGGAGGAGCCCGTTCGGCAGGTCATGACAGAGGCGGCGGAGAAGCCCCGGACCCGGCCACGGGTTGCCCGCAAATGACAGACGCCCCGCCGGATATGCAATTCCGGCGGGGCGCCCGATGGAAACGTCCGGGACCGATACCGGGCATACCCCGAGGCATACCACCAGCCGTTTTCCGGAAGCGGCCACGCCGCCACGGATATTAATCCCGAGCGCGCGCACCCGCAGGTCCTGGATAGCCGACAGTGGGTGGGCTAGCGGCCGCGGTAGCCCAGCTTGAGGGTCCGCTCCGAAAAGTCACCATCTTTCAGGCCCACGTCTGTTTCGCGTTCCGAAATGGCGTACACCGTGCGGTGGTTGGTCTGCACGTTATGCACGTCGAGTTGCTCGTACACGCGCAACTTGCCGTCCCGCAACCACTTGATATCCTGGGTCTTGAGCAGGTCGAGCTTGGTGTCGTAGTACTCAATTTTGAGCGTGGTGAAATCGTCCTTGGATATCCACAGTTTCTTCTTGCCGTAGATGGACTCGGTCACCGGCACGCTCTCCACCACGTAGTAGCCTTTGCCGTCAATGGTCTCCTCGCCCACCAGGGTGTGGGTGTCCTCCTGGATCAGGCGCTGTCCCATGTCGGCGAAAGTCAGGTCGGAGCCCATGAAGGCCTCGTTCTGGTCACGCTGGTTCACCCGGCGCACCTGGCGCAGGCTGGGCAGATAGAGCCACAACTCGTCTTTTTTCTTGGGATCCGCAGTGTCCCAGATCAGGAAGCCCACCCCCTTTGAATCCGGGGGGAAGGTGGTGAAAAAAATGGTCTTGGCAGTGTACCCGTCGCGACCACCGGCATCCATCCACAGACGCTTGGTGATGATCTTGCGGCTGCTGCCATCGGCGTTGATCAATTCCAGCGTCACGGTGGAGCGCTGATCCTTGCCTTGGTACAGGCTCTGTGACTTGCGCACCACGTCCTCGCCCGTCAGGTCGGCTGCCACCGCTGCCGATGAGGTCAGCCACAGAGCCGCCAGGGCCAGTACCACCCCCTGCCATTTCCGGTTGAACACGATTGATCCCCTCCTTGTATCGTGACGATTGAAAAAAACCGGCCCGTACGGGGCAGTAAATCCACCGTACGGGCCGTGCAGGTGACCTACTTGGTGCCCAGGATCACCACGAAGGGGCTCTCCTCGGGCAGGGTCACATAATGCACCTTGTTGAAGCCCACTTCTTCCATGAACTCCTTGATCTCGGCCCCGCAGTAACTCTGACCGCCCGGGGTGTGGATCAACTGGTTGAGGCCGATCACCGCTGGCAGGCGTGGACCGTTCTTGTCGTCATCAAGCAACTGCTCCTGGACGATCATCAGGCCACCAGGGTTGAGCGCGTCCTTGGCCTTGGTGAGGATCGACTTGAGGGTCGCGGGTGACTCCTGGTTGAGCATGGAGCTCATCAGGGCGATGTCGTAGTTGGAGCCGAACGATTTGTCGTCGATGTAGTTGCCCACCTGGGTGGTAACACGACCGGTCATCTGGTAGATGCCGATGATCTCCTTGGTGACTTCCAGTGTCTGGGGCAGGTCCAGCACGGTTCCGCTGAGGGCATCGTTCTCCAGGCACATGTGCAGGGTGAAGGTACCGGGGCCACCGGCAATGTCCAGCATGCGCTTGCGACCAGTTCCGTCAATCACCCGGGACAGCAGTTGCGCCTGGGCCACACCACGCCAGTGCATGCCGTAGATGTAGGCCTTGGTGGCCTCGGGACCGTGGTCGTGCTGCTTCTCGACCACCGGCGCGCCCTTGCGCACCGCCTGCTCCAGTCCGCTCCACGGACCGTACCACTCGTCGAACATTTTGACGATACCGCCCTGGTAGCGGGGACGCCCCTGCACCAGGTGGGTATCGGCCAGCGGCGTGTTACGGTAACGGTCGCGGGCATCGCGATACAGCAATCCCAGAGAACAGCAGCCGATGAGCAGCAGTTCCAGACCGCGCTCACTGGCACCCGTCTTGGAGGCGAGTTCGGCCGCCGTGAGCGGCGTGTCGTCCACCAGCGTGAAAACGTTCAGGGCGTGCGCGGCGTGGATCACCCGCGAGTCCCAGTATGCGCTGGCGAGTTCCATCACCCGCATGGGGTTGGCTTCACCGGAATATGTTGCCATCCTTTCCTACTCCTTCCGACAAGACGGTTTTCACACAAACGGACCCGCAGGGACTCCCCCGCGAACAGGTCACACAAAACGTGCCCTTCCCCCCCGATTTGGTCCGGAAAATCAGTCCGGAAACCAGTCCAACGCCAGCCAGTATCGGTACGGAATCGCCCGGAAAAAAGGGGAAACCGACGGACTGGCCTTGTGGGTCCGGTGGGGTAGGGTAATTTTTTTCGAGGGGCTGCGTCAAAGCGCACCGGGGATAAAAATTCCTCCCCGGCGCGCTTTGACCTCACCCGGCCCGGTTGTACTGCACGCAACACGCACAATACATCCGGTCATTCCGTAACCCTGACGGACGATCAGTGCGCGTGCGCGGCGTGATCGTGGTCGTGATCGTGGTCGTGGTCGCCGCTGAAGTACGCGGCCTGCTCGGCATCCAGCGCGTTCATCAACTGGATCAGTTCGGCAATGTTCTTCTTCAGGTCACCCTTGAGATGCTCCAGGGTGTGCACGATGGCACCCACCATGGGGAAGTCCTCGGCGCCGATCACGGCGAGTTGGGCTTCCACCTTGGTAAGCAGATCCATCTGGATCGCGATGTCGCCGCGCAGGTCGCCATAGGCCTTCTCCTGCGAGGTCCGCACGCCGTGCTTATGGCTGTGATTTCCGGTGGTGTCGCACATGTGTCAATCTCCATCCAGTTTGGTCAACCAGTGATTCGTCGTGTGTCGCCGCGCCTGGGGGGGCGTGGGACAGCACCTTTTCTGGAGCGCCCGGACCATCCGGGAAACTCCGAATCCAATATGTCTCTCCCCCAACATCACGTCCCCAACCTCGCTTCCGCTCGGTTTTTCTGCAACCTCGGCGTCGGCTCGGGATACCCGGTCCGGCCGCCTTCCGGCTTCCTGCCTACGCCTCACCTCCGCCCCAGCCGCTCCGTGTGCCGGGCACAAAACCCAGAAACATGAGGTTGGCCTGCCGCCGACCGTAGTCCACGCGGGCCACCGAGCCGGGGGTGATGTGGAAGCGCCGGTACTCCTCAAGAGGGGTCTTCAGCGCCTCACACAACGCGGTCCGGATGGTGCCCACATGGGAAACCACCAGACACGTGCCACCCGGGTGGCGCTGGCGGATCTCCTCCAGGGCCAGGTCCACCCGGCGGCCCAGGTCCGCAATGGTCTCCCCGCCTTCCGGGGCAAAGCCCATGGGATCGGTCTTCCAGGCCTGAAACTCCTGCGGGTAGCGGTCGCGGATGGCGTCGAAATCCAGCCCTTCCCATACCCCGAAAAAACGTTCCTCCAGACGCCCGTCCACCTCGGCCTTGCGGCCCAGAGCGGCTTCCACCGGCAGCATGGTTTCGCGGGTGCGCCGGGTGGGACTGACGTACAGACCGTCGATTTTCTCGTTGCGCACCCACTCGGCCAGGGCCATGGCCTGCTCGCGGCCGCGTGGGGTCAGACCCGGATCGTCGGTACGCGCATAAATACGGGTTTCCGGGTAATCCGGTTCCCCGTGGCGCACCATCAGCAAGGTCGTATTGCGCTCCTTTTCCCGCACGGGTGCCCTAGGCCGGCACCGGAATCCGGTTCTTCACGATCTCGTAATACCCGCCCTGCGCACAGTGGATACACAGGTTCTTACCCTGCGTCTCCTGCTCGCGGTGGTCGGACACCCACTCGCCGCACTGGTCACACTTGAGGCGCACCTTGGCGTGGCCGGGCAGATCGTTCTCGTCAAATTCGACCTTCACCTCCTGGGCATAGAACAGTTCACTCAAAGGGATGCTCTTGTAGCCCTCGATGGTGCGCTCTTTCTTTTCACCCTCGGCCGGTTTGTATTTCTCGACCAGCTCCCGGGTCTCCTCGGGGCACACGATGCGCACCGCCTTGCCGGTCTTCAGGTTCACGAAGGTGGCGGCCACCTTGCCGTAGTCCTTCAGCTTCAGGGCGCGGGCCGAAACCCGGCAGCCGGTGACGTGCTGAATGGCATCCACCGAGCAGCGGTCGTTTTCGGCCACCGCCATAATGTCCTTGCGCTGCGTCCCCTTGGGATCGCTGATGCCGATCAGCTTCAGGCCCAGCATGGCCATGCGCACGCCGATCACGGTGCCGCCACACGGCTTGCCGTGGAAGGCAAAGGCCTTGTCGAGTACGTGATCCAGTTCCGCCCGCTCGAACTTGTTCATCATCTGCGTTCACTCTATGTTATCCGGCCCCCCGGGGGAGAGGCCGTGATGGGTCACTCGGGTCACCGTCCGGCACCGGAGCCCTGCTCCGGTGTCACCCATACCCCTTTGTGGGGCGACGGCGGTTAGGGGTGCTCTTCCACCCACACCTCCCCTTCCGGAGTGAATTCCTTCTTCCAGATGGGGGTGATGCGTTTCAGTTCATCGATGCACCAGCGGCAGGCCTCGAAGGCCTCCGGACGGTGCGACGAGGCCGCGTTGATGAGCACGATGTCCTCACCCAGTGCGATGTCGCCAAAGCGGTGCACAATGCCGCACTCGATCAGGTTGAAGTCGCGGATGGCCTGCTCGCGGATCTGCTTCAGGCGCTTTTCCGCCATGCCCGCGTAGTACTCGAAGGTCAAACCTTCGATGTCCTTGCCCTTGGAATGGTCGCGGCCAATGCCCAAAAAGGTGACCACGGCGCCGATGCCTTTACTGGTGCGCTTGACCAGTTCAATCTCGGCGTTGACGTCGAAGGGGCCTTCCTGCACCCGCACCAGTTGATCCACCTCGGCGGCAGTCACCTCGGCACCGCCAGCGAAGGGCGGCAGCACCGCCAGCTCGTCGCCGGACTTGACCTTCATCTGGTCCTCGGCGGCCTCCTGGTTGATGGACAGCATCACCTTGCGCTGGGAGATGAGCTTGCCCACCTCCGGATATTTGGCCGACAGTTCGGCAATCACGTCCTTCACGGTGCCACCGGCGGGAACCGCCATGGTGATCTCGTCCGTACCAGCCAACTTCTTCAGAACAGCGAACAACTTAACGGTGATCATCCGACTGCGCTCCTTTTCTCGTTCCGGGGGCACCGACTGCATTCGCCGCTGACCGCCCGAGCTACAAAAAACACGCGCCGCGCTACTAACCGCGGCTCTTCATGAACGTAAAATTGGCCCACGCAAAGGCGGCCACAGCGAACCCCAACACAATACAAAATCCCTTCCCGTACAATGCCCAATCCGCACTGCCAACAAACATGGTGCGCGCCGCTTCCACCGCGTAGTTGATCGGATTGACCAAGGCACACCACTGAATCCACTCCGGCATGTATTTTACCGGCATCATGGCGCTGGAAAAAAACATCAACGGCAGGGTGAGGAAATTGCCCACCACCACCAGAGGCTCCTCCCGTCGCAGCACGATTGCAATGCCGTTGGACAGGGCGGCAAAGCCGATCCCCAGCGTCCACACCGCCACCAAACCCGCCAGCAGGGCTGCCGCATTCAGATTCAGATGCAAGCCCATGGAGAACGCCACCGCCAGCAGAACCAGGCACTGGATCATCACTGTGGCCGCCGAGTGCAGCACGCGGGAGAACAGCACCGAGCCGCGATGAATGGGGGTGACCATCATCTTGTCCACAGTCCCGAAATTAATTTCCCGCAACAGGCTAACCCCCGCCCAGGCGGACCCGAACAACACCGTCATCACCATCACTCCGGGCAGGAAGAAGGTGGCGTAGTCGGTGGTCGGCCAGCCCTGCAACTGGGCCATGGAAGAGAACAGGTCACTGAAGATCAACAGCCAGATCAGCGGCTGGGCCAACCCGAACAGCGTCCACAGGGGCTGCCGCCAGGTGATTTTCATGTACTTGGCGAACAGGTGATATGTATCGGTAGCAAACACGGTGAATTACTTGGAGCCCTTGCCCGCGCCCATTTCCTTGGCCCACTTGGCCATGGCCGCCGGGTCTTTGGGGGTGCCGTCGGCATTGACCCACTCGTTACCCGCCCAACCAGTGCTGGGGGCGGGTGCGGCGGCGCCGTCGGTCGGGGTGGCCGGTTTGCTGTCTTGATTCTCGCTCACGGGTGCCTCATTTTCGGTGCCAGGCTCTGCCGCAGTGACTTGTGGGTCGGTGACGGCTTCCGGGCTAATTTGCTGGGTTTGCTGCCAGTCCTTGAATGAATTTTCGTCCTTGGGCGAACCGTCGGCGTTCATCCACTGGTTGCCCTGCCAATCACCCTGGGCCTCCATCTGCTCCCAGTTGTCTCCCGCCCATTGCGCCCACCACGGCTTGACTTTCTCTTCCACCTTGTCCATGGAGCGACCGGTGAACTTGATGAACACGTCGTCCAGTGTGGGGCGGGCCAGGGTCACGGCCTTGATCTTGATGGCCTTCGCGGAGAGCAACTGGATCAGATCAGAAATGGTTTCGCCGCCGTTGTCCACGTACACCCGCAGGCCTTCCTCTTCTTCCAGCACCTCCTTGGCGAAGGTGGCGGACCGCAACAGGGGCAGGGCGCGTTCGGCACCGTCGGCGTCAAAGTTGAGGGCAATGGAATCGCCCTTCAACAGGTCCTTGAGCTCGCTCGGTGTGCCCACCACCTGCAACCTGGCCCGATCGATGATGCCCACCCGGTGCGCCAGCCGGTCGGCCTCGTCCAGATAGTGGGTCGTAAGGAACACGGTAACGCCAAAGTCAGTGTTCATGCGCTTGACGAACTGCCACAGGTCGATGCGGCTCTGGGCGTCCAGACCCAGGGTCGGCTCATCCAGGAACAGCACCTTGGGCCGGTGCAGAAGGGCGGTGGCGATATCCAGCTTGCGCTGCATGCCGCCGGAATAGCCGGCACATACGTCGTCGGCAACCTCGGTCAGGTTGAAATAGCGCAGCATCTCCTCCACCCGGCCGGTGAGGGTGGCCCCCGACAGGTGGTAGAGGCGGCCAATGAGCATCAGGTTTTCGCGCCCGGTCATGAAGTAGTCGATGCCGGTGCTCTGCGCCACATAGCCGATGTTCTCGCGCACCTTGCGCGACTGGCGCACCACATCGAACCCCGCGACCTCGGCCAACCCGGCGGTGGGGGGCAACAGAGTGGTGAGGATTTTGGCCGTGGTGCTCTTGCCCGCACCATTGGGGCCCAGGAAGGCGAAAATCTCGCCCTCCCCGACCTCGAAGGACACGTTGTCCACCGAGGGCGACCGCTTGCCGCGGTAAGCCTTGACCAGTTCCTGCACGCGGATCATCGCGACGCTTCCTCCTGAACCAGAGCCGAAGGCTCCGGTTAGACCTTCACATTGGTGTGCATCGCTTCGATGTGCGGGTTGGTGAAGTCGCCGCTCTTGCCACCCTCCTTGGACAGCAGGCCGACATTGGTGAAATACATCCCCTTGTCGATTGCCTTGCACATGTCGTAGATGGTGAGCAGGGTGACGCTGACTGCGGTGAGGGCTTCCATCTCCACACCGGTCTGCCCCTTGACGCGCACTGTGCCGGTGGCGGTGATGGAGCAATAGCCGTCGGCATCCACCTTGCTGTCTTCCACAAACTCAATGTTTACCTTGGTGAGCAGCAGGGGGTGACACATCGGGATGATGTCATGGCATTTTTTGGCGGCCATGATGCCCGCCACCTGCGCCACCGACAGGACGTCGCCCTTGGCGATCTTGCCGTTCTGGATGCGCTCGAAAGTTGCGGGCAACACCTTGATGGTACCGGCGGCGATGGCCTCGCGGCTGGTATCCGCCTTGCCAGAAACATCCACCATGTGGGCGCGGCCCGAATCGTTGAAATGGGTAAGATCCGACACGAAACCAACCTCCGTTTAACCGTTTGTACAACACCGGGCCAGACCGCAACGGTTGCGCGGCGACCCGACAACAACTACACGTACACGCACTACCAAACCGGTGGAGCGCCAGGCATTGACACGGCCCGACAGAATTCACACACCGCTGTATCCGGCCAGCCGCCCCAACAAAGGAGGCTTCCATTTCCGGCAGGTCCGCTTGTCAAAAGCCCCTGAGCCGACCGTGCTACGATTTCACGAAAGCGTAACGGGGGGCGGGCTTATTGTCAAGAAAACCGGCTCGGAAGCGCCTCCGGCACGGCCCGGTACCAAGGCAAATCCCAAGGTAACGGATACAAGCCCCGTGCCATATCCCATAAAATCACGGCGTTCCGCACGGCAGGCGGTGGCGGACCGTTTCATCTTGACCGCACACGTGCCTTGACCGGTCGCGCGGGTGCCGGATTTCGGAAATCCAGTGCCCATTCTCACCCCCCCGCAGCCCCCTTCCCTCGACTACCCCGCAAACGGGGTGGCCGGAGGGTCGCGCTTCTGGCACTTTTCCTCTTGACGGCAGCGCAGCTTGCCTTATAATACCTAGCTTCCTCTCGCACAATCCGCTCAGGCCTCGGCTTGGGGGCGGGAACAATTTTTTCTATGTCGACGGAATTCCTGTAATGAAGACCATCTCGTTCCGCAAATCAGACCAGGAAGAAAAGTGGTTCCTGGTGGACGCTTCCGGCCAGACCCTGGGGCGCCTGGCCTCGCGTCTGGCGTCGGTGCTGCGCGGCAAGCACAAGCCAACCTTCACCCCCCACGAGGATCTGGGCGACCACATCGTCGTGATCAACGCCGAGAAGGTGCGCCTGACCGGAAACAAGATGAAGGACAAGATGTATCGGCACCACACCGGGTACATCGGAGGCCTGAAGGAATTTTCCGCCGAGAAGCTGATGCAGCGTGATCCGACGCGCATCATCACCCTGGCGGTGCGGGGCATGCTGCCCAAGAACCGGCTGGGCCGGGACATGGCCACCAAGCTGCGGGTGTATGCCGGAACGGCCCACCCCCACCAGGCCCAGCAGCCCACCCCCCTCACCCTGACCAAGTAGGCACGGAGCCCGATTCAACGATATGAGCACGGTGTACTCGGCAATTGGACGGCGCAAAACGGCGGTGGCGCGGGTCCGCATTCTGGCGGGCAGCGGCAACGTCACCATCAACAAGCGCCCCGCGGCGGACTACCTCATGCGGGAAACCCTGGTGACCATCGTTCGCCAGCCGCTGGAGTTGACCGGTCAGGGTGGCAGCTACGACGTGCTGGTAAACGTGCGTGGTGGCGGTCTGGCCGGACAGGCCGGTGCCATCCGTCACGGCATCACCCGCGCCCTGATGGCCGCCGACGAGGCCCTGCGTCCGCCCCTTAAGGCGGCCGGCTACGTCACCCGTGACTCCCGTATGGTCGAGCGCAAGAAGCCGGGCCAGCCGGGTGCGCGAAAGAAGTTCCAGTTCTCCAAGCGTTAAGGGAACGCCGTCACATTCGTGTGACCCCCTCGAGGGGGAGAGGTTCCCCCTCTCCCCCTTTTTTTGTGGCTGGAGGGCGATCCCCGGTAACGGCTATGGATTCCGGGGCGCGCTTCGGCATACATTTCCAGCGTCCATTTCTGGCCTAAATCCCGTGGCGGATTTATGCACGAACCTCGACATGAGGTGCAGTATGAGTAACAAACAGAACCCGATCACCCGTATCGCCGTGCTGGGCGCCAGTGGCTATGTAGGGGGCGGGTTGCTGGCCCTTCTCGCCGGCCACCCCCAGGTGCGGGTGACGCTGGCCACCTCGGTACGCTTTGTCGGCAGCCGGGCCGTGGACGTGTTTCCCGCTTTGGGCCCAGCCGGGGATATCCCCCTGACTGCGCTGGACGCGGAAGCCGCTGCGGACGAAGCCGACATCATCATGTCCGCCCTGCCCCACGGCGAATCGGCGGCGATTTTGGGCAAGGTGGTGCGGGCCGGAGCGCGGGTCATTGATCTGTCCGCCGACTACCGTTTTTCCGACCCGGACGTCTACCGCGCTGCGTATGGTCACCCCCACCCCTGCCCGGAACTGGCCGCCGAGGCAGTTTACGGCCTGGTGGAGTTTGAACGGGCCCGCATTGCCGACGCCCGGCTGGTGGGGGTGCCTGGCTGCTACCCCACGGCTACCCTGCTGGCATTGCTTCCTCTGCTTACCGGTGGTTTCGTCAAACCTTCGGCAGGGGTCATCGTGGATGCCAAGAGCGGCATCTCCGGCGCGGGCCGCGAGGCGCGCACCGAAAACCTGTTCTGCGAGGTGGATGGCGGGGTACGTGCGTACGCCGTGGGCTGTCACCGCCACCAGCCGGAGATGCGCTTCCATGCCGAGCGCATCGGCGGCAGCGGGCTGGACCTGTTCTTCACCCCACAGGTGGTTCCCATGGCGCGGGGCATTCTGGCCTCGGTCTATGTGCGCCCGGCGGACAGTTGGCGGGTTGATCTGGAGCAGGTGCGGGGACATTTCGCCAAAACCTACGCCGAATCGCCCTTCTCCCGACTGTTGCCCGAGGGGGTTTTTCCCAACACCCGCCATGTGTCCGCTACCAACGGCTTTCACGTGGCGCTGGCGGGGAGCGAGTCGGACCGGCGGCTGGTGGCCCTGTGTGCCATCGACAACCTCATCAAGGGTGCGGCGGGGCAAGCGGTGCAGTGTCTGAATGTGATGCTGGGCCTGCCCGAGCAGACGGCCCTCACCACTATCGGGAGTGTGGCATGAACTACGCGAAGGGACCTGCCCTGCCGGTTTCCGGCTTTACCGCCACCGGCATCGCTGCGGGAATCAAGAAGACCGGCGCGCCGGACCTGATGCTGATCGCCTCCGAATTTCCCGCCGCAGTGGCCGGGGTGTTCACCACCAACGTGGTACGCGCTGCGCCGGTGGAATGGAGCCGGGGCGTGGTGAAAAAGGGGGTCTGTCACGCCGTAGTCGCCAACAGCGGTGGCGCCAACGCCTACACCGGTGCCCAGGGCGAAGCCGATACCCGCGAGATGGCGGAACTGGTGGGGGCTGCCCTTGGAATTCCCGCCGATCAGGTGCTGGTCGCCTCCACCGGGGTGATCGCCCAGCCCCTGCCGATGCCCAAGTTGCGCGCCGGGATTCCCAGAGCGGCCAAAAACCTGGTGGAAACCGGCTGGTCGGCTGCCGCCGAGGCCATTCGCACCACCGATCTGGTGGCCAAACTGCACAGTGTCACGGTTCCTCTCAAGGGGCGCACCCTGACGCTTACCGGTATCACCAAGGGCTCCGGCATGATCCATCCCAACATGGCTACCATGCTGGGATTCATCGCCACCGATGCCCCCGTGTCTGCTCCCAACCTGCAAACCGCCCTGTCGGGAGCCGTGGAGCGCACCTTCAACCGCATCACCGTGGACGGCGACACCTCCACCAACGACTGTGTGCTGGCGCTGGCCAATGGTCGCGCCGGTGGCCCACCCCTGGCGCCGGGAAGCGCCGGATGGGAGGATTTTGCCACCGCTCTGGAGACACTGTGCGATGAACTGGCGCGGTCCATCGTCGCCGATGGGGAAGGGGCAACCAAGCTGGTGACCGTCACCGTGCGGGGGTTGGCCAGCGAAGCCGACGCCCTGACTGTGGCGCGCCAGATCGCCACCTCGAACCTGGTGAAAACGGCCCTGTTCGGTGCCGATCCCAACTGGGGACGGATCGTCGCCGCCGCCGGACAGGCCGGGGTGCTCTTTCTCCCGGAGCGCGCCTCTCTGAGCTTCAATCACGCCGAGCTGGTGCGTGATGGTGTCTGGCTCGGAAGCGCCGCAGAAAAGGCCTGTGGCGGGGTGATGGCGGGCCGCGAATACACCATCGCCCTGTCTCTGGGTGATGGCCCGGGGGAGGCTTCGGTCCTGACCTGTGATTTTTCCTACGACTATGTGCGGATCAACGCGGATTACCGCTCGTGAGCGGGGCAGATCACCGCTCGTGACGGGAACAGGATGTTGTCTGCTGTCGAAACATGGAGGGGGTAGCGGCAGATGCGTACACGCCCCGCCTGCGTTATCCTGAAGGAGAGGGGTGGCGACAACGCCCCTCTCCAGGACCCCGCCCGGTCGTTCCCCCATCCCGCCGGACGGGGTCTCTGTGTGTTCCTGCCTTGCAGGAAAAAAAACGTCGCGTCCGGCCACGGAGGTGTGTGTGCTGATCATTCCCAAAACCATCGTGGACGCCATGTTCGCCCACGGCCTCAAGGAAAAACCTCTGGAATGCTGCGGTTTTCTGGGGGCCAATGCCGCCCGGGAGGTGAAGGTTATGATTCCCGCCTACAACTGTGACCAGTCCACCATGACTTTTTCGGTCGGTCCCAAGGCCACGGAGTACGCTTACCGCCGCTGCCAGGAAAAGGGGCTTGAGGTGGTGTGCATCTTCCACAGCCACACCGAGTCCAGCCCGGTGCCGTCCATCGCCGACGTGGTGCAGGCGGAACGCTCCATCGCCAGTATCGACCCGGATTTCCGCTGGATCATCATGGGCTTGCGCGATCCCGCCAACCCGCTCATGAAGGCCTACCGGATTGCCAACCGCAACTACGAAGAGACCGGGATCAGGATTGTGGAGTAGCCTCAATGCATCCTCACTTCTTCCACCCCGGCGTAAATCCCGGACCGCACATCCCTGCCTGCTTTTTCGCGGATTTCCCTTAATTACCGCCACAAACAGCCGATACGACGAGATATGAAGCGCCGCCCAAAAAAACCGGTTGCCAGCCCTCTCACCCGCGAAGATCGTGTCGAAGTGCACGGCAGAGTTCGCGCCGCCGTCTGCCTGCGCGGTGGCGGCATGGAGGTGTTCGGGGACGTTCATAATCTGAGCGAAGGCGGGATGTACCTGCTCATTACCGAACGTTTTCCCCAGGAGTGCGCATGTGAGTGCCGCCTGATCGTGAATGACGGCATCGAGGAGGTTTTTGTCCACGGCTGGGTGGCGCACGTCAAGGAACTCGGCATGGCGGTGCAGTTCGACGAGCCGGATCGCGAAACCCGTCAGTCCATTCGCGCCATCATGGATCGCGTGGCCGCCACGACGTAGCGCGTCGAGGCAAAATTTCCGCAGCTACTTTCCCCACACAGCGCTGCTCCCCGGGCCGGTCCTGTGGGCAGTCGCTCGCTACCTCCATCAGGACGTGGCATCCCTTCGGCGAATGTGGAATTCCGTAAACGATTCGCGGCCGTGGTAAGGGACAAAATCCACGCGCGTCACCCGGGATGCGGGTGGCCCCTTGCGCAAAGCAGCAATGAGGGCGTCCAGTGTCTCCTGGGTACCCTTGGCGATCACATGCACGCGACCGTCCGAGAGATTTTCCACAAAACCCTCCACCCCCAGACCCAGTGCGGTGACGCGGGTGAAATCCCGGTACCCCACCCCCTGCACCTGGCCTGCCACCAGCATCTCCAGCGCATGCCGCTGCATCTACACGTCTCCTGATTGCCTGCCACGACTGCCCATTGGTGAATTCGCTTCACGGCCCCGCCGTGCCCCGCCCCGCCGTGCCCCGCCCCGCCACAGGCGGACCGCGCCCCTACAGTATAGCCCCGCCCCGTCCCATCGCAGCCGCCCGGCACAGAGACGCGGAGCGGATGGTACAATCGGCGCTTCCTCGCGATCCGGCATCCGGCGGGGCCGTGGCAACCCGAATCTGATCGAATACCCCATGAGCACCCGTTCCGTCACATCCCACCGCATTCTGGACGGCAAGGCCGTGGCCGCCCGACTGCGCGCCGAACTGGCCGGCGAGGTGGCCGCCATGCGCCAGCGCGGCACGCACCCCACGGTGGCGGTGTTGCTGGTGGGGGACGACCCGGCCTCCCAGGTGTATGTGCGCAACAAACAGCGCGCCTGCGGGGAGGTGGGCATCGGCTTCCGCCTGCAGCGGCTGCCGACAGCGGCTACGGAGACGGATGTACTGGCCCACATTCGCGAGTTGAACGCCGACCGGACAGTACACGGCATTCTGGTGCAACTGCCCCTGCCCCGCGGCATCCGGGAAGCGGCCTGTATCCAGGCTGTGGCGCCGGAAAAGGACGTGGACGGCTTTCACCCCCTCAACGTGGGGCTGGCGGCTCAGGGGGAGGATGCCTTCCAGCCGTGCACCCCGCTGGGGGTGATGCGTCTGCTGGCGGAAACCGGCATCCCGGTGGCAGGGCGTCACGCTGTGGTGGTGGGGCGCGGCGCCGTGGGGCGACCGCTGGCGGACCTGCTGGTGCGCGCCCACGCCACAGTGACCATCTGCCATTCGAAAACCCGCGATTTGCCCACACTCACCCGGCAGGCCGACCTGCTGTTCGCCTGCGCCGGGGTGCCGCGCCTGATCCGCGCCGACATGGTGCAACCCGGCGCGGTGGTGGTGGACGTGGGCATTCACCGGCTGACGGACGGAAGCCTGTGCGGGGATGTGGACTTTGAGGCGCTGCGCGGCGTAGCCGGGTGCATCACCCCGGTGCCGGGTGGCGTGGGCCCCATGACGGTGGCCATGCTGCTGGCCAATACGGTGCGTGCCGCCCTGCGCGCAGGCTGATACGGAACCGGCTGGACGCGAGGGGCTTGTCGGGATGGCCAGGGGAAATCTTGCGGGTGGAGGCCGCCACGGAAAATAAAAAACTCCCCGCGCCGTGACCGGCGGGGGA
Source organism: Nitrospirota bacterium (assembly GCA_029858285.1). Lineage (GTDB taxonomy): Bacteria > Nitrospirota > JACRHL01 > JACRHL01 > JACRHL01 > JAOUFN01. Next base: position 132,768 of record JAOUFN010000004.1, on the reverse strand, counting down.
GCTTAAAAGTGGTCGGGGCGAGAGGATTTGAACCTCCGACCCCACCGTCCCGAACGGTGTGCGCTACCAAACTGCGCTACGCCCCGAAAAACCGCTTTTGTGAAACGGGAAGCGGGATTATAGGGGACGCGCGTGCCGTCTGCAATGCCCCATCCGGGAGCAGCAGCCGTTTTTACAGTTCCAGTTCCGCAAACGGTAGGCCAAAGGTGTCGGCCAAGCCCTGATTGGCCATTTTTCCGGCACTCATGCGCACCCCCTGAAGCAGACCCGGGTCGGCGGCGGCGGCCGCCTTCCAACCTCCTTTCGCCACCTTGCGTACATAGGGCAGGGTAGCCAGCGACAGGGCACGGGTGGAGGTGCGCGGCACCACTCCGGGCATGTTGGGAATTGCGGAGAAGACGATGCCGTCATCCACATAGGTAGGGTGGGAGTGGGAGGTGGGGCGAATGTCTTCCACGCATCCCCCCTGGTCGATGGCCACATCCACGATCACACTGCCCTTGCGCATGGCGGAAATCATGTCGCGGGTGACCATGCGCGGGGCGTGGGCGCCGGGGATGAGTACCCCGCCTACCACCAGATCCGCATCCACCACTGCAGCCTTTACCGAGGGCGCCTCGCTGTCCCGCACCTGGGCCTGCGGATAGGCACGTTGCAGACGCTCCAGCGCCTCGGGGGAGCGGTCCACCACGGTCACCTGGGCACCCATGCCCAGTGCCACACGTGTGGCGCTGGAACCCACCACGCCGGCACCCAGCACCGTCACGCGGCCGCCAGGGATGCCGGAAATGCCGCTCATCAGCAATCCACGTCCACCATAGGGGCGCGACAGGTAACCCGCGCCCATGATCACCGCCAGGGCACCCGCCACCTCACTCATCGGCGCCAGCAGGGGCAGGCGGCCGTCGGCACCCTGCACCGCCTCATAGGCGATGGCGGTCACGCCGGTAGACAGCAGACCGGCCGTCAGTTCGCGGCTGGCGGCCAGATGCAGATAGGTAAATAACACCTGATCGGCGTGGAAGCGCGCCATTTCGGATGGCTGCGGCTCCTTGACCTTGAGCACCATCTCCACGTCGAACGCCTTGTCGATGGGCACCATCTCGGCACCCACGACCGCGTAGTCCTGATCGGTAAAGCCACTGCCGACACCGGCCCCGGTCTCCACCCGTACCCGGTGGCCGTCACCCACCAGTTCGGCCACACCTTCCGGCGGCATCGCCACGCGGTACTCGTTGTCCTTGATTTCCCTCGGGATTCCGATCAGCACGGAGACCTCTTTGTCTGGATGGTGGCCGAACGGGGGGCTCGGGTCAGGAGCCCTTCTTGAGCCTGGCGGCAGGGTTTCAGTAGCGCACTCCGAATAAACGCCACCAGGCGGTCACTTCGCGCGTGCTGTTCGGCATGGTGGCCGCAGCGGAGGTCACACTCAGTTCCGGCAGCAGCACACCGGTATGCAGACCGCCGTCCTGCCAGTAGGCGTAAGGCCGGGAGACGGAATAGGCCCCCCACACCACCCCGGCCAACACCCCCGCTGCGGCGCCGGTGGAGATGTAGTCCAGATGGTCCCCGGGGTGATCGATGAACGCCAACAGGGCGGTTCCCACCAAGGCACCCACGGCGCCACCGTACAAGCCGTCGTGAAACACACCACCCACCCCCTCGCCGGGAGTTGCGGCTCCCGCTGTGGCGGGCAGCACCGCCAGCGCCAGGAACAAAATCGTGCTGGCCAGGCCGACAGCCAGGCCGGGAAAGCGGTTGAGGAGTAACATCCGGGTCGGTTTCTGGTTCATCGCACTACATCCGCCGTAATAAGCAAATCATCACCCAGCCGCCGCGTGTGCAGCGGCCCAAGCCGGGCACAGTCGGCCAAAGCAGCCAAGGGAGGGCCACCCACGGCCCCGCGCGAGGCATCCGACCCCATCAACATGGGGGCCACAAAGGCCGCCACCCGGTCCACCAGCCCCGCTGCCAGCAGAGACGCCGCCAGTTCCGGGCCGCCCTCGCACAGTACCCGGTGGTGGCCGGCGCGCGCCAGATAGCGGAGCAGTTCCGTCAGGTCGACACGGAGCGACGGCCGTTGCGACTGCTGGCCCCCCTGCGGATCCGGCGCGGCGGGAAATTCCACCACGTGCGCCCCGGCCGATTCCAGTGTCTGGCGCCGCCCTGTGTCCCCGCCCTCCACCGTCGCCAGGATGGTAGGCCCCGGCGACTCCTGCGTCAACACGCGCGCCGTGGGAGGAGTGCGCAGACGGCTGTCCACCACCACCCGCATCGGATTGCGGCCACGGGGAACTCTGCAGGTGAGTTGCGGATCGTCGGCCAGCAGGGTGCCCACCCCGATCAGGATCACGTCGTGTTGTCCGCGCATGCGGTGGCCGTGGCGGCGCGCCACCTCTCCGGTAATCCACTGCGACTGGCCGGAGGCGGTGGCCACCTTGCCGTCCAGCGTCTGGGCAAACTTCAGGGTCACCCACGGCAGTCCCTGGCCGAAAGCACGGATGTAGGGGGCGTTAAGGGCCCGGGCATGGGCTTCCAGACAGCCGATGGATACGGAAACTCCGGCGGCCGCAATCTGGCGCAAACCACCTCCGGCCACCTTGGGATTGACGTCCTGCATGGCCACCACCACCCGCGCCAGCCCTGCCGCCACCACCCTTGGGGCGCAAGGCGGCGTACGTTTGTCGGTATGGCAGCACGGCTCCAGGGTCACATACAGGGTTGCGCCCCGGACGCTGACACCTGCCTGCTTCGCGCGTTCCAGGGCCAGCGTCTCGGCGTGGAGGGAGCCGGGACCGGCGTGGTGGCCGTGGGCGATTTCCCGACCGGCCTTCACCAGCACCGCGCCTACCAGCGGGTTTGGCGAGGTGCGTCCCTGAGCACGCCGTGCCAGAGCCAGGGCGCGGCGCATCCAGCGCTCATCGTCAGGGTCTGCAGAGTTGTCGGGCATCACCGCCATCCCCGTCCTTCGCCACACGTCACCGGTTTGTGTCACTTGCCGGGGCAACATTTCCTTGCCTGCCAACGGCGGGCGCCCGGCCCCATGCCCCCCCCCGGAGGAGTGGCAGGTGGTTACATGCCGATGACGTTGTACCCGGCGTCCACGTAATGTATCTCGCCGGTCACGCCGCGCGACAGGGGCGACAACAGGTACAGGGCGGCGTCGCCCACCTCGTCAATCTCTACGTTGCGCCGCAGTGGCGCACGTTCGGCAGCAGTGCGCTGAATGTCGCGGAAGTCGCTGATGCCGGAGGCGGCCAGCGTGCGGATGGGGCCGGCCGAAAGGGCGTTGACGCGCACCCCGGAGGGCCCCAGGTCCGATGCCAGGTAGCGCACCGAGGCCTCCAGCGCAGCTTTGGCGACGCCCATCACGTTGTAGTTGGGCATTACCTTTTCGGCACCGTAAAACGACAGGGTCAGCACACTGGCGCCGGGGCTGAAAAACGGCTGGGCCTCGCGACACAGGGCGACCAGGGTATAGGCGCTGATGTCCATGGACATGCGGAAATTCTCGCGCCGGGTTTGCACCAGCGGGTGCTTGAGGTCCTCCTTGTCCGCGTAGGCGATGGAGTGCACCAGAAAATCGATACCGCCAAGGCGCTCCCCAGCCTGGCGCATGGCCGTGGCAATCTGCTCGTCGCTGCCCGCGTCGCAGGGCAGCACCAGACTGGCCCCCAGTTCATCAGCCAGGGGCCGCAGACGTTTTTCGATGGCCTCATTCATGTAGGTGAGGGCAACGCTCGCCCCCTCCCGCACCAGCGACTGGGCCACCCCCCAGGCGATGGACTTGTTGTTGGCCACACCGAGGATTACACCACGCTTGCCTTGCATCAGACCCATGCTGATTTTTCTCCGCTCAAACCATTGGGGGAAGATTCCGGGGAAGATTCAGCCGCCTGCTGGCACGTCCTGAAAGGCCGCCACCTGCCCGGCCAGTTCCCCGGCGTAGCGGCGGACCTGCCAGCGGCGGATGCCGGGGACCTGCTCCACAGCCTCCGCAGTCAGTGGGCGGCGGGCGGCAATCTCCTGCAACGCCTGATTGTTCATGACCACGGCGGGCTCCACCTGTTCGGTGGCAGCCTGGCGGTTGCGCCATTCCCTGAGGTGGTTGAACAGAAGATCGTCCTCGCGGGAAAAACGCCGCCCGCCGCCCTTTTTTTCGGGGCGCGGGAGTTCCTCCTCGCTAACCAGACCGGTGGCAATGGCGTCCAGCAGTTCCGGCCCATGCCGCTGCAGCAACCGGGCATGTCCACCAATGGCCTGTTGCAACGCACGGGCGTCGGCGGGCATGGTGCGGGCAATGTTCAGCATCGCCTCGTTGCCCATGATCTTGAACGGTGGCCAGTCCCGCGCAGCCGCAAGCCGTTCGCGGAAGCGATAGACTTCGCGCAACACCCGCTGGCTCTTCTCCGGCAGCCGCGAGGCGCCTTTCATGGAGATGAAGGCGTTGCCATCGGGCGCCCTTGCCACCCAGGTACGGTCCTCCACCAGGCGGCACTCCTCCTCGACCATGTCCTCCCGCCCCAGGGACGCCACCTTTTCCCTGAGCAGGTCCATGATTTCCGGCAGGTAGCGGGTATCCAGGTGGGCGTAGTCGAGGGCTTCCTGCGAAATGGGGCGGGAAGCCCAGTCGTGCTTCTGGTATTTCTTGTTCAGCGTCACGCCAAAATAGCCGCCCACCAGATCGGCCAGGCCGAAGCGCTGGACGCCTGCGGCACGGGCGGCGATCATGGTGTCGTAAACATTGGTGATGGCGTAGCCGAAGTCACGCTTCATCGAGACCACGTCGTAGTCCGCACCGTGAAACACCACCACCACGGCTGGATCGGCCAGCATCGGAGCCAGTTTCTGCATGTCGATGCCGTCCGCCAGGGGGTCGACAATGGCGTGATGCAGGGTGCCGTCGGCGGCGCGCGCGGTGAGTTGCACCAGCGACACCTTTTCCACGTAGTTGTGCAGGGAGTTGGCTTCGGTATCCACCGCCAGCACCGGACAGCTCTGAATGCGCTTCATGAAGTGCTCCAGGTCGGCACTTTGTTCGATCATTTGGTAGGGGGCGTCGTCGGTCACTTCCACTCCTGGGCAAAACGGCCTGTGGAGCCGAACCCGCGCTCCCCGCGATCGGTAGCGGACAATTCCGCCAAGCCGTCCACCTCGGCTACCGCACCGGAAAAATGCGGCACCACCACCAATTGCGCCACCCGCTCTCCATCTTCCACCTGCATGTCGCGGTCGAACAGCACCTTCACCTCGCCACGGTAAGAACTGTCGATCACTCCGGCGACCGTGAAGCCACGTCCCGCTGCGGCGATGCCGGAACGGTCGCGAATCAGTCCCACCCATCCGGGGGGAATTTCCAGCGCGATGCCGGTGGCGATCATGCGCCCCGACTGCTCCCCGCAGGCAAACAGATCGTACCCGGCGGCCCCGGCCTCGGCGCGGCGCGGCGGGCGCGCAGCGGGGTGCAGCCTGGCCACGCGCAACTCGGCCGCCGGGGCGGATGAACCGGGCGGAAAGGGGACGGTATGCGGGGAAATATCCATGTATCCGGAAAACCTTGCCGCACCCCGCGCCCCGGACGTCCGGGGCGGGTATGGGGGGCGCGTGCGTATTCTACCTGTTTGCCAACCAAGGCAAAAGGGGAACGGAGCGGGGGCTGCGGGCGGAAGGGTGCAAAATATGCGGTATAATTGAACGTTGTGAGTGCGCGACGCCCCAGCATAATGCCGCGGATGGGGATGGCGGCTGCCGTCCTGGCGGGATTGTGTCTGCTTTTGGTATCGTCGGCCCACGCCCAGACAGTGCCCGCCGCGTCGGCTCAGATGGCGGTGGCCACCTTCAACCCGATCCCCCTGACCTTCGGTTTTCGCCCGCTGGGCTCCCCCCCGGACCCGCGCCCGCCCCTGGTTCAGGTGACCAATATCGGCAGCGTTGATCTGGTGCTGGCTTCCATCACCTCCACCCATGCGGATTTTTTTGCGGATGTGTCCCAGTTGTTGCCAATCCAGCCCGGTGGCACATGGAATATCCCGATCCGGTTTGAGCCGTCCGCCGAGGGCGACGTCAGTGCCGACCTGATCTTTGTCAGCAACGACCCGTTCAACCCGGAATTCCGTTTGCCTGTGTCTGGTACCGGCATCAACGTGCAGGTGACCATCGCCCCCCCCTCGGCGGTCATGCTCACCGGCGAGTCATTGCAGTTCGTCCCCACGGTTTCCGGCACCCCGGTACAGGAACTGATCTGGAGCGCCACTGGCCCCGGCACGGTGACCAGTAGCGGTCTGTACTCCGCGCCCACCGGCCCCGGAGTAACCGTGGTGAAGGCCACCAGCGTGGTGGATCCCACCAAATCGGCCAGCGTCACCATCACCACACTGGCGGGGGACATCACCATTCCACCCGGCAGCTTTCCGGGTGCCGGTCGCTTCGGTAGCCGCGTCATCACCGCCGACCTGGACAACGACGGTTTCCGCGAAGTCATCGCCAGCGCTCCGCTGGCCGATGTCAGCGTGGCCGGGGTGCCGGTGGCCGCCGCCGGGCAGGTGTGGATCCGCGAATTCGGCTGGGACGGTTTCAGCGCGCTTCCAGTCTTGCTGTCTTCCCCAAGCCCGGTGGCAAACGGACAGTTCGGAACCTCTCTGGCCGCTGCGGACGTCAATGGCGACGGCCTCACGGATCTGGTGATCGGCGAGCCTGGCGGCGTGGGCGCCGTCCCGGGGGCCGGGGTGGTGCACGCATTCCTGTCACAACCGAACGGCACATTCTCTGCGCCGATCTCGTTGTCTTTGCCCTCCGGTGTGGCCGGAGACCGGTTTGGCGCCACTCTGGCCACGGGTTACTTTGCCGGGGCGACCGTTCAGGCCGTGGCGGCGGGGGCCCCCGGGCGCACGGTGGCCGGTCTGCCTCTGGCTGGTGAAGTACACGTCCTGAGCTATGCCGGCACTCCAGGCATTGTCCTGGCGGCCCCCCTCACTCAACCCGTGCCACAGGCGGGTGCCGCGTTCGGCGAATCACTCACCCGCGCCTGTCTGGACGGATGCTCCCAATACGGCCTCAGCGGCGAGGCCGCGCAGGTGAATGACCTGCTCGTGGGGGCTCCGGGAGCCGCGGTGACCGCAGGCGGAGTGACTTACACTTCGGCTGGTCAGGTATTCGCGTTCCACGCCGATGTCGCCTCCCCCACCCCCCGATTCCGCACACCCATCGAGCTCCACAGCCCATTCCCGGCGTCTGGTGCCCGCTTTGGCCACGAGATCGCCGCTGGCGATTTGTCTGGCGACCTGCTGCAGGACGTCGCGGTGAGTGCATTGGGACAGCCGGTGATCGGGGCGGGTGGCGTGCCCGTCGCCGCCGGGGCGGTGTTTTTGTTTTTTGGTGACGGTCTGGAAGGGCTGCACTGGACCAATCAGTTGCTACCCCCCTCCCCGTCCGACGGATTGCGCTTCGGCGCCACACTTCGTATCAACGACGTGGACGGTGATGGCAACAATGACCTTGGGGTGGGCACCGCATCCTTGCTCCAGAACGGCTCGGTGACCGTGTATCTGGGTAACGGCAACACTGGCTTCGGGCGCATGCGCCTGTTCGGCGCCAGCGGCCAGACCCCGGGGGATGGCTACGGTGCCGCGTTCGCCATCGCCGACCTGAATCTAGACGGCCACCGCGACATTATCTGTGGCGCCCCCTACGCCGGCACGGACGCGGGCGGCGTGTTCGTGGTGTTGCAGAAGCCGTTCCCCGCCATCAGTGTGACACCGGGCGAGGCGTCCCTCGCCGTGACGGGCAAGGTCGGTCGCCAGGAAATGTTTTCCGGATCCGTCGCGCAGGAAAAGGCCGTGTGGGACGTGGTTGGTGCCGGGACGATTACCACTCCGTATGGCCTCTACTCCGCCCCGGCCGGTCTGGCCCTGCCCATACAATCCGCCCCCATGGTGCGCCTGAAAGACCCGGACAACGCCGGGTATTGGGCGCTGGGACAGGTGCGGCTGGTCCAGGGGATGTCGGTTCTCACCTCTCCCGATCTGGCACTTGATGCCTCCGGGAGCCAGATTATTGGCCTGGGCTACCCCACACCCGGCGTCAATTTCGGGGCCTCGGTGGGGGTATCGCTCATTGGCCGTGATCCGCTGGATCCGGACCGCAACAAACCCAGTGTGATTGGTAGCTATCCCACCCAGGATACTGCCGTGGCCGTACGTCTGGACGCTTTCCCTTATACATCCGACCCGGCTACGCCGTTTCCCTCCATCATCCCCTATACCAACCGGCAGATTGACCCGATTTCCGGCCAGTTGGTGGATGCCGGATCAACCTGGGGCACACAACTGGTTGGTGGAGACTTCGACGGCGACGGCCTGGGAGACGTGGCGGTGAGCGCCCCCTACGCCAAGGTACCCGGCAGCAACGACCCCCAGGTGGGTTTTGTCGACGTCTGGCTGCTGGACGCCAATGGAGGCATTCGGGCGGTCAATCGCATTGTCCCCGAAATCACCATGACCGCCCCCAACGGCCTTCCCCTGTGGAACGTCAACAATACCCGGGCCAACACCCGCTACGGCTTCCGCCTCGCGGCCCGGGACCTGAACGGTGACGGCCGGGACGATCTGATCGTGGGCGCTCCGTATGGCGATGTGGGCGGTGTCGTGAATGCCGGATTCGTGGAGGTGCTGCTGGCGCCGGCAAACGGCGACTGGTTGTTTTCCGGTCCGCTGCGGGCCGTGGTCACCGAGCTAGCACCCCGCAGCAATGCATTTTTTGGCAGTGCGCTGGCCCTCGGTGACGTCACGGGCGATGGCATCGCGGAGTTGTTCGTGGGCGCTCCGGGGCGGGACCCCAAGGGAACCCCCACCGATAACCCGGCCACCCCCCGGGTGGTGGGGATCGCCCCCACAAACTGGCAAGTGGCCACATCCAGTGCCCTGCGCATCGCCACCTTGGGTACAGCGCGCATGGTCGTCACCGACCCGATTGCCTCCCCCTTCGGGCATCCGAGTGGTTTTGGTATGGGGCTGGCCGTGGGCAACCTGATCACCAGCGATCCGGCGGACGAACTGGTTGTCGGGGCACCGTTCCGTACCCGTGCCGACCCATTTTTTTATGACCCGGCCAAGCCGGGGGCATTCGACCGGGAGGTGGGCGAGGCCCTGCTGTACGACACTGGCCCAGGCTTTACCGCTCTGCCCCCGCTGCGCATTGGCCCGCCTGGCGTCCAGCAAGGAATGGAGTTCGGGGTACGGCTGGCGGTGGGACACTTCGCCCCCGGAGGGACGGGCGCCGCTTCGCTGGTGGTCAGCGCCCCTTACCACGACAGTCCGGTGGGGCCGGATACGGGGAGCATTTTCTTCTATCGCGGGCAAACCTCCGGTCCCCCTGTCTCCGAGGGTTATATCACTGCCTATGCCGGGTCCGCCCATGCGAGCTTCGGCGATACGTTGATCGCCACGGACCTGAATCTGGACGGGCAGGATGAGCTGATCGCCACCTCGCCCACCACGGATGTCAGCCTGTTCCTGGGCTACATGGTCTACCCTGGCCGCTTCCAGGCCCCGGAGGCGATCATCGAGGTGCGCCGACAGGCCGGCAAGGTATATGTTATCTTTCCGGGCCACATGTAACCCCGGCTGATGCGGTTCCGGCGCCCGCCACAGTCGGTGCCATCACAACCCGCGCCGCAACCCGTGCCGTTCAGCGGCGCCCCACGCACCCGGACCCGACTCCCTCATGCCCATCCGACTGCTGCTCTATGACCTGGACGGCACCCTCGTCGATTCCAAAGACGATCTCGCCAACGCGGTGAACCGCACTTTGTCCGATCTGGGATTGCCCCAGCATTCGCGCCAGGAATTGTACGGTTTCGTCGGCAACGGGGTTCGCACGCTGCTGGCCCGGGCCGTGGGCGAGGAGCGCCCCGAGGATCTGGAAAATGCCCTGGCGGTGTTCCGGGCACACTACCTGAACCATCTTACCGACCACACCCGCCTGTATCCAGGGGTGGAGCAGGTGCTGGAGGCCTTCGGCAGCCGCCATCAGGCCATCGTCACCAACAAGCCGATGCTGTACACCGAAGGAGTGGTGCGCAACCTGGGCCTCGGTGAGCGCGTGGGGCTGGTGCTGGGAGGTGACAGCATCCCCGCCCTCAAGCCCGACCCGGCCATGCTGCGCGCCGCGCTGGAGCATTTTGGCGTGGCCCCGGAAGAAGCCCTGATGGTGGGGGACGGCCTGCCCGATATCGGTGCCGCACGCGCCGCCGGGGTGCGGTGCGCCATACTCACCTGCGGACTGGGTCAGCCCCAGGAGTTGCTGGCCGCCCGTCCGGATTTTGTACTGGGTCACATGCAGGAATTAATTCCCCTGGTGCATCGGCTGGATAACGGTGGAGGCCTGCGGCCGGAACCCCCGGATCGTGATTAAACCGCCCACACACATCAAGGGCTGCGGCCCGGTCGCCAGGGCCGGTCCCCGGGGGGGACCACCCCCGTCAACCTGGCGACGGGTGCTGGCTGTGCCGGATCCGGCGCTGTTGATTCCGGGGCTGCTCACCCTGGCGCTGTTCATTTCACCCTCGTGGGCGGCGCCCCTTGACCGCAGCCCGGAAGTACATCGCACCGTGCTGGCCAACGGCCTGACCTTGCTGGTGGTACCGCGCCATCAGGCGCCGGTGTTCTCGGCCATCATCATGGTGCGCGCGGGGGCCATGGACGAGCCGGCTGGCGCCACCGGCGTGGCGCACATGATGGAGCACATGGCCTTCAAGGGCACACGCCACGTCGGCACCCGCAACTTCCGCGCCGAACGCCGATTGATGGATGAGCTGGACCGTGCGGTCATCCACCGTCAGGCCCTGGAGAGCGGCGATGCAGGAGCGGAGGCACTGACGGCGGCGGATGCCGACATCTCGCGGCTGGAAAAACAGGCTGGCGAATTGACGGTGCACGACGAACTGGGCCAGCTTTATGCCCGGAATGGTGGGGTGGGTCTGAACGCCACCACCGGACCGGATTACACCGTCTATTTTGTCAGCCTGCCCGCAGGGCGCTTGCCGTTGTGGGCCAGTCTGGAATCGGAACGCATGGCCCGCCCGGTTTTCCGCGACTTTTACCGGGAGCGCGGGGTAGTGCTGGAGGAGCGGCGCATGCGGGTGGACAGCCAGCCCAGCGGCCGATTTCAGGAACAGTTCATGGCCGCCGCCTTTATCGCCCACCCCTACCGCAATCCGGTCATCGGATGGGAAAGCGACATTGAGCACCTCACCCGTCCCCAGGCCGAGACGTTTTTCAGGGATCACTACACCCCGGGTAACACGGTCATCGCGCTGGTGGGTGACGTGGACCCCGAAGCCGCCCTGACCGAGGTACAAAACACCTTTGGGCAGATCCCCGCCCGCCCCATCCGGACACATCACATCACCCCCGACCCTTCCTCCCTGGGGCCTCGCCGGGTGACGGTGCTGCAAGAAGAGTCACCCGCCCTGCTGGTGGGGTTTCCCGCTCCCGGCGTGGGACACCCGGACGATGCGGTGATGGACGTCATCAATCACATTCTCGGTATCGGTTCCGCCAGCCGCCTGCGGCACGCACTGGTGATGGATCGGCAAATGGCGATTCAGGCGGGCAGTTCCAGCGGCATCCCCGGAAGCCGCAGTGAGTCCCTGTTTCTCATTCAGGCCATTCCGCTTTCTCCAGGACTGCTGCCACAACTGGAGCAGGGGGTGTTTCAGGAACTGGCGAAGCTGCGGGACGAACCAGTGAGCGAGGCAGAAATGGCCAGCGCCCGCACCCGGCTGGAGGCCTCGCTGATTCGCTCCTGGGACAGTAACATGGGCCTGGCCCGGGGGATGGCGTGGGCCGAGTCCATCGCGGGCGGATGGCGCTACCTGTTCACCCTGCAGGAAGAAATCGCCCGGGTCACGCCGGAAGACGTCCAGCGTGTGGCGCGCCGTTACCTCACCCCGGAACACGCCGTGGTGGGGGTCAGCACAGCCACCATGCCTGGGGGTGGACCGGGGGGGGATAAACCGTGATGTCCACAGCCGTGGGCCGGGCACCGCTGACCACTGGCACGCGGCGAGGCGTGTCCATTCTCTGTCTGCTGCTGGCCACGGCCTGCGCCACCACCCCCGACCCGCGCCACATGCGCTTTGAACCGGTTGCTATCACCGAGCCGCAGATTCACGCCGTTACCCTGGACAACGGACTGCGTCTGTACCTGCTGCCGGATGCCAGTCTGCCCCTGGTCAAGCTGTACGCCACGGTGGGGGTCGGACTGCTGCACACCCCGCGCGAAACCACCGGCATGGGAGCCATGCTGGGGCGACTGCTGCGTGACGGCGGCGCTGGCGCCTTCACGCCAGACACGCTGGACACGGACCTGGATGCCCGCGCCATCCTGCTCGGCAGCGGTGCGGATGACGAAACCTTCCATGTCCACGTCAACACACTGTCGCGCAACCTGCCGGTAGCGCTGGAACGGTTTGCCGACGTGTTGCGGCGCCCGCGCTTCGATGCCGACCGCTTCCAGATGGCCCGGGGGGCAATGATGGAGGCCGTGCGGCGGCGCAACGATACGGTCCAGCAGGTGCTGCGTCGCCAGTTCGCCCGCCAGTTGTACGGTGATTCTCACCCCCGTGCATGGGAGATGGATACTCACACGCTGGAGGCGGTCAACCGTGAACAGCTTGTGGCGTTCCACCAGCACTATTTCCAGCCCCGGAACACTACCATCGGGGTGGTGGGTGACTTCGAGGTGGAGCCCATGGTGGCCATGCTGCGCAAGGTCTTCGGTGACTGGCAGGCGGGAGACGCCCTTGAACTCCCCGCCATTCCCGCCCTGCCCGACAGCGGCCCTCGCCGGGTGGTGGTGACCGACAAGGAGCCGGACCAGGCATCGATACTGGTGGGACAGGTCACCCTGGACCGCAAGGACCCCGATTACCACCTGCTGCGGCTGGCAGTGACTATCCTGGGCGGTGATGCCTTCACCAGTCGGCTGTTCCAGGAGGTGCGCTCCCGCCAGGGACTCGCCTATTCGGTCAGCGCAGCGCTGATGATCGGGGAGAGTGACCGTGGAACCTTTGTGATGAGCGCCAGTACCGGCCCCGAAAACGCCGGGGCCGTGGTGGGAAGCATGCTCGATGAAGTGCACCGCATGGCCCGCGAACCGGTGCCGCAGGCGGAACTGGACGCCGCGCGGGATATTTTCCTCAACCGCTTCGTGTTTAACTCCGATACCCCGGACAAGGTACTGCTGAGGCGCGTGTATCTTGATCGGGTCGGGCTGCCCGCAGACGAAATCCAGCGCATGCGGGAGGCGGTGATCCGCGCCACTCCCGAGGACCTGAGACGGGTGGTGGCCACCCATCTGGACGCGGATCGCATGCTGGTCGTCTCGGTGGGCGACGCAAAGCGGCTGGAACAGCAACTGTCCGGGTTCGGCCCGGTCATCGTGATGCCCCTGGAAGAGGCGGCCTCCGAAGCCGTCCGGGTCGGTATCTCTCCATCCATTTCTCCCGGCCCCGGCCAACAGCCATGAAGGTGTCATGAACGGAAGCGAAATCACAGTGGTGCAGGCAGTGGTGCTGGCCGTGGTCCAGGCCCTTACGGAATTCCTCCCGGTAAGTTCTTCCGCGCACCTGATTCTGGTGCCAAAGGTGTTCGGCTGGCCCGATCAGGGGCTGACCTTCGACCTGATCATGCACCTGGGGTCCCTGACTGCCGTGGTCGCCTATTTCCGCGCCGACCTGTGGGCCATGCTGCGTGGCTGGACCGGTTCCGTCACCCGTCGCCCGAGCCACGACGTGGCGGCAGCGCGACTGGCCTGGCTGGTGATCCTCGCCACCCTGCCCGCGGTGCTGGCGGGACTGGCCTTCGGGGACCTGGTGGAAACCCAGGCCCGTAATCCCAAGCTGATCGCCGTGACTCTGGCGGTCTTTGGCCTGCTGCTGTTCGCTGCCGACCGACTGGGGCGGCGCCTGCGCGGAGTGGACGCTGTGGGCTGGCGCGCCGCCCTGCTAATCGGCATCGCCCAGGCCTGCGCCCTGGTTCCGGGGGTGTCCCGCTCCGGCGCCACCATGACCGCCGGAATGGCCCTGGGGTTCACCCGCGAGGCGGCGGCACGCTTTTCGTTTCTGCTCAGTGTGCCGGTCATCACGGCGGGCAGTTTGCTGCACGGTGTGGAAGTGGCGCTGCACGGCGGCAACGGCGTGGGATTGCTGCCGCTGCTGAGCGGCTTTGTGGTGGCGGCGGCGTGCGCCTACCTGTGCATCGCCTTTTTCATGCGTTATATCCTGCGCCATTCGCTGACGGTTTTTGTCGTCTACCGGCTGCTGTTGTCGGCCACTATCGTCTACCTGCTGGCCTGAGCGTTCCGGCTTGGTGGGGGGGGGCGGCGCAAAAAAAGTGTGCAACTCTTCGCACAGTCCCCCTTGCGCAGCCTCCGTAACGCCCCATATGATGGACCACATCGCAGACAGAACCGTGCCGTGGGGCATTTAATTCAATGATTCCCCGTGGCTTCCATTTAACCCGTCAATGGGGAGTATTGACATGGCACAAGAGCGCACCGGCGTAGCAACCCTCAAGGGCAACCCCCTCACCCTGCTCGGACCGGAACTGAAGGTCGGCGACGCCGCCCCCGAGTTCACCGTCCGCAAGGGCCTGGAAGACATCAACAGCAGCAAGTGGAACGGCAAAGTGCGGATCATCTCCTCCGTGCCATCCCTGGACACCCCGGTCTGTGACGCACAGACCCGCCGCTTCAACGAAGAGGCCGCCAAGCTGTCGAACGCCCAGATCCTGACCATCTCCATGGATTTGCCGTTCGCGGGCAACCGCTTCTGCCAGACCGCCGGCATCGACAAGGTCGAAGTGCTGTCGGACTACAAGACCGGTGATTTTGGCAAAAAGTACGGCGTGCTGATCAAGGAGCACAACCTCGACATGCGCGCGATCTTCGTGGTGGACGCGAACAACAAGATTGCGTACCAGCAGATCGTCAAGGAAATGACCGAGCATCCGGATTACGACGCCGCCCTGGCCGCCGCCAAGAAGGCGGGTGCCACCTCCGCTCAGGCGCAGGCCTAACGGCAAAACCCGCTCAGGTTTTCCGCGAGGGCCGGGAGTGTACCCACTCCCGGCCCTTTTTTTTCGATTATTTTACCCCCCGCTCCCTGCATTCGGCCCCGGTCGCTGCAAATATCGGGGTCATTCCCGTACAATACCCCGCTTATGCAGGAACGCCTCCAGAAACTCCTTTCCCGCGCCGGTATCGCGTCACGCCGCCAGGTGGAGGTGCTGATCGCCGAAGGCGAGGTCACCATCAACGGCAAGGTCGCACAACTGGGCGACAAGGCCGACCCGGACCGCGACCATGTCAAGGTGCGTGGCAAGCTGGTAACCCTGGCTGAGGAGGCCAAGGCCTACTACCTGTTCTACAAGCCGCGCGGCGTACTGACCAGCGGCGCCCTCATGCCGGGACGGGCGACGGTGGCGGAGTTTTTCGAACGCATGCCGGGACGCCTGTTCACCGTGGGGCGGCTGGACCTGGACACCGAAGGGTTGATCCTGGTCACCAACGACGGGGATCTGGCGCACGGTCTGATGCATCCCCGCACCGGCATCCCCAAACGCTACCACGTGAAGACCAAAGGGGTACCGAGCCCGAAGGCCATGGACCTGCTTGCCCGTGGCGTTCCGCTGGAGGGGCGGCGCACCGCCCCCGCCGAGGTACGCCTTTTGGAGACCACCCGCACCAACGCCTGGCTGGAGGTGATCATCCACGAAGGGCGCTACCGCCAGGTGCGGCGCATGTTCGAGCACGTGGGGCACACGGTGCTCAAGCTCAAACGCGTGGGCTATGCCTTCCTGATCGTGGGCGATCTGGTGCCGGGGGCTTACCGGGTGCTGACCGAAACCGAGGTGAAACGCCTCGGCCAACTGATCGAGGCAGGGCCCGAAAAGGCCAGGCCCAAGCCAAAACCCAAAGCAAGGCCCAGGCAAAAACCCAAGGCCAAGCCCGAAAGCCAGGCCGGAAACAAGCCCGGAAACCCTGCCCCGAAGCGGGTGCGCAAGCCCACCAACGCGGGCGCCCCTGCGGCGCCGCGCAAGAAAAAAACCCAAACGAGGAAGGGCGCATGAGCGACTCCCTGGCTACTCACTGGCGTACCCATACCTGCGGCGAACTGCGCGAGGAGCACGAGGGGCAAAGTGTCTCCCTGTGCGGCTGGGTGCATGGCCGCCGCGATCATGGCGGACTGATTTTCGTGGACCTTCGCGACCGCTACGGACTCACCCAGGTGGTGTTCAATCCGGAGGGGGCGGGCGAGATGCACGACAAGGCCCATTCCCTTCGCTCCGAATTCGTCATCCGGGTGGAAGGCACGGTGCGCCACCGTCCGCCGGAAACAGAAAACGGCAACCTGGCCACCGGCGCCATCGAGATAGCGGTCACCGGACTGACGGTGTTTTCCACCGCCAAAACCCCGGTCATCCCCATTGACGATCAGGTGGAGGCCGGCGAGGCATCGCGGCTGGCCAACCGCCATCTGGACCTGCGCCGCCCGTCCATGCAGCAAAACCTGATGCTGCGCCACCGCGTGGTGCGCACGGTGCGCGACTATCTGGATACCCGGGGGTTCATCGATGTGGAAACACCTTTCCTGACCCGCAGCACCCCGGAGGGGGCTCGCGATTACCTGGTGCCCAGCCGCACCAACCCCGGCATGTTCTTCGCCCTGCCCCAGTCGCCCCAGTTGTTCAAGCAGTTGCTAATGGTCGCGGGTATGGACCGCTACTACCAGATCGCCCGGTGCTTCCGCGACGAGGACCTGCGCGCCGACCGCCAGCCCGAGTTCACCCAGATCGACATGGAAATGTCGTTCGTGGACCGGGAATCGGTGATGGACCTGGCCGAGGGCATGATCCGCACCATCTTCCACGAGGTGCGGGGCATCAACCTGCCGGAGCCGTTGCCGCGCATGACCTATGCCGAAGCCGTCAGCCGCTACGGTATCGACCGCCCCGACACCCGCTTCGGGCTGGAACTGGTGGACCTTACCGACACCGTTTCCAGCGGCTGTGATTTCATGGTGTTCAAGGGCGCCATCGAATCCGGCGGCATGGTCAAGGGCATGAATGCCAAGACCATGGCCGATTCCTCGCGCAAGGACCTGGACGATCTGACCGAGTTCTGCAAGACCTACAAGGCCAAGGGGATGGCCTGGATCAAGGTGACCAAGACCGGCCTGGAATCGCCGATCGTCAAATTCTTCTCCCCGGAGACCCTGGACAAGGTGGTCAAAGCGCTGGCCGCCGAGCCCGGCGATCTGATGCTGTTCATCGCCGACCGCCCTCAGGTGGTCAACGACACCCTTGCCAACCTGCGTCTGCACATCGGGGCGCGGCTTGGGCTTTTGGACAACGCCGGGCACAAGGTACTGTGGGTGGTAGACTTTCCGCTTCTGGAGTACGACGGGGAACAGAAGCGCCACCTGGCCCTGCACCATCCGTTCACCGCCCCGCATCCGGACGACCTGGCCCTGCTCGACACCGAACCGGTAAAGGTACGCTCCCTGGCTTACGATCTGGTGTGGAACGGCACCGAGATCGGCGGCGGATCAATCCGTATCCACGACATGGCCATGCAGCGACGCATCTTCGGACTTCTGGGCATTGGCGCGGAGGAGGCAACCGCCAAATTTGGTTTCCTGCTGAACGCCCTGGAGAGCGGTGCCCCACCCCATGGCGGATTGGCTTTTGGCCTGGACCGCCTGGTGATGTTGCTGGCGGGGGCCACCTCCATCCGCGACGTGATCGCCTTCCCCAAGACCCAGAAGGCCACTTGCCTGCTCACCGAGGCCCCGTCGAAGGTGGACGCCAAACAGCTCAAGGAGTTGTACCTCAAGAGCGACGTGATCGAGTAATCGCCCGATGGAGGACGCGCTGCAACAGGCGCTGCGCCTGCAGCGCGAAGGCAATCTCGTCGACGCGGAAAAGGTCTGCCGCCAGGCCCTCGCAGCGCGCCCCGGCGATCCGGCAGTCAGCCACCAACTGGGGATCATGCTGCTCCAGTGTGGCCGGGCCGCCGAGGCCGCCCCCCTGCTGGAAACGGCGGCCCGGGCCGTGCCGGATCGACCAGGATTGCACCTGCCCCTGGGCATTGCCTGTTTTTTCGCCGGGCGGGACGAACAGGCAGCCGCCGCTTTTGCGCGGGAACTGGACCTCACCCCCAACCATCCCAACGCGCTGTACTGGACGGGGATGGTCCTGTCCCGACGGGGGCAGCAGGCAGAGGCCATCGCCCAATTCGAACGCGCCATCGCCGCCCGCCCCGACCTGCTCGAGGCACACATCAACCTGGGTCAAAGCCGCACGGCCCTCGGCGATACGGCGGGAGCCGTACGGGCATTCGAACAGGCCCTCCGCATTCACCCCAATCTGCCCGACGTGCTCGCTTTTCTGGGGGCGGCCCTGTGCCAGGCGGGAGACATTGCCGCAGGCATCCACCATCTGGAGCGGGCGGCCGCCCTGGCGCCGGATGCAGCCCCGATCCGGTTTGAACTGGGCCGGGCATTGCTCTCCGCCGGAAGGGCTACCGACAGCCTCCCGCATCTGCAAGCGGCGGCTACGGCAAATCCCGACACGCCACAATGGCGGGAGGTACTCGGCAAGGCCCTGCAGCAGGACGGGCAATATGACGCCGCGGCGACAACGTATACCCGGTTGCTGGAAACCCACCCCGAGCGTGTGGCCAACCGTCTGGAACTGGCACGGGCCTGCCTGAGCGGTAACCAGCACGACAAGACACTCCCCCTGGTGGAAAGAGCCCTGGCGGAAAACCCGGACGATGTCACCGCGTTGTTACTGGCGGCCCAGACCCACCAGAGGCTGGCGCACGCCGAACAGGCCATGGCGCTCTACCAACGGGCGGCGCAACAGTTCCCCGGGGATTGGGCGATCGGGGAACCCCTGCTGTGGGCGCTGGTTTATCGCTCCGACCTCGATCCCGTGGCGGTTCGCGCGCAAGCCGAGGAACTGGTCCGGAACTACTTCCCGCGGCCTCCCGAAGCAGAGCCGTACCGCAATGGCCCCGCACCGGAGCGGCGCCTGACAATCGGCTATCTCTCCCCGGACTTTCGCACCCACGCGGTGGCTTTCTTCCTGGAAAACATCCTCGTTCACCACGACCGCTCCCGCTTCACGGTCTGCTGTTATTCAAACACCGCCTACCGGGAGGACCAGGTGACGAGCCGTCTGCGCTCCCTGGCCGGTCACTGGGTAGACATTGGCCGGATGGACGCGGCGCAGGCTGCCGCGTCCATCCGCGCCGAGCGTGTGGACATCCTCATCGACCTGGCCGGTAACTCTCCCCACGGTCGACTGGACGTGATGGCCCTGTCGCCTGCCCCGGTGCAGGTCACCTACCTGGGAAGCCCCATGACTACCGGGCTGGACGCCATTGACTACCGGCTGACCGATGCGCGGGCCGACCCCCCGGGTGCCGAAGCCCATTGCAGCGAAACCCTGGTGCGGTTGCCGGGCGCCTTTCTGTGTTACCGGCCACCCAGGGACGCCCCCGACCCGGCGCCTCCGCCATCCGTGCAAGGTGGTCACATCACGTTCGGATCCTTCAACAACTTTCCCAAGCTGAATCCGCGGCTGGTGGCAACGTGGGCCGAGGTGCTGCAGGCCGTTCCGAATTCCCGCATGCTGATCAAGGCGCGATCCGTGGTCACCCGTGCCGGTCGCGATACCCTGCTGGAGTGGTTCGCACATGCCGGTATCGGGGAAGACCGGCTGGAACTGGTCGATATGGTGCCAGTCCTGACCAACCACCTGGATATGTATCGCCATATGGACATTGCTCTGGACACCTTCCCCTACAACGGCACCACCACTACTTGCGAGGCCCTGTGGATGGGAGTTCCGGTGGTGGTGCTGGCGGGAGACCGGCACATGGGGCGGGTGGGGGTGAGCCTGCTCACCACGCTGGGGCTGGAGGAGCTGATCGCTCCCACGCAGTCAGACTATGTGCGCATCGCCGCCGCGCTGGCCACCGACCCGCAACGGCTGGAAACCCTGCGCCGAGAATTGCGCCAGCGGGTGGCCAGTTCGCCCCTGTGCAACGGAAAAACCTTTACCGGGGATTTCGAGGCGACCTTGCGCGGCCTGTGGCGTGAATGGTGCGAGGGCCAACGGACCGCCTGATGTAAAGGGCTCCTCCAGGCCCGGTGCCCCCCCCTACACACTGGTCAGCGCCGGCAGCGGACACTCCAGGGCGGCACACACGGCGCGCAACAGTTCCACCTCTTCTGCGCGTTGCAGCCGATCGGCATGGATGCACGCGGCACACGCCTCCAGCAGGCGGCGCAGGTCGTGGGGGGCCAAGGGTTCCAGCGCCCGCAGCGCCATGGCCAGCCGCTCCCCGTTCACCTCTTCCGTCGGCAGCAGGGCCAGTCCCGCCACGTTCAACTGCATGGCGCCCGCCTCGAAGGCCCGCGCCGCCACGCCGCCCGCATCTTCCTCTCCGGCCACGGCCCCGGCGTGGGCCAAAGCTGACAGCAGCACGGCAATCGGCTCACGGGCGCGGGACATTGGCTGATTGCGGTCTCGCATCGGCAGGGAACGCCTCCCCTGGGCCTCCAGATAGCGTCCGGCAATGGTCTGCACCACCCACTCGAACACCGAGGTGTGGGCGTCCGTCTCGGCCAAATCCTTCAGGTGCCGAGCGAAGGACCTACGCTGGGAATCGGACATGCCGTGCAGTGCGGGCAGGGCCAGGTCCAGCACCGGCAGGCGCAACTCCGGCGGCATGCCGGATAGTGTGGGCTGGAGCTTCTGCGCCAGCGCGGTAAAGGCGCCGCCGCCGTATTCTTCCATGCGCAGGAGCTGGCGGCTGCGGGTGACCGCATCCGGGTCCAGCAGCAGGGAGCAGACCACCACCCGCGCCGTGCCCGCCTCTGCACAGGCGGCGCGCACCACCGGCGGAATGCGCTCCAGTAGCGCCCGTGCGGCGTTCAGCGATGTACCACCGGGGCGCCCCACCTGCCCGATGTGCGCGGCGCTGGCCACCACCGCAGCCAGCATGGCGCCGCCCACAACACTGTCAACAGAATCACCAACAGACCGGTCAACAATCTTCCCCACAGACATGCCCACAGGCATGTCCACGGGCATGTCCACAGGCGCATTGACAGGTATGCTCACAGCGTTTTCCACAGCGCCCCCCTCCCCCGGTTTCCCGTCATGGGCGGAACGGGGCGGGCGGGCGTCAAACTTGCCGTCCCAGCGGCTGTCAATGCGGCGGATACGCTGCTCCAGCGGTGGATGGGTAGCCAGCATCCCCAACCAACTGGCAAGGCCCGCACCGAAAAACAGATGGCTGGCCTCGGCGGCGGAAGAACTGCTGATCAATGACCCCGACGCGAGTCCGCCGATGCGCTTGAGAGCCCCGGCAATGCCGCCGGGATCACGAGTGAACTGAACCGCCGAGGCGTCCGCCAGAAATTCCCGCTGGCGACTGACGGCAGCCTTGATCAGATTGCCAAAAAACACTCCGCCGTAGCCGATCACCAGCAGCGCCAGCGCCAGCAGTACCAACGGGCCGCCGCCACCACCCCGGCGGCTCCGGGAGCGGGTTGTGGTGCGTATGGAGCGCAGCACGCCGCGACCGAGGTAGCCCACCACCAGAATGCCGTGCAGCACCCCCATCAGGCGCAGGTTGAGGCGCATGTCACCATTCAGGATATGGCTGAACTCGTGGGCGATAACCCCTTGTAGTTGTTCCCGCGAAAGCTCCCGAACCGCCCCCCGGGTGACGCCGATCACCGCATCCCGCGGGGAGAATCCGGCGGCAAAGGCGTTGATGCCGGATTCATGCTCCAGCAGGTAGACCGGCGGTACCGGGGTGCCGCTGGCAATGGCCATCTCCTCCACCACGTTCAACAGCCGGAGCAAGTCCGTGTCGCTACTGTCGCGGGAGACGCGCACCCCGCCCAGATTCTCCGCCACCACGCGGCCACCGCCGGAGAGGACGGCCATTTTGTAAAGGGTTCCCGCCAGCACCACTACCAGCACGGCGGCGGCGATTTCCGCCACCCGCAGGGGTGGCAGGGCGGCCAGCACAGTCTGGGGAGACGGCGTGCCATAGCCCTCCAGATAGGCCACAAAAACCCCCACCGACACCACGGTGAGCAGCACCAAGGTGAGCACGGCCAGCGCGAACAACAACACCAGCCGGGTGGTGGAGGCGCGGCTCTGCTCCTGGGCCTCGAAAAAATCCATGGAAAAATCCCCGCCCGGGGCCGCGCGGGGCGGCTAGAACGAGACTTTGGGTGCGGCCTGTATCCGGGCGCTGTCGGCAAATTCCAGCAGCGCGGCATCGGCAGCATGCCCGAAGATCGGCGCCAGCATGACCTGGGGAAACGACTGCCGGTAGGTGTTGTATTCCATCACCTGGTCGTTGAAGGCCTGACGGGCAAAGGACACCTTGTTCTCGGTGGAGGTGATCTCCTCGGTCAGTTGCATCATGTTCTGGCTGGCCTTGAGGTCCGGATAGGCCTCCATCACCACGTTCAGACGCCCCATGGCCCCGACCAGCGCCCCTTCGGCGCCGCCCAGCGCCTGCATGGCACGTGGATCTCCGGGGTGGCTGGCGGCACCTTTAAGCCCCGCCATGGCCTGGTTGCGGGCCTCGATCACGGCGGTAAGGGTTTCCTGCTCGTGTTTCAGGTAGCGCTTGGCCACCTCCACCAGATTGGGGATCAGGTCGTAGCGCCGCTTGAGTTGCACCTCGATCTGGGCAAAGGCGTTCTTGTAGCGGTTGGCCAGGGCCACCAGACGATTGAAGATGGCCACCGTGTAGCCGATCAGCAGGACCAGGACCACCAAGGTGACGATAACGACGGTATTCATGGAAAAATCCCCTCCCCTTTGCAATCTGCAACTGCGCCTCCCCGCACGGCGTCCGGTTTCAAGAAGGTGACCGGAATCGCCCGAAAGGTCAAGCGCAGGGGGCGAGGGTGGCGGACGACAAGCACCTAGTTCCAGGCCGCCGGACACACCCCGGACAGGGGACAGGCCTGGCATTTGGGTTTACGGGCGGCGCACAGGGCGCGGCCGTGGTGGATCACGCGGTGGGAAAAAACCGTCCACTGGTCCTTTGGGATCAGCTTCATCAGGTCGTGCTCGACCTTCACCGGGTCGTCGTGCCGGGTCAGTCCGAGGCGGCGCGACACCCTTCCCAGATGCGTGTCCACGGTGATTCCCGGCACCCCGAAGGCGTTGCCCAGCACCACGTTGGCGGTCTTTCGGCCCACCCCGGCCAGCTTGACCAGTTCCTCCAGGGTGTCCGGCACCTGTCCATCGTGGCGGGTGACCAGGTCGCGGCAGCAGGTCAGGATGTTTTTGGCCTTGTTGTTGAAAAAGCCGGTGGAGCGGATCAGGTCGATGATGTCTTCCAGCCCGGCCGCCGCCATGGCCTCCGGGGTGGGAAAGCGGGCGAACAGGGCCGGGGTGACCTGGTTCACCCGCGCATCGGTACACTGGGCCGACAGGATGGTGGCGATCAGCAATTCATAGGGGTTGCGGTAGGTCAGGGCGCATTCGGCATCCGGGTACAATTCCGCCAGTACCTTGAGCACCTCGGCCACCGGGGCGGCAAATTTGGCGGACAATTTGCCGCTAGGTTTACCGCCAGCCGTGCCCACGGCGGTTACAGCTTGTTGATGACGTTGATCAACTGCCGAAGCCGCCCTTGGTGGCGGTGGTCCATGGGCACCTCGATAAAGCTCATCACGTCCATCTCGGTGTCGGACATCTGCTTGGCGGGGGAAAACGGCTGGCGCAGTTTTTTGCCGCCCATCAGGTCGGAAAAGGTCTCGTTGAGCAGGGCTACCTCTTCCGGCTCCAGGGCGCGCCACAGCCAGATGATCACGCCGTCGCGGGTGCGCACCGCGGAGTGGAACACGCGGAAAAACTGCTGAATTTCATCCACCCCCTCTTCCACGGTGTGGCAGACGCGGAACAGGTCCAGGTCGTCGTGGCGGATCATGCCGCGCGCGAGCAGGTGGTCGTTGAGATAGTCGCACCACTCCTTCCAGTAGCTCCCCCCCTCGTGTTCCATGAGCACGATGGGCATGGGGGTGCTCTTGCCGGTCTGGATCAGGGTGAGGGCTTCGAACCCCTCGTCCAGAGTCCCAAAACCGCCCGGAAACAGGGCCAGGGCCGAAGTCTCCTTCATGAAGTAGAGCTTGCGGGTGAAGAAAAACCGGAACTGCATCAGCTTGGGGTCGCCCGCGATGTACGGGTTGGACTCCTGCTCGAACGGCAGGTCGATATTCAGGCCAAAGCTCATGTCGGTACCGGCCCCGGCATTGGCGGCTTCCATGATGCCGCCCCCGGCACCGGTGATGACCATGTAGCCGTGCGCCGCGATGTTGCGGGCAAAATCCTTGGCCAGTTGGTAGTCTGCGTTGTCGGGGTCGGTGCGGGCGGAGCCGAACACACTCACCTTGGGCACATGCCGGTAGCGGGAGAACACCTCCAGCGCCTGGCGCGACTCCTTGAGGGCCAGATGGGCCATCTTCAGGTCGCGCCGTTCCGCCGGCTTTTCGAAAAAATTGCAGACGGTGGTGAGCAGGCCCCGCAGCAGGTCGTCGTTGTGGTTGGTGCGCAGGTCGCCCAAGCGCGTCATCAGTTCTTCCCACTGGCGGGCGGCTTCGGCGGGGTCGCCGCGACGACGGCGCGCGCTGGGTCCATGCCCCGGCGCCTGGGGTGAATTCGGTGTGTAGCCCATGGTCTCCCCCACGGCCGGAAAGGGAAACCGGTCCGGCCGCGTGCAGGGGGGGCATTATGATCCCCCCGGAATTATCTCCTCCGGAGAGTCATCTCCCCGGCTCCCCTTACCCAGGTCTCTTCCCGGAGCGCCCCCTAGAACAACTGCGGTTGGCGCGGCTGATCGAACGCCACGCTCACCGGGTAGCGACCGCTGAAACAGGCAGTGCAGTATCCACCCAGCTTGGGAGAGGCAGCCAGCAGCCCCTCCTCGCTCAGGTATCCGAGGGAGTCGGCGCTCAGGTAGGCCCGAATCTCCTCGGCGTTTTTCGAGGAACCGATAAGTTCCTCCCGCGTGGGGGTATCAATGCCGTAAAAGCAGGGCGAGATGATTTTGGGGGAACCGATGCGCATGTGCACCTCGGCGGCCCCCGCCTTGCGCACCATCTCCACGATCTTGCGGCTGGTGGTGCCGCGCACGATGGAATCGTCCACCACCACCACGCGCTTGCCCTCGATCACCTCGCGCACCGGGTTGAGCTTGATCTTCACGCCGAAGTGGCGAATTGAACTCTGGGGTTCGATGAAGGTGCGCCCCACGTAGTGGTTGCGGATCAGCCCCATTTCGTAGGGAATCCCCGATTCCTCGGCAAACCCCATGGCGGTGGCCACGCCGGAGTCCGGCACCGGGATGACCACGTCGGCCTCCGCCGGGCTCTCCTTGGCCAGAAACCGCCCCTGATTCTTGCGCACCATCCACACCGAATGGCCGCCGATCACGCTGTCCACGCGCGAGAAGTAGACGTATTCGAAGATACAGAAGGCCCCTTCGTGCAACTGGAACGGCATGCAGGTGGACACCCCCTCGCGGGTGATCTCCACCATCTCACCGGGGCGGATGTCGCGCACGAAGCGGGCGCCGATCAGGTCGAAGGCGCAGGTTTCGGAGGCCAGCACATAGCCGCCATCCACGAAGCGCCCCAGGGACAGGGGGCGGAAGCCGTGGGGATCGCGCACCCCCACCAGACTGTTTTCGGTGAGGAAAATCAGCGAAAAACCGCCCTTGACCTGGGCCAACGCGTCAATGATGCGGCGCGGAAAGCTGCGCTCGCGGGACCGCGCAATCAAATGCAGGATGACTTCGCTGTCGATGGTGGACTGGAAGATGGCCCCCTCGTCGATCAGCCGCGTGCGCAGCAGGTCGGCGTTGGTGAGGTTGCCGTTGTGGGCCATGGCGATGGTACCCAGGGCCGAGCCTGCCACCAGCGGCTGGACATTTTTGAGCCCTGCCCCGCCCGCCGTGGAATAGCGGTTGTGGCCAATGGCATAGTTGCCCGGCAGTTCCTGCAGGCGGGCGTGGTTGAAAATGTCCGGCACCAGCCCCTGCCCCTTGACGGCGTGGAACTCACTGCCGTTCAGGGTAACGATGCCCGCCCCTTCCTGGCCCCGGTGCTGCTGGGCGTAGAGGGTCAAATAGGCCAGATTGCCCGCCTCGGTGTGGTTGTAGATGCCCACCACGCCGCACTCCTCGCGGGGCTTGTCGTGGCGTAGTTCCTCGGGGGTAAAAGTACAGCCGTTCACGGTGTGTTTCCACCCTCCAGCGCCCGGGGAATGGCGTCCCGCCAGGCGGCGGCAAGCTCCGCCAGGGACACGTCCACGGTCAGCTTGCGGTCGATACCCATCTGCACCCGGTCACCGCGCACCCAGCCGATTTCGGCGAACGGCACGCCGCTCTCGCCCAGTGTCTCGGCCATTATATCCCGGTTGGCGGGGGCCACGGTGAGCACGAAACGCGACGGGCTTTCGGCAAACAGCACCGCGTCACGGCGCAGCACCCCGCGGGAATCCAGCCCCACCTGACAACCAATGCCGCCGGCAATGGCGCTTTCCGCCAGGGTCACTGCCAGCCCGCCTTCGGCGGCGTCGTGGCAGCTTTTCACGCAGCCGGTGTCCATCAGGCGCAGCACCGCGTCGTTGGTGCGGCGCGCCATCGCCAGATCCAGTTGCGGCGGAATGCCCAGTTCCCGGCTGTGCCACACCGCCAGGTATTCGCTGCCCCCCAGATCGTCGTTGGTGGTGCCCACCAGCACGATGATGTCGCCATCGTCCTTGAAATCCGCCGTTACCGGCTGACGGCCGTTTTCGATCAGCCCCACCATGCCGATGGTGGGGGTGGGGTAAATACCCAAACCAAGTGTCTCGTTGTAGAGTGAGACATTGCCCGACACCACCGGGGTGTCCAGGGCCACGCAGGCGTCGGTGATGCCCTCCACGGCCATGGCGAACTGCCACATCACCTCGGGGCGTTCCGGGCTGGCAAAATTCATGCAGTCGGTAATGCCCAGGGGGCGCGCCCCGGAGGCCACCACGTTGCGCGCACATTCCGCCACCGTCAGCGCCGCGCCGGTGTAGGGGTTGAGCATCACGTAGCGGCTGTTGCAGTCGGTGGTGAGGGCCAGGTAACGGCCGGTGTCCTCCCCGTCCTTGCGGATGCGCAGCACGGCGGCGTCGGAACCCGGCGCCACCACGGTGTTCACCTGCACCATGTGGTCGTACTGGCGGTACACCCACTCCTTGCTGGCAATGGTGGGGGAGGCCAACAGCGCCTTGAGCACCGCGCCCATGTCCTTGGGCTCGGCCAGCGAATACGGGTCGAACCCCTGCAAGGCATCGAGGTAATCCGGCACCGCCATGGGGCGCTCGTAGCGCGGCGCCTCCTCGGCCAGCGGGTGGGCGGGAATCTCGGCCACGGTGCGCCCCTGAAACAACAGGCGCAGCATGCCGTCGTCGGTCACCCGACCGACCACGGCGGCTTCCAGATCCCATTTTTCGAAAATTTCGCGCACCTTTCCCTCGTAGCCGGGGCGGGCTACCAGCAGCATGCGCTCCTGGCTCTCGGAGAGCATCATTTCGTAGGGGGTCATGCCCTCTTCGCGGCAGGGGATGAGGTCGAGATTCATCTCCACGCCGGTACCGGCGCGGCTGGCCATCTCGCACGAGGAGCTGGTGAGGCCGGCGGCGCCCATGTCCTGGATGCCCTCGATGTAGTCGCCCGCCATCAGTTCCATGCAGGCTTCGATGAGCAGCTTTTCGGTGAACGGATCGCCCACCTGCACGGTGGGGCGCTTTTCGTCGTTCTCGCCGAACTCCTCGGAGGCCATGGTGGCGCCGTGGATGCCGTCGCGGCCGGTCTTGGCCCCCACGTACATGACCGGGTTGCCCACCCCCTTGGCCTGGCCCAGGAACAGGCGGTCGGAACGGGCGATGCCCACGCACATGGCGTTGACCAGACAGTTCTGGTTGTAGATGTCGTTGAAGTAGACCTCTCCCCCCACCGTGGGCACCCCCACGCAGTTGCCGTAGTGGGCGATGCCGGCCACCACGCGGGAGAACAGGTAACGGTTTTTGGGGCGCGACAGGGGGCCGAAGCGCAGGGAGTTGAGCAACGCCACCGGGCGCGCGCCCATGGTGAACACGTCGCGCAGGATGCCGCCCACGCCGGTGGCCGCGCCCTGGAACGGCTCGATGAACGACGGGTGGTTGTGGGATTCCATCTTGAACACCGCGCACAGGCCGTCGCCAATGTCCACCGCCCCGGCGTTCTCGCCCGGCCCCAGCACCACCTGGGGACCGGTGGTGGGCAGGCGTTTCAAATGGACGCGGCTGCTTTTGTAGGAGCAGTGTTCGCTCCACATCACCGAAAAAATACCCAATTCGGTCCACGTCAGGTCGCGCCCGACAATGCGCCGGGCGCGTTCGTATTCCTCGCCCGTCAGGCCGTATTCGGCGGCCAGCTCCTGGGTGACGGCGGGTTCCATGCTCATGCGGTGACCTCTGCCAGGTGGTTGAGCAGACCGGCAAAAAACGGCCTCCCGCTGGCGTCGCCGAGCGCACCTTCGGCGTTGCGTTCGGGGTGGGGCATCAGCCCCAGCACGTTGCGGGTGGTGCCGAAGATGCCGGCAATGTTGCCAAGGCTGCCGTTGGGGTTGGCGGCGGGGTCCACACGCCCGTCGGGGGCGCAGTAGCGGAACGCCACCCGCCCCTCGCCTTCCAGACGCCGCAGGGTTTCCGCATCGGCCTGAAAATTGCCGTCGGCGTGGGCGATCGGGAAGTTCACCACCTGTCTCTCCAGGTAGCCGGTGGTGTAAGGGGAATCGGTACGCTCGACGCGCAGGGAGACCGGGCGACAGATAAAATTGAGGCTGGCGTTGCGCACCAGGGCGCCGGGCAGGATGCCGGCCTCGACCAGCACCTGAAAGCCGTTGCAGATGCCCACCACCGGACGTCCCTGGCGGGCGAAACGGCGAACCTCCTCCATGATCGGGCTGACACGGGCGATGGCGCCGCAGCGCAGGTAATCGCCGTAGGAAAATCCACCCGGCAACACCACGGCGGAGATCCCCTCCAGGCTGGTTTCCTTGTGCCACAGAAAGCGGGTTTTGGCCCCGCACACACGCCCGATCACATGCTCCACATCGTGGTCGCAGTTGGATCCGGGGAAGACAACAATGCCGATGGTCACGGAACGGCTCCAGTCACAGGGGACAAACGGGATGGCTGGGTTGGTTCTAACGGATCGCGACGACTACACGGATAAACGGCAGAACAACGGGATACCGGCCCGGTATAATATCACAAATCGACGCATCGCACCCGGCACCCGCCATTGCTCCGTCCGCATCTTTTGCCGCCGGGAGCCGCGCCCTCCGGGGTCCGTGGCGGTTACCAAATACTGGTCAGGCCGGTGATGAAGGCGCGTGAACCCTGACGCAGGTTGCTCAGGGAATATCCCCCTTCCTGTACCAGCAGGGTAGGCAGGCGCAACGCCGCCAACTGTTCACCGATTTTGCGCATCCCCCGCGAAGTGACCGCAAAGGAGCCGGTGGGGTCTCCGCGCATGATGTCGTACCCCACCGACACCACAAAAAATTCCGGCTTGAAGCGGGCGATGTCACGCAGCGCCTCGGCCAGCGCCTTCAGATACTCCTTGTCGCCGGTGCCGGGGGGCAGGGGGTAGTTGCGGTTAAACCCCTTGCCCGCCCCCTCCCCGCGTTCGTCGGCGAAGCCGCTGAAGTACGGATAGGCGAAATCCGGGTGGCAATGCAGGTTCACCACCAGCACGTCGTTGCGCTGGTAAAAAATCTGCTGGCTGCCGTTGCCGTGGTGGTGGTCGATGTCCAGCAGCGCCACCTTGCCGTGGGCGGACAGGTGGTGGGCGGCCACCGAGGCGTTGTTGAAGTAGCAAAAACCGCCCCAGGCATTGGGTTCGGCGTGGTGGCCGGGGGGACGGCACAGGGCATAGACATAGCGCTCGCCGTCCAGCGCCAGATTGGCGCCGGTGAGGGCGGTGTCAACGGCGGAACGCGCGGCGGCGTAGGTGTTGTGCCCCAGGGGGGTGAAGGTGTCCAGACAGTAGTATCCGGCGCGCATCTCGAACTCGCGGGGCGGGCGGTGGCGGCGGCGCATGGGGAATACGGTGGGATAGATCAACTGCCGGGCCTGCAGGCGGCTGGAGGCTCGCGCCATGTAGCCGATCAGGGACGCCGCGTGAACGGCGCGGATGGGCGCTTCGCCAAAGTGGTGCGGCCGCACCTGCTCCACCGCCAGCCCTTCCAGCCCGCGCAACACGGCGTCCATGCGCACCGGGCGCTCCACATAGCCTTTTTCCCGCATGTGGTGCAAAAAATGCCGCTCATTGGTGACCAGCTTGACCGGATAGATGCGCCGCACCACGTCCACGACCGGAGGCTTGACGATGGTGCCTTTGGTTGCCTTGGCGGCGGGGGCCTTGGCGGGTGACTTGACGGTTTTGGTGGCGGAGGCTTTGCCAGAAGCACCCTTGGCAGTCACTTTGGCGGGCGATTTGGCGGGCGACTTGACGGTTTTGCTGGCGGAAGCCTTGGCGGGCCTGGAAGCAGCGTCCCCGGAGTCCCCCGCATCCCCGCCAACATCCCGGCCCTTCTTTGGCTGGCGCAGCTTCACCGGGCCGTCGCGGAACGATGCGATGATGCCGGACAGCACCTTGTTGTCCGGGTTGAGGCCGTATTTGCGCCGGTACAGGGCGCCCACAAAGTTGCGGGCATCGCCACCGCGCAGTTCCGCCCGGCGGCCCAGGCTGTCATACACCAGGTGGGTCATCCAGCCTTCGTTGGCGGTGGTGGCGGTGCGGTCAAACGCGGTACCGACCACCGGCAGGGCCCCGTAGCGCTCGTAAAACAGCATGCGCTTGTGGTTCACCGGCGCACGGGAGGGATCCTTGAGCAGTTCCGGGTCGTCGTGGGGGGCCTCCAGGAACAGGCCGCGGGCGCCTTTTTGTTGCAGCACCTCGCGGGTGGCCTCGTAGAGGGCGCCGCCAATGCCCCGCGCGGAACGTCCCGGATCGCTGGCCAGGTAGTCCAGGTAGGCGTAACGCAGGTCGGGGAAATACATCACCCAACTAAAGCCGATCACTGCACGCGCCCCCAGGGCCAGCAACAGGATCGGCTCCAGATCACGACGCGGTGAACGCGCCAGCCATTCTCCGATGCGGTCCGCGTATTCGGGGGCGTAGGGGAAGCAGCGGCGATAGATGTCCTGCGCCTCCTCGACCTGACGGCGGTCCAGGTCGCGGCCAATTCCAAACAGGTAACGAAAGCGGATCAAGGGGGCCTCTCGCGGTGGGGGGACAACATCGGCGTCCGCAACCGCGCACGCCCGTGCCAGCACGGTCGCCACCACTATAGACGCCACGGCCGCGCCGGTAAATGCTCCCCTGCCCTGTCGCCCCGTTGCCTGGCGGCGGCGCCCCCCCTGGTCGCCTTGACTCGCCGCGCCCCGAAACGTACCATCGGGCGGGTTTTCTCCCCCTTTTTTTGTCAGGGTTGCCCATTGGGTTTCCGCCCGGTCGTAAACCATTCCGCGTCCGCCCCCGCCGCACCCGGTCGCGCCCGGGTTGCGTGGCAAACGGCCCGCGCCGTGCTGGAACTGATGCGTATCGGCAGGCCTCACGGCACACTGCTGCTGCTGTGGCCGTCGCTGTGGTCGCTGGCGCTGGCGTCCGGCGGACGGCCAGACTGGAAACTGGTGGCGATCTTCACCCTGGGCGCGTTTCTGATGCGCAGCGCCGGTTGCGTCATCAACGACGTGGCCGACCGGCGCATCGACCCGCTGGTGGAGCGCACCCGCTCCCGACCGCTGGCGGATGGCCGATTGGGTGTCGGCACCGCGCTGGTGGTGTTTGCCCTGCTGGTGGGCACAAGCCTGCTGCTGATTCTGCACCTGAACCGTCTGACCCTGTGGCTGTCGGCCTGCGGTCTGGGGCTGGCGGTGCTGTATCCGTTCACCAAGCGCTGGGTGAGCCTGCCCCAGGCATTTCTGGGCATGGCCTTCGGCTGGGGCACCTTCATGGCCTGGGCAGCGGTCACCGGCAGCGTCGGACTCACCCCCGCCCTGTTGTTCGCCGCCACCATTTTCTGGGCCATCGGCTACGACACCATCTACGCCATCCAGGACATCGACGACGACCGCAAGGCCGGGGTGAAATCCAGCGCCATTCTGTTCGGCGAACGCGCCTGGCTGTGGATCGGCACCTGCTTTATCGCCACCTGCCTGCTGCTGGCGGCGGCGGGCTGGCGCGAGGGGTTGCCGGGCAGCACTTTCGCCGCCCTCGGCGTGATCCTCGCCGGAATGCTTTACCAGTGCGCCCGGGTACGCCGGGGACTCAGCCGTCCGGAGGCGTTCCGCCTGTTCGCCGCCCATGTGTGGGTGGGGGCGGCGGTGCTGGCCGCCCTGCTGCTGGGCACCCTGACCGGTGCGGTGCCGGGCTCGCCCGCCACGGGGGGGAACTGATGCCCTACGCCGATCTGCGGGAGTTCCTCAAACGTCTGGAAAAAGAGGGGGAATTGCGGCGCATCGCGGCCGAGGTCGATCCGCACCTGGAAATGACCGAGATCGGCAGTCGCGTGCTGGCCCGGAACGGCCCGGCGCTGCTGTTCGAGCGCCCCAAGGGGTACGACTGGCCGGTGCTGATCAACCTGTTCGGCAGCGTGCGGCGCATCGAAATGGGCCTGGAGATCGCCCCCGGCGGCCTGCGGCAGGTGGGGGAGATGCTCGCCTCCCTGCGCCAGCCGGAACCCCCCAGGGGGATGATGGACGCCTTCGACAAGCTGCCGCTGGTCAAGGCGATGATGAACATGCCACCCAAAACCGTGTCGCGCCCCCCCTGTCAGGAGGTGGTGCTCAGCGGCGATCAGGTAGATTTGACGCGCCTGCCGGTGATGGGCTGCTGGCCGGGGGAGCCCGCCCCGCTCATCACCTGGCCGCTGGTGATCACCCGTGGTCCGGACGGCGGGCGCATCAACGTGGGTATCTACCGCATGCAGGTGCTGGGGAAAAACCGCGCCATCATGCGCTGGCTGGCCCACCGGGGGGGCGCCCTGGACCATCAGGCGTGGGTCGGCAAGAAAAAACCCGACCCGATCCCGGTGGCCATTGCCCTGGGGTGCGAACCGGCCACCACCATTGCCGCAGTCACTCCGGTGCCCGATTCCCTCAGCGAATACCACTTCGCCGGCCTGTTGCGGGGCAAAAAAATCGAAGTGGCGGACTGCAAGACCGTGCCCCTGACTGTGCCCGCCACGGCGGAGATTGTCATCGAGGGACACGTGTCCCTCACCGATTACGCGGACGAGGGGCCGTATGGCGACCACACCGGTTATTACAACCAGGTGGAAAAATTCCCGGTGTTCACCGCCACCGCCATCACCCACCGGCGCAATCCCATCTACATGAGCACCTACACCGGGCGGCCGCCGGACGAGCCGGCCATCCTGGGCCTGGCCCTCAACGACGTGTTCGTGCCTCTGCTCAAACAGCAGTTCCCCGAGGTGGTGGACCTGCATCTGCCCATGGAGGCCTGCTCCTACCGCATGGCGGTGATCTCCATCCGCAAGCAGTATCCTGGCCACGCCCGGCGCGTCATGTTCGGGCTGTGGAGCGTGCTGCGCCAGTTCATGTACACCAAGTTCATCGTAGTGGTGGACGACGACATCAACGTGCGCGACTGGAACGACGTGATGTGGGCCATCTCTACCCGCGTGGATCCGGTCCGCGACACAGTGCTGGTGGAACACACACCCATTGATTACCTGGATTTTGCCAGTCCGGAGGCCGGACTGGGCAGCAAGATGGGCATTGACGCCACTCACAAATTGCCGCCGGAGACCCACCGCGAGTGGGGTACGCCCATCCGCATGGACGCGGACGTGGTGGAACGGGTCACCCGGCGCTGGAAGGAGTACGGACTCTCGTGATGTTTGCAACCCGCCGCCGTCCGCTGTCGCCAAAGACGGCCACCCTGCGCACCCTTCTGCTGTGTGCCGCCCTGCTTTGTGCCGCCACCGGCACCGCATGCAGCACCGCGCCGCGCAGTGCGGAAGCGGCGTCCCCCCGGATGAACCCCGCCGATACCTCCCCCCCCAAGGGCATGGTGCTGGTGCCCGCGGGCCCCTTCATCATGGGTACCGATCGCACCGACGACGGCGAGGCCGCCTCCCACGGCCTGCCCTACACCTTCTACTCGGACGCCACCCCGCAACACAAACCGGAACTGGCCGCGTTCTACATCGACCGCAACGAAATGACCAACGCCGAGTACCTCCAGTTCCTGAACGACACCGAGATTCCCCTCGGCACCCCCTACGGCTGGGAGGCGGACGACCGCTACCCGGACGGTCAGGGCGCCTACCCGGTAACCGGCCTCAACTGGTACGAGGCGTATCTGGTCTGCCAGTACTTCGGCAAGCGCCTGCCCGGCGAGGCGGAGTGGGAAAAGGCCGCACGCGGCACCGATGGCCGCCTGTATCCGTGGGGCAACAAGTTCCGTGCCGGGGTGGCCAACGTGGCCACCACCGCCCAGGGGGGGCGGCTGATGCCGGTGGGATCGTTCCCCGAAGGGGCCAGCCCCTACGGGGTAATGGACATGGTCGGCAACGCCTGGGAGTGGACCAGGGACTGGTACACCCCCTATCCGGGCAGCACCTTCGTGAGCGACAACTACGGCAAACAGTTCAAGGTGATCCGGGGCAACTCCTTCAGCGCTCCAGGGCATTTTCCGGACGATGAACTGGCCGCCGTGATCGGTGAAATGTCCCGCGCCAACTACCGCTTTTCGTTCAACCCCAAGGGGCGGTTTCGCGATTCCGGGGTACGCTGCGCCAAATCCGTGAAGGTCACCGCCTCCGAGCAGGCCGACAGCGATGCCGTCGATTCCGCCCTGGGAAAAGGCAAATGACATGCCCCGTTGGCTGATACCTGGGGACATGCCGGGCGCTTTGCCGCGTTCGGGCATGCCGTTTCCGGCTGTGGCCCTGCTGGCCGTTTTGCTGGCAGCCATTCCGTGGACGGCACAGGCCGACGACGGGAAAATGTCCTCCCCTCATCCCGGCACGCCGTTCACGGCGGTGTCCGCCGAGGCCTGCGGCGCCTGCCACGGCCCCGACGGCAGTGGCCCACGGGTAGACATGGGGCGCGGTGATTGCGCCGAATGCCACGCAGGCAGCCATGAACTGCCCCTGCTCACCGTGGCCGACACCCCCGGCGCCGACAGGCCGGGCCGGGGCCACGGCCCCAATCTGGCGCGCATGGCGCTGATCCCCGCCGGTCCCGTTACCGTTGGCAACGACGGCCGGGAGATTACCGAGGGCAAGGGCAATCTGGACGAAACCCCGGAGCATGTGGTCGATCTGCCGGCCTTTTACATCGATCTGTACGAGGTGACCAACCTCCGTTACCAGGGGTTTGTAAATGTCACCGGACATGTGGCCCCGCGCCACTGGAAGGACGGCAAAATCCCCCCCGGCAAGAAGCCGCATCCGGTGGTGTACGTCAGTTGGTTCGACGCTGACGAGTTCTGCCGCTGGGAGGGCAAACGCCTGCCCACCGAACTGGAGTGGGAAAAGGCCGCACGCGGCACCGACGGGCGCATTTTCCCGTGGGGCAACCACTTCGAACTGGAACGCGCCAACACCCCCCAGCGCTGGGCCGCCCACGGCGAGGCAGGCGACACCATGCCGGTGGGCTCCTTCGAAAACGGCAAAAGCCCCTTCGGCCTGTACGACATGTCGGGCAACGTGTGGGAGTGGACCGCCGACTGGTACCTGCCCTACCCCGGCAACGAATTTCCCGACACCCACTACGGTGAAATCAACAAGGTGTTGCGCGGCGGCTCGTGGTACGACTGCCTGTCCTACGGCTGCGGCCTTTCGGCGCCCACCTACAACCGCAGCCGGTTTACCCCCAAAATCCGCAACAACTCGTTCGGCTTCCGCTGCGCGGCGGAGGCCCCGAAAAATGCCCCGACAACCACGCCGACAACCACGCCGAATTCCGGCGCCGCCCCCTCCGGGAGGGAAAAACCATGAAAACCCGTCCGTCCCTGCTGGCCACCTGTCTGCTGGCCTTCATCCCCCTCCTCGCCGTCAGCGGCTGCAAGAATCCTCCCCCCGGCATGGTGGATGTCCCCACCGGGCCGTTCGTAATGGGCACCAACACGGTGGACACCGAAGGGCGGGCCGAAGAACTGGGCCTGATGATCACCTGGTTCGATGCGGAGCGGCCGGAACGCACGGTTCCCCTGGCGCGCTTCTTCATGGATCAGGACGAGGTGACCAACGCCCGTTATGCGGCCTTTGTGAAAGCCACCAACCACCAGGCGCCGCCCCACTGGAACGGCCAGTCCACCCCGCCCCAAGGGCTGGAGCAGCACCCGGTGACCCATGTGACCTGGTACGACGCCCGTGATTTCTGCGCCTGGGACGGCCACAAGGAACTGCCCACCGAAGCCCAGTGGGAAAAGGCCGCGCGCGGTACCTCTGGCCTGGTCTATCCGTGGGGCAACAGCTTCGACCCGGAGGCCGCCAATGTGGCCCGCAACAATACCGCGCCGGTGGGCAGTTTTCTGCGTGGCAACAGCCCCTACGGCGTGCGCGACATGATCGGCAACGTGTGGGAGTGGACCGCCGACTGGTACCTGCCCTACCCCGGCAGCACCCACAAGGACGAAAAATTCGGCCAGAAATACCGGGTGTTGCGCGGCAACTCCTGGGCCAGCCCCGGACATTTTCCCGACCACGACCAGTTCAACGAGGTGGTGGCCAACAACTCCCGCGCCTCGTTCCGGCTGTTCCTCTCCCCCGAAGGGCGGGTGAACGACGTGGGTTTCCGCTGCGCGCAGGGCTCGTAGCGCCCTTCTGACCATGCATGCCCCTTCGCGCTCCCCCCTGCCGACGCGCACCCAGGTCGCCGTGGCGGGCGGCGGCACCGCCGGGATGGCGC
Source organism: Nitrospirota bacterium (assembly GCA_029858285.1). Lineage (GTDB taxonomy): Bacteria > Nitrospirota > JACRHL01 > JACRHL01 > JACRHL01 > JAOUFN01. The sequence goes on along the minus strand of JAOUFN010000004.1, from coordinate 95,692 downwards.
TGGCGGTGCTGCTGGGGCGCGCCGGGATCCGTGTGTGCGTGCTGGAAAAACAGCCGCGTCCGACGGCCGCGCCGCGCGGCGAAATCCTGCAGCCCAACGGCCTTGCGGTGCTGGCCCGCATGGGATTGCTGGACGCACTGACCCAACTGATCCACGCCCATGCGGAAGTCCGCCGGTACCATTTCCGGCGCATCGGGGGCGGTCCGCTGTGCAGCTTTGATTATCGGGAACTGGACCACCCCCATCCCACCACCCTGGTGCTCCTGCCGGAGGTGCTGGATCAGGTGCTGCGGGAGGCCGCGGCGGCCCTGCCCACGGTGCAGGTGGTGGCCGGTGCCCGGGTCACCGGGCTGCTGCGGGAAGGGAACCACGGGCGGGTTACCGAAATCCGTCTGCGCCACGCGGGCACGGAACATGCCATAGAGACCCTGCTGGTGGCCGGGGCCGACGGTGCCCGTTCACGGGTGCGGCGCGTCCTCAACCTGGGGGGACGGGTCACGGCTTACCCGGAAGGGTATCTCACCGGTCTGCTCCCCCACCCAGGCGGCTTCGCGGGCGAGGGGTTTTACTACCTGGGGCGGGGGGAAATCCTCGGTCTGTTCCCGGTGTCGCCCCAACAGCTCTACTTCTTTTACCTGCTCACTCCGGAGCGCCACCGGCGGCTGCGAGAGGCGGGGGACATCGCCTGGCTGGGACGGCGCCTGCGCGAAATCCATCCGCCTTTGGCGGCGGCCACCGAATCCATCCGCGACTGGAGCGGGCTGCGCTTTTTCCCTTGCGCGCGGGTGACCACCCCACGCTGGCACGCGCCGGGGGCGGTATTGCTGGGGGATGCGGCGCATTCGGTGAACCCGCACGTGGCCCAGGGGCGCAACCTGGCCCTGGTGGACGCCGAGGTCCTGGCGCAACAGGTACTGCCCGATCTGCTGGCGGGACGCCCTCCCGCCACGGCCCGGCTGGCGGCCTTCGAGCGCGGGGCCCGCCCCGGGGCGGAGCAGTTGCAGCGGCTGGGGGACGAACTGGTGCTGTTCTGGAACGCCTCCCACCCTCTGCTCACCCTGCTTCGCGACCGGTCATTCCGCACCTTTGCCCGCCACCCCCCCCTGCGCAACCGGGTCACGGCCCGAATCGCCGGGCTGGACCCATCACCCGTGGGACCGTGGGAACGGTTGCGGCTGGCGATTGGCTGGTGACGCCGGGCGCTGCGGCTATCGACTTGTGACGCCGAGCGCTGCGTCAATCGCCCCCATAATCGAACGGATGTCGGTGGGCTTCGAAAGGTAGCGGAAAAAACCCGCGTCCAATCCCTTCTGAACGTCGTGGGGCAGGGTGTCCCCGCTAAAGGCCAGCACCGGAATGTGGCACGTTTGCTTCTTCCCGCGCAGGCGGCGCAACACCTCGAAACCGTCCATGTCCGGCAGGTGAATGTCCACCAGCACCACGTCCGGGCAGTGGGCGAAGGCCGCCTCCAGCCCATCGCCACCGTTCGAGGCCGGAATCATCTCCAGGTCGTCGCGGCGCGCCAGAATGCGGCGCATCAACTCCATGTTGGCCTGATTGTCCTCGATATACAGCACCTTGCGCAGATCGGATGCGGCTTCCACGGGGGGGGCGTCACCCTCGCCGCCGACGGTTGCCGCGGACGAGTCGGGGGGTGGCGCGGACATATTGTGTCCGGCACTCTCCGCCAGGGGGAAATCCACAAAGAAACGGCTGCCCTCCCCCTCCACGCTGTGAAAACCAATGTGCCCCCCCATCAGTTCCATCAGCCTGCGGGTGATGGTCAGGCCAATGCCGGTGCCGCCCACGTCGGTGTAGTCGTCGGTGAGCCGGGTGAAGGGCTGGAACAGCCGCCGTTGCTGGGACTCGCCGACCCCCAGCCCGGTGTCCTCCACCACTACGCGCAGCAGGCCCTCCGCGCCGCGCTCGCAAAAAACGGTCACGCGGCCTTCCGGCCGGTTGTACTTGACGGCGTTGGACAGCAGGTTGAGCAACACCTGGCGCAGACGGGTGGGGTCAGCCAGTATCTGCACGTCACCCTGCGCACCGGTGCGGTCCGCCAGGGAAACACTGTGCCGGTCCGCCAGCGGCCCCACCAGATGCAGCGCATCGGCCACCGCCGGTCCCACCTCCACCGGCACGATGCTCACCTCCATATGGCCGGCCTCGATGCGCGACAGGTCGAGCACCTCGTTGATCAGTTCCAGCAGGTGGTACCCGGCGCGCAGGATCTCGTGCACGCTGTCGGCCTGGGATTCCGTGAGGGGGTCCACGGGGTCCGACTCAAGCACCTGGGAAAACCCCAGAATGGCGTTCATCGGGGTGCGCAGTTCGTGGCTCATGCGCGACAGAAATTCGCTCTTGGCGTGGTTGGCGGCCTCGGCTTCGGATTTGGCCTGCAACAGGGCCTGTTCGATGCGCTCGCGCTCGGCGATTTCTCCCACCAGACGACGGTTGGCTGTCACCAGCTCGCGGGTGCGTTCCGCCACCCGCAACTCCAGGTCGTCATGGGCGCGCCGCAGCGCCTCCTGCACTTGCCTGCGGTGGGTGATGTCGAGGAAGGTGACCACGGCCCCCACCACCTGGCCTTCGCGGGATATGGGGTGGGCCCAGTATTCGGCGGGAAATCTGCTGCCGTCGGCGCGGTACAGAACCTCGTCCTCCACATGCACCGGAACCCCCTCGCGCAGGGTGGCCAGCACGGGGCACTGTTCCTCCGGATAGGGGCTGCCGTCCGCGCGGGTGTGGTGCATCATCGCGTGGACGTTGCGGCCCAGCATCTGGTTGGCGTCGTTCAGGCCCAGGGCCTCCAGGGCGGCCGGATTGCAAAAGGTGCACCGGCCCTGCAGATCAAGGCCGAAAATCGCCTCGGCGGTGGACTGGAGCAGCAACAGCACGCGCTCCTCGCTCTCTACCAACTGGCGGCGGCCATGCTCCAGTTGGGCGGCCATGTGGTCGATGGCCACCCCCATGCGGCCAATCTCGTCCTGGCCGCTGATGCCGCTGCGAGTGGCCAGGTCGCCACGCGCCAGATCGGCGGTGGCGGCCACCAGCCGCGCCACCCGACGCGTCACCGCATAGTGGAAGAACAACCACAGACACGCCGCCAGCAACAGCAGAAAGGCGCTGGTGCGCAGAACCTGGATTTCCACCTGGCGCCGCTCCAGCGCCTTGCGCACCGAGATATCCTCTTCGATGAATAAAAGCCCCACACGGGACGGACGCAACTCGCCGTCTTCGGGGGCCAGAAACACCGGATAGATGCCCGCCACCCGGTCACGAGCCGGGGCGACATACACCGCCCCCCCCAGAGTATCCAGCACCCGCTCCACGGTCTCGGCGTGCCGGGGGCGGCTGCGGGGGGGGATGTTGGCCAGCACATCGGCCAGTGGCATGTGGGTACGGTCGCGGCGGATGCCGGCCACCAGTTCCCCCCAGTCGTCCACCAGGAATGCGTCGGTCACCTCCGGGTCTGCGGCCAGCACCGCCATTTCGTGGTTAATCTGTTCCAGGTTGTCGGTGCGCAGCAGATACTCGAGGGTCTCCTGCAGGCGCCCCATCTCGGAGCGCAGGCTGCGGCTGGCGTTTTCCTCTATCTGTCGGTAGGCGGTGTCGGTGTAGTGCTTGAGCCCATAAAGGCCGGTGACCACGGCAAACACCACCAGGATCAGCGGCACCGCCGCGCGCAGCGGCAGCTTGAAGCGGTCGGAGACCCGGCGTACGCGCCTGCCGCGCCAGCGGATCATGTGCCCAGTTCCCTCAGTGGCCCCGGGTGAAATTCCATGTGGATATCCCGGCCTCGCACCAACAGATGGTGTTCGCGCATATGCCGACCCAGGTCCTCCACGACCCGGACCAGCGGGGAAGCTTTGCCATTGAGCAGGAACAGGTTCTCGGCCCGGTCCGGGAACACGATCCCGTCCAATGCCTGCGGCACCCCGTTCCCCTTACCTTCCGCGCCCTCCCGCACGGGCTCCCGCGCGTTCGCCTGACTGCCGAGACGCACCTGCATGTATGTGGAGGCCTCGGCGGGGTGTTCGTGCAGGTAGGACAAGGCGCGGAACCAGCCGGACAGCAGCTTGTCGATTTGCCTCTGGAAGTGCGTGCGCACTCCCGGACGCACCACCAGCACATCCACAATTTCGCCGGGAATGCGGGAACTGTCGAACAACAGCACCGCCCCGGCGGCACGCAGCCGCCCGAGGGTGGGTTCGAAGGTCACCACCGCGTCCACCTGACCGGAACGGAAATTTTTCTCCTGTTGCTCGGGGGGCAATTGCACCATCTGAATGTCGGCGGTGGTCATGCCCGCATCGGCCAGGGCCCGGCCCAGCAGGTAGCCGCCGACACCGGTGCCCTCCACCGCCACCCGCCGACCGGCCAGGTCGCGCAGGTCGCGGATGCCGGGACGGGCGACAATGGCGTCGGCGCCGCTGGAGGCGTCCATCACCAGCACCACTTCCAGGGGCTGTCCACCGTCGGCCAGTTGCAGGGCTTCGTCGAGGGTCAGGGCGGCGGCGTCGATGCTGCCGTTGCGAAATCCGCGCATCACCTGGGTGGATGAGGCATATTCCACCAGCCGCACGTCGGTGGTGCTGAATTGGTCCAACTGGCGCGCCAGATACAGGGGTTCGTAGCCGGGCCAAAGATTGGTGCCCACCCGCAGGGGCCCGCTGCCGGGTTCATCGCAGCCGCCCAGCAGGATGGCGCACAGTGCCAGGGCGGCGGAGCGGAGCGGCGTGGCACGAACGGCGCGCAGGGCCGCGTGCGAAACGGCAAGACACCTTTCCGCCACGCACCCCGCCCCCCACGCACCACGCGGGAAAACCATGGAAATCCCCGAAAGCAACCGGATGGTATCCGTCCTCCCGCCGGCCCGGCACCCCCCGCCGCGCACCCGTGCCAAATTGAACACCCGCAGAGACAACCTTAGCGCCCGCCACCGATTTGTGCAATCGCGGGGGACTACTTCTCGAGATGGCCGAAAATCTGCTCCAGGTCGGTCACCGAGAGGTGCCCTGCCAGATCCTGACGCTCTCCCAGCAACAGGTCGGAAAGGTTGCGCTTCCGGTCCTGCAGGGCAAGAATCTTCTCCTCCACCGTGTCCTCGGCAATCAGCTTGTAGGAGAACACCTTGCGGGTCTGGCCGATGCGGTGGGTACGGTCGGTGGCCTGCGCCTCCACGGCGGGGTTCCACCACGGGTCGAAATGCACCACATAGTCCGCCCCGGTCAGGTTGAGCCCGGTGCCCCCGGCCTTGAGGCTGATGAGGAAAATCGGAATCGAGGCGTTTTCCTGGAACTCGTTGACCCGGCGCTCACGGTCACGGGTGCGGCCGTCCAGGTACGAATAGGGCACCTGCACCGCATCCAGCCGCCGCCGCAGGATGCGCAGCATGGACACGAACTGGCTGAATACCAGCACCCGGTGCCCTTCCTCGATGGCCTCGGTGATCAGCTCCATGAACAGGTCGGTCTTGGCGGACTGCTGGATATCGCCCGCCAGAGACGGCGGCAGCAGTTCCGGGTGGCAGCAAACCTGGCGCAGCTTGAGCAGGGCGTCGAGGATGGTCAGGTGGGATCCGGCCAGCCCCCGCTGGCGGATGGAGCGCGCCACCTGCTCCCGCAACTGGTCGCGGATGCGCAGGTAGAGGGCGTTCTGCTCCCCTTCCAGGCGGCAGTAAAGAATGGTCTCCACGCGCTCCGGCAGTTCCGACGCCACCTGCTCCTTGGTGCGCCGCAGGATGAACGGACGCACCCGCCGCACCAGCGTGGTGGCGGCTTCGGTGTCGCCCCGTTCCACCGGCCCGCCAAAGCGGCTGCGGAAGTCACCATAGGTGCCGAGCAGGCCGGGCATCAGGAAGGCAAACTGCGCCCACAGCTCTCCCAGATGGTTCTCCAGCGGCGTGCCGGTGAGGGCCAGCCGGTGGCGTGCGGTCAGGGCACGCACGGCGCGACTGACCTGGGAGTCCGGGTTCTTCACGTACTGGGCCTCGTCCAGCACCAGGTAATGGAACTGCTGTTTTTCCAGCAACGCCAGGTCCTGGCGCACCAGGGCGTAGTTGGTGAGGATGATGTCGGCCCTGGCCATGCGCGGGAGCAGCCGCTGGCGGTCCGGGCCGTGCCAGGTGAGCACGCCGAGGGACGGCGCGAAGCGGCCCAGCTCGTGAGCCCAGTTGAAGATCAGGCTGGTGGGCACCACCACCAGAGACGGGCCGGTGGCGTGGCCGCGCTGTTTTTCCAGCAGGAGCAAAGCGATCACCTGCAGGGTCTTGCCCAATCCCATATCGTCCGCGAGGATGCCGTGAAAGCCGTAGCCGCGCAGAAACTCCAGCCACGCCAGCCCCTCTGCCTGATAGGGACGCAGTGTGCCACACAGCCCTTCCGGAGGCGCCACCTCGGTGACTTTGGTAAAGCCCTGCAAGCGGGTGGCGGCCTCCTGGTAACGGTCGTCGGCGGTCAGTTCGGCCTCTTCGGCAAGCGCCGCCAGCAGGGGCAACTGGAAGCGCGACAGGCGCGCCTGGGGGGCGCTGCCCAGCCCGGCCTCCTCCAGGTCGTCGGCGTGACGGCGCACCCAGTCGGGCAGACGCGCCACCCGGCCATCCGGCAACCGCACATAGCGGCGTCCGGTCTTCCACGCCGCCATCAGATCGCTGGCCGGGGTGTGCTGACCGTCGAAGTCGGCCACCACCTCCAGATCGAACCAGTCGATGCCGGAGCGCACCTGGGCATGGATGCGGGCACCGCCCCGGTAGACGCGGTGATTCATCAACGCCGCCTCGCCAAAGATCTCCCACCCTTCTGCGGCCAGAGACGGCAATTCCAGCAGCAGGAAGTCGTAGGCATCGTCGCCGGACATGGACCACTGGCCGGGGGCACCGGGCGTTGGTGGCTGCATGCCGGGGGCGCGCGGGTGGATCAACCGCTGCATCATGCTCCCCTCGGCCAGGGTATCGCGGCGGAAGATGACAATGTGGCCGTCCTCCACCAGCAGCGGGTCCCGGATGGTTTCCGGCCCCACCGGCGGGGCCTCGCCGTAGGCAAATTCCAGGCGCACCACCAAAGCGCCACCGCCGTCACCCAGGGTGATGCGCGGCACCGGCTTCACCCCTTCGCGAACCTGGGGCGCCAGTTCCGGCGGCAACCCCACATCGCCCCTGGCAGTCAGCCGCGGCAGCCAGTGCATGGCAAACTCCGCCACGTCCGCCGCAGGCACCTCTACCGGATCGCGGGTCAGCGCGGCAATCAGTTGACCGGAAAACGGCGTGAGCAATGGACCGATGCGGCCCGTATCCAGGTACAGGGGGGGGTCGGACGCCACCACCTGTCCCGGAATTCCGGCGGTCCCCAGACGGACCCCCCCCGACTCCAGACGGGAGACCTGAAGGGACAGGGTGCGGGCCTGCCCTTCGGTGAGCGCGGCGGGGGATTCCCCCGCATAAAGCACGCCACCACGGGCCATTTCCAGAAGCAGGCCGTAGCGTTCGCCGGGGGGCGGCAGAAAGCGGAACATCTGGCCGGAACGGGCGCGGCTCTCCCCCTCCATGGGCCACTGGCGCAGGCGGCGGCACAGCAGCAGAACCGTCTCGGCCATGAAATCGGGAGGCGGGTCCAGGGGATCGGAGGACCAGGTGCGCAGCAGCCCGAAGGGCACCCGGCGCAGGCTGCCCCGGGGGCTGATCTCGTCCCGCTCCGGGGACAGCACGGGTGCGCCGTCGGCGGTCAGTTCGAGGCGGAACACCAGACGCGCGCCGCTTGCCGCCACCACCCCCGCATCCCCCTCGCGGGCCATGCCCCGGTGCAGGGAAACCTGCCAGGGCAGTGTCTGGCGGGCGCCTCCCCGTCCGCGCCGCTCCGCCAGCCACAGCATGGCGGCGGCCCGGTGGGCGCAGGAGCGGCGGCGGCTGCAATTGCAGGTCAGGCGCACGTCGTCGCCCTCGGCCACAAGGGTTACCCGGGCTTCAACGCCGTCCTGCACCACAAACCGCAGGGGGGCTCCAGACAAGGTAGCGGCCAGGTCAATGTCAGTCGAGGCCCGGTCAGTCGAGGCCCGGTCAGTCGAGGCCCGGTCAGTCGAGGCCCGGTCAGTCGAGGCCGGGCTGGAGGACGCAGGTTCCACGGCATCGGCCCCGGCCGCATCGTGGTCCATGTCGGGGGTAACCACCGGAACACCGGGCGGGACACCGAGCAGACGGTCCGTCGCCAGATCGGTCGCCTGCTCCGGCGATTGGCCGGGCGCCAGACCCGTCACGGGTTCGGTACCGTCCACGGGATCGGCATGGGGTGTCACATGGCCCGCGCGCAGCAGCCGTTGTCCGGCACCCAGATGGGCGTCTCCGAAACGGCGGCGCAGGTTGGCGACCCGGAAAATGGCGTCCGCAAGGACCACGAGGAAAACTCCGTCTGTCCCCGCACACGGCGCGAGGGGAAACGGTAAGGATACCGTTTGCCGCCCCCCGGGTGAAAGGTCCTTCTGCCCCCAAGGCAACAAATTTAGGGGCACGGGACGCAGAATCGGGGCGGCGGTGGCAAAAAAAACGCACAAGGATGGTGACGCCCGCCCCCGCGTCGGCGAAAATGGCTCAAGCCGGGTGCCGGTGGCTGCCGAAACAGGGGGAGGCAGTTCCGGTGCGGTCGGACACGCATGGACTGCGGCTTCAACCGCCCGCCATCACGCGGGCCACACAGGGAAGGTAAATACCCGATGAGCGAGGATACCTGTAACCTCCGCGTAGGGGACTCGGGCAAGGAGGTCAAGCTGCCGGTCTACTCCGGCACATTGGGGCCGAAGGTGGTGGACATCCGAAAACTCTATGGCCAAACCGGTACCTTTACCTTCGATCCAGGTTTTCTCGCTACCGCAAGCTGCGAAAGCAAAATCACCTTCATCGACGGCGAAAAAGGTGTGCTGCTCTACCGCGGATACCCCATCGACCAACTCGCTCAGCACAGCAGCCACCTGGAAGTCTGCTATCTGCTCATGTACGGCGAACTGCCCACCGCCGGGCAATTTGCCGAGTTCCGCTCCAACATCACCCGCCACACCATGGTGCACGAGGGGCTGAAGAATTTTTACAACGGCTTCCGGCGCGACGCCCATCCCATGGCCACCATGGTCGGCGTGGTGGGGGCCCTGTCGGCGTTCTACCACGACTCGCTGGACATCCATAATCCCGAGCATCGCGAAATCTCCGCCCACCGCCTGATCGCCAAGATGCCCACCATCGCCGCATGGAGCTACAAATACTCCCTGGGGCAGCCGTTCCTCTATCCCGACAACAAGCTCGGCTATGCCGAAAATTTCCTGCGCATGATGTTCGGGGTGCCCGCCGAGGACTACGAGGTCAACCCCGTGGTGGCCCGCGCCCTGGACCGCATCTTCATCCTGCACGCCGACCACGAACAGAACGCCAGCACCAGCACGGTGCGCCTGGCGGGCTCCTCGGGGGCCAATCCGTTCGCGTGCATCTCCGCCGGCATCGGCACCCTGTGGGGGCCGGCCCACGGCGGCGCCAACGAGGCGGTGCTGAAGATGCTGGGCGAGATCGGCAGCGTCAAGAACATCGAAGCCTGCATCCGCCGCTCCGAGGACCCCAAGGACCCGTTCCGCCTGATGGGCTTCGGGCACCGCGTGTACAAAAGCTACGACCCGCGCGCCAAGATCATCCGCGAAAGCTGCCACGAGGTGCTGGCGGAACTGGGGGTGAACGATCCCCTGCTGGACGTGGCCATGGCCCTGGAGGAAAAGGCCCTCAACGAGGACTATTTCATCTCGCGCCAGCTCTACCCCAACGTGGATTTTTATTCCGGCATCATCCTCAAGGCCATCGGCATCCCCACCAACATGTTCACGGTGATCTTCGCCCTGGGCCGCACCGTGGGGTGGGTCTCGCACTGGATGGAGATGATCAAGGAGCCGGACACCGTGATCGGACGGCCCCGCCAGCTCTACACCGGCGCCACCAACCGCGACTACAAGCCGATCGCCAAGCGCCGCTGACGGTGCCCCGACCCGCGTCCGGCAACGGGCCAGAATCCCACGCCATGGCTTCCCCCGTGCGCCACCTGGCCGGTTTCTATCTGGGCTATTTCGGCCTGATCGGCATCGTCCTGCCCTACCTGTCCCTGTACCTGCGCGACATCGGCCTGACGCCCTACCAGATCGGCGTCATCATGGCCATCAACCCGCTGGTGAAAACCGTGGCCCCCGGCGTGTGGGGGCGCATGGCCGACCGGCGCGGCACCCGGCGCCCGTTCCTGCGCGGCGCCGGGCTGGGGGCGGTGGTCACCTTCGCCACCATGCTGCTGGTACGGGATTTTTACGGCATCGTGCTGGTGATGGCCCTGTATTCGGTCTGCACCAGCTCCATTTTGCCGTTGGTGGAGGCCACCGCCATGGAGATGGTGGACCGCCTGCGCATCGACTATGGCAGGGTGCGGCTGTGGGGCTCGCTGGGCTTCATCGCCGCCTCCCTGGGCATGGGACCGGTGCTGGACCGCAGCGGCAGCCACGTGGTGCTGTGGGCGATTCTGGCGTTTCTGGTTTTCAACCTGTGGAGCATCTGGTCCCTGCCCGACAGCCGCCCGGCGGCGGAGGCCGGGCACGGCGGCCTGCGGGTGCTGCTCGGCGACCGGCGGGTGCTGGCGTTCTATGCGGTGTGCATGCTGATGCAGGCCAGCCACGGCACCCTGTACGGCTTTTACAGCGTGTATCTGGAAGACCTGGGGTATGCGCGCTTCACCATCGGCATGCTGTGGGCGGTGGGGGTGGCCGCCGAGGTCACCGCCCTGATGTTCTCCGGCCCTCTGCTGACGCGCATGGGCACCCTGCGGTTGATGGTGCTGTCGCTGCTGCTGACGGTGCTGCGCTGGACGATTCTGGCCTGCACCGACCATCTGGGGTGGCTGCTGGGGGCCGGGCTGCTGCACGCGGCGTCGTTCGGGCTGTTCCACGTGGCGGCGGTGACCCACACCCACCGCATGGTGCCCGAGAACCTGCGCGCCACCGGACAGAGCCTGTATTCGGCCATTTCCTTTGGTCTCGGGCTGACCATGGGCATGTATTTGAGCGGCGCCGGTTACGCCCGTCTGGGCGCGCCGACGCTGTTTGCCGCCAACGCCGGGGTGGCGCTGCTGGCGCTGGCGCTGGCCACCACCCTGTCGCGCACCGAAAACCGCACGCCCCGCGCCTGATCCCCCTCCCCGTCCCCTCCCCGCCCCCGCTTGACCCCTCTTGATCCCCTCTCGGGCCTGCGAAAACGCGCCGAAGGGGCGTTTTTCGCGGTTCGGGAAGCGATGGGTGAATTCCCGCATTTTCAATGTTTTACCCCGATGTCCGGGCAGGTTTTGTCTGCTGATTCAAGCGGTTGTGAACCTCCCGGCGATTTCGCGGCCGGGGAAGGGGGGGGGGGGGGCGGGAGCGGAGGAGCGGGGTTTTGCGCCGACGCGGGATGCGTGGCCGGGGGGTGTGGTGAAAATCGTCCGGTTATGGATGCAACCGTTTGAAATGGCGGATAAATAACGTTGGTACGGGGGTTTTTATCAAGGCGCTTTTCGCCGGATTCCAAAAATACACCTGCTTATTTTTCAACGGGTTGAGATGCCCGCTTGGTGGCTTGAGGTGGCGAAAATGCGCCAGCGAAACGGCCGCCTCCCCACGGGGGGAGCGGGGCGGGGCCGCCCCCAGGGCGCAAAAGGGGGGGCGCTGCGGAGGGCATCTTGACTTCCCCCCTGCCCCGCGCCATTGTCTGGAGGTCGATGGACGGGCCTGGCGTGGGGGGCTTGCAATCAGGGGCTTGCAAAGGAGGGGAAATGGCGTTCGACACCGGCCTCCACACCCGCGTGGCCGAAGCGCTGGCGGGGCACCCGATTGCCGAAAAACGCATGTTCGGCGGTGTCGGCTTTCTGCTGGGGGGCCACCTGGCCTGCGGCATCCTGAAAGACGACCTGATCGTGCGCGTGGGGGCGGACCGCTACGCGGCCGCCCTGGCCCGCGATCACGTGCGGGTGTTCGACATCACCGGCAAGGTCATGAAGGGGTGGGTGATGGTGGCCCCGGAGGGGGTGTCGGAAGACCGGGACCTGGCGCACTGGGTGCAGGCCGGAGTGGCGTTTGCACGGACCTTGCCGCCGAAGTAGGGGGCGGTCGGCAGAGGGGAGGGGTATCGGGGGGTATCGGGGGGGCCCGCTATAAACACCCCCCCCAGCCGCGAACACGCCCGCGGGGTTACTGCCCCGCCCGCCACTTGATGGAACAGCCCATGCCGGGTACCTGGGGGACTGCCAGGGGGGCGCCCGTCAGCAGGGCTTCGATGGCGGCGCGCAGGTCCTGACTGGCGACCTTTTTCGGGTCCTTCCAGCTATCGTCGAAACGGCCGTGATAGGCCAGCGCGCGGCTGCGGTCGTAAACAAAAATATCCGGGGTGCAGACGGCGCCGAACGACCTGGCCACCTGTTGCGACAGGTCGTGCAGGTAGGGGAAACCGTAATTCTTCGTCTGCCAGCGCCGCTGGAGGTTCTCGAAGCTGTCGTCCGGGTAGTCGGTGGGGTCGTTGGAGCAGATGCCCACGAACTGTACCGGCTTTCCCCCCGCTCCGGCGGCAAAATGCCGGGCCAGGGCGATCATGCGCTCCTCGATGGCCACCACATAGGGGCAGTGGTTGCAGATGAACAGCACCACCAGCACCTCGGCCGGGGCGAAGTCCGACAGGCCATAGGATTTGCCGTCCACGGCGGGCAGGTGAAAGTCCGGGCACGGCGTGCCCATGGGGATGGTGGTGGTTTCAAGCAGCGCCATGGTGGAAAACCCCCTCCTCCTGAAGTCGAAATACCCCGTTCTGGTGGATCACCACCGCCGGGCGGGCGTTGGGAACCGGCGCCATCCGGCCGCTGCCCGCCAGTTCTGCAATCAGCAACTGGCACACCTTGTGGTGGGACAGGATCACCACGCACTGCCCCGGATACAGCGCCGCCGCCCCGCGCACAAACGGCAGGGCGCGGGCGCGCAACTGGTCGGTGGACTCGCCGCCGCCGGGGGGGACGAAGGCCGGGTCGTGCTTCAGGCGGCGGAACGACTCGGGGTCGGCGGCGGAAAGCTCGGCGTGGGTGCGGTTTTCGTACTCCCCCATGCGCCGGGCGCGCAGTTCCGGGTGGAAGGTGACCGGCACTGCCAGTTCGGCGCGCAGGATTTCGGCGGTCTGGCGGGCGCGGAGCAGGTCGGAAGAGAGAATGCGGTCCACCCTTCGGCGGGCGGAGCGCGCCGCGGACGGGGGGCCGGGAAATTCGTCGGCCAGAAATGCCGCCAGGCGGCGCGCCTGCTCCAGCCCCTCGGCGTTCAAGGGGGTGTCGCCCTGCCCCTGCACCCGCTGCTCCCGGTTGGCGTCGGTCTGGCCGTGGCGGGTGATGAGCAGAAGGGTGTCGGCAGGGCCACCGCCGTCGCTCACTCCCCCTCCTCGGCCAGTTGCAGGAACAGTTCGCGGGCCGCCGCAAAACCCTCTTCGGTGAGGGACGCCCCTACCACCCGGTAGGCGTCCTCGGACTGCTCGATGCGGGCGGGCACCGGGGCGCGGAAGCCGTCCTCGCCCTCGATCAACTGATAGCCCGCCAGATAGCCGTGGATCAGGCCCCGCGCCATCAGGCTGCGCACCGCGTCGTGGAACGAGCGCTTGAACGACTGGGGCATCTCTACCCGGCTGTCGGGCACCACCCTGGGCGCCTTGACCTGGCTGGCGATGAAGCGCAGGGTGCCACCCGGAATGCACACCCCCGGATTGAGGCGCTGGTGCAGGTGGGAGCCGCTTTTGATGCTGATCAGGTACAGGCGCAGCTTCATGCCGTCGGTGGAGGTGTGCTCCAGGCCGTGGTCGTAGCGGAAGCGCGCCTTGGGGTCGGCGTAGTTGCGGTTCGGATTCTGGCAATAGAGGTGCTTGAGGACGCGCACTTCCATGATGGAAAGGTCGGTGAGTTTCATGGCGTCACTGGTCGTCCGGCATGGCGCGCACCTGGGCGGCGTTGAAGATCGGCCCTTCCAGACAAACGTAGGTGCTGCCGATGTTGCACCGGCCACACTTGCCCACCGCACACTTCATCTTGTTCTCCAGCGTCAGGACGATCTGCTCCAGCCCGATGCCCATGCGGGTGAGGGCCTGAATCACGAATTTGGTCATCACCGGCGGGCCGCAGGTAAAGGCCATGGCGTTGGCCGGCCCCTTGCCCTCGCGCTCCAGCACCCACGGCACGCGCTCCTCCAGCACCGTGGGCACAAAGCCGACCTCGCCGTCCCACCCTTCCGGGTCGCCGCCGGGGTCCACGGTCTTGATCATGTGGATGTCGCGGCGCTTGCTCCACTCGGCCATCTCGCGCTGGTAGATCAGGTCGCGGTGGGAGCGGGCGCCGTGCACGATGACCACCGAGCCGAACTTTTCGCGCTCCTCCAGCACCCGCCACACCAGGCAGCGGATGGGCGGAAAGCCGATGCCCCCCGCCGCGAAGATCAGGTCGCGCCCGTGCATGGCGTCGAGGTCGTAACTGTTGCCGTAGGGGCCGCGAAAGCCGATGACGTCGCCTTCCTTCAGGCGCGCCATGGCCCCGGTGACCAGCCCGATCTTGCGGAAGCAGCACTCGAAATACCCCTTCCAGTTGGGGGATGACGAGATGTTGAAGGTGGCCTCTCCGACACCGAACACCGAAAACTCCCCGAACTGGCCGGTGCGGTAGGTGAAGGCCGCGGCGTGGACCGGGTCTACAAACTCCAGCTGGAAGGTGCAGACGTCGTGGGTTTCGCGGATGATCTTGCGGACGCGCACCGGCTTCGGCACATACAGGCTGGCGGCCGAAACGCGGGTGTGGGCGGAGGTGAGGGCGCTGCTGCTCATGCCGATGCCTGTCATGCCTTCAACTGTAGCAGGGTCACCTGCCTGGCGTGAGACTGCATGGCATAGGAGGTGATGTCCACATGCACCGGGCAGTCCCGCACGCAGCGGCCACAGCCGGTGCAGCCAAGGGTTTCGAACACGTCCTCGTAGATCTTGAACTTGCACAAAAAGCGGTTGCGGTAGCGCTCCCACTGGGTGGGGCGCGGCTGGTGGCCGGTGGCGTGCACGGTGAAGGCCGGAAACTGGCACGAATCCCACACCTTGATGCGCTCGCCCCCCGTCGTGTCGCCCAGATCCTTGAAGTCGAAACAGTGGCAGGTGGGGCACTCGAAGGTGCAGACGCCGCAGGAGACACATTTGGTGCCCAGACGCTGGAACAACTCGTCGTCGAAATTCTCCGGGTTGTCGAGAAACGCCTTCACCTGACCAATGTCGAACACGCGCACAAAACGCCCGCGCGCCTCCTGCCCCGCCGCCAACCGCTGCTCCCGCAGGAGGGATTCGGACTGGCCGGTGATCAGCAAGGGGCGGATGCGCTCCACAAAGCGCTCACCCTTGGGGCTGAACACCTCCACCACCAGGTCGCCGTCCGGGCCGCTGGCGGTGATCAGCACGTCGCTGCCGGTGGGGTCGTCCGGCCCCAGCCCCATGGTGGTGCAGAAGCACGACAGGTCGGGGCGGTCGCAACTGATGCACACCACGGTGGTGCGCTCGAATCGCTCCAAAAACAGCGGATCGGCGTGCTCCCAGCGGTCGCTGGCGCTGGCGGAAAACACCGACTTGAGGGACACGCCGATGGCCGCCGCGTCGCAGGGGCGGCCCCCCAGAATCACGGTTTCGGGAAAATCACGCGGCGGTTCGGTGACCACATAGCTGCCGTCGTCCCGCCGCAGCCAGGTGAACACCCGCTCCTGCTTGGGGAACAGAAACTCCTTGAAGGTGTTTTGCGGCAACAGGTAGTCCTTGACCACCTGATGGGCGCCGGTGACCGGGGCGAACTGGCACAGGCCGTCCACCAGGGTGGGGGCCACCACGCGAACCCCCTGACGGGAGAGGTGGTCCACCACATCCCACACGCGGCCCGCGGGGATGGTGCCGACAAGCTTCACGTGGGAGCGGCCTCCGATGGGGCCGCCCCCCCGGGGGGGGCGACGGGGGTGATCCTGGCGGCAAAGTTGGTCAAAAAGCCGATCACGTCGCCGGGGCTGCCCTCGCCGTCGAAGTCGCGCCCCAGCTTGGCCTTCAGGGCCATGATGGGAATGCCCACCGGGCACACCCGTTCACACTCCTGGCACTCGGAACAGCGCGGCTGGATGTGCCAGGTGCGCACCAGGTTGTAGACCAGCTGGCGGCTGGCGTCGATGCCCTTGATGACCTTGAGGGCGTTGGTGACGTGGGCGGTGGCCGCCTCGTCCGCCGGGCACCCCTGGGTGCAGTAGCAGGAGGGGCAGATGTTGCGGCAGGCGTAACAGTGCAGGCACTTGTCCAGGGTGACGCCCCAGTTGACCCCGGCGTCGTCCTCGATGAGCTTGCGATAGGCCTGATAGTCCTCGCGTCCGGCCTTCTGCTCCGCCACCGCCCCGGCGCCGTGGGCGGCGGTGTATTCGGGACAGTCCAGGCACTTGGTCTGCACCCTGAGGTCGGTCATTTCGCGGGTGTAGGCGTTCAGGCGTTTGGTTTCGACGATGCCGGTGCAGCGCATCACGATGGGGCGCACGTTGTCGCGGGTGACGCCGGACATGTTGCCTTCCTCGGTGAGGATGTCCAGGTTGTGCAGCTCGCACGGTTTGACCATCACCGCCACGCCGCCCTTGCCGCGCGCCGCCTCCCTGGCCCCCAGCTTGGCGTAGCCCAGCAGGTTGTAGTCGCAGAACTGGTTCCACACCAGCTCGGTGGCGAGCAGTTCCACCCGGTTCACGAAGTTGGGCATGGCCAGATCGGTAAACGGGCTTTGGCGGCCGTAGCCCACCACCATGCCGATCTCCCCCGCCTCGAGCCACACCCCGGCCTGGGCGGCCACCTCCTCGATGGACGCATAGCGGTGCTGGCTGTAAGAGCCGGTGGAGAAAATCATGGGCGGTTCAGCCGATACGTTTGCGGGTTGATCTGCTGCGGGCCCGCCTGCTGCGGGCCCGCCTGCCGTGAATTTGCCTGCGCGTGCATCAACGTCCGAGCACTTCCGCCATGCGCGTGCCCAACTGGGTGGGGTTGCGCACGGTGGACACCCCCGCCGCCTCGAGGGCGAGGAACTTGTCCTCGGCGCCGCCCTTGCCCCCGGCGATGATGGCGCCCGCGTGGCCCATGCGCCGTCCCGGAGGGGCGGTGGCTCCGGCGATGAACGACACCACCGGCTTTTTCACATAGGCCTTGATGTACTCGGCGGCGTCCTCCTCGGCGCTGCCGCCGATCTCGCCGATCATGATGATGCCCTCGGTCTCGGGGTCTTTCTGGAACAGCTCCAGGCAGTCGATGAAGTTGGTGCCGTTCACCGGGTCGCCGCCGATGCCGATGCAGGTGCTCTGGCCCAGCCCCACGTCGGCGGTCTGCTTGACCGCCTCGTAGGTGAGGGTGCCGGAGCGGGACACGATGCCGATGCGGCCCCGCTTGTGGATGTGGCCCGGCATGATGCCGATCTTGCACTCGCCGGGGGTGATGATGCCCGGACAGTTGGGGCCGATCAGGCGGCTGGCGCGGCCGGACAGAAAGCGCCTGGCGCGCACCATGTCCAGCACCGGAATGCCCTCGGTGATGCAGACGATGAGGGGAATGCCCGCGGCGGCGGCCTCCATGATGGCGTCGGCGGCAAAGGCCGGCGGCACATAGATCATGGTGGCGGTGGCGCCGGTTTCCCGCACCGCCTCGGCCACGGTGTTGAACACCGGGCGGTCGAGGTGGCGGGTGCCGCCCTTGCCGGGGGTGACGCCGCCCATCAGTCGGGTGCCGTAGGCGATCGCCTGCTCGGAGTGAAAGGTGCCCTGGGCGCCGGTGTAGCCCTGGCAGATGACGCGGGTGTCTTTGTTGACCAGTACGCTCATGATGAATTTTTCCCTTAGGCCACTGCGGCCACCGCTTTTTCGGCGGCGTCGTTGAGATTGGTGGCGGCGATGATGTTCACGTCGCTCTCGGCCAGCAGCTTGCGGCCCTGCTCCACGTTGGTGCCCTCCAGGCGCACCACCAGGGGCACGTGCAGCTTGACCTGTCTGGCGGCCTCGATGATGCCGTTGGCGATGATGTCGCAACGCATGATGCCGCCGAAGATGTTGACCAGAATGGCCTTTACGTTCTTGTCCGAGAGGATCAGCTTGAAGGCCTCGCGCACCTGATCCACGTTGGCGCCGCCGCCCACGTCGAGGAAGTTGGCGGGCTTGCCGCCCTTGAGCTGGATGATGTCCATGGTGGCCATGGCCAGACCGGCGCCGTTCACCATGCAGCCGATGTTGCCGTCCAGGGAGATGTAGTTGAGGCCGAAACGGCTGGCCTCCAGCTCCTTGGGGTCTTCCTCGGTGAGGTCGCGCAGGGCTTCGATCTGGGGGCGGCGGTAGAGGGCGTTGGAGTCGAAGTTGATCTTCGCGTCCAGGGCGATCACGTCGCCGGAGCCGGTCACCACCAGGGGATTGATCTCCAGCAGGGAGGCGTCGGTTTCGGTAAAGGCCGCGTACAGGGCGGTCATGAATCTGGAGAACGCCTTGATCTGGTTGCCTTCCAGCCCCAGCGCGTAGGCCAGGTTGCGGCAGTGGAACGGCTGCACCCCGGAGGCGGCGTCGATCTGTTCCATGAGGATTTTCCCGGGGGAGTGGGCGGCCACTTCCTCGATCTCCATGCCGCCCTCGGTGGAGGCCATGAAGGTCACGCCGCCGTGGGAGCGGTCCACCACCACGCCCAGATAGAGCTCGCGGGCGATGTCGCAGCCGTCCTCCACGTAAACCCGGCTGACCTCCTTGCCCTGGGGGCCGGTCTGGTGGGTGACCAGCTTCATGCCGAGCATGGCGGCGGCCTGCTTGCGCACCTCGTCGATGGATTTGACCACCTTGACGCCGCCCGCCTTGCCGCGGCCCCCGGCGTGAATCTGCGCCTTGACCACCCACACCGGTCCGCCCAGGCGCTTGGCCACGGCCACCGCCTCGTCCGGGGTGACGGCCACGCCGCCTTCGGGCACGGCCACGCCGTAGCCCTTGAGAATTTCCTTGGCTTGATACTCGTGAACGTTCATCGGATCCCTTGTCTCCAGTGCGGGGTCGGGGTCGGCCAGAGCCGCCGCTAACCGCAGATTGTGACGCACATCCCGCTGTTCCTGCCGTCCTTGCCCCGCTGACGCGGACGGGTTACTGTCGTTCCACCGTGCCGCGCCCCGGGGCGCGGCCGGCTAGCCCGCCGCCTCCGCCTCCGGCCGCCGCACATAGTCGGGCAGCATCAGGGGAGAGGTGCGCGTCGGTTTTACCCCGGCCTTGGCCATCTGCTTGTGGAAGGCCTCCAGGTGTTTGGTGCCCAGTTCCCCGAACGCCACCTCTTTGGCCCGCCGGGCGGCGGCCAGGCCGGCGCGGGAGCCGAACACGATGATGTCCAGCAGCGAATTGCCCATCAGGCGGTTGGTGCCGTGCAGCCCGCCGGAGGCCTCGCCCGCCACATACAGGCCGGCAATGGCGGTCTGGCCGTCGGTGCCAATGGCCACGCCGCCGTTCTGGTAGTGCAGGGTGGGGTAGATCAGCACCGGCTGGGTGGAAATGTTGATGCCGTGGCGCTCGTACTTGCGCAGCATGCCCGGATAGCGGCGCTTGACCACCCCGGTGCCGTTCACCACGTCGATCACCGGAATGTCCAGCCACACCCCCTGACGGCCGAACGGCGTGGTCACGCCGCGCCCCTCGGCACACTCGCGGATGATGGCCGCGCACACCACGTCGCGGGCTTCCATCTCGTTGACGAAGCGCTCGCCGTTTTTGTTCACCAGGTGGGCGCCGCCGGAGCGGATCGCCTCGGTGACCAGCAGCCCGGCCATCTGCTCCGGGTAGATGGCGCCGGTGGGGTGATACTGGAAGGTGCCGGGGAAGGCCAGCCTGGCCCCCACCCGGTAGCACAGGGGCAGGGCGTCGCCGGTGGCGCCAAAGTGGTTGCTGGTGGGAAAATTCTGGATGTGCAGGCGGCCGATGCCGCCGGTGGCCATGACCACCGACTTGGCGCGCACCACGATGCGCTGGTCCACGTCGAGGTTCTGCAGCACCGCGCCGGTGACGGTGCCTTCGGCGTCGGTGAGCAGCTCGATGGCGGGGGCGAACTCGATGATGCGGATGGAGTCCTCGTTGAGCACCGAGTCCTTGAGCACCCGCATCATGTCCAGGCCGGTGTAGTCCTTGCAGGCCAGCAGGCGGGCGCGGCTGGTGCCGCCGCCCTTCTTGACCTTGAGGTTGCCGTCATCATCGCGGTCGAACAGCACACCCAGGGAGTCCAGCCAGTTGATGGCGAAGGGGCCGTCCTCGACCATCACCTTGAGCAGGCGCGGGTCGTTTTCGTAGTGGCCGCCGTGCATGGCGTCCACGAAGTGCTGCACCGGGGAGTCGTCCTCCTTGATCGCCACCTGGATGCCGCCCTCGGCCATCACGGTGTTGGAGTCGCCCAGGCGCAGCTTGGTGGCCACCAGCACGCTGGCTCCGGCCTCGCGGGCCTTGAGCGCGGCGGTGGCCCCGGCGCCGCCGCCACCCAGCACCAGCACGTCCACCTCGTAATCCACGCGGGACAGGTTGGCGGGCTTGGCCACCAGGGGGCTGTCGGCCTCCAGCAGGGCCGCCAGTTCGTGCACCGTCTGCTCCCCGGCGTTGGGGCCGAAGGCAATCGGGCGATAGGCCTCCTTGCGGTAGTCCGGGTGGTGGGCGGCAAGCAGCTTCGACACGTCGGCGTCGCGCAGCAGGGGGATGGCCTGGGCGCCGCGCTTGTCGCGGGTGGCCTCGATCACCCCAAGATATTTTTCCAGCAACGAATCCATAGACAGTCTCCAGCCCGCGACGTCAGCGGCGGGCCTTGCAGTATTCCTTGAGGCCGGCGGTGTCGAGGGCAAGAATGTTTTCCCACTCGGCGTTCCACTCGCCGCCGGTGATTTTTTCCATCTGCTGGTCCAGCCGCTCGTGCTTGGTGGCGTAGAACACGCTGTAGGTGCGGCGGGCGTACAGGGCGATCATGTTGGGGGCCATTTCGGCAATGCAGCGCGACACGCACAGGCCGCACATCACGCACGACAGCACCTTGTCGGCGGAGGCCGCAAAGTCGCCCTTGACGGCATCCTTGACCGCTCCCTTGATGTCGATGTCCTGCGGGCACACCTTGTTGCAGGCGTTGCAGTTGCGGCAGTTGAGGGCCTCGGGGAAGTAGCGGAACAGCTCTTCCTTGGGCTTCTCGATCTCCTGCACCTTGTAGTTGGGCTTGGCCGCCGGGTAGAAGGGGGTCATGAAGAAGCTCATGCCGTCTTCCACCTTCATCTGGCAGCCCAGCCCCACCTTGAGGGCGAAGTCGTCCTTGGTGCGGTACACCGTGGAGCAGGCCCCGCACACGCCGCCCAGGCAGCCGACGCCGCGGATGATGTTGTGACCCGTGTACCACATGGTGCCAATGACCGTCATGCCGTCCGGCACGTGGTATTGCTTGCCCATGATTTCGACGGCAATCAGTTTGGTATCGGTCTCGGCGGACATCGCACGACCTGGTGAAAGGGTTTTGGAACCGTTGGACTGGAAGAAGTCCGGGATTTTACCACCCGACCCCTCCCCTGCTCAATCAGCCGTTGTGGTGGCCGCCTGCCAGGCGCTCCCGCAGCGGGCCGCCAGGGCGTCGGGGGGGCCATCCAGCAGGCCCTGCCAGGCGGTGTCGAGGGAACCGTCCCGCGATCGCCGCATGGCGCGTTGCAACTCGTCCCTGGCGCCGCCCGAGCCGCCGCCCGAGCCGCCGCCCGAGCCGCCGCCATAGTGGGCCACGGCCTTGCGCGCATACATGCCCAGCAGGTTGGGGGCGATGTTGCTTTCGCACACCAGCGCGCAAAAACCACACATGATGCACTCGTCGAACAGCGGCGCCACCGCCGCAAAATCCTTGTTCATCATCAGCCGCACCCCCTGGCGCACCGGGATGTCCTGGGGACATACCTGGGTGCAGGCGTCGCACAGGGTGCAGCGGCGGGTTTCCGGATAGATGCCGAACAGCGCCTCGGCGGGATCGGCCAGTTCCGCCATGCGGTAGCGCTTCTTTTGCGGCGGCTCGATGGGGTACAGGGCGATGGACATGCCGTCCTCGACGCTGGTCTGGCAGCCCATGCCGGTGCGCCCCGCGGACTGTCCCGCCAGCCGCCAGGTGGTGGTGCAGGCGCCGCACACCCCGCTCAAACACCCCGCCCCGCGCACCACGGGAATCCCCGCGTACCACATGGCCTGCAGGATGGTGATCCCCTGAGGCACCCGGTGCTGCTGTCCACCGATTTCCACGGTGACGGCGGGGCGGTTGCGGTAGGCGGAAAACAGGTCCACGGCGAAAGGTGACTCCAGAAAGGTACGGGGATGAACTTTTCATCATAGGCGGTTTTGGTCTCCCCGCGCCACCGCATTGCCGAAGGCCCTGTCAAGGGCGCAGAAACGGATGCCAGCCCCTTGGGGTGCCCTTGCGGGGGACGGAAGAAAAGGCGCGGTCGGATTCGCGATGAAGCTGGCCGCGCCATATGTTTTACGCGAACACCGCTGCGGGCCGTGCCCGCTGCCCGCCGGGGCTCCCCGGCCTGCCGGGGTCAAATGAGGCGGGTGTAGTTGTTCATGTCCAGACGCCACACCTTGACGCCGCAGTAGCGGTCGCCCTCGGGGCAGACCGGGCGCACCCCGGCCAGGTCGCGCAGGCCGCAGGGGGGAAGCAGAAAGGCGCCAAGGCGCGGGTGGACGGCGCGGATTTGCAGCGCCTCGTCCACCGCCGCCTGCCAGATCTCCTCCTGGGAGTTGTAACACAGGCGCATGGCCATCTTGTGGTGCAGGGCGGCCAGATCGCCGCTTTCGGTAAAGCGCACCGCCTGGGCGTTGGGCAGCAAATAGGCCGCGGCCTCGGCGGAGGCCCCCATGGCCCGCAACTCGCTGGCAGCCTCCCAGGTGCGCTGCATGGATTCGCTGTAACGCCGCTCCAGCGCCGCATCCTGCAACACCAGCCGGGGGGTGATGAAATCCGGCTCGCCGGTGGCGTGGGCGGCCAGAACCGGGCGGCTGGCCGGGGTCATGCGGTGGCGCTGATCCTGGCTGTCGGCGGTGTGGGAAAGTTTTTTGAGGAACGTGTAGTGCGGATGCACCATGACCCGCGACAGCTTGCCGTGGGCCTTGAGGTTGAGGGTTTCCCCCAACAAGGGGTTGCGGGACGGGTCCAGCACCCCGCGAATGGCCTCGTCGTCCGGCATCTGATCGGGATTCAGGCCGAACACCTGGCGGGCGGCATCCGCCATCACCTCCTCGGCGCAGGCCGAGTAGTCCACCAGACGCGACACCCGCCCCCCCAGCCGCTGATCGAAACGGCGGATGAAGGCGGCGGTGGTGGCGGGGGAGCGCCCGGTGTCCTCCAGCCACGGCTGTTCCGCCATCTCCTCCGGGGCGAGGGGCTCTTCCAGCACGGTGGACAACTCCGGGTCGGCCGCCAGCACCAGACGCACCATTTCGCCCACCACGGCGCGCTGCTCCTGCGGCGTGTCGTAGTGCTCCTGCATGCGCCGGTAGCGCAGCAGGGTGAGCAGGCTGACGGTGTGGTACAGATAGGCGGTGGTGCCCACCGGCAGCACGTAACGCGCCACCTCCTGGGCCTTCTTCTGCACGTCCACAGCGCCGCGCCTGCCGCTCCTGCGGGCGGGGAACAGGCGGAAATACTCGGCGGACGCGGGGGCGGCCAGCCGGGTGGTCAGTTCCTGATAGTCGGCCACCTGGCGCGCTACCGTGGCCAGGTAGAACTCCCGCTGGCGCGCATCCAGTGCGGCGGGGACGTGGACCTGATCGGCGCTGACCGACACGTAGCGCTGGGAGACCTGTTCGGAGTTGTAGAACGGGTGGCTGTGCAGGAACGACCAGATGAACTGGCGGCTCACCCCCTCCAGGGCGAACTGCACGTGGGCGTGCTGCAAGGTGGTGTGGTGCCCGGCGTGATAGATGCTTTTGGCCAGCGCGGTTTTGCGCGCCGCCGCCTCGCGGCGCTTTTCGGGGTCGGCGTGGTGCTCTCCGGCCACCTGTTCCGGAGTCACCAGCCCCTTGCCGGAATAGCAGGTGCGGGCCGCCGCCACGGCGTTGTCGAAGGGGCGGCGGAAGATGTTGACCAGGGTGACCTTCACGGTACCGCCACGGCTTGGGGGATGGTGCCCATATGGTGGCGCGACAGGGCGTCGGAGATCAACCGTTCGACCTGTTCGGGCACCCGTTTGCGGGCCTCCTCGTCCATGCCCGCCAGGGGGATGGGGTCGTGGACCACCAGTTGCACGCGGCCGGAGAACCCCTCGGGGCGGGCGCGGGCCATCAGCAGGCGGCTGCCTTCGATGGTGACCGGCACCACGGTGGCGTCGGCGAGCATGGCGATTTTAAAACTGCCGCGCCGGAACGGTTGCATGGCCCCCCCCGGATCGCGGGTGCGGGTGCCTTCCGGGAACAGCACCATGCGCTGCCCGCCGCGCACCCGCTGGGCGGCCTCGTGCACGGCGTCGCGCCCCTTGCGGGCGTGGCTGCGGTCGATGGCCACGCAGCCGATGCGGCGCATCCAGAAGCCGAGCATGGGCAGGCCCAGCAATTCCTGCTTGGCGACAAACGCCGGGGTGCCCGGCAGGTGGCCGAGCAGCACCGGAATGTCCAGCGCGCTCTGGTGGTTGGCGACGTACAGCACCGGGCCGGTGGCGGGGATTTTTTCCCGACCCGACACCGTCACCCGCCCGCCGTTCAGAAACACCGCGCGGCGTGCCCAGCCCGCCGCCCGCGCCACCAGATAGCGGCGCAAAAAGCCCCGCCCGCCCAGCGCCATCAGGGGGATGGGCAGGCTTGCCAGGGTGCCTTCCAGCAGCAGGTGCAGGTAGAGCGCGGCCAGCGCCATGTAACGTCTCACCGTGTGATCCTCCGCCCGGTTTTCTGGCCGGACTTTTGCCCGTGTTTCCGGCCGGGTTTCCGGCCATTTTTTTGGCGCCCGGCCACGCCGGACGGGTTCCCTGACGGCAGCGGTTGCGCTAGCATGGGGCTCCGAATTTCCCCCTTACGAGGTACCGCTGCATGTCCACCCGCCCCGGCAAGGCCGCCACCAAGACGCTGGAGACCTTTGCCAACCCGAATCCCGAACGGGATTACGAAATCCATTTCAACTGCCCGGAGTTCACCTGCCTGTGCCCCAAAACCGGCCAGCCGGACTTCGCCACCTTCGACATCCGCTATGTGCCGGACCGCCTGTGCGTGGAGCTCAAGAGCCTCAAGCTGTATCTGTGGAGCTTCCGCGACGAGGGGCATTTTCATGAGGCGGTCACCAACCGCATTCTGGACGATCTGGTGGCGGCGGTCGCCCCCCGCCACATCACCGTGGTGGGTGATTTTTTTGTGCGCGGAGGCATCCATACGGTGGTGACCGTCAGCAGCGGGAGCCGGCCGGCCGGGGGTTAACCCGGCTCCACCGGCCGCACGCTGGTGCCGCTTTCGCCGGTGGCGGGCATTTGCGGCTTGCGGCGACGCCGCCGGCGGCGCTTTTTGGCCCCCTCGCCGGCCTCGCCGGACGGCTGGCCGGATGGTTGACCGGACGGCTGGCCGCCCGCCGGTGCCGCCACACGGGGGGCGGAAGGCGCGAAGGCCGATCCGGCAGGCGCCGGGGTGGAGGGATTGTCGGCCCGAGGCTCGCGCCGGGCGTCTCGTCCCCCGCCCCTGCCCGCTTCGTCGCCACGGCCACCGGAGCCGCTGCGGCCACCGAAGCCGCTGCGGCCGCCGGAGCCACTGCGGCCACCGGAACCGGAGCCACTGCTGCGGCCCCGGCCGCCGTCACCGCCGGAGCGCATGGGCTTGCCGCCCTTGTCGCGCGGGGGGCGGCGCCGGTGCGGCTGCTTCACCTCGACAAACCACTCGTCGTCCGGCGCCTCGATGGGAATCTTGCGGCCGATGAACGACTCCACCCCCAGCAGGTATTCGGCGTAGGTCTCGCAGCCGAAGGTGATGGCGTCCCCCGCCGCTCCGGCGCGCGCGGTGCGGCCGATGCGGTGGACGTAGTCCTCCGGGTCCTGGGGCACGTCGTAGTTGATGACGTGGGACACGTCGTCGATGTGCAGGCCACGGCTGGCCACGTCGGTGGCGATCAGCACCGGCAGTTCGTCGCTCTTGAACATTTCCAGCAGGCGCATGCGCCGTTTCTGGGGCACGTCGCCGCTGATGAAGGCGGCCTGCATGCCGTTGGCCTCGAGCCAGAATTCCAGGTCCTCGCCGGTGCGCTTGGTATTGACGAACACCATCACGCGGCCGCCCATGATGCCGCGCAGCAGGCCCACCAGCAGGCTGAATTTTTCGTGGTTGCCCACCAGATACAGCACCTGGGTGACGCGGTCGGCGGTGATGCGCTCGGGGCTGACCGCCACCTCCTGGGCCTCGTGCATGTGCTCGTAGGCCAGCTCCTTGACGCGTTCCGGGAAGGTGGCGGAGAACAGCATGGTCTGGCGTTCGCCGGGGGGCGGCATGCGGCGCATCATGAAGCGGATGTCGTCGATGAAACCCATGTCGAACATGCGGTCGGCTTCGTCCACCACCAGAATTTCGATGCCCTGGAGGGTGTAGGTTTTCTGGCGGAAATAGTCGATCAGGCGGCCCGGAGTGCCCACCAGAATGTCGGGGCTTTCCGCCAACTGGTTGCGCTGCTTGTCGTAATTCATGCCGCCGAACACCACCAGGGTGGTCAGGCCGGTGTGGGCCCCCAGCACCTGGGCGTCCTTTTCGATCTGCACCACCAGTTCGCGGGTGGGGGCGATGACCAGCGCGCGCGGGGCCGGTTCGCTGCCGGTATAGCGGCGCGGCCGGGTGAGCAGGCGGGTGAACACGGTGATCAGGAAGGCGGCGGTCTTGCCGGTGCCGGTCTGGGCCTGGCCCACCACATCGTGGCCGGTCAGGCTGATGGGCAGGCTTTGCTCCTGAATCGGGGTACACTCGGTAAAGCCCGCGGTGCGCACCCCGTCGAGGACGGAGGGGGGCAGGGTAAACTCGTCAAAACGCATGGGAAAAAATACTTTCTGTGGATCAGGGTAGCACCGCAACGGCTCAGTCGTCGGTCAGGAATCGTTCCGGGGTCTGCTCCCGGAAGCGGCCCTGATAGCTGCCGTGGCCGATGGTACGCTGAAAGATGAATTGACAGATGGGCGTGCCGGGATAGATTTCCAGCGGCATCGGCCCGAAATTGGACATTTCCAGAACCTGGTGATTGGCCAGGCCCGGTTGCATGAAGCTCGCGGAGATGTGCACCAGCAGCCCCAGGCGGGCGAAGCGCGAGCGCCCCTCCAGCCAGCCGCAGATGTCGTCCGGCAGTTCGATCTTCTCGACGGTGATGCCCAGCACGGTCTCGCCGGGCTTGAGCAGGACAAAGTCGCCGTTTTCCACCTGCAGGCCGCGAGTGGCCAGGCGAAAATCGCTGTCCTCGCGCACCTTGAAATTTTCCTTGGTGTAGCGAAACACGCGGAACACCCCGGACAGGTGCAGGTCCACGCTGGCCGGCCCCACCATGGCCTCGTCGTAAGGCGTGATGCGGATGCGGCCACGGGAAATTTCGTGCAGGATTTCGCTACGCGCCAGAATGGTCATGACAGGGGTTCGTGCTTGCCTTGCGGGGGGCGGTGCCGCGTGTTGCGGCATGGGACCCCGGGGGGCTAATGCTATTCCAGTAGCGGGCCATTGTCCACCCGCGCCGGAATATTGACGGCGCCGGGGGCATCGGAACCGTCC
Organism: Nitrospirota bacterium; assembly: GCA_029858285.1. GTDB lineage: Bacteria > Nitrospirota > JACRHL01 > JACRHL01 > JACRHL01 > JAOUFN01. The sequence continues at coordinate 67,891 of JAOUFN010000004.1, read as the reverse complement.
GGCGTCAGCGGCGCGGGAATGTACCAGGTGGAGGTCGCCTCGAAGGGGTGCGCGCTCCCCTCCCGGCTCACCAGCAGGCGCACGGTATAGGGGCGGTCGTACTGCAGCCCGGCGCGGGGCACCCGCAGGGTAAAGTCGGCGCGCTCTCCGGATTCCAGCGCCAAAGCGGTGACGTCCATTTGCACACGTCCCCCCTCGGGGGCCGCCGCCGCCACCGTGAAGCGGTGCGGGCGACGGTCCTTGTTGAGCACCGACGCCCGATAGCCGATGCCGTCCGCGCCGGGGGTGGCGCTCTGGCTCTCCGGCCCAAGGCTCACCTTGACGGGCTGGAACGAGGCCAGGCCGGTGACCAGCAGCAGCAGGCCCGCGGCCACACCCGAGAGGGGCCACAGCACGCCGGGGGAGAGCAGGCGGCGGCGCCGGGTGGCCAGCCGTTCCTGCTCCTGGGCGCGGGTGCCAAAGCCGAAGGCGAGGATCGGGGCCTTGTCGAAGCGCCCCATGTACCCCTCGCAGGCGCCGATGCAGACCGCGCAGTTGATGCAGCGGGTATACACCTCCGGCTGGCGCGGGTCCAGATCCACCGGACACACGTCCTTGCACAGGGAGCAACTGCGGCAGTCCCCCTCGCGGGCGGTGTCGAAACGGATTTGCAGGGTGTCCCGGCCCCGGAACATGTACTGCCAGATGCCGTAGGGGCACATGTACTTGCACCAGAAGTGGCGCAGCAGCCCCAGGTCAATGACCACGAACGCCCCCAGCATCACGGCGAACACCGCAATGTACAGGTTGAACGCGCCGCCGCTGAAGTGCGCCCAGAGCTGGCGGGTGGAAAAGAAATAGTGCAGGCAGGCCAGGGTGATGACCGCCGAGGCCGCCAGCACCACGGCCACAAATGCCGCCCACGCCAGCACCAGTTGCCACGCCTGGCGCTTGGAGCGCCCCTCCTGGCGCTCCGGCGAGATGCCCGCCAGCACCCGCCGCCCCAGCAGGGCGCGGATCAGGCCGTTGAGCCACTCGGAAAGGGTGTGCTGGGGGCACATCCAGCCGCAAAAAATCATCCCCAGGTTGGAGTAGAGGGCGGTCATGGAAAAGAACACCACGGCCCAGAACCCGAAGACGATGGCAAAGTCGTCCCACCACACCTGCCAGTCGCCCACCAGAAAGCGCCCGGCGGCCACGTCCACCCGGAACAGGCCGGTGAACGGCAGCCCCAGAAACAGGGCCAGCAGGGCCCACTGCACCCGGTGGCGGATGCGGATCAGGCGGGTGGCGGAGAGGGGCATGGATTCAGGGGCGGCAGGTGGACCGGCGGGCCGGAGGGGGAGAACCGGAGGACGGCGGACCGGCGTTCAAAACACCTGCCCGTCCTCGTCCTGCGCGGCCCCCAGGGGCTCATGCACCGCCTCCCGCAGGGAACGGCGCCACAGGAAGAACAGCAACAGCCCCACCAGCACAAAAAAGATGCCGAACAGGAAGAAGAAAAAACTGCCCCACAGCCCCGACAGGGAAACCTGCACATAGCGGTAGCCGTTGCGCTCCACCAGCGCCAGGGCGGTGCCGGGCGCGCACCACGGCAGGGCCGTGGCCACGGCGGCAAGGGCGCTGCGCGTCAGCGGCTTCACGAGTGGGCCTTCGCCGGGGCCGGTGCCGCCGCAGTGGAGAGGGCCGCCTTGGCCGGAGGGGGAACCGGGCTGGCGCCGGGGGGGGCGGAGGGGGCATCCGGCGTGCGCTGCACCGCCAGCATCTTCTTGATGGCGCCGTCCAGGTTGTCCCAGGTGGTCACCCCCGGATAGATGGCCTCGATCACGCCGTTGGCGTCGATCAGGAACGTCCACGGGTCGCCCTTGACGCGCAGGGCGGTGTAGACCTCGCTGTTCTTGTACTGGTCGATGTGGATGACCTCGAAGGCGTTGTGGTACTGCTTGCGGTAACCGCGCACCGTGTCGATCTGGTTCTGGCACTGGGTGCAGTGGGAGGGGGTGCCGAACAGCAGGATGAACGGCGTGTGGGCGGCCACCAGTTCGGCGATGGTGTGGTTGTGCAGTTCCGGATCGGGGTTGTAGGCGGTGCAGTAGGTGCCCAGAGACTCGCCGGGGCCGGGAATGGCGTTGACGATGGGCCGGATGTGGCTGCCGACGCGGTTGCTTTTTTCGGTGTCTATCCCGCAGGCGGCAAGGGGCAAAAACAGGGCCAGCAGGGCGACGGTGACGGCGGCACGCCTCATGGATTCACACGCTCCAGACAGATGGGCCCATCGAGGTGGGCGGATTATCATTCCCCACGGGCTGCGACCATTCTACCCCAGGTGGAGGGTTGTGGTCCCTTTCCGGTCTCGGGACACCCGCCGGGGTGGGGCGCAAACTAGCGGGCAGTGGCCGGGGCACCGGCGGTGGCGGTCTTGTAGATGTTCCAGCCAAAGATGCAGTTGGCGCCCAGCACCAGAAGGCCGCCCATGCCCACCACGCCCATCCACGGGGCCTTGGCGGCGGCGATCAACTGGGGGTTGCCGGCCCAGAACAGGTGGCCGCCCTTGTAACCGGCGACGAAGAAGCCGATGACCATCAAGCACAGCCCCAGGTTGTGGGTCCAGAAGTGGGTTTTGACCATGCCCTCGCTGTACACCGGGCGCTGCAACACCTTGGGGATGATGTAGTAGCTGGCGCCGAAAATCGCCATTTCCACCCACCCCAGCAGGTTGATGTGGCCGTGGGCGAGGATGATGAAGCGCGCCGGGGGGGCCTCCAGAAAGTGGCGGATGGCGGGGATGCCGCTCTGGATCGCCCCCCACGAAAAGCCGATCAGGGCGTACCCGATGCAGGCGTAAAAGAACCGCAGGATGTAGCGATCGACGACTCCCAGGGCTGGCATGTTTTCCTCTCCTGTCACCTTTCCTGTCACCTTTCCCGTCACTTGCGGCGTTCGTGCACGCCACGGGACGCGGGATCGTCCCAGCAGACGCGCGCGCCAAAGAAATCCGACGCGTATCCGGGCCGGGTGGGGTTGCGGGTGGTGACCTGGCTGGACCACGGGTCGCACTTCCAGCAGCCGCCCCGCACCACCACATAAAAGCTCTGCCGGTTCTTGTCCTGCACCACGTTGCCGGCCTCGTCCACGGTGAACGCGGCGTAGCTGGACAGGTCGTCGTGGTTGTTCAGGTAGGGGGTGTAGCGGTCGGCGGTCCACTCGTAGACGTTGCCGGTCAGGTCGTACACGCCGTAGGGGCTTACCCCTTCCGGGTAGCTGCCCACCGGGGTCAGGTGCTGCACCTCGTAGTCCACGTTGGCGCGGGCCGGATCGTAGTCGTTGCCCCAGGCATAGAGGCGCCGGTCGGTGCCGCGCGCGGCCTTTTCCCACTCCGCCTCGCTGCACAGGCGGCCGCCGCGCCAGGCGGCGTAGGCCTTGGCCTGCTCCCAGTTGATGTGGGTCACCGGCAGGTTGCCCATGCCCTTGGGCAGCACGCCGTCCCGCACCCCCTCCTTGCCCCAGTTGGCGGGGGGGACGTAGCGGGTGGCCTGCACAAACTCCATGTAGTCGGTGTTGGTGACCTCGTACTTGCCGATGTAGTACGCGGGCAGGAACACCGTCTGCTCGGGGGTGGCGTCGGAGTTGGCGGTGGCGTCGTCCTCCGGGCGGCCCATGGTGAACTCTCCGGCGGGGATGAGCACCACCTCGTGGCCGGAGATGGTGGCCCCGCCGGGGGTTTCCGTCAGCTTGGCGGCACGCAGCGCCAGGGTTTCGGTGACCAGTTTGTTTTTTTCCTTGGTGGCCAGCAGGAAGGCGTGGGCGATGCAGAACGCCAGCACCACGGTGAACAGGGTGGCGGTGGCGGCCTTCCAGGGCGGGGTCGGCATGGACAGCAGGTCGCGCTCCACCGCGTTGTCCACGACGTTTTCCGCCTCGTGATCGGGGGCGGCCTGGGGCCGCCCGGTAAAGTCGTCGATGATGGACATTGGCTGCGGGGTATCCCCGATGTTATCCGGCCTGCCCGGCCCGCCCGGACTGGCGACGGAACACCGTCAGGTAGACGTTGGCGATGAACAGCCAGTGGCCGATGCCCATGATGGACGCGGGCACCACAAAGCCAAGGGTGTGCCACGGCTGGAACCTCGCCATGGCGTCGTGAAAGCCGAGACCCTCGGCCAGCATCAGGCTGCCTTCCAGGTAGCCCAGGGTGACCATGGACAGGTACCAGCACGACACCCCGCCCGCCATGCCCCACAGGGACAAGCGCGCCAGACGCACCGAATGCAGGGGGCGGCGCAGCACACGGGGCAGCAGGTAGTAGGCGGTGGCCATGGCCATCATCACCACCCCGCCCACCAGGTTGACGTGGGCGTGGGCCAGGGGGTCGATCAGGTGCCCGGCGCCACCGGTGGAGAAAATCCAGCGGCGCACATCGGGCATCACCTGCACCACCCCCTGAATGGTGCCTACCAGCAGGAAGGTGACGGCCCACACCACGAACCCGGCCACCAGCCGGTCGCCGCCGTCGGTGAGCTCGGTGAGCAGGATGCGGCTGCCGTGGCGCTCCACCACGTGGCGGTCGAAATCGGCGGGGGTGGTGTCCAGCACGGCGGCCACGGCGGTCTTCAACTCGCGGTCGGAAAAGCCCTGGGGCAGTTCCAGAAGTGACAGGGGGATGTGCCGTTCCTGCCCCTCGCGGGAAACGGTGACGGTCTCCGAGTTCATGCGCTCACGGCCCTCCCCGCCAGCCGGTTGCGCAGCAGTTCTCCGGCCCATCCGGCCATCAGCGCGAGTTCCAGCATGACGATCATCAAAAACACGAAAATCCCGAACGACAGCATCACGCCCCGGTGGCTGGCCACGGCCTGAAAGTAGTCCACCGGGTGCAGCAGCAGCAGCGGCGCCATGGCCAGCCACTTGCCGTTGTGGCGGGCGATGACGCCGGTGACGAAGCCCGAGGCCAGGGGCGCCACGGTGACGGCGGCGAACCAGGCCGGATTGGTGAAGGTGTTGATGCCGTCAAACACCTCGATGGTCACCCCGAACGCCTTTGACAGCAGGTAGTAGACGGTGCAGCCGACGGCCACGCCGATGCCCGCCATGGCCCGTGACAACCCGTCCGGCACCCCGCTGGCGGCGCGGGCGGGGGCGGGGGAGCTGTCGCGGGGGGCGGCGTCGGCAATCGGGTCGCGGGGCTCAGTCATGGTGGTTCTCCGGTGCGGGGTCCGGCGCGGCCCCGGACGCCGAAGACGCCGAAGACGCCGAAGAGTTTGCCGCCCCGGCGGGGCCGCCGGGGAGCGGCTCACCGGCGGTGGCAGCGGCGGCATGAGCCTCTTCGATGGCCCGTTCCTTGAGGCTGGACAGGTAGGCCACCAGGTCGGCGCGGCGGTCCTCCGGAACGTGGGCGAAGGACGGCATCTGGTAAATGCGCTTCCGGGTGGAAGGGAGCAGGATTTGCGGATTTTCCGCTCCCAGGTAGCGGGACAGCCATTCGGCGTCGCGGCGCGAGCCGATGCCGTCCAGCGGACCGCCCCGGCTGCTGCCCAGGTCCCAGATTTTGTGGCACGAGGAGCAGCCCTGCTCGCGGTAGACCATCTCGCCACGGGCGGCGGCGGGGCTATCGAGTTGATAGGTAGGCATGACCTGGGGCGGGGCGTTGTAGGCCACATAGCCCATGCCCACGGCCGCCAGGGTGATGAGACCCGCCACCCCCCAGACGACGTTTTCGCCTTTCTTCACGAGCCTGCCGCAGCTCCCCCACGGCCGGCCTCCCCGGCCTCCTGCTTCAGGCGCGCCTCGCGGGCGATTTTCTTCTGGTGCATGGCCAGGGCCTGCTCCCGGTCATCGAGGTACATGTCGTCGTCCAGATCCTCGAACATCTGGTACTTGATGTCCTCGTTGAACTGCCCCCGCTTGAACCCCCAGGTCACGGCGATGACCACGAAGATCAGCAGGAAGACGGCGGACAGCACCCACACATAGGGAACCCAAAGGGACGGCATCTCGGGCATGGAAAAAACTCCCGTGTTGGCCCGGCGGCAAGGCGCGCGCCGGGCGGCACACTTTTTTGCAATCGGGGGATTATAGGCCGATTGGCGACACTTTCACAAACCGGGGGACCCGGTGCGCCGGGGAGGTCGCCGGTTACGGTTCTTTCAGCAGGTGCAGGTACATCTCGCTGCCGCCCCGCCCGGCGCCGCGCCGGACCCACTCCCGGTCCGCCAGACGCTCCAGCAGGCGGGCGCATGCCCCGGAGATCCAGGCGGCCGGCCACAGGAATCCGGCCATTGCACGCTCGACGCGGGAACTGGCGCCCGCCAGGGTCCGGGCGTGATTCCGCGTGCGGAAAAATTCCGGAAACCGGACGCCGTTGAGCAGCATGACCACCGCCGAGAACGCCAGCAATTGCGGCCACGCGCCCGCCCTCACCCCCCTGGGGCTGCACATGGGCAGGACCGTGTGGGGGCTGGCGCCGGTGATCCACGAGAGCCCGCCGAAAAAATGCCCGCTGTACCGTTCCCCCACGAGCCGCAGCCCCCCGGCGTGGGCCAGGCGCAGAAAGGTGGCGGTATCGGCCCGGCGCAGGTGCCCCGGTTCCTCGAAAAAAAAACGGCCGCTGGCGGCGTCGATCCCCCCGTTGCGCCACCCGCAGACGGTGTGTTCCAGGCTGCCCGGATTGCCGCACGGCAGGATGTGCACCATGTGCCCCCCCGGCAACAGCAGGCGGTTCAGGCCGCTGAAGGTCTGGTCCAGATCCTCCACGTGTTCCAGCACATGATGGGAAAAGATCAGGTCGAACCGTGGCGCGCTGTCCCGCAACACCGCAGGGTCCACGAAACGCGCGTCCGGGACTTTTTCCCGGGCGATGCGTGCAGCCTCCGGGCTCAGTTCCACCCCCCACACCTCCCATCCGGGCAGGGTGGCCTGGAGCAGGGCGGTGAATTCGCCGGTGCCACACCCGAAATCCAGCGCCACACCCGTGGACGGCAGGCCGAGAGAGCGGACAAACCCCGCCACCCGCCGTTTTTTGCCTTCCGGCCAGGCCTGCATGTAGCCGACCCGGTAGCGGCGGTCGTACTCCTCCCGGTGTTCCCGTTCGCGGCGGACCGCCACGTCCCCGGCACCCCCATCCGTCGGCAGGGACATGTCAGGCGTGGGTGGCTTCATAACCGGCGGCCTCGACGGCGCCGATCAGGATCGGCACGGCCACGGCCTCCTCGTGGGTGACGACCGCCAGGCCGGACTCCAGCGATACCTTGACGTCCTTCACGCCAAGCAGGCCGCGCAACACGTTGGTCACGTTGTTGACGCAGCCGTTGCAGGTCATTCCGTCCACTTTCAGTGTGGTTTGCATGGGGTGGTCTCCTTGTGCAAAAGCGGCGCGGCGCGCGCCCCGCACCGGGGGGCGCGCGCCGCAGGCCGTGGCCCTTCGGGGCGGGATTTACGATTCCAGCGTGTGCAGCAGCGCCGCCAGCGCCGCCGCCATGTCGCGCAACTGACCGAACACGCTGCGGCCCACCTCGCCCTTGGCCATGGCGGCGCGGGAGGCGGCCTGCGCCACGGTGGCGCCCGTCAGGTCGGGAATGAACCCGCGCCCGGCCTGACCCGTCACCTCGGGCACATATTTGCGGTTGACGGACAGCACGGCGGCGCGGGTGATGCCCCCCTGAGCGTCCACCCCCACCGCCAGACGCGCCTCGCCGTGCTCCACCTCGGTGTCGAGGAGCATCACGGCGCCCACCACCTGACCGCCGGACTTGTCCCGCGCCAGAATGAATTCATACATCTGGGGTTTGACGGCCACCCCCAGGGTGCTTTTGGCCCATGCGGCGCCCTCCGGCGACAGGGCCTGCTTGCGGCGCGTGAGGGCGGCGTCGGCGGGGAGCATTTCCTTGAGGGCGTCGTTGTCCGACAAAAAGGTGATCAGCGGCCCGGCATGGCTCTCGTGGGCCAGGGCCGGACGCGGCGCGGCCAGCGCCAGCAGCACGCCCGCCACCAAAAAAAGACCCGCGGCCAGCGGCCACGCCCGCGCCGCGGTCCGCAGGCGGGATGAGCCCAGGGGCAGGGCCTTGTGCAACAGTGTCGTCATCGGCATATCGGTTCTCCCTGTGTGTACCGGTGTGTGATGGATCGCACGGGTCATGCCGCCGGTGATTCGGGGCCCCACAGGTCCCACAGCACCCGCAGGCTGATGAGCAGCAGGCAGATGCCGATGCCGGAACCGGCGACAAAGGTCAGCCACGCCATCCCGGCGCTGACGAAGCGCACCAGGAACAGGCTGCCGATGTCCAGCAGCAGGCACGCCGCCAGGGCGCCCACCAGCACCGACTTGACGCCCTCGCTCCAACTGCTGAGGCAGGCCAGGGTGCCGGCGCAGAAGAGGATCAGGGAGAAGGCGAGCAGGTGGATGTGGGACAACTCCACCAGGTCTTCCAGCTCGATGGCCTCCCCGCCCGTCTCGCCGTCGTGGGCGTCCATGGGTTCCGCGCCAAAATCGTCGGCATGGTGCATGTCACCGGCGTGTTCCGCGTCGGCGGAGTGGTCGGCGGAGTGGGCCACGCCCCCCTCGTCGCCAAGGCTGAACTCCTCCTCCACATAGCCCTGTTCGGCCATCACGGCGGCCTCCTCCCCGGACAGGGACGGTTCGCCGTAGTGGTCGGAAATGGCTGCGGGGGAAATGCCCACCTCCAGCGCTGCGTTCAAGGCCGCCAGACCGTATCCGGTTCCCAGCACCAGCAAAAAACCAGTGATCATCACCCGGAACGACCGGGGCAGCGAACGCAGTGTGGGCAGATTCATGGAAATGGGTCCTTATGCCGCTGTTACAACGGTTTTTTGTCGTGATGGCCGGTGCCGTGCTGATGCCCGTGAGCCTGGCCGTGGTGGTCGTGCTCGTGGTCGTGGTGCTGATGGTCGTGGTCGTCCCCGTGCCCGTGAGTGTGGGGGATGCCCACATGGTCGGCGTGGTGGTGACCGTGGTCGTGGCCGTGGTCGTCGTCGTGCTCGTGGTAATGGTCGTGGTCGTCGTCGCAACAATCATCCCCGTGGGACATGGGCGCGTCGTGGTCGTGCCCGGCGGCGTGGTCGTGCCCGGCGGCGTGGTCGTGCCCGGCGGCGTGGATGTGGTCGTGCTCCTGATCCGCGTCGTGGGCGTGGTCGGTGTCGGCCCCCTCGTGCAGGTGGCCGTGGCCGTGGTCGTGGGCGTGCAGGTGGACGTGCTCGTGCCCTTCCGGCCCGTGGACGTGGCGGTGGGCGTGCAGGAACTGCTCGATGATGCGGCGGTGCTCCTCGTCCATCTCTCCGGCCATCAGCTTGTCGTGCAGCAGTTCGTGGGTCATCAGGGCCAGGGGCAGCTCCAGGTGGTTGGCCTCCAGCAGGTGGCGGTCGTAGAGAATCTCCGAGGCCGGTCCGTCGGCGACGATGCGGCCGTCCACCAGCATCAGGCAGCGGTCACAGACCTCCAGGGCGATGTCCAGGTCGTGGGTGCACAGCAGAATGGTCTTGTCGGTGCCCCGCAGCCAGTCGATCAGCTTGCGGCGGTTGAGCGGGTCCATGTTGGTGGACGGCTCGTCGAACACCAGAATGTCGGGCTGGTAACTGAGCACGGTGGCCAGCGCCAGGCGCTTGCGCTCGCCGAACGACAGGTGGTAGCTGGAGCGCTCCTCGTAGCCGCGCAGGCCCACGGTCTCCAGCGCCTCTTCCACGCGCCGGGCGATGGCGTCGCGGGACAGGCCGAGGTTGAGCGGGCCAAAGGCCACGTCGTCGAACACGGTGGGGCAGAAAAGCTGGTCGTCCGGGTCCTGGAACACGATGCCGACCTTGCGCCGCACGGCCTTGAGGCTGGAGCGGTTGATCTCTACCCCGCCGATGCGCACTGCGCCGCTGGTGGCGATGTTGACGCCGTTCAGGTGGCTCATGAGGGTGGATTTGCCCGCCCCGTTGGGACCGATCAGCGCCACCTTTTCTCCGGGGCGGATGGTGCAGCTCAACCCCTTGAGCACCTGGTGGCCGTCCGGGTAGCTGAAGACGACGTTGTCGGCCTGGATGGCAAATTCGGGCTGGGTGGCGAAAACGGGGTCCGACATGGGATTACAGTCTCCAGTGGGTACACATGATAGACGCGCGCCGCAAGGGGCCGTCAATACCAGCCCTGGCGGGCCTCGGGGAAGGTGCCGGTAAAGTCACCGGCCAGCAGCAGGACCGCCACCGCCAGCACCAGCGCCGCCTTGAAAAAATCCTTGGGCCGCGAGCGGAACACCACCAGGGTGTGGAGCTGCCCCTGATAGCCCTTGGAAAGCATGGCCTTGTAGACCCGCTCGGTGCGTTCGAAGCTGCGCACCAGCAGGCTGCCGACAAAATTGCCCACCACCCTCAGGGTATACAGGTTGGTGCCCATGACAAAACCCCGCACCCGCATGGCGGTGGACATGCGCGCCATCTCTTCCATGAACACGAAGATGTAGCGGTAGGAAAACAGCAGCATCTGCACCAGCACCGAAGGGCACTTGAGACGCTGCATGGCAAGCATGGAGATGTCGAAACGCGCCGAGCCGAACACCGCGTAGCTGGTGAGCACGATGGCCACCGCCTTGGTGATGATCAGCACCGCCAGGCGCATCCCCTCCCAACTGAAGGGCAGGCCCAGCAGGTACATGGCCGGCTCCCCCGGATAGGTGAACGGCAGAATGCCGAAGAACGGCAGCAGGAACAGGATCACCCACTTGAGGCCGCCGGAAATGAATGCCAGGGGCATGCCGGTGAGGGCCAGAAAACCCATGGCCGCCAGCAGCGCCAGCCCGGCCACGGGCAGGGTTTTGAGCAGGGCCACGGAAAACGCGAACAGCCCCAGCGAGAAAATCTTGAAGCGCGGGTCCCAGCGCTGGATGGAGGAGCCGACGCTGGCGTAACGGTCGATATCCAACGGCATGGGTTACGCGGCCCCCTGCTTGCGGCGGCGCGACAGCAGCCAGGAACCGCCCCCCAACAGCGCCAGAATGCCGAAGCCGACCACGACCCTTGCCAGCGGGAACGCCTCGCGGTGCACCTTGACCGCCCCCAGCGCCTCCTCATCCACCGGCGCGGCGCCGTACTCCACCACCCCTTCGAGGGCGGAGGCGGGAATGTCGAGGCGGGCAAAATGGCCCATCTGGGCGTCCGCGTCGGCCGCATAGTCGCCCGCGGCGGGGATGGAAAACAGGTAGCCGCCGTGGACGTTGGTGGTGCCGCTGGCGATCACCTCGCCCTGGGGAGTGAGCAGCCGCACACCGATTTGCTGGGCCGGTTTGCCATCGGGAAAAAAGGCCTCGAACAGCACCCCCTCCTTGCGCGGGGTGTAGTCCACCAGCAGTTTATGGGCATGGGCCGGAACCGGCGCCAGCAGGGCCGCGCCGATCAACAGGGCCACCAGCAACGGGGTCACGCCGCGCAGGTCCACGGGGCGCTTGCGCTGGCCCGCCAGGGCATCCGGCCGCACCCTGGCCAGGTAGCTGGCGGCAAAGCCGACCACCGTGGCCTCCAGCACCATGATGATGGCGTGGGCCACCAGCACCATCTTGGCCTGAAACAGAAATTCCTTGCCGGTGAACAGCAGGGCGCTGGCCATGATCATGCCGCTGGAGGCCACGGCGAAGGCCCCGGCCAGCGCGCCGAACACCATTTCGCGGTTTTTCAGGCCGGGCATCAGGTGGCGCAGTTGCCACACCAGGAACCCCACCAGCGCCCCGCCTCCCAGGTCCAGCGTGTTGACGCCAATGACCGTGAGGCCGCCGTGACCGAGCAGGATGGTCTGGAGGGTGACCCCCAGCAGCACGGCGGGAAAGGCACGCCACCCCAGAATCACCCCCAGCAGGCCGTTCAAAATCAGGTGCACACTGGCGGGCCCCATGGGCACGTGGATCAGGTCGGCCACGAAAAACACCGCCGTGAGCACGGAGATTTTGGGGATCTCCTCCATGTCCACCTTGTACAGGGTGGCGGCGGTGAGGGCGGCTGTGGCGGCGTAGCCGCCGATCCACACCGGGGCGTTCAGGATGCCGTCGGAGATATGCATGATGGGCTTATCCTAATGACAACTGATAACTGACAACACAAACGGCAGGGGTCCGGGCCAACCGGCGGGGCCGACCCGGACACCCGCTCCCGCCCCGGACTGGCGGGGCGGGGACGCTCTGTCACGCTGAAAGGGATCGTAGCACGAAATTTAAAAATTGGCTACCGACCCCCCGTTTTCCTCCGCCCTACTTCATGTCGTAGGTCTTGACCCACAGTACGGCGCCGATCTCCACCTCCTTGTCCTGGCCCTTGAATTTCATCGGCTTGTCGTCGGTGCTCAGGGCGGCAAAGCCCCACCAGCCCGCGCGCGGCATGGCGTAGGTGAACACCCCCATGGCGTCGGCCTTGACCACCTGGGTGACCATGGGGCCGGCGGGGGGATGAACGGCGCCCTTTTCGTCGTAGAACTCCACCTCCACCCCGGCGCCGGGCACCGGCTTGCCGTTCAGCAGCACCCGCCCCTGAAACACGTTGCCGCTGTACAGGCCGTAGGGACGGGTGAGGGGGATGATCTCGGTCTTGAGGCCCACCGGCTGGTCCCACGCATCCTCCACCCCCAGACCGTTCACCACCACCTTGGTGTAGTGGATGATGAACTTGTCCTCGGCGGACTCCCAGTAAGGGGCGGGCTCGACAAAGTAGACGTGGTCGCCGCGACCGATGGTGTGGCTGGCGGTAAAGCCGTCACGCATCTGGCCGGTGCGGTCCTTGAGCTTGACCGGCTTCAGGCTGGCGGCCAGATCGGTTTTTTTGCCGCGGGCGAGCACGCCGACGCGGAGCGGCCTGGCCATGGGCATGCCGTGCCCCTCCAGGGGGTGCCAGAAACGCAGGTCGAGGGTGAGGTTTTTCGACTCCCCCTGCACCACCATGTCGTCGGAGGGGATGATCATCTGAAAATGGGCCAGCGCCGGGGTGGCCGTCAAACAGGCCGCCAGGGCCGCGCAAACACTCAACCGTTTCATGACTCGCTCCTTTTTTGGTTCCGGGCCGCGGCCTGATGCGCCGGCCACCCCCGTTTTTGCGCCCACCCGAAAGGCAACCGGGCGGAACCGCCCATCCGCGGCGATCCGCCCGGTCGCACCGGGAACTAGAAATTGATCTGGCCGCGCACGCCGTAGATACGGATGGCGTCCGCCGCCGGATCGCCGCCGTTGCTGCCGATCTGCTGCACGTCGGCGGTGAACGCCAGATGGTCGGACACCGCCAGACTGTAATAGACCTCCAGATGGGTCTCGTCGTCCGGGTTGGCGATGCCGGCCGTGGCGACCCACTCGGGGTTTTTGCCGTTGGCCTGCACCACGCCGTAGCCGATGCCCACCGCGTCGGCCTCGCGCCCCCACAGGGCGCCGCCCAGTTGCACGCCGCCGCTCCAGGCGCCCTTCACCAGGTTGGCGGGCTCCACGATGCTGTAGGTGGCGGTGGCCGCGTCCCACTTGTTGATGAGCTGGATGTCGTCCTTCTGGGCCGAGTAGCGCCCGAACAGGCCGACGGGACCGAGGGCCTGATCCACACTCACGCCCCAGGCGATGTTTTCGGTTTGCCGACCGTTCAAATCCAGGTAGCGGCGGGCGTCGCGGATGCCGTAGAGGCGCACATTGCCCTCGCTCCACTCCCCGCCGCAGTGATTCAGGGTGACCTGGGCGGCGGCGTAGGGACGGTCGCTGACGCCGTCAAAGCCGGAGCCGTTGCCGTTGGCCAGCACGCCGTGCAGGGTCAGGTGGGAACCGGCGGCGACGGTCAGCGCCACGCCCGGCGCGTAGTAGCCGTCCAGCTCGCCGTAGCTGGTGCCCGCGGAGCGGGTGAAGATGCCACTCAGGAACTGGGCGGTCTCGTCGTTGGCGAAGGCGTTGTCGTCGTAGTGGGAATGGATGTCCAGCTTGCCGAACTCGAGGACGACCCCGCCATCCGCGAACTTGCTCTCCAGATAGGCCTGACTGAGATTGGGGAAATTCTGCCCCGCCGACACCTCGGTGATGAAGGCGTCGTAGTTGGCGGTGGACAGGGACCCCAGGCGGCCGTTCACGCCGTTGCCGTCACCGGCCTCGAAGGCCACGTTGAGCGAGGTGCCCTCGGTGACCCGGGCGCTGACCCCCAAATCCAGGGTGTAGGTCAGGTCGGCGGCGTCGCCGGGCTGCGCCCCCTTCTTCAGGCCGTCGGTGCCCTGCAGGTACCAGGTCATGCCGCCCTCCACGGACAGGCCGTCCACATGGTGGGGGATCAGGTGGCCGCCCTCCTCCCCGTCCTCATGGGCCCACACGGGGGCGCTCACCCCCATCGCCAGTCCCGCGGCCAGGGTGACCGCCGTCCACATTTCATTCAACCGTCGCATGGATCCTCCTGCTGATGTTAGCCGGACACCCCGTTGGGGCCTTCGCCCGCAGGGATGAAACCGATTGGTAGCACGTTTTTTATTAAAGTAGCATTAGCTTCCAGAAGGCGTCAATGCCATCTTTTAATTTTTCGTGCTACCGGGTGTTCGCGGGGACGGGACGCTGCTGGCGGACCCCCACGGGTCGGCCCATCCCGCACCATTCATCCCCATGACTTACGGGATTTCCCCTCCCTTTGGCAATGGCCCATTGCAACGGGCCATCCGGGGGCCGCCGTTCTGGCCGCCGCGTCCGCCGCGCCATTTGGCCGTCAGCCCCCCAGAATCAGCCGCGCCAGCCCCAGCACCCCCGGCCAGAACACCTGGTGCATGGCCCCGCCCGGATCCAGCCACACCAGGGCCAGGACCACGAAAATGCCCACCGGCTCGATCAATGACAGGGTGTGGGCCGGACCCGGAGGCAGCAGGCCCACCGCCACGCGGCCCCCGTCCAGCGGGGGAATCGGCAGCAGGTTGAAGCACATCAAAATGACGTTCAGCTCCACCGCGCATTTGAAGATCAACAGCAGGGGCAGGGACAGGCGGTAGCCTTCCGGAATCTCTCCCGGCATGGAAAACGGCGGCCAGCGCAGCACCAGGCCCAATTCGGGCAGCATCCACACCACGGCCTGGCACGCCACCCCCGCCGCCAGCGCCATGAGCAGGTTGGCGCCCGGCCCCGCCGCCGCCACCCAGGCCATGTCGATGCGGGGGCGCCGCAGGGCGCGGAAATTGACCGGCACCGGCTTGGCCCAGCCGAACAGAAAACCGGCCCCGGACAGCAGCAGCAGCAAGGGCACCAGCACCGTGCCCACCGGGTCGATGTGCGGCAGGGGGTTGGCGGTGATGCGCCCCAGCAGGCGCGCCGTGGAATCGCCCTTGCGGTTCGCCATCCAGCCGTGGGCGGCCTCGTGCAGGGTGACGGCAAACACCAGCGGCAGGGCGATCATGGCCGCCGTGCGAATTGACTCCGACAATTGCGCCATCAGTGCGCCGCGACCGGGGCCGGCGCGGCGGCACGCCCCCCGGTCTGGCCCGCCGCGCCGGGTGCGGAAGCGGGGGCAGAAGCCGCGTCCGCCGCCGAACCGCCAGCCATCGGGCTCTCGGGCACGTCTTCCGGCACCCCGCCACTTCCGGGGGCGCCCGCGGGGGGCAGGGACTCCTCTTCCGGCAACCCCTCGATGACCTCCTCGCCGCCGCTGGCGGTGGTGGTCTCCAGCACATCCAGCCCGCCGCCGGGACGCGGTTTGAGGGACACCCGCGCCACCTCGGTAAGGCCGCGCCGACTCACCCGCAGCATGGACAGGGAGCGCACCACGGTGCCGTCGGCGCCCACCTCGAAGTGGCCGGTCACCCCGTCGAAGGGGCCCGCCACCCCTTCCGCGGCATTGCCGCTGCGCAGGGCGCGGATGGCCAGATTCATGGCGTCGTAGCCAAGGGCCACGAACAGCCCCGGATCACTGTCATAAATCTTGTGGTAGGCGGTGATGAACGCCTGCGCCTGCGGGGTGCCGCGGAAAAACACCGCCGGGAACTCCGCACCGATCACCGCGCCACCGGCGTTGCGCAGCAGGCGCGGATCGTTCCACGCGCCGGAGCCGATCAGGGGGGTGGTAATGTCGTTGAAAGGCAGGTGCGGCGCCACCAGCACGGTCTGCTCCCAGTTGCCGGCCATAAACACGCCGTCGAAGCCCGGCTCATAAAGACGCACCTCCAGGGGCGGCGCGTCGGGCGCCACGCGGTGCGCCTGCTTGACCTGATCCTGGGTGATGCCGGGAATCCCGCCGTTGTGTTCTGTGTCGTCCTTGATGATCTTGCGCAGCGCCTGGCTGGCGTCCCCGCCGTCCGGCTGGAACGGGGCCGCCATGTTCACCTGGCCACCCAGACCGGCAAACTCGGTGACGAAGGCCTCCTTCACCGCCCGGCCGTAGGCGGTGTCGGCGTACAGCACGATCATTTTGTTCAGGTGCAGGGTGCCGAAGGCGTGGCGCGCCGCAGCCACCCCCTCCATGGCCGGGGACACGCCCAGCCCCACCACCCCGTCACCCCCCTCTTCGGGACGCTCTACCAGGGGGGCGATCATGGGCACCCCCTCGTTGCGGGCCACGTGGGCGTATTCAGCCACTTCGCTGCTGAGCATGGGGCCCACCACCACTTCCGGGCTGGCGTGCCGCAGCAGCTTGCGCAGATGGCCGCCAAGGAGCGGCGCCGGCCCGTCCATGTCGTAGACCCACAGCCCGAGGAAATTTCCCGGCAGCTTGGGGGCCGCCGTGTCGTAGGCCAGTTGCGCCCCCCGCCGCACCTGTTCGCCAAAGCCTTTCAAGTCTCCGGACAGGTGCAGGAACAGCCCCACCCGGTGGGTGCGCTTGAGGATCTGCTCCTCCTGGGTCTGGATCAGTTGCTCCATCCCGGCGGCCTGGCTGCCCGCGGGGAAGGCGTTCAGGTAGCGGTCCACCCAGCGCGAGGTCTGGAACTGGTCGCCGCGTCCGGCGTGGTAGTGCGCCAGCCGCGCGACGATCCATTCGCCGGGCACCCGCTCGGTGAATTTGTCGGCCAGGGGCTCCAGATCGGCCACGGGGATTTTCCCGACCAGATTCCTGATTTCCTCCTCGGCGGCGGGGGCCTGCTCCGGCGTCAGGTATTGGGAGATGCGCCGCACCAGGTCCCTCAAGGCGTGTTCCGTGTCCGACAGTTCCAGGCGCGTGAGGGCCACCTCCCGCAGCAGCGCGCCCTTTTGCTCCACCGGGGCGCGCCCCATCTGGCGCAGCAGGATTTGCAGGGCGGAGGAAAACTTCTTCTGCTCGCGGTAGACCACCAGCAGCCGGTCCTCGATGCGCGGGATTTCCGGATGATCCGGGAAGTCGGCGATCAGCTTTTCCCAATATGGCGCCGCCTCGGCGAGTCGGTTCTGGCGGTCGAGGGCATCCCCCAGCCGATACAGCACCGCCTCCATGTGCATGGTGTCGGGAAACGCCACCAGCACCTCCTTGTAGGCGGTAATGGCGGCGTCGAGGCGGCCCGATTCGTACAGGGTGTGGGCGTCCAGCACCGGTTTGGTGTCGTCGCGGCGGGGAATCGCCTGCGGCCGGGGCGGCTTTGCGGCGCCTTCGGCGGATGGCCCCTGGGGCGCCGGGGCCCCCTTTGGCTGGGCCGACACCGGGGCCGGGAGCAACAGGCCGACGGACAGGATCAGGACCGCCAGACCCCAAACAAACCCAGGGCGGAATCCGCCCGCTTGTGTGCGCATTGCAAGATTTTCAGTCTGAAGTTCCATGAGCACCGTCCGTGGTAACCCGGCTAATATAACACCCGATGCCACACGCAGCAGACATCCGGCCTTCTCTTCCTGATTCCCCCCACGCCGATTCCCCCCACGCCACCGCCTCGCCCCGACCCGCCGAGGCCGCGCCCCCCCCTTCCTCCGGGAGTCCGGGGGCGGCGATGGCGGAGACGTTCCGGGAACGCATCCGCGACTATCTGGAGCATCTGGTGGCGGAACGGCGCCTGTCGGTGCATACCGCGTCCGGTTACCGGACCGATCTGGAACGGCTGGCGCGCTGGGCCGCCCATAACGGCGTCGGGCGTCCCGAAGACCTGACCCGCAACCATCTGGAGGACCATCTGGGGTGGCTGACCGGGCAGGGAATCGCCCCGGCCTCGGCGCGCCGCGCCGCCTCGGCCATGCGCGGCTTTGCCCGCCATCTGGCGGACGAGGGGCTCCGCCCCGACAACCCGGCCATGGACCTGGTCCCCCCCAAACTGTGGCGGCCGTTGCCGGACGCCTTGTCCCTGGACGACATGGCGCGCCTGCTGGACCCGGCCCTGGAGGCCGGTCCGCTGGGGCTGCGCAACGCCGCCATCGTGGAACTGATGTATGCCGCCGGGTTGCGCGTGTCGGAGACCGTGCAACTGACCCTGGACGGGCTGGACCTGGAGGCGGGGCGGGTGCGGGTGATCGGCAAGGGCAACCGCGAGCGGCTGGTGCCCATGGGCATGGCGGCGCGGGAGCGGCTGGCGGACTATCTCCAGCACGCGCGGCCGATGCTGGCGGCGGGAAGCCCCGGGGGCCGGGCCAACAGACCCGCAGGGCAACAGAAAAAGGCCGCCCCCTGCGTGTTCCTCAGCCGCCGGGGCGGCCCGATGACGCGCCAGAACTGCTGGCACATGCTGTCCGAACGGGCCACCCGCTGCGGCATCCGCCACATCTCCCCCCACACCCTGCGCCACACCTTCGCCACCCACCTGCTGGAGGGGGGGGCGGATCTGCGCGTGGTGCAAACCCTGCTCGGACACGCCGACATCGGCACCACGCAAATCTATACCCATGTGTCGCGGGAGCGGCTCAAGGAGATTCACCGCCGCTACCACCCGCGCGGGTAGACCGCGGCCCGAACGACCGGCCGGGAATTCCGGGGGAAAATGTCGCGGCAAGCGGTTAATTGGGAATCAACAACCGCGCCCCCACCGGCAGGTGGTCGGCATTGTCGATGGCGTTCCGGTCGCGGATGCTGTCGGGGGCCACTGCGTACAGCCGGGCGATGCCCATCAGGGAATCACCCCGGCGCACCACGTGCAGGCGTTCGGCCCCGCCGCCGTTGTCGACGACCTTCAGGCCCCGGCCGGTCTCCAGCCGCGCCCGCACCGACAGCCCGTTGAGCCGCGCCAGATCCGCCACCCGCATGCCGAAGCGTTCCGCCACCCGGCTCAGGCTGTCGCCGCGCACCACCGTGTAGGGGCGGATGCCGGGCTCCGGCGCGGCCTCGGGGGCCGACGCCGCAGCGCCCTCTCCCGCGTGCATTTCCCGGGACATGGCCTTCCACTTGTCCACCAGCGGCATCCGGCCCGCGGGGTCCGCGGGGTCCGCCGGGGGGTCGGATGCGGTTTCGGTCGAAGCGCCGGAGCGGGTATCGGAAGGAACGTCGGAAACTGTCCCGCCGTCGAGGCTGGCCACCAGGGCATCGGCGCTGGCCGCCGCCGGAATCACCAGCGCCTGCCCCACCCACAGGGCGCGCCCGGGGTCCAGTTGGTTGGCGCGCACCAGCGCCTCCAGGGTGACCCCGTAGTTGCGGGCGATGGCGACCAGGTATTCACCCCGCGTCACCACATGGCGGCGTACCGCCACCGGGGTGGGCGGCGCGGGAACGGAGGGGGGAGCGGCGACGGCCTCCACCGGCCTGTCCGCCGCCACCGGGGTCGGCGCGGGTGCGGGCGCGGGCGTCGTCGCGGGCGGCGAAACGGAGGCGGCGGCCAGCAGGTCCGGGCGCCTGCCCACCGTGGGCGGGGTGGTGCGGCGGCCGGGGATGTCCAGCGTCTGCCCCACCGCCAGCCGCGACGGGTTGCGCAGCCGGTTGGCGGCAATGATTTCGTCCACGCCGACCCGGTAGCGGCGGGCGATCAGTCCCAGATTCTCGCCCCGGCGCACCACATGCCGCACCGGCACGCCGCCGGAGCGGCTTTCCTGATAGTCCCGGATCGCCAGCGCCAGGTTGCGGGCCAGATGGCTCTGAAAGCGGGCATCCCGCAACTGACGCTCGTCCTTCTTGTTGGACAGGAAACCGGTCTCCACCAGAATCGAGGGGCGGTTGCCCTTCAACACCCAGAAGCGCGCCTGCCCCCGGCGCCCCTCGCGTCCGTTGCTGTTGACCGGGCGCAGCCGTTCCAGGGCCAGGGCGCCCAGCACCCGCGACTCCAGTGTGCTGTTGGGGGCGCCGTTGCCGTCGAACACGATGGGCAGCCGCACCGCCGCCTCGGCGCCGCCGATGTAGTCCGAGGCGTTTTCCATCTGCGCCACGCGGATCGCCTGACGGTCCTCGGAGCTGCGCGGCGACAGGGTGTACACATGGGTACCACGGGTGCGCCGCGAGTGGGACGAATCGGCGTGAATGCTCACGAACAGGTCGGCCCCCGCCTCGTCGGCCATGCGGATGCGGTCCGCCAGGGGGACGAAGTAGTCGCCGTCGCGGGTCATCTGCGCGCGGATGCCCGGTATGGCGTCCAGCTCGGCCTTCAGCTTGCGGGCGATGGACAGCACCACGCGTTTTTCACTGGTGCGGAAATAGCGGCCAATGGCCCCCGGATCCTCGCCCCCGTGGCCCGCGTCCACCATCACCAGGAACGGTCCCCGGCCCGGCGGCGGCGACAGCGGCGGCAGGGATACCGGGGTGGCTGTCGGGGCCATTTCCGACGCGCCCGCCCTGGCCGGGGCGGGCAGCACATCCACCACGATGCGGTGGGGTTTCTGGCTGCCGTAAGGGGCCAGGGAGAAATGCTTGTAAAAGGCCGGTCCGGTCAGGCTCACCCGCACCACGCTGGCGCCGCTCCCCTCCTCCAGGGAGATCTGGCCGACCCGCTTGTCCACCGGCCCCCAACTGCGGCCCGAGGTGATCGCATGGCTGGCGCGGATGGAGATCACCAGTTCGGCGCCGTCGGCGCTGCGGGTTACCTGATAGTCGGCCTCGCCGGTCAGATCGGCCACCACGCGGGTGCTGTCCGGCCCGGACCAACTGCGGATGTCGGTGATGCCCACTTCGGCGGCGCGGGCGGGGCGCGCGGCGAACAGCAAGGGGAGAATCAGGCCGCAGACGAGGAGCAGAAAGCCCTTGAAGGAACGCAAACGCAACCCGGCCTGCCTCCCCGCAGAAGACTCAAGGCCCCGCCGCCCATGGGCGCGGTGACCGGATATTGCCGTAAAACCCCTCATCCCGACTGGTAAAAATAGCCCAGAACATCATTCTTTTCAACACTTGGGGTGAGATCCATAAAAAAACTTCCACCGGGGGGCGGCGCGGGGGGGGGCGCCACCCCCCGACTGGACGGCAGGAAGGCCCGCGCGGCGGGCACAAAAAAGGCCCCGTCTCCCAGGCGCTGGGGAAACGGGGCCTTTGAAGGCTTCCGGACCGGGTGGTCCGGGGGCCGGTCGGGGCCGGTGGGCTAGTACATGCCGCCCATGCCGCCCATGCCACCCATGCCGCCCATGTCACCGCCGCCAGCGGCCGCAGCCGCCTTCGGCTCGGGGATGTCCACGATCACCACCGAGGTGGTGAGCAGCAGGCCCGACACCGAAGCGGCGTTCTGCAGCGCGGAACGCACCACCTTGGTCGGGTCGATGATGCCGGCCTTGACCATGTCGCAGTATTCCTCGGCCTGGGCGTCGAAGCCGTAGGCACCGGTCTTCTCGATGACCTTGCCCACCACCACGGAACCTTCCACACCGGCGTTGGCGCAGATGGCGCGGATCGGCTCCTCGATGGCGCGGCGCACGATCTGCACGCCGACCTTCTGGTCGTGCTGGTCCATCTTGCCGGCCAGTTTGTCCAGGGCGCCCACGCAGCGCAGCAGGGCCACGCCGCCGCCGGGCACAACGCCCTCCTCCACCGCCGCCTTGGTGGCGTGCAGGGCGTCCTCGACGCGGGCCTTCTTTTCCTTCATCTCCGGCTCGGTGGCCGCGCCCACGTTGAGCACCGCCACGCCGCCCACCAGCTTGGCCAGACGCTCTTGCAGCTTCTCGCGGTCGTAGTCGGAGGTGGTCTCCTCGACCTGCTTGCGGATCTGGTTCACGCGCGCCTTGATGTCCTTGGCGGAACCGGCACCCTCGACGATGGTGCTGTTCTCCTTGGTGATCACGATGCGCTTGGCGGTGCCCAGGTCTTCCAGGCGGGTGCTCTCCAGCTTCAGGCCCAGCTCCTCGCTGATGACCTGGCCGCCGGTGAGGATGGCGATGTCCTCGAGCATGGCCTTGCGGCGGTCGCCAAAGCCCGGAGCCTTGACGGCGCACACGTTCAGGGTGCCGCGCAGCTTGTTGACCACCAGGGTGGCCAGCGCCTCGCCGTCCACGTCCTCGGCCACGATCAGCAGGGGGCGACCGGCCTTGGCCACGCCCTCCAGCACCGGCAGCAGGTCGCGCATGGAGCTGATCTTCTTGTCGTAGATCAGCACGGCGGCGTCGCTCAGCACGGCTTCCATGCGGTCGGCGTCGGTGACGAAGTAGGGGGACAGGTAGCCGCGGTCGAACTGCATGCCCTCCACCACGTCCAGGGTGGTTTCCAGGGTCTTGGCCTCTTCGACGGTGATGACGCCGTCCTTGCCGACCTTCTCCATGGCCTCGGCGATCAGGTCGCCGATGGTCTTGTCGGAGTTGGCGGAGATGGTGCCGACCTGGGCGATCTCGTCGCGGGTCTGGCACGGCTTGCTCATCTGGTGCAGCTCGGCGATGACGGCCTCCACGGCCTTGTCGATGCCGCGCTTCAGGTCCATGGAGTTGGCGCCGGCGGAGACGTTGCGCACGCCTTCGCGGAAGATCGCCTGGGCCAGCACGGTGGCCGTGGTGGTGCCGTCACCGGCCACGTCGGAGGTCTTGGAAGCGACTTCCTTGACCAACTGGGCGCCGAGGTTCTCCATCGGATCCTTCAGTTCCACTTCCTTGGCGACGGTGACGCCGTCCTTGGTGATGGTGGGGGCGCCCCACTTCTTTTCGATGATGGCGTTGCGGCCCTTGGGACCCATGGTCGCCTTGACGGCGTTGGCGAGCTGGTTGACGCCGCGAAGGACCGCTGCGCGGGCTTCCTCGTCAAAAATAATCTGCTTGGCCATGATGTGGTTATCTCCTGTGTTGCAAAAATTCGTTCGGATCGGGAAAGGGGGGACTAGCTGATGACGCCGAGGATTTCCTCTTCCTTCAGGATCAGCATGTCCTTGGTGCCCACCTTGAACTTGTCACCGGCGTACTTGGAGAACAGGATCTCGTTGCCGACCTTGACCTCCTTGACCTCGCCGCCGATGGCTTCCACCTTGCCGCGCTGGGGCTTTTCCTTGGCCGCGTCCGGGATGTAGATGCCGCCAGCGGACTTTTCCGCCTCTTCCACATAGCTGATCAGAACGCGGTCCTTGAGTGGCTTCAGGTTCATTTTCATTCCATCCTCCGTTGCGCTCCCGATGCGGGAGCAGGTTCTACAGATACGCGCCCAGGGGGGCGCAAAAAAACAGCGGCCCAAAAAGCGATGGTTTTCATACCGGCAGGTATTCTTTTAATCCCCCAGGAGCCGATGGCAACCCCCCGCCGGAAATTTTTTTGGGCCAACCCGCCCGCCCCGGAATGCATCCCCCCGGATCGGCGTTCCGGAGCCAGGGGGGCGGAGCGGCCGCGCGCCGGGGCCGGGGCTGGATTCACCACGGCATCGCCCGAGGCAATCAGCACGCCCGCCAGCGCACCCGCGCGCCCCGCGCGGGCGGGGGCTAGCGCATGGTGGACAGGTCGATGGGGAAGCGCCACTCCAGCTTGAGCTCGTCGTGGACCACGTGCAGTTCGATCTTGCTTTCCGGGTTCACCCCGGCAATGGGGAACCAGAAGGTGGAATCGGCCACAAAGGCGCCGTCCGGCTGGGCCTCCGGCTTGCCGTTCTGCCAGTGGGTGTTTTGAATCTTTTTGCCCCCCGCCACCACCCAGCCGCGCAGGCCGTCGGCATATTCCGCGGAGGGGCCGAAGGTGGTGACGGAAAACACCAGCTTGCCGCTGGAACGGCCGATGGCGTCCTGCACCTCCCACGGTTGCAGGGAGGCGAAGTTGCGCGCCGCATCCAGGGCGGCGAACGCCAGGGCCAGGAACTCGGTCATGACGATGACGGCGCCCTTCTGGCCGCCCTCGGCCTGCACCACCCAGGGGGCCACGAGCTTTTCGACGCTGCCCATGCTGGCGTTGAAACCGCCCACCTTCTGGGCCTTGTCGATCTGCTCCGGGGTCAGTTCGACCCAGATCGCCCGGGCCGGGCGAACCCAGGTTGCGCTCAGGGTCGCGCTTATCAGCAGCGCCAGCGCCATGGCCATGCCTGTCGCTCTCAGCCAGCGATTTTTCACGGAGTGCCTCCCGACAGAACGGCGGCCCGGCGCATCGCTGACACCCTCCAGGGACGCACCACGCCGACCCGGAAAGCCCGGCAAAACGCCCGGCAAAAAGCCCAGATTATGGACGTTTACGTCGCCCCCACGGGCGACAGGGGGATTGTACCGGTCCGGGGAGGGTGAATCAACCTGCCGAAGGGGGCGCCGAAGGGGCGGTCGGAGGGGCGGTCGGAGGGGCGGCCGCAGACGGCGATGCGGGGGGGGCCGGAGCGGCCATTTCCTCCTTGTGCACCTCCACCAGACTGACCACGTCGATGCCCGCGTCGGTGAGGGCCTTCTTCACCGCCGACAGCTTGGCGTCCTTCACCTTGAGCACGTAGTTGATCTGGGTGGGCATGATCTCTGGTTCCGAAAACAGGGGGTGGGCAGCAGGATAGGGAGTTGTCACCCCGCCGCGCAAGTGCCGCACGGGTGAACGCCCGCGGGGCAAGGGCAAAAATCACCCCTCCGCCAGTTCCGTCAGGCCCCGGCGCACTGCCAGCTCCCCTTCCGGGCCCACCCACGGGATGGTGCGCAGCATGTGGGTGGCGACAAGCTGCCGCAGGTGGGACGGGGTTTCCACGTGCAGGCGGGTGCTCAGGTAAATGGCCAGCTTGGTGTCCACGCCGGGCAGGGCCGCCAGCCGGGCGGCGGCGGCGGGGATGCGCGATTCCAGCTCGGCGATGGCCGCCAGGGTGCCGCTGTCCGCCACCTCGGCGGCCTTGGCGGCCAGCTCGCGGCCAATGCCGGGCAGCCGCTCCAGGGTGCCCGCCGCCAGACGCCGGGCAATTTGTCCCGCATGGCTGCGAAAGCTGCCCGCGCCGTTGCGGTAGGCGCGCACCCGGTGGGGATTTTCGCCGAACCCCTCCAGCAGGTCGGCCACCCGTTCCAGGCTGCGCGCCACCTGCTCGGCCAGCGGCGGGGCGGAGGCGCCGGGACACGTCATGCTCCGGCCCCTCCCCTCCCCGCGCCGTGTGCCATGCCTAGAATTGCAGGATGGAGAGCTGGGCGTAGTTGGCCAACGGCTCCGGGTAGACGCCGAGGATGAGCACAAACAGCATGGAGAACACCAGCGCCACCTTGAGGCCGGTGGTGAGGGTCAACTCCTGCTGCGCCTCCGGCTCCTTCATGTACATCATCACGATCACGCGGATGTAGTAGAAGGCCGACACCGCCGCCAGCAGCGCACCGGCCACCGCCAGGTAGATGTGGCCCGCGTTCACCGCCGACATGAAGATGTAAAGCTTGGCGATAAAACCCGCCGTGGGCGGGATTCCGGCCAGGGAGAACATGAAGATCAGCATGAACAGCGCCGCCCACGGATGGGTGCGGGACAGCCCCTTGTAGTCGTCCAGTTCCTCGCCCTTGAGGCCGGCACTGCGCAGCATGATGAGCACGCCAAAGGCACCCAGGTTCATGACCGCGTACACCGCCAGGTAGTACATCACGGCAAAGGTGCCCAGGGAGTCGCCCACCACCACGCCGATCAGGGCGTAGCCCGCGTGGCCGACGGAGGAGTAGGCCAGCATGCGCTTGATGGAGGTTTGCACCAGCGCCAGCACCGCGCCCACCGCCATGGTGAGCACCGCCAGCACGATGAGGATCGCCTCCCAGTCGGACTTCATGCCGCCGAACGCCTCCAGCAGCACGCGCAGGGTGACGGCGAAGGCTGCGGCCTTGGGGCCCACGCTCATGAACGCGGTGATCGGCGTGGGGGAGCCTTCATAGACGTCCGGCGCCCACATGTGGAACGGCGCCGCCGCCACCTTGAAGGCCAGCCCCACCACCATCAGAATCAGGCCCACGGTGGCCGCGGAGTTGGTCTCGCCCTGGGACAGGAACGCGCCGATCGCCGCCAGGTTGGTGGTGCCGGTCACGCCGTACACCAGCGACATGCCGTACAGCAGCACCGCGCTGGAGAACGAGCCGAGGATGAAATACTTGAGCCCGGCCTCGGTGGAGCGGCTGTCGTAGCGCTTCAGGGCGGCCATCACATACAGGCAGATGGAGACCAGCTCCAGCCCCATGTAAACGGTCATCAGGTCGGTGGCCGACACCATGACCATCATGCCCAGCAGCACCAGAAGCACAAAGTGGTAGAACTCGCCAATGTGGATGCGGTCCTGCTGCATGTAGGCGCGGGACATCAGCACCGTCAGGACCACGATGACATAGAACACCAGCTTGAAAAAGTTGGAGTAGGGGTCTACCTGAAAGGTATCGGCGAACACCGAAATGGTCTGACTGCTCAGGCGCCAGGTGGCGTAGGCGGCCAGCGCCACGCCGGCCAGCGAAAACCACGCCAGGGGGCTTTTGCGCCCGCGGGGCAGCACCAGGTCAAACAACAGGACCAGGCAGCCGAAGGTGGCGACGATCATCTCCGGCAGCAGCGCGATGACGCTTTCCATGGGGATGGACATGTTCATGGCAAAAATTCTCTCTTACACATCCCGTAGGTATTACTTCATGGCCACGACGGGGGCGCCCGCCAGGCCGCCGGTCTGGTCCAGCAGGTGCAGCACCGAACTGTGCATCACTTCCAGCAGGGGCGCCGGGTACAGCCCGATCCAGAACACCACCAGCACCAGCGGCGCGAGAATTGCGAATTCCCGCAGGTCGAGGTCGGCGAGCTTCTGGTTCTCGGGGTTGCTGCACTCGCTCCAGATCATGCGCGCCACCAGATAGAGCATGTACACCGCGCCCAGCACGATGCCGGTGGCGGCCAGCACACCGGTCAGGCGGTCGTAGGTGAAGGCCCCCAGCAACACCATGAACTCGCCGACAAAGCCGTTGGTTCCCGGCAGGCCGATGGAGCTCATGGAAAAGATCACGAAACAGGTGGCGAACACCGGCATGGTCCTGGCCAGGCCGCCGAACTCCGCCAGATCACGGGTGTGGCGCCGATCGTAGATGATGCCCACGCACAGGAACAGGGCCCCGGTGGTGATGCCGTGGTTGATCATCTGCAGGATCGCCCCCTCGATGCCGAGCTGGTTGTAGACGAACATGCCGATGGTCACAAACCCCATGTGGCTCACCGAGGAGTACGCGATCAGCTTCTTGATGTCGCTCTGGGCCAGGGCCATGTAGGCACCGTAGACAATGGCCACCACACTCAGGGAAAGGATGAACGGCGTCATCGACAGCGAAGCGTCGGTGAGCATGGGCAGGCAGAAGCGCAAGAAGCCGTAGGTGCCCATCTTCAGCATCACCGAGGCCAGGATCACCGAGCCGGCGGTGGGCGCCTGCACGTGGGCGTGGGGCAGCCAGGTGTGGAACGGGAACATCGGCACCTTGATGGCAAACGCCACGAACATGGCCAGGAACAGCCAGAACTGCGCCTGCGGGGTGAACGAGGCGTTCATCAGGGTGGGAATGTCGAAGGTGTTGCCGCCCTTGAAGAACATGTAGGTCATCGCCACCAGCAGCAGCATGGAGCCGGCCAGCGTGTAGATGAAGAACTTGATGGCCGCGTACACCCGGTTGGCGCCGCCCCACACCCCCACGATCAGGTACATGGGGATCAGCATGGCCTCCCAGAAGACGTAGAACAGGGCCATGTCCAGGGCGCAGAACACGCCGATCATGGCGGTCTGCATGACCATCAGGTTGATCATGAACTCGCGGCTGCGGTCGGCGATGGCGTGCCAGGAGCAGAGCACGCAGAACGGCGCCAGGAAGGTGGTCATGATCACCAGCAGCAGGCTGATGCCATCCAGCCCCAGGTGGTAATTGATGTTGAAGGTGGGGATCCAGGCATATTTTTCGACGAACTGGAAACCCGCCACGGTGGAATCGAAGTTGAGCCACAGGGGCAGGGACAGGATGAAGTCCCCCACGGTGACCACCAGCGCAAGCACCTTGACGGTCTGGTGATCGCGGATCGCCAGGGCGGCAAACGCACCCAGCAGGGGTATGAAAATCACCCAGGAAAGCAGATGGTCCATGAATCCCGTCCCTTCGCGCGCAATTGCATCAACTTCGTTGCCGGAAAATCCACATCCACCCGGCAGCCAGAATACCTGTCCAACCCGTCCGGGGCTCCGCCCGGCTCCGACCCTCCCTAGAGCAGGAAGAATCCGATGAAAATCACACAGATGCCCAGGGACATCACCATGGCGTAGTGCTGCACCCGGCCGGTCTGGAAAAACTTCAAAATCTCGCCGCCGATGCGGGTGGTGATGGCCACGCCGTCCACCAGCACCTTGTCGATGACGATCTCGTCCGCCACCCGCCACATGCCGTGGGCCAGACGCATGGTGGGACGCACGAACACCATGTCGTAGAGTTCGTCCCAGTACCACTTGTTGAGCGACCCCTGATACAGCACCTGATAGGTGGCCGCCAGTTGCGCCGGGGCCGGATTGGGGCGGTAGTACCACAGGTACGCCATGTAGATGCCGGCGGCGGCCACCGCCAGCGACAGCGCCATGAGGAGCATTTCCAGCCCCCTGGAGTGGCCTCCGGCGTGCTCCCCCGCTGCGCCCGCAGCGTGCGGCGCGGCGGCCATGGCGTGGCCGGCGGCAACACCGGCATTTTCGGACATGCCCGCCGGGGCGCCTTCCATCGGGGCGCCTTCCATCGGGGCGCCTTCCATCGGGACGCCTTCCATCGGGGCGCCTTCCATCGGGGCGCCTTCCATCGGGACGCCTTCGTGGGCCGCGCCGGACTCGTCCGTTTCACCGGCAAAGGCCGTGGCGGTCAGGGCCGGAAGGCTACCGGCGTGCTCCTCCGGCACATGGGACACGGAGGAGTGGAACACCGGCTGGAGGAACCGGTGCACATAGTTGGTGCCGAACAGGGGGTTGCCCAGCCAGCCCACCAGCAGGGAGCCCACCGCCAGCACCACCAGGGGGATGGTGATGACCGCCGGAGATTCGTGGGCGTGGTGCTTGACCTCCT
Source organism: Nitrospirota bacterium (assembly GCA_029858285.1). Lineage (GTDB taxonomy): Bacteria > Nitrospirota > JACRHL01 > JACRHL01 > JACRHL01 > JAOUFN01. Next base: position 38,733 of record JAOUFN010000004.1, on the reverse strand, counting down.
TGTCCATGTTGTCCTGGCCGTAGAACACCATGAAGAACACGCGGAAGGTGTAGAACGCGGTCATGAAGGCCACCACCAGCCCCAGCAGCCACAACCCCTTGCCCAGCAGCCCGGCGTTGAACGCCTGCCACAGGATCTCGTCCTTGGAGAAGAACCCGGCGAAGGGGAAGATGCCGGACAGGGCCAGGGAGCCCCACAGCATGGTCCAGTAGGTGGTGGGCATGTAGCGCCGGGCCTGACCCATGCGGCGGATGTCCTGCTCCGCCGACAGGGCGTGGATCACCGAACCGGCGGCCAGGAACAGCAGGGCCTTGAACACGCCGTGGGTGAGCAGGTGGAACATGCCCGCCGTGTAGGCGCCCAGACCGCAGGCCATGACCATGTAGCCGAGCTGGCTCATGGTGGAATAGGCCACCACCTTCTTGATGTCGTTCTGGGTCAGGGCGATGGTGGCGCCGAACAGGGCGGTAAAGCCGCCGGTGAGGGCCACCACGGTCATGGCCGTGGGCGACAGGTTGAAGATCGGGTGGCAGCGGGACACCATGAAAATGCCCGCGGTCACCATGGTGGCGGCGTGGATCAGCGCCGAGATGGGGGTCGGACCCTCCATGGCGTCCGGCAGCCACGAATGCAGCAGAAACTGGGCGCTCTTGCCCACCGCGCCGATGAACAGCAGCAGCGCGATCATGGTGATCACGCTCACGTCCATGCCCAGGAGCGACACGGTCTCGCCCTGATGCTCGCCAATGGCGGCAAACACGGTGCCGTAGTCCAGGCTGCCCACCGTCACCCAGATCAGGAAAATGCCCAGGGCAAAGCCCAGGTCGCCGACGCGGTTCTGGATAAACGCCTTCAGGCTCGCCTTGGTGGCGGGGCCGCGCTCATACCAGTGGACGATGAGCAGGTAGGAGCACAGACCCACCATTTCCCAGCCGAAGAACAACTGCAGGAAGTTGTTGCTCATCACCAGGGCGAGCATGGAAAAGGTGAACAGGGAGATGTAGGCGAAAAAGCGGTCGTAGCCCTTGTCGCCGTGCATGTAGCCGACGGTGTACAGGTGCACCAGGGAGGAAACCAGAGTCACCAGCAGCAGCATGGAGGCGGTGAGCTGGTCGATCATGATGCCGAAAGTGGGACGGAAATCCCCCACCGGAATCCACTCGTAGAGGTCGAAGTTGATCGGTCCGCCCCGCATCACGTCGATGAACGCCAGCAGCGACATGCCAAAGGAGGCGAACACCAGGGGCACGCACACCAGGTGGGCGAGGCCGCGCATCCACTTCTGGAACAGCCCCACCACGATGAACGAGAACAGGGGGAGCAGGGGGATCAGCACATAGGAGGTCATCATGACAGACAGCTTTCGTGCTTGCGGCTCCGAAGAACCGCTAAAACAAGGGCCAAAACCGGGGCCCGAACAGGGCCCGAAACAAACGATGCGGACGACACGGACAAAACACGGACAACACGGACCGGACCGGGCGGTGGCGGCGCTACGGCGCTACCACTTCATCACATCCAGTTCTTCCACGTTCACGGTGCGGCGGTTGCGGTAGATGGCGATCAGCAGCGCCAGCCCCACCGCCACCTCGGCGGCGGCCACCGTGAGGGTGAAGAACACGAACACCTGACCGGTAATGGATTCGAGGTAGTGGGAAAAGGCCACAAAATTGATGTTGACCGCGTTCAGCATCAATTCGATGGACAGCAGCACCACGATGATGCTGCGGCGCATCAGCACTCCCACCACGCCGATGAAAAACAGCACGGCGGACAGGACCAGATAGCTCGACAGGGGAATCACGGCGTCACTCCTTGATCTGGTCGATGTGGTCGTCGATGAGGCTCTTCTTGGTGAGCACGATGGCGCCGATCATCGCCACCAGCAGCACCAGGGAAGCCACCTCGAACGGCAGCAGATAGTCGGTGTAAAGGCGCAGGCCGATGGCTTGGGTGTCGCCGATTTCGTGGATGGCGGCGGCGGTGGACTCGCCGCTGGCGCTGCCCCACACCCCGGAGTGCAGCGCGCCCACCAGCATGGCCCCCACCGCGCCCAGAATCAGCACCGCGAACGGCCACTGCCGGTGCAGGTGGCGCGACTGGGTGCGCACGTTGAGCAGCATCAGCACGAACAGGTAGAGCACCAGAATGGCCCCGGCGTACACGATGATCTGCACCACCGCGAGGAACTCGGCGTTCAGCAGCACATACAGGCCGGCCACGTGGAAAAACAGGGTCAACAGGGACAACACGTTGTACACCGGCTGCCGCAGGGTGACGGTGAGCACCGCGCACACCACGCACACCGTGGCCAGGTAGATGAACATGGCTTCCATCATCAGCGGATCTCCTCGACTTCCAGCGCCTCGCGGGTGAGGCCGATCTGCTCCGGCTGCTCACCGCCGTGGGCGGTGTCCACCGGCGGGAAGGCATAGCGGTTGTCGCCCAGCCCCTCCCTGGGATACAGGGTGCCGTCGTCCATGCCGTGGGCCACCAGGTAGGCCTTGCCGTCCTCCAGAAACTGTTCGCCCAGGGCGTACAGCTTGCGTTTGTCGAACATCAGTTCGCGGCGGTCGTAGACGGAGGCCTCGTAGACCTTGGTCATGGCCAGGGCGTCCACCGGGCAGGCCTCGGTGCAGAAGCCGCAGAACACGCAGCGGGAGATGTCGAGGTAGTACTCGCGGGCGTAGCGCACCAAAGGCTGGCCCGGCACCTCGTCGGACACCACCTTGATGCAGTTGGAGGGGCACGCCGCCTCGCACAGGGAACACCCCACGCAGCGCTCGGAGCCGTCCTCGTAGCGCAGCAGGCTCATCAGCCCGCGATAGCCGTCGGGGATCGGGTGTTTGACGTGGGGGTACTGCAGGGTGCAGTACGGCTTGAACATCTGCATGAACACAATCTTGAGCCCCATCAGGAGCTCGGTCATGAAGACGGTTTTTATCAGGCCCATGGCTCGCTCGTCCTATATTCCAGCCATCCAACCGGCGCGGCTCCGAAGTTGCCGCGTCAGTTGTTGTAGATGTACACGCCCAGGGCGGTCACCAGCAGATTCACCAGGGTGACCGGAATCAGCACCTTCCAGCCGAACTTCATCAACTGGTCAAAGCGCACGCGCGGGAAGGTGCCGCGAATCCAGATGAAGAAGAACAGCAGCGCCCAGGTCTTCAGCGCCAGCCAGGCAAAGCCGGGGATGAAGGACAGGAACGGCAGCGGCGCGTTGTAGCCGCCCAGGAACAGCACCGAGGCCAGACAACTGACCAGGATCATGTTGCCGTACTCGGCCAGGAAGAAAAAGGCGAAACGCATGCCGGAGTATTCGGTGAAGAACCCGGCCACCAGCTCGGACTCCGCTTCCGGCATGTCGAAGGGCAGGCGGTTGGTCTCGGCCACGGCGGCGATCACATAGGCCCCAAAGGCCACCGGCTGCAAAAACACGTTCCACTGGGGGATGAACCCGAACCAGGTGCCGGACTGGGCCTGGGTGATGGACACCAGGGACAGGCTGCCCGACAGCAGCAGCACGCCGACGATGGAAAAACCCATGGCCAGTTCGTAGGAGATGATCTGGGCCGCCGAGCGCAGGCCGCCCAGCAGGGCGTATTTGCTGTTCGAGGCCCAGCCCCCGAGGATCACGCCGTAGGCGCCGACACCGGCAAAGGCAAAAATGTAGAGCAGCCCCACGTTGAGGTCGGCGATAACGCCCCCCTGCATGCCGAACAGGGTGAACCCTTCGGTGTAGGGAATGACCGCAAAGCCGATCAGCGCCGGGATCAGGCAGATGATGGGGGCGATGGAGAAGATGATCTTGTTGGCCCCGGCGGGGATGATGTCCTCCTTGAAGAACAGCTTCAGACCGTCCGCAATCGGCTGCAGCAGGCCGTAGGGACCAACCTCCATGGGGCCAAGGCGGTCCTGCATGAAGGACAGCACCTTGCGCTCCGCGTAGGTCATGTAGGCCACGGTGAGCAGCACCGTGATCAGCACCACGGTGATCTGCAACAACGCCGTTATAACCATCCATCCGATTTCCATTGCCGTCCGTCCTTATCCAAACACCAGAAACGGCCTTATGCCGATGCCCCGGCTTCCGCGCTGGCGGCCACCCTGGCCAGGGTCACCCGCTCGAGGCAGGACAGGGGCACCGCCCCCTCTTCCTGGCTGCCGACCACCACCTGCACCAGGTTGCGCATTTCGGCGTTCACCGAATGGCGCGGGAAAAACAGCGTGCCGGGCATCACCTGGCTGTCGGCGCGGGCCACCACCACGGCGCTGCCAAGCTGGCTGGTGACCGTCACCCGGTCGCCGTCCCTGATGCCCAGCTTGCGCCCCTCGCGGGGATTGATCAGCAGCTCGTTGGCGGCGTTGATCTTCATCAGGCCCCAGTTGTAGGTCGACATGGAGCCGGAATGGTACAGCAACTCGCCCAGGTACAGGCGGAAGTTGTGCTCGCTGGCCTCGTTGAGCTTGGCGGGCAGGTCGTAGCGGTGGTTCATGGTCTGCAGGTACCCGCCCTGCAGCCAGGCCTCCAGGGTCGGCACCGAGACGCCCGCGCTGGCGCCGTTGGGCACCCCCAGGGTGGCCAGTTGCGGCGCCAGACGCGCCGCCTCGGCCCGCACTTCGGCGGCACTGGCGTATTCCAGCGGGTGATCCAGGGCGCGCGCCAGGTTGGACCACACCTCCACCCCCGGACGCGATTTGCCCGGAGCCTTCATGGCCGAATGGATCTCCTGCACCCGGCCTTCCATGTTGGTGAAGGTACCGTCCATCTCCGCGTAGGAACGGACCGGGAACACCACATCGGCGCACTTGGCGGTCTCGGTGAGGAACAGGTCGGCCACCACAAGACAGTCCAGGGCGCGCAGGGATTCGGCCACCTTCGCCCCGGCCGGGGTGCGGCCCACCGGGTCGGTACCGGAGATGAGGGCGGCATTGATCTGCCCTTCGCGCATGGCTTCGAACATGTCCATCATGGTGTCGCCGGCGTGCTCCGGCAGGGTGCAGTTCCAGGCCTCGGCCACCTGCGCGCGGGCGGTGGCATCGGACCAGCCGCGGCCGCCGGGCAGCAGTTCCGGGGCGGCCCCCAGCAGGGCCAGGCCCAGCTCGTTGTTTTCCATGGTGATGGCGTTCACCCCGGCCCCCGGCGTGGTCAGCGCCCCGGTGAGGAACGCCAGGTCCACCAGCATGGCCATGGCGCTCTTGCCCTTCAGGCCGCCGGTCACCCGGGGTCCGGCCAGAATGACGGCGCGGCGGGCGCTGGCGAACTGGCGGGCGACGGCCACGATGTCGGCTTTGGACAGCCCGGTGGGGGTTTCGATTTCCTTGTAGGTGCCCGACAGTTCGGCGCGGATGGCCTCCACCGCCCGGGGGTATTTGGCGGCGACGTCGGCGTCGATCAGCCCCTCGTCCACCACCGCCTTCACCAGCCCCTTGATGAGCGCCACCTCGGTGCCCGGAGCGTAAACCAGCCGCGCGGCGCCGAGCTTCATGATCTCGGTCTTCATGGAATCGGCCACCAGCACGGGCTTTTCGCCCTTCTTGATGGCTTCCTTGACGGCCAGCCCGCAGATCGGCGCTTCCTGGGTGATGTCGCAGCCCACCAGCAGGATGCTGTCCGCCCGGCGCAGATCGTCGAAGCTGTTCATCATGCCGGTGACGCCCAGCGCCTGCTGCATGACGGTGACGCCGTTGATGGCGCCGTAGCGCAGGGAGGAGTCGAGATGCGGGGAACCGAGCACATCCCGCACCAGACGCGAGAACAGGTAGATTTCCTCGTTGGTCATGCGTCCGCCGGCGATGCCTGCGACGCGGTTCGCGCCCCCCGCCTTGGCCCTGGCCAGACCCCGGGCGGCCTCGGTGAGGGCCTCGTCCCAGGTGGTTTCCACCAGCTTGTCGCCACGCCGCACCAGCGGCCGGGTGAGGCGCCGGGGGTCGTCCATGAAGTGGTAGCCGAAGTGGCCGCGCACGCACAGGGAGCCCTGTCCGGGGCCAACCCCTTCCACCGGCGTCACCCGCGAGATTTCACCGTCCACGGTGCGCAGGTCGTACTGGCAACCGCAGCCGCAGTAGGTACAGGTGGTGAGGGTGGTGGTCTCCTGCCAGGGGCGGTACTTGTATTTGGCAAAGCGGCTGGTGATGGCGCCCACCGGGCAGACGTCCATGCACTGGCCGCAGAACTCGCAGTCCAGGGCCTCGCCCATGGGGGCGCCGACCACGGTGATGAAACCGCGCTTGGAAAACCCGATGGCGTCCACCATCTGGATGTCGCCGCAGATCTGGATGCAGGCGCCGCACAGCACGCAGCGGTTGCTGTTGAAGTCCAGCGCCACGGAGCGGATGTCCTCGGGGAAATCCTTGCGCTGGGTGGCGAAGGGGTTCTCCAGGGAGCCGTACTTGACGGAATAATCCTGCAGCTTGCACTCGCCGCCCTTGTCGCACACCGGGCAGTCCAGCGGATGCTGGGTGAGGAGCAGGTCCAGGTTGGTCTGGCGGTCCTTGAGGGTGCGTTCCGAATCGGTGAGCACCTCCATGCCGTCCATCAGCTCGGTGGAGCAGGCCATGAACATCTTGTTCATGGGCTTGACCACTTCCACGGTACAGATGCGGCAGGCGGCGTTGGGCCGCATGCGCGGGTGGTAGCAGAAGGTGGGGATTTCGATCCCCAGTTGCTGCGCCGCCTGAATGATCCGGGTTCCCTTGGGGACCTGGGTGGTCTGCCCGTTGATGGTAACCGTGATGGTGGCAACCTTGGTGGCCGTCGACATCAATCGCCTCTTCGTTTCTGTGTGCGGCGTGGTGCGCCGCAATTCCGCCAGACTGTTCCCGTCCGCCCGCCGCAGCGGCCCCGCCTTACCCCCGCCTCCGGCCCCGCCTTACCCCCGGCCCCGCCTCTGGCCGGTCACTTGATGGCCATGAACGGACAGGCCATGACGCACGCCTTGCAACGGATGCAGGTCTCGTGGTTGATGAAGGCAACCTGCTTCTTCTCCCACTCCAGCGCGTCGGTGGGGCACGGCGGCTTGCACAGCCCGCAGGTGGTGCACTTGTCCTCCATGACCACGTATTCGATCAGCTCGTCGCAGGAGTGGGCGCGGCACTTCTTGTCCACGATGTGCTCCACCACCTCGTCCTTGAAGTAGCGCAGGGTGGTGAGCACCGGGTTCGGCGCCACCTGCCCCAGACCACACAGGGAGTTGGCCTTGGTGAAGCCGGAGATCTGCTCCAGCTTGGGGATGTCCTCGAGCTGCCCCTCACCGTGGGTGATGCGCTCGAGAATCTGCAGCATCAGGGCGGTGCCGTCCCGGCACGGGGTGCACTTGCCGCACGATTCGTCCACGGTGAACTCCATGAAGAAGCGCGCCGTATCCACCATGCAGTTGTATTCGTCCATCACCACCACGCCGCCGGAACCCATGATGGCGCCGCCGGTGTTGAGAGACTCGTAGTCGATGCCGGTTTCCATGAACTGTTCCGGCAGACAGCCGCCGGAGGGGCCGCCGAACTGGGCGGCCTTGAATCCGACCTTCTTCAGGGTCATGCCGCCGCCGATTTCCTCTACCAGGGCGCGGATGGTGGTGCCCGCGGGCACCTCTACCAGCCCCGGACGCTTGACCTTGCCGGTGAGGGCGAAGGTCTTGGTGCCCTTGGTGGTGGCGGAACCCCATTTGGCGTACCAGTCGCCGCCGTTCTTGACGATCTCGGCGATGTTGGCGAAGGTTTCCACGTTGTTGATGTTGGTGGGCTTGCCCCACACGCCACGGGTGGCGGGAAACGGCGGCTTGATCACCGGCATGCCGCGCTCGCCCATGATGGAGTTGAGCAGGGCCATTTCCTCGCCGCACACGTAGGCCCCGGCCCCCTCCTTGATGACGATGTCGTAGGAGAAGCCGGTACCGAGGATGTTTTCGCCCAGAAAGCCGCGCTCGCGGGCCTGCTCCAGGGCGCGGGTGAGAATCTTGATGGCCAGCGGGTACTCGGCGCGGCAGTAGATGTAGCCGTACTTGGCGCCAACCGCGAAGGCACCGATGATCATGCCCTCCAGCAGGGAGTGGGGGTCGCCCTCCAGCACCGCGCGGTCCATGAACGCACCGGGGTCGCCCTCGTCGGCGTTGCACACCATGTACTTGGGGGTGCCCTCGGCATCCCGCGCGAAGCGCCACTTCATGCCGGTGGGGAAGCCCGCGCCGCCCCGCCCGCGCAGGCCGCTCTTCTTGACCTCGTCGATGATTTCGTCGGGCGGCATGGTGACCGCCCGCTTCAGCCCCTCGTAGCCGCCGGTGGCCAGGTAGTCGTCGATGGACCAGTAGTCGATCACCCCGCAGCGCTGCATGACGATCTTCACCTGCTGCTTGAAGAACGGCTCGTCATGGAAATTGGGGATGCCCTCGTAGGGCTCCTGCTTCTCGTCGGGATTGACCAACTGACCGAAGGCGGCGCGCTTGGACGCGGCGCCGTCCACCAGGTGCTCCTTGAGGATCTGCGCCAGGTTTTTGGACGACACCTTCTTGTACGACACCCGGGGCCGACCCTTGACCTGCACGTCCACCAGCGGCTCGTTGTGGCACATGCCCACGCAACCGGTGGGATACACCTCCGCCTCGAGGCTGTGCTCCTTGAGCCAGGCCAGGATTTCGGTCTTCAGGGCCTCCGCCCCCGCGGCGGTGCCGCAAGTGCCCATGCCGATCCAGATGCGCGGCTTGTCGGAGTCTTCCGGCCACGGCACGTAGCGCTTGGGCATCACCGACAGAAGCTGCCCGGAGGCAGCCGCCGGTGCGTCCATCACGGCGGTGGACCCACCCGCCTTGTCGCCAGACTTTTCGCCCGCCATATTTTTTTCGGCCATATATTTATTCCTCCGCGACGGTGGTGGCCTCCCGCTCCCGAATGGCGTGAACTTTCTCAGCCATCTTCGCGGGGGTCACACTCGCGGCCGTTTCGGTATTGATCAGACAAAGCGGCGCCAGACCGCAGGAGCCGATGCACGCCACCGGTTCCAGGGTGAACATCATGTCCTCGGTGGTCTCGCCCGCACCCACCTGGAGCTCCGTTTTCATGCGCTCCAGAATGTCCTTGGACCCCTGCACGTGGCAGGCGGTCCCCACGCACACCTTGACCACGTATTTGCCACGCGGCGAGGTGTAAAACTGCGAATAAAAGGTCAACGCCCCGAAGATCCGGGCCAGGGGCACCTCGAGGATATCCGCCATTTCCGGCAGGAACTCCGGGGGAATGAAGCCGTACTCGGCCTGAATCGCCTGCAGCACGCGGATCACCGGACCCTTGCTGCCGAACTCACTCTCCGCGATCTCGATGGCGCGGGTGAAGTCCAGGACCTTGTTCTGACTCTCGGTTTTTGCGCTCATGCTCAGCTCTCCAGAAACCTCATGCGTCGGCCGTCGGCGTCCGTCAGCGGTCGCACTCGCCCATCACCACGTCGTAGGTGCCGAACACGGTGACGATGTCCGCGATCATGTAGCCGCGGGACATGTGGTCGAGCGCCCCCAAGTGCACGAACGATGGCGCGCGGATTTTGCATTTGTAGGGCTTACCGGTGCCGTCCGAGACCAGGTAGAAACCCAGTTCGCCCTTGGGGGTCTCGGTGCCGCAGTAAACCTCGCCCTTGGGCACGTCGAAGCCGTGGGCAACCACCTTGAAGTGCTGGATCATGGCTTCCATGGACAGGTTGACCAGCATCTTGTCCGGGCGCTTGAGGCGACCGTCGTCGGTCATGATCGGGCCACCGATGCCGGGCAGGCGGTCGAGGATCTGCGTCACCATGTGCGCCGACTGCTCCATCTCGCGCACCCGCACCCAGTAACGGTCGTAGGTGTCGCCGTGGCTGCCCAGGGGCACCTCGAAATCAAGCTGGTCGTAGACGCCGAACGGCTCGCACTTGCGCAGGTCGTAGTAGACCCCGGAACCGCGCAGGGCGGGACCGGAAAGACCAAAATTGACCGCGTCTTCGGCAGTGATGATGGCGATGTTGCGGGTACGCGCCACCCAGATGCGGTTGTCCTTCAGCAGGGTGTCGTACTCGTCCACCCGCGTCTGGAACGTGGCCATCAGGCCGCGCAGTTTATCCACGCACCAGTCGTCCATGTCACGCTCCACGCCGCCCACGCGCATGTAGCTGTTGGTCAGGCGCGCGCCGCACAGGCGCTCGAACACGTCGAGGATCACTTCCCGCTCGCGGAAGGTCCAGAAGAACACCGTCATGGCGCCGATGTCCAGGGCCTGGGTGCCCAGCCAGAACAGGTGGCCGGAAAGGCGGGACAGTTCGTTGACCAGGGTGCGCAGCCATTCGGCGCGCTCCGGCACCTTGACCTCGAGGAGCTTTTCCACCGCCCGCACGTAGGCCCAGTTGTTGGACATGGCGCAGACGTAGTCGAGGCGGTCGGTGAGCGGAATCACCTGCTGGTAGGTGCCGTTCTCGGCGATTTTCTCGGTGCCCCGGTGCAGGTAGCCCAGATACGGGGTGGCCTTGAGGATTTTTTCGCCCTCAAGCTCCAGGATCACCTGCAACACGCCGTGGGTGGCGGGGTGCTGGGGACCCATGTTGAGCATCAATTTTTCGGTGCGCAGGAGCGGGAGTTCCCCGTCCTCCGTAACGCCTTCCGGATCCCACAGGTATTCTGCTGCTTGCATGGCCCGTCAGTCTCCCACCACCGGGATGAAATCGTAATTCTCGCGCCAGCCCTTCCCCTCGATGGGGAAATCCTTGCGCAACGGCCAGTCCTCGAAGTCGTCGGTCATCATGATGCGCCGCAGGTCCGCATGGCCGTTGAAGCGGATGCCGTACAGGTCGAACACCTCGCGCTCCATGAAGCTGGTGCCGCGCCAGATGTCCGACACCGTGTCGATCTCGCAGGCGTCCCCGGCCACGCGGCTCTTGAGGATCACCCGCCGCCGCTGGCGCACCGACCACAGCACGTGAATGACCTCGAAGCGCTCGGCCTCGCCCATGTAGTCCACGGCGGTGACCTCGCACGGATAGTCGAAGTCCATGGACGGGTCGTCCTTGAGCAGGCGGCAGATGTCGCGCAGGGCCTCCTTGCGGATCGAGATGTACGGCTCGTCCGCAAACACCTTGTGCGCCACCACATGCTGCCCGAAGGCGGCCACGACCTTGTTGATGATTTCGCTGGGCTGGGCCATGGCTTACCTCGCAAACACCTTTTGCTCCATGATCTTCTTCTGGAGCATGAGGATGCCGTCGATGAGCGCCTCGGGGCGCGGGGGACAACCGGCGATGTAAACATCCACCGGCACGATCTGGTCCACGCCCTGCACCACCGAATAGGTGTTGTAGACGTTGCCGCTGGTGGCGCAGGAGCCCATGGCGATGACGTAGCGCGGTTCCGGCATCTGGTCGTAGATGCGGCGCACCACGGGGGCCATTTTGCGGGTAAGGGTGCCGGCCACGATCATCAGGTCGCTCTGGCGCGGCGAGCCGCGGAACACCCCGGCGCCAAAGCGGTCCACGTCGTAACGCGCGGCCACCGTGGCGATCATCTCGATGGCGCAGCAGGCCAGACCGAAGGTCATCGGCCACAGGGCGCTCTTGCGCGCCCAGTTGACCGCGGCGTCCACCGTGGTGGTCATCACGCCGGAATCGAATTCGCGTGTCAGTCCCATTCCAGAGCTCCCTTTCCCCACGCGTAGACATAGCCAACCACCAGGACGGCGATGAACAGGATCATCTCCACCAGGCCGTACAAACCGATCTGATTGAACACCACCGCCCACGGATACATGAACACCGCCTCGATGTCGAACAGCACGAACAGCATGGCGATGATGTAATAGCGCATCGGAAACGGCTGACGCGCGTCCGAAATTGGCGGCGCGCCGCACTCGTAGGGCAGCAGTTTCTCCCGGTACGGCGCGTGGGGACGCACCAGCGGACCGAGGAGAAACGTCACGCCTCCGAAGGCACCGGCGATCAGGAAAAAGATCAGGACCGGCAGGTAGTCGGTTGGTACAAATTCCGTCGTCACAAAAACCCCCTCACGCGACACCACTCCGTCGGGTCGCTCGCATCAGGTATCCGGACATGTTGTCGTTACGGCAAGGCCGGGATAATACGCAAACCCGCTGCCTCTGTCAAACCTCTCGCGGCGCTTTCGGAGCGCTGTTTTCCGCCTCTGCGGCGGCTACCGGAGGACCTGCGCCTGAACCGCCGCGCGGTCGGCCCGTGGCGCCTCCTGCCGGAGGACCACATCGTACCCGGAAAAACGCGGCGGACCGGCCAGCACCCCTTCGGGCAGGCGCTGGCGGTGGGCCATGGCAAAGGCTTCGGATTCGGTCCAGGCGGCAAAGGCCTCGGCGCTGTCCCAGGTGGAGTGGGAGATGTATTCCCCATCCCCCTTGAGCAGCAGAAAATCGCGGAAGCCGGGCACCTCCGCCAGGCGGCTGTCGCGCTCGCGCCAGGCGGTTTCGAACTCGGCCTCGCGACCGGCGGTCACGGTAAAGCGGTTCATGGCGACGAACACGGGCCTACTCCGCCGGGGCGGGGGCGTAGGGCGCGCCCGGAGAAAAGTCCGGCGCACAAAAGATGCCGCAGTGGCAGTGGCCGTCCCGCGGCACCTCTTCCTCCAGCCCCGGCTTGCAGGGGCAGACGCGGTCCAGTTCGCGGTTGTGCTGGATCAAAAAACAGGGGCAGTAGCGCTTGTTGTGCAGGTGCTGGTTGCGGGCGAGGCCCTGGATGACGGTCTCGTTGACTTCGGCATCCGGGTTGAACTTGAGATCGAACCGATCCACCACCTTCTGCACGAACAGGCGGGTTTCCGCCACACAGGTGTCGAGGTCTTTTTTCGGCTTGCCCTGCTCCTTGGCTGCGGCCTGTGACATGCGTGGAGACTCCTCACAATCGAGCGAACAAAAAAACACCCCGGCGCCACACCGCCCCACCGGGCGCCGAACCCTGATTATCGAAGGACAACCCGGGGCTGGTCAACGGATGGACACTCACTCCACCGCCACGCGGGCGACGCCCGGCGACACCGGTCCGGATCGCGGATCACAAGACTCTCCCGCCGCGGGGGCCCGCAGGCCACACCCCAAAGCCCGCCTGCCAGGCTTGAAGACCGGACACACCCCGACCGGGACACATTCCCGGGGCCATGCCCCGCACGGAACCGTGATGCAGCACCGTCGCCCCGGACATGCGCCGGGGACGAAAAGGGGCGTCAGCCGAAGGCGTGGGCCACGCGCTCGCGTGGCGGACGGCCACGGCGGCGCTCCACCGGGATACTCAAATCGTTGATTTTCTTGCGCAGGGTATTGCGGTTGATGCCCAGCAACTTGGCGGCGGCCACCTGGTTGCCGCGGGTCTCTTCCAGCGTAATGGCGATCAACGGCCGCTCAAACTCGGCCAGCAGCATGTGGTAGAGACCGGTCTGTCCGGCGCCCGCCATCACCTGCACGAATCCCCGCACCTTGCCCGCCACCAGATCCTCAAGGGACGTGGCATGGACATCGACCTTGGTCGTCTCCCGTTTCCGGCCCACAGTGTCTCTCCTCCCTTTATCCGGCAGCCGCTGCCGCCCTCTCCGTTTCAACTCCATCCGTGCGGAAGTGGGCTCCCACCGACTCCCGCCGCAGCAAGGCGGCGCGGGTGACGGCATCGGCCACATCCAACAGGTTGCGGCACTCGGTAACCCCCGGATCTGCCGGGGCCGGAGCCAGCTCCTCGCGGCGGGCGCCCAGCCACGCCAAGGTGTCGAGCAGGCCGCGCGCATTGCGCAACAGCCCGACATTGTTCCACATCCGCTCACCCAGTTGCACGCGCAGCGCATGCAGACCCGCCGCCCCCGGTGGAACTGGCGCAGCCTGCGACGGCCCCGCGCAGCATACCCCGGCCAGTTCCCGCACGCGTTCCACGCTCGGCACCGGCGCCACGTCCGTCACCGCAGCCTTGCCGGCACGGGTGCCAAACACCAGCGCCTCCAGCAGGGAATTGCTGGCCAGCCGGTTGGCGCCGTGCACCCCGGAACAGGCCACTTCCCCCACCGCAAGCAGCCCCGGCAGCGTGGAGCGCCCCCACGCGTCGGTGGCCAGGCCGCCCATCAAAAAATGGGCGGCGGGGGCCACCGGCACCAGCCCGGTGGCCACGTCGATCCCCAGTTTCGCACAGGTGGCGGTGATGGTGGGGAAGTGTGTCTTCAATCCTGCGCGGGAAATACCCCGCATGTCCAGAAAAACATGTGTCGCGCCGGTGGCGGCCATCTCGGTCCAGATGGCCCGTGACACGTCGTCGCGCGGGGCCAGGTCGGCCTGCGGGTGGTAGCGCGACATGAACGCCTCGCCCCCGGCGTTGACCAGCACCGCCCCCTCCCCGCGCACCGCTTCGGACAGCAGGAACGGCGGATAGGGGCTGGCCAGCATGGTGGGGTGAAACTGTACGAACTCCATGTGCCGCAGCGCGGCCCCGGCGCGGGCGCCCATGGCGATGCCGTCGCCGGTGGCGGTGGCCGGATTGGTGGTGCGGGCATAGATCTGCCCGGCTCCGCCCGCCGCCAGAATCACCGCGCGGGCGGCGACCGCGAACGGCTCGCCACCCATCCGGGGCACCAGCAGGGCCCCGGCCACGCGGCCATCGGGGAGGCACAGCAAATCGGTCACAAAATGGTCGTCCAGGCACCGCACGCCGGGCAGGGCGGCCACGTGGCCACCCAGGGTGCGCACCAGTTCGCGACCGGTGGCGTCGCCCCCCGCCCGCAGGATGCGGCGGCGGCTGTGGGCGGCTTCCCGCGACAGGGCAAAACGGCCGTCGGAACCGATGTCGAAGCGGGCCCCCCAGCGGACCAGTTCGGCGATGCGCTGCGGCCCCTCGTCCACCATCACCCGCACCGCCGCCGGGTCGCATTCGCCCTTGCCGGCGGAGAGGGTATCGGCCAGGTGCAGGGATTCGGTGTCGTCGTCCGTCAGGGCCACGGCCACGCCGCCCTGGGCCAGCGGGGAGCAGCCCTGCCCCTTGCCCGCCACCAGCACGCTGCCGCCCGCAGCGGCGGTAATGGCGGCGGAAAGACCCGCCACCCCACCACCGATCACCAGAAAATCGGTCGATTCGACGCGCATCCACACCCCGTTTCACGACCCCGAAGGGGCCACCACATCCGCCACGGCCCGCACGCGGCGGATCCGTGTTGTTCCTTGAATCAAAACCGCTCCGGCCCGCAAGGCCACCGCCGCACCACGGAGCGACCGGCCCCGGCACCTTTTCCGGCGGCTGCTACTGCAATGCCCCGTCGGGGACATCCACCTGTCCGGCGCCGCCGCTGACCGGGTCGCTGCCGGTGATGGCCACCACACGCGGCGGGGGTCCGGCTTCCAGCTCCAACTGGAAGGTGCCCGCCACGGATTCACCCTGCCGCGTGCCGTCCCAGGTCACCCGAGCCGTCAACCGCCCCGCCTCGGCGCGCACCCCGAGCAGGGTGAAGCGCACGTCCCGCACCGGTCCGCGGGACAAACCAAGCTCAATGCGGGCACGGGCCCCGGCACGGCGATCGTCCCGCCACTGGCCGGCGAGGGCGGCCACATCGCCGGATTTGAGGGCCCCGGCCATGTCGCCGAGCACCGTGTTTACCGTTTCCACCTGACGCGCCGCCAGCTCCGCAGGCTTTTGTTTGCCCTTGCCGCCGGCACAGCCGACGCTCAGGGTGAGGAACAATATTCCGGCCAGCGCCCAGATTCCCGCAGTTTTCATGGCACGATATTGCGCAAAATCCAGCCCCTGCGTCAACTACCCGGAATTTCCTCCGGGAATTTCCTCCGGGTATTTCCGAATCCCCCCGATCCGCCCCCGCCGGGTTCCACGCGGACAGCCGCCGCGCATCCCGCCGCGCATCCATATGAATGAGAAAGGGGGCGAGCCGTGGCGGCCCGCCCCCTCCATTTCGCTTCACCGTTTCCGCCCCAGGTCCCTGCCGCCCCCCCCCGCCCGCACGGGCGCGCCGCTGCCGATCAGCGTTTTTTCGCGGTCTTTTTCTTTTCCTTAAGGCGCTCGTAGGCGTCAAACAAGGCGCTGTCGTACTTGCCGGCGCGGATATCGCGCTGGACCGCCGCACGCAGGGACTTTACGTTCAGGGTGCTGCCGGTGGCAACGGCCTTCTTGACGGTCACAGTGCCGCGCCGGATGGTGACGCCAAATTCCTCGGGACCGGTCTGCACCACGTCCACCTTGGCGCGCTGACGGGTTTTGTCCTTGCGGTCCGGACGCTTGCCGGAATATTTGCGGAAACGCCGACTCAGATCGACGTCCTTTAACTCTACAGTGACTGCCTTTTTCGGCATGCTTTCGCTCCTGAACATTGGTGATGAATGTAAATTCTGCGCACCCCATACGCGCAGGGGTTCCGGGTAAATTTCTAACCCATGGTTCCCGGCGTGTCAATAGATTGTTGATTATCCGGCCGTGGAACCCCCCGTGAAACACCGCCATAACTTGGCGTTTCCGGGATTGTTTTCATGCCTTTGAAGGACTTTATGGAGGGCTTTCCGGAGGGCTTTCCGGAAGCGTCAGGTCGCTGACGTCAAACGCCCGGAACTGCAGCCCGGAGAGGGGTTGTGGCGGCACTCCCCGACGCTGTACCAACACCTTAAACGCCTTGCCCATTCCCAAGGGGTCCATCAGCCTCCGCATGCTGCGGAATTCGTCCGAATTTTCCGGGTCGCCACCGTCCCGATCCAGCACCTGCTGCATCCACGTGGAGATGCCCAATCCCACCAGAAAATGGGCCTGATCGGTGAACCCGTCCAGCGTCAGTCCCGCCGCCATCCCGGCGTCGGCCAGGGCGGAAAAATCCACATGCGCGGTCATGTCCTGCTCCCCCACCCGCGCATAGGGGTCCTCACTGACCATATGGCGGTGATAACACAGGAAACTACCGGTGCGGCGGTCGGAGCGGTACAGGGTCGTGGCCGGGTAGCCGTAATCGATGGTCAGGACGTAACCGGCGTCGAGCCGTTCCGCCGCCAGCCGCATCCAGCGCCGGGCGGCCAGGTTGATTTCGGTGCGGTAGCCTTCGGGAAGGGTCAGGTTCCGCTTTTCGAAGGTTTGCGCCAGCTCCGGGGACGAGGGCGGCGCAAGCCGCTCCACAAAGCGCTCCCCCGCCACCGCCACAAACACCTCGCGCAGCCCCCCGGCGGTCATCACCACCTGATGATGGGGCAGGGAGTCCACCAGTTCGTTGGACAGCAACACGCCGCGCACCGGCGCCAGCTCCTCCAACCCGGAATGCCAGGTAATGCACCCGGAAAATTCCGCCAGAAGCCGCTGCTGACGGGCCATCAGGTCGGGGGAAATGTCGACGATGGCGTAACGCAGGCGCGCAAACAGCGCCGGGGCGGTATCGCGCACCGCGCGCAGGATGTCGAACGCCAGCAACCCCTTGCCGGCGCCCATCTCCACCACGGTAAACGGCCCCTCCGGAAGGGCGCGGGACATCTCCACCACCTGGGCGCCGATCAGGCGGCCGAACACCGGGTGAACGTCGAGGCTGGTGTAAAAGTCGCCCTCCTTGCCGATCTTGGTGCGGGGGCCGGTGTAGTAGCCCAGCCCCGGCTCGTACAGCGCCCGCTCCATGAAGCGGGCGAAGGGGATGGGGCCGTGCGCCGCGATTTCGGCGCGAATCCGCTGGCGCAGGCGGTCGCTGCCGGGGGGGGGCGGATGCTGCGTGCTCACGCCCGCTCCGCGCGGCGGTACCACAGGTAATGGATGGTGGCGCCACGGGCCGCGAACTTGACCTCGTACTTGGTGCGGATGCGCCCCGGCATGGCATACAGAAACTGCCCCGTCCCGGCCTGATTCACGTAGCCGGGATGGGCCTCGAACACGTCGCGCATCTGGCGCGCGTAGCATTCGTGGTCGGTGGCCAGAAACACGTCGGCGACGGGGGCCAGAAGCGGGAACAGGATGGCCGCCAGGGCCGGGTCCACGAAACGCCGCTTGTGGTGGCGCAATTTGGGCCAGGGGTCCGGAAAATTGCTGTGGAAAGCGGTGATCGACCCCGGCGCGAAGCAGCTTTCCAGCGTCTCGACGCCATCGCCCTTGATGAGACGCAGGTTGGCGACGTTTTCCCGGAGAATCTGTTTGCCCAGCTTTTCGATGCCGGTGCCGTAGCGCTCCACCCCCACGAAATTGCACTCCGGCTGGCGCCGGGCCATTTCGGCCAAACTCTGGCCGTTGCCAAAACCGACCTCCACCACCAGGGGGGCGGTGCGGCCAAAAATCCCCTCCCAGCCCTCGCGGGCCAAAAGCTCCGGTTCCACCGCGCAATGGGGTGGAACCGGAATATGCCCCCCTGAACGAACCCTGCTGCCCATGACCAGAATGTCACCCAAACCAGAGAAATAAAGTCCCGGCCCCGCGCCCCGCAGGTCACCCCGATGGGTGCGGCCGGTCGAAAAATCCGCGACGGGATGTTTTTTTCGTCGCCTATTTTACCGATGAATGGGGTATGGGTGTTGCTTCACCACTCGAATTTGATGACGTTGCCCGCCGCACCTATCTGGTGGCCGGACTCTCCCGCCTGCCGGCCCCCTGGCGCGAGGCACTGGAAAACCTCCCCGCGCGGGTGGTGATGCTGGCGCCGGGGCAGGTGCCCGCGGTGCCGGATCTCACCCTGCTGGTGGTGGTCACCGATCAGGCCGGACTGGGAGACCTGCAATCGCTGCTCGAACAGGCCCCCGGCTGCCCGGTGGTGGCGCTGTACACCGGCCAGCGCCCGTCGCTGGCGGCACTGTGCGCCCAGGTGGGGGCGGGCGCGGTGATCTGCCTGGCGGAAATGACCCCCGAACAGCTTGGCCCGGCGCTGAACGCGCTGCCGGAA
The DNA here is from genome assembly GCA_029858285.1 of Nitrospirota bacterium. GTDB lineage: Bacteria > Nitrospirota > JACRHL01 > JACRHL01 > JACRHL01 > JAOUFN01. Next base: position 19,903 of record JAOUFN010000004.1, on the reverse strand, counting down.
CACACCCAGCTTACCGCCATGCTGTGGCCGGTGCGGGTGCTGGAGGCCCTGCCCCTGGGGGCGGCGGTGCGCGACCGCAACGGCAACTATCGCTTCCGCAACCCGATCCACCGCCAGGTGCGCCGGGAACTGTTGCGCACACTCACCCCCGAGGCCATGGGGCCGTTGCATATGAGCCAGGTGTCGGACCCGGAATCCGGCCGCGTGTGGCTGTGCACCCGCCTGCCCCTGCACGGCTCCGCCAGCGGCTCCACCCTGGAACTGATGGAGGACGTCACCGGCCGCCATACCGATCAGGACGCCATCACCCGCCAGCGCGACGACCTGGCCCGCCACGCCCGCGCACTGGAAACGGCCAACCGGGAACTGGCGCGGCTGGACGACGCCAAATCGGAATTCATCGCCCTGGCGGCCCACGAACTGCGCACCCCCCTTACCGCCATCCGCAACGCCCTGCACCTGCTGCGCGTGGAGCACGGCGCCGAATCGCCCGCCACGCGCTTTCTGGACATGGCGGAACGCAACGCGGTGCGGCTCGGCACCCTGGCCGACCACCTTTTGGACTACACCAAGCTGGAAACCCGGCAGGCGACACTGGCCTCGGAGCCGCTGGACCTGGGGCAGGCGGCCCGGCAGGTGGCGGGAGCCCTCAAGGCCGACGCCGAACGGGGCCAGGTGCGTCTGCACCTGCGCCTGCCTGCCGATCTGCCCACCGTGCACGGCGATGCCGGGCGCCTTGGCCCCCTGCTGACCACCCTGATGGAAAGCGCGGTGCGCCACAGCCCGGAACACGGGCAGGTGCGCGTGGCCGCCCGCCAGTTGTCAAAGTGGGGCGCGCCCCCCGTGGCCGAGCCGGACCTGCCGAAACCCGCCACGGGGTGGGTGGAGATGAGCATCAGCTTCAGCGGCGCCGAGGTGTCGCCGGAGCAGGCGGCGGCCCTGTTCAATCCGTTTGCCGCCGGAGACAAGGGGTTGAGTTGGGAAAGCGGCCGCTTCGGCCTGGAACTGGCGGTCTGCCGCAAGGTGATCGCGGCCCACGGCGGCGCGGTGTGGGCTCGCCCCCGCGCCCGGCGCATCTGCTTTGTGCTGCGCCTGCCCCTGTTGCCGCCCGATGCGCTGGCCCTGCTGCCGCTGCGCGACGGGCTGGCGCGCCTGATACGGGAACAGGCCGAACCGCGCTGCGGCGTGGCGGAAATGCCCGACGCGGAGACGGCACAGGCCGCCGCACGGACGCTGCGGGAAAACGCACGCCCCGGCTGGTGCTGGGCGGTGACCACCACCCCCCCTGCGGTGGTGATGCTGGTGCCCGGCGGCAGCGCCGCCGAACGCGACGCCGGGCGGGTGCTGGCGTGTGGCTCCAGTAATCCGCGCAGCGGGCCGATGAGGTTAGGGTGGTGTACGCCCGGCGGAGGGGAGGCCTTCCGCTCGGTGCTGGAACGGGCGCGCGCCGCACGGCACGAAATTCCCCCCTGTCCGGAGCACGACTCCTGACGGGAACGGGGGATGACACGGGACGTCCGGATCAATCATGCCGGACGGATGGGAACAACGCCAGGAAGGAGGGACCTGACATGACGTACAAGGTGCTGATTGTGGATGACGAGCCCGACCTCAGGGAGTCGGTGGGCTATCTGCTGGAGCGCGCCGGTTTCGAAATCGAGTGCGCCAGCAACGGCCACGAGGGGATCGGCGCGGCCCACGCGTTCCAGCCGGACCTGGTCCTGCTGGATGTGATGATGCCCAAGGAGAACGGCTACCGGGTCAGCCGCCGCATGCACGAGGCACAGGCCTGCGGCCTGCTGCCGGAGGCCATGAAGGTGTGCCTGCTCACCGCCCGCAAGCTGGACCACGATCCGGAGCGGGAGTCGCTGTTCAACGACTTTGCGCGGCCGGACGCGGTGATGTACAAGCCGTTCGACCCGCAGCAACTGATCGACAAGGTCAGCGAGATGCTGGGCACCCCGGTGACCTCGCCCGCCTGACATTCGCCGGGCCGGCAACCTGCCGGGCCTGAAGTCCGCCGGGCCTGAACCCGGCCAGCCGTGCTGGCGGGACAGGGATGTCCCGCTGCGGCGGATTGTGGAGATTCCTAGCGCCGCCCGGCCTTGTCGGCGCGGGTTTCCACCTCGCGGCTTTCGCGCATGGTGAACACGAACACCTCCACCAGCCCGCCGGTGATCTCCACCTGGCGGAAGAAGGTGTAAAACCCGTCCCGGCGCACTTCCACCACGTGCAGGCCGCGTTCCATCCACAGCACGTTGGGGCCGGAATAATCCGCCACCCGGCCGCGGGGCTCTCCATCCACCGCGACCTCGGCGTCGGCAGGCACCGACAGGAACTGAATCCCTCCCTCGGTGCCCGCGTAGCCGCTCAACGCCGCCGGCGGCGGCGTGGCGCAGCCCGATAGCAACAGCGCCGCCAACGCCAATCCCGCCAACGTGTCCGCTGCCGTCATGCGCATGGTCCCGGTTCCTTCCCCAAAAACGTTTCCTCCGGGCGCCCCGCACAGAACCCCAACCGGCCACAACCCGGCCACAATCCGGCCATGCCCCGGCACCGGCTCAGGCACCCGAACAGCGCGGTGGCGGCGCCGCACATCCCGAATGGACAGAACGAGGGGCTATTGTGCCGGGGGAAAACGCATCCGTAAATAGTCCGCCAGGGCTGGCCCGGATTGTCCGCCAGGGCTGGCCTGCCTTGCAACGCCCCGCAGCCAGGCTCTCCCCCCGCCGGATATGCCATAATGCGGGCGCCGCGTCGCGGCGGGTGGCGGATCAGCAAGGGAGCAACCGAGTCGGAAATGGCCAAACTGGGCGTCAACGTGGATCATGTGGCCACCCTGCGGCAGGCGCGGGGGGGACAGGAACCGGACCCGGTGATCGCCGCCGCCCGGTGCGAAATGGCCGGGGCCGACAGCATCGTGGCGCATCTGCGCGAAGACCGCCGCCACATTCAGGACCGCGACCTGACGCGCCTGCGCGAATCCATCCACACCCGGCTGGACATGGAAATGGCCGCCACCGACGAAATGGTCGGCATCGCCTGCGACCTGAAACCGGAAATCTGCACCGTGGTGCCGGAACGGCGCGCCGAACTGACCACCGAAGGGGGGCTGGACGTGGCCGGGCAGCATGCCGCGCTGGCGCCCCGCATCCGGCGCCTGCGGGAGGCGGGCATCGTGGTGTCGCTGTTCGTGGAGCCGTCGCCGGAGCAGATCAAGGCCAGCCGTGACGTGGGAGCCAACTTCGTGGAACTGCACACCGGCACCTATGCCAACCTGTGCGGCGCCGACCAGATCAAGGAGCTGGCGCGCATCCGCGAGGCCGCCCTGCTGGCGGACGCGCTGGGACTGGGCGTGAACGCGGGGCACGGCCTGAATTACCACAACATCCAGCCGCTGGTGGCCATCCCGCAGATTCAGGAATACAACATCGGCCACAGCATCATGGCCCGCGCCGTGTTCCACGGGCTGGAACGGGCGGTGGCCGACATGCGGGCGCTGATCCCGCGCCACACGGCGGAAAAGTCCCGCCCGTGATCCTCGGCGTGGGCATGGACCTGGTCAAGCGCCAGCGCATCGTGGACGCCATCGAGCGCCACGGGGAACGCTTCAAGAAGCGCATTTTTACCGAGGGCGAGCGCACCTATTCCGACAAAAAACCCCACGCGCCGCTGCACTATGCCGGCATGTGGGCGGTCAAGGAATCCCTGGTCAAGGCGCTGGGCACCGGCTTTCGCGACGGCATCGCCTGGCGCGACATCGAGGTCGGCCACGACCCCATGGGCAAGCCCGAGGTCACCCTGAGCGGCAAGGCCCTGGAGCGCGCCGAGTTTCTGGGAGTGGTGCGGGTGCACTGCTCCATCACCCACGACACCGACTGGTCCGCCGCCCAGGTGGTTCTGGAGGGACGCCACCCGTAACCCGCGGGGGGCCGTAGCACAGGGGGGTTGCCTTGCCCATGTACGCCGTTACCGCCGCCGAAATGCAGGCCATGGACCGGGAGACCATCGACACCGTGGGGCTGCCCGGCGTGGTGCTCATGGAACATGCCGGCACCCTGGCCGCCGCCGCCGCCCTGGCCTGGCTCGAGGAGGCCCGCGGGCGCCAGGTGGTGGTGCTGTGCGGCACCGGCAACAACGGCGGCGACGGCTTTGTGCTGGCCCGCCACCTGCGCGCCGCCGGGGCCGAGGTGGCGGTGTTCCTCGCCGGGCATCCCACCGACGTGGGCGGCGACGCCCACACCCACATGCAGGCGTGGTGCGGCGTGGGCGGCGCCGTGCACGCCGCCAGCGAGATCACCGGCAAGCGGCTGGCCGAGGCACTGGCCGACGCCGATCTGGTGGTGGACGCACTGCTCGGCACCGGCCTGTCCAAACCCCTCAAGGGCACCATCGCCGCGTGGGTGGGGCAGGTCAACAAGGCGGCCCGGCCGGTGCTGGCGATGGACCTCCCCAGCGGCATCCACGCCGATACCGGGCAGGTGCTGGGGGCCGCCGTGCGCGCCGACCTCACCGTCACCTTCGGGCTGCCCAAGCGCGGCCACTTTCTGGGACCGGGGCTGGCCCTGAGCGGGCGGCTGGTGGTGGCCGACATCGGCATCCCCGCCGCCGTGGTGCAGCGCGCCGATCCGCCCCTGCAACTGATCACCGCCGAGGTGGCGCGGGGGTGGCTGCCGGACCGCCCGGCGGACGCCCACAAGGGCACCTTTGGCCACGTGCTGGTGGCCGGGGGCGGCACCGGCATGACCGGCGCCGTGGTGCTGGCCGCCACCGGCGCCCTAAAGGCCGGGGCCGGGCTGGTGACGGCGGCGGTCCCGGCGCGCTTTCAGCCGGTGGTGGCCACCCGCCTGACCGAGGTGATGACCCTGGCGCTGCCGGAAACCGCCGACGGCCACCTGGCCGCCGCCGCCGGTCCGGACCTGCTGTCGGCGGCGCGGGAGCGCTCGGTGACGGTGTTCGGCCCCGGCCTGTCGCGGGACGCGGAGAGTTTTCGGCTGGCGCGGGAGTTCGTCACCGCACTGGACGGCCCGCTGGTGCTGGACGCCGACGGCCTCAACGCCTGGGAAGGGCACATGCCGCAGTTCCCCAAACGCCCCCTGCCCACCGTGCTCACCCCCCACCCCGGCGAAATGGCGCGCCTGCTCGGCGTGACCACCGACGCGGTGCAGGCCGACCGGGTGGCCGCCGCCCTGCAACTGGCGCGCGAGGTGGAGGCGGTGGTGGTGCTGAAGGGGGCGCAGACGGTGGTCGCCGATCCCTTCGGCAAGAGCTGGATCAACACCACCGGCGGCCCGGCGCTGGCCACCGGCGGCACCGGCGACGTGCTGGCGGGCATGATCGGCGCCCTGCTGGCCCAGGGACTGGCGGCGGTGGAAGCCGCCGCTCTGGCGGTCTATCTGCACGGGCTGGCCGCCGACCTTTGGGCCGAAACCCATCATCCGGCGGGACTGGCCGCCGGGGAGCTGGCGCGGCGCCTGCCCGCCACCTGCAAGCGCCTGCTGGATGGCGAGGTGCCGGAGCCGTTCCTGTGCGCGGGGCCGCTGGGGTAGCCGCGCCGGGAGCGGCGTGCGGCGGCGGGGGGAAAAACCGGGCCGATTTGCCCGTGGGGGTGTTCCGTGAGACAATGGCCTCCATCTGACAGTGCGCCTTTCGCGCAACACGCCTTTCACGCGAGGATTCAATGACCTTCGTGCACGTGGCGATCATGGTGGCGGTTCTGCTCGCCGCCATGGTGGCCTCCATGCTCTATTACGGCAGCCGCGGCAAAAAAAAGATGGGCGAGATGCTGCAGGCCGCGGCCCGGCATCTGGGGGGAGAAACCACCCAGAAGAGCCGCATGCACTACCCGCATCTGGTCGCCACCGTGGACGGCCGCCCCGTGGAGGTGTTCTTTCACCTCTCCGAGGGGCACCGCAAGACCAGCGACATCGTGTATCTGGTGGCCACCACCCCCACCCGTCTGCCCGCCGCCACCCTGGCGGTGCAGGAGGGGTATTTCACCAAGGCTCCGGACAAGGGACCGTTCAACGCCGTGGCCGGGGACTATCTGGCCGGGCTGATGCCGGGCCGCTATGTGTACGGCACCGACGAGGCGCACAGCATGTCCCTGTTCGAAAACAGCGGCGTGGCTCCGTTTCTGGCCGCCCTGGAGCGCTACCCCAACGTGGTGCTCGGCCCCGACGCCATCACCCTGGGCAAACCCTACGGCGGCCCCAGGGACCTGGAGGCGGCGCGGCTGGAACAGGACCTGCACCGGCTTACGGGTCTGGCCGCCCATCTGGAGGCGCGCGCCAGCGGGGACGCGCAGACCCCTGCGGCGTCCTCCGAGGGGAACACCGCCAACGCCTTCAGCGGCGCCTGACCGGCACCTTCGGGTGCCGCCGGGCGCGGCGTCCGTGTCGCCACTACCCGCTTTACCCCGACTGTCCCCGGCCGTTCCCGACTGTCCCCGGCTGCCCCTCTCATGACCACCCCCATCCTGCGCACCACCCGTTCGGCAACCGAAACGGCCCGACTCGGGGCCGCCATCGGCGCCGCCTGCCGGGGGGGCGAAGTGCTCCTGCTGTCCGGGCCGCTGGGGGCGGGCAAGACCCACCTCACCAAGGGCATCGCCGAAGGCTTGCAACTGGACCCGGCCCAGGTGACCAGCCCCACCTTCACCCTGCTCGCCGTCCATCACGGGCGCCTGCCCCTGTACCACGTGGACCTGTACCGGGTGGAGCACCCGGCGGAACTGTTCCAACTGGAGCTGTTCGACGAGGTGGACGGCCCCGGCGTCACGGTCATCGAGTGGCCGGAGCACGGGCGCGACATGCTTCCCCCCAGCGCGCTGGTGGTGCGCATCACCCCCGGCCCCGGCGAGGAGCGCAGGCTGACCCTGCATCTGGACGGCCCCCACCCCCCCGCCCACCTGCTGGCGGCCCTGGGGGTGTGACCCGGCACCGGACCGCCGCTCGTCAGGCCGCGCCGCTGGCGGCCTGCGCCACCCCCGGCAGCAGCACATGGAAGGTGGCGCCCCGACCGGGGGTGCTGTCCACCTGAATGTCGCCGTGCATGGCGCGCACCAGCTTCCACGCCACATACAGGCCGATGCCGGTGCCTGCCGCGACGCGGTTGGCCCCCGGCAGGCGGTTGAACGGCGCAAACACCTCCCGCGCGCGTTGCGCGTCGAGGCCGATGCCGGTGTCGGTCACCGACAGGCGCAGCGATCCCTCCGGCTGTGCCTGCCAGGAGATGGTCACGCTGCCGTTTTTGCGGTTGTACTTGATGGCGTTGACCAGCAGGTTGAGTAACACCTGCTTGAGGTGGCGCCGGTCGGCGCGCACCATCGAGCGCCCTTCCGGGGCGCGGGAGTAGAGCCACACCCCGGCTGTGGAGGCCTCCGGCGTGAGCATGCCCACGCACTCCGCCACCAGGGACGACAACTCCACGTCGGCCACCTGGGGCCGCACCTGCCCCGCATCCAGACGCGCCGCTTCCAGCAGGTCGTCGAGCAGTTGCAGCACATAGCGCCCCGCGCCACCGATGTGGTCGGTGTAGTCGCGCTGTTCACTGCCGGGGGGAAACTGCCGCCCCAGCAATTCCCCGAAGCCCAGCATGGTCAGCAGCGGCGTGCGCAGTTCGTGGCTGAACTGGGCCAGCAGCGATGGTTCCATGCAGGGCGTTTTCGACCGATGTTTCCGGGCCATGTTCCGTCCTCCGGTATGGTCCGGTTCCCTCCCGCCCGTTGTTGGACGCTGTTCGGGGCGCAAACGTTCCATCGGTGCAAAGAAACGGCAATCCCGCCGACCGCACACCGCCCGGCGCCGGGCCGGGTTTGCTAGACTGGCCCCATGCTGCCGCCCTACGTCTTCGCATACGCCGAAACCCTCAAGGCCGAGCCCGCGGTCCTCGCCCTGGCGGCGCTGGCCCGGCAGGGCGGCATGAGCCTGTGGATCACCGGCGGCACCCTGCGCGATATTCTGCTCACGCGCTGGCCGGCGGACCTGGATGTGGCCGTGGCGGGTGACGCCATGGCTCTGGGCCGGGCGCTGGCGGCGGCCGGGCACGGCAGCTTTGTGCCACTGGATGCGACCACCGGCACGGCGCGGGTGGCGCTGCGGGGCACCCAGGGCATCCAGTGGATCGATCTGGTGGACCTGCGCGGCCAGACGGGTGGTCCGGCGGGCACGTCGCCCGCCATCGAGGCCGATCTGGCGGCGCGGGATTTTACCGTCAACGCCATCGCCCTGCCGCTGGAGGCGCTGGTGGGCAGCGCCCCGGACACCTTCATCGACCCCACCGGCGGACGCCCCGACCTGCACCGCCGGGTGTTGCGCATGGTCTCGGCACAGGGGCTGGACGACGACCCCTTGAGGGTGCTGCGCGCCTACCGCTTCGCCGCCACCCTCGGCTTCGAACTGGAGGCGGGCACCCGCAAGGCGGCGGCGGCGCGGGTCAAGGGCCTGGCCCGGGTGGCCGCCGAGCGCGTCCGCCACGAACTGGACCGGCTGCTCGCCGCCCCCCGCCCGGCCCCGGCCCTGTCCATGCTGATGGAGGACGGCGTGCTGGAGGTGCTGGTCCCGGAGCTTGCCGCCTGCCGGGGGGTGGCGCAGAACCACTACCACCATCTGGACGTCTGGGAACATACCCTCGAGGCCGTGTCGCAACTGGCAGAGATGGTCGCCAACCCCGGCGCGCTGATGGACGATATCGGCGACAGCGATGCCCTGCCGTGGCTGCACCAGGAGGAACTGCGCGAAACCCTGCGGTGGGCCACCCTGTTCCACGACATCGGCAAACCCGGCTGCCGCACCGAGGACGCGGACGGTGTGACGCATTTTTATGGCCACCACATCGCCGGGGCCGAGCAGTTTCCCGTCATCGGCGCGCGCCTGCGCCTGCCGGGGCGGCTCACACGCCGCGTCACCCGCCTCATCCGCCACCACCTGCGCCCCCTGCACCTGCTGCGGGTGCACGCGGAGGGGAAGCTGACGCGCCCCACCGTGGCGCGCCTGCACCGCGATCTGGGAGACGACCTGCCGGGCCTGTTTCTGCTGGCGCGGGCCGACCTGGCCGCCAGACGGGGGGTGGCCAAGGCCACCGACGCCGACACCCGCCTGGTGGCCCTGCACCGGGAGGTGGAGGCGCTGGTGCGCGACCACATCGCCCCCGCCGTGGCGACGCCCCTGCTCACCGGGCACGACCTGATGCACCACTTCGGCCTGCCGGAAGGGCGGCGCATCGGCCGCCTGCTGGGGGCGCTGCGAATGGCCCAGGCGGCGGGGGAGGTGAACGACCGGGGGCAGGCGGAGGCGTGGCTGCGGCAAAAGCTGGCGGAATCCGGGGGCTGACGGGGGAGACGGGAGGGAGGGGGAATGCCGGAGGGGGAATGCCTTGACAATCTACCTACCAGTAGGTAGGTTAGATACATGAACGCCTCCTCCACACCGTCCACCCCCGGCGCCCGCGCCTCCGACACCCGCGCGCGGCTGATCGGCACCGCCCAGGCCCTGTTGCAAACCCACGGCTTTGCGGCCTTCAGCTATCAGCATCTGGCCGATGAACTGGGCATCCGCAAGGCCAGCATCCACTATCACTTTGCCTCCAAGGACGACTTGGGGGTGGCGGTGCTGGCCGCCTTCCGCGCCAGCTTCGACGAATGGGTGCGCCTGCATCTGGGGCAGGACCCCCACGCCCGCATGCTGGCGTATTTGCGCATCTATACCCGTTTTGCCCGCGACCACGGCAAGGCCTGCCCGGTGGCCATGGTCAGCAGCGACTTTTTCGACCTTCCCGAGACGGTGCGCGAACAGGCGCGGCTGCTGGCGCAGGCGCACCTGCTGTGGCTGGCCGCCACCCTGGAGGAGGGGCGCCAGGCGGGGGTTTTCGCCTTTCCCGGCGAGGCCCGGCGGCAGGCCGAGGTGATCGGCTGCGCCGCCCAGGGGGCGGTGCTGTCGGCGCGCATGTGGGGGGACCAGCGCATGGACGACATTTTGCGGCAACTGCTGGCGCAACTGGCGCCGCCGCCCCCGGCGCGACCGGTCAATATCCAGATCATGGACTGAAGCATGGACTGACCGGGGCCGCACGGGGTTTCCCGCACGGGGTTTCCCGCACGGCGTGCCGGGCACGGCCTGCGGTACCGCCCGGTCGGTCGGTCGGTCGGTCGGTCGGCAGGTATTTGAAGACGGACTATATTCATGGGCGAAACACTGCGCAGCAAATTCCTTCGCTGGGGGTTCAACCTCTTCCCCGCCTACCGGGGTTCGGGGGCGAGGCTGACCCATCTCTCCGGGGATTTTTCAAGGGTGCGCATCAAACTGCCCCTGAACTGGCGCACCCGCAACTACGTGAACACCATTTTTGGCGGCAGCATGTACGCCGCCGTGGACCCCATCTACATGCTCATGCTCATCCACATCCTGGGGCCGGATTACATCGTGTGGGACAAGTCCGCCACCATCCGCTTTCGCAAGCCGGGACGCGCCACCCTGTTTGCCGAGTTTCACGTCCCCGACCACGAGGCGCAGGCCATCCGCGACGCCCTGAAGGGGCAGGACAAGATCGACCGGGAATACCGGGTGACCCTGGCGGACAAGGACGGCGTGGCGCATGCCGAGTTCACCAAGGTGGTGCATGTGCGCCGCAAGAATGGCGGCACCGGCGATACCGGCGGCTGATCCCCGGCCGGTTTCGGGCCCCCGTTGGAAAATCACTTCCCCTCCCCTATACTGCGCCCCACATGTCGGCGTGCCCGGCGCCCGTAGCGACGCCAGCCGCCTTGCCGTTGATCCTGGACGAGGGGAACTTTCATGCACAACGCCCGCCGCTCCCGGTTACCGTTTTTGACCCTGTGGTGCCTGCTGGCGGGGGTCCTGCTCCTCGCCGCTTGCGGCGGCGGTGGCGGTGGCGGGGTGGCCGGCTGGAAGAGCTTTGACACCGGCGCCCTGCACAGCGTCGGAGTCAAGACCGACGGCACCCTGTGGGCCTGGGGCGACAATTTTTACGGCCAGCTTGGCGACGGCACCCGCGGTCGGCGCAATCCGCCGGTGAAGATCGGCACCGACCGCTGGCAGAGCGTGGCGGCGGGAGATTTCCACACCGTGGCGATCCGCACCGACGGCACCCTGTGGACCTGGGGCGACAACGTCTCCGGACAACTGGGGCTGGGCGCGGGGGCGAACCTCGCCGAAGCCGCGCCGGTGCAGGTGGGGACGGCCAGCAACTGGAAGTCGGTGGCCGCCGGGGGGGCGCACACCGTGGCCATCCAGAGCGACGGCACCCTGTGGGCCTGGGGAAATAACGTCTACGGAGAACTGGGGCTGGGCACCAGTTCCTTCACCCCCACCCCCGTTCCCACCCAGGTGGGCGTGGCCAGCACCTGGAAAGCCGTGGCCGCCGGGGGCGCACACACCGTGGCCATCCAGAGCGACGGCACCCTGTGGGCCTGGGGCCAGAACACCTTCGCCCAGCTTGGCAACGGCGGTGTCAGCGACCTGCTGGTACCCACGCAAACCGTAACCGGCAGCACCTGGCAGCAGGTGACCGCCGGCACCAGCTTTACCGCCGCGATCAAGTCCGACGGCACCCTGTGGGCGTGGGGCGAGGGCGGCCTCGGCCAGTTGGGCGACGGCTCGCTGGTCAGCAGCACCCCGACCACCCCGTTGGTGCAGGAAGCCACACTGTCCAGCAACTGGAAGTCCGTTGCGGCGGGCGATCGCCACACCGTGGCCACCCGTGCCGACGGCACCCTGTGGGTATGGGGCGACAACGCCTCCGGGCAACTGGGGCTGGGCGCGGGGGCCCTCGCCTCTGAACCCACACCGGTGCAGGTGGGTGCGGCCAGCAACTGGTCCAGCGCCGCCGCCGGCCTCAACCACACCGTGGCCAGCCGGGCCGACGGCACCCTGTGGGGGTGGGGATCAAACCCCTACGGCCAGACCGGCAACGGCGTCAACCCGGACCGCAACGCCCCGGCGCAGGTGGGGGTCGCCACCACCTGGGCCACCGTATCGGCGGGCGACCTGCACTCCGTCGCGACGCAATCCGACGGCACCCTGTGGGCGTGGGGCGACAACGCCTTCGGCCAGGTGGGCAACGGCGTTAATTTCTGGGAATCTTCCCCGACCTGGGTCGGCACGGCGTCCAACCGGGCCGGCGCGGCCGCCGGGGGCGGGCACTCCGTGACGTGGAGGACCACCACCGCCGTCAGTCCGCAGGGGTTCGGGCTCAACATTTCCGGACAACTCGGGGACAATTCATTCACCAATAGCCCCTTTCCGGTGACTGCCACCGGTTACACGGGTGGCATCGTGGCCATGGCGGCAGCCGGGGGCGGCCACAGCGCCCTGATCGACGCCCTTGGCAAGCTGTGGACCTGGGGGCTGAACAGCTCCGGCCAGTTGGGCAATAATGCCCCGCCCACGAATATCGGCCAGCCGGTTATGGTCGGCGCCGCAACCTGGTTCGACATTGCCGCCGGAGGCAGCCACACTGCGGGCATCCAGACCAACGGCACTCTGTGGACCTGGGGCGCGGGGGGCAGCGGGCAACTCGGCGACGGCCTGCTCACCGGCAGCCCGGTGCCGGTGCAGGTGGGTGCGGCCAGCAACTGGAGCCAGGTCTCCGCCGGGTTCACCCATACCGTGGCCGTCCGCACCGACGGCACCCTGTGGGCCTGGGGCGACAACTCTTTCGGGCAACTGGGGCAGGGAACCAACCTCTCCGAAGTCGCACCGCTTCAGGTCGGTACCGCCACCAACTGGGTCACGGTCGCCGCGGGCGCCCGTCACACCGTGGCCATCCGCACCGACGGCACCCTGTGGGCCTGGGGCGACAATGAGTTCGGCGAACTGGGGGATGGCACCTTCGTCAACCGCGCCGCTCCGGTGCAGATCGGCACCGACGCCAACTGGGCCGCCGTTGCCGCAGGGGGCAGCCCCAACCTGACGCTTGGCGGCCACACCCTGGCGATCCGCACCAACGGCACCCTGTGGAGCTGGGGGGTCAACGATTACGGCCAGCTTGGCAACGGCCTGGCCGGAGTGAACCAGATGGTGTACGACCCGGCGGCCATCGCCCCCTAGCAACCGGCAGGCGCCGCCGGGCTTTGCACGCGCAAGGCTTTGCACGCACCGGGCTTTGCGCCATGCCGCGGTTCGGCTACCATGGAGCGATACCCGGTTGTCGTCGTCGCCCTGGCGTCACGGTTTTTGTCGTCCCGCGTGAGGTTTACTGCCTGTGTCCGTCCCCGTGATTCCCGTCATTCTGGCTGGCGGCGTCGGCTCCCGCCTGTGGCCCCTGTCCCGCGAGCTGTATCCCAAGCAGTTGATCGCCCTGGTGGGGGAACACACCATGTTGCAGGACACCCTGCTGCGCCTGAACGGCGTGGAAAACCTGGCCCCCCCCATCGTGGTGGCCGGGGAGGCCCACCGCTTCATGGTGGCGGAGCAGTTGCGCCAGATCGGCAGCAATACCCCCACCATCGTGCTGGAGCCGGAGGGGCGCAACACCGCCCCGGCCGCCGCGTGCGCCGCCCTGATCGCCGCCGCCGGGGGGCAGGGCGCAAACGCCGACCCGGTGCTGCTGGTGCTGCCCGCCGACCATGTGATCGGCAATGTGGGGGCCTTTCATCAGGCCATCGGTCGCGCCGTGGGGCAGGCCGCCGCCGGCCAACTGGTGACCTTCGGCATCCACCCCACCCGCCCGGAGACCGGCTACGGCTACATTCGCCAGGACCGGCAGAGCCTCGCCGAGGGGGTGTTCCGGGTGGCGGCGTTCGTGGAAAAACCCGACGCCACCCGCGCCGCCGGATTCGTGGCCGAGGGCGGTTATCACTGGAACAGCGGCATGTTCGCCTTCCGCGCCAGCCGCCTGGTGCAGGAGCTGGAGCGCCACGCCCCGGCCATGCTGGCCGCCTGCCGCAAGGCGGTGACCGACGCCCGCCGCGACCTGGATTTTATGCGTCTGGACAGCGCCGCGTTTGCCGCCTGTCCGGCGGACTCCATTGACTATGCGGTGATGGAAAAGACCTCCGACGCCGCCGTGGTGCCGGTGGACATGGCCTGGAGCGACGTGGGTTCGTGGACCGCCCTGTGGGAAAGCGGCCAGCCGGACGCCGACGGCAACGTGGTGCAGGGCGACGTGCTGCTGCACGGCGTGCGCAATTCCTACATCCGCTCCGAATCGCGGCTGGTGGCGGCGGTGGGGCTGGACGGCCACATCGTGGTGGAAACCCCGGACGGCATTCTGGTGGCCGACCAGCGCCACGCCCAGGACGTGAAACAGATCGTCTCGGCCCTGAAGGCCGCCGGACGCGACGAGGTGATCCACCACCGCACGGTGTACCGTCCGTGGGGTTCCTACACGGTGCTGGAAATCGCCCGGCGCTATCAGGTGAAGCGCATCACGGTGAACCCCGGTGCGGCCCTGTCGTTGCAGATGCACCATCACCGGGCCGAGCACTGGGTTGTCGTTTCCGGCACCGCCCGCGTGACCCGCAACGACGAGGTGTTTCTGGTGGCGGAGAACGAGTCCACCTACATCCCCATCGGCACCCGCCACCGGCTGGAGAACCCCGGCGCCATCCCGCTGGAGATGATCGAGGTGCAGTCCGGCAGCTACCTGGGCGAGGACGACATCGTGCGCTTCGAGGACCAGTACGGCAGGAAGGGGACGAACAAGTAGGGGGGCATGGGCCGGGACTGACCGCCCCCCCCCTTCACTCCCCCCACGCGGCCAGCAGGTCTCGCGCCGCCTGTGCCGGGTCGGTTGCGCGCAGCAGGGCGGAGACCACCGCACCGCCGGCGGCGCCCGCCGCCCGCACCAGGGCCAGATTGCTTTGCCCCACGCCGCCGATGGCGAACACCGGCAACTGCACCGCCCGGCACCCCGCCGCCAGCGCCGCCACCCCCTGGGCCGGGGTGACGTCCGCCTTGGTGACGGTGCCGAACACGTTGCCAAAGCCGATGTAGTCCGCCCCCTCCGCCTGCGCCCGGCGCGCCTCGGCCACGTCGTGGGTCGAAACCCCCAGCAGGGCGTCGGCCCCCAGCAGGGCGCGGGCCTCGTTCAGCGGCAGATCGTCCTGCCCCACATGCAGTCCATCGGCGTCCACCAGCAGCGCCACGTCGGCGCGGTCGTTGACGAGGAACAGGGCGCCCCCGGACCGGGCCGCCCGGCACACGGCACGGGCCTGCTGCAAAAGGGCGCGGGTCAATTGCGACGGCGCGGTGGATTTGTCGCGGTACTGCACCACCCCCACCCCGGCTGCCACGGCGGCGCTCACCGCCGCCACCAGGGGCGGGCCGGACAGGGTGGCGGCGTCGGCGATCAGGTAGACGCCGCGCACGGCCAGCAGGCGCTTTTTTCGATTGTGGGTGGAATCCGCCATGGCCCCATGCTACCCCGGAACCGGGCGCCGCCGCCCGATGTCTTGCCGAAGGTGCGCCGCAATTGCCCTGGCAGCCCCCCCGGAAGCTTTCCCGGCAGTTTCCCCGGAAGCTTTCCCGGAAGCTTTCCCGGAAGCTTTCCCGGCAGTTTCCCCGCAGTGGTGCCGGGGGACGGCGGTCACACCGCCGGGCGCGGGCGCTTTTTGGCCGAAGACTTGGCGGCGGGCTTGCGCGGCCCCTTGCGGGCCGGGGCGGCATTGGCCTCGATGGGCTCCAGCGCCGCCGCCAGTTCCTGCTCCCGCTGGCGGGCGAAGAATTCTTCCAGATAGCGGGTGGTGTAGCGGCCGCTCTGGAACACCGGGTCGCGCAGGATGTCCAGATAAAGGGGAATGGTGGTGCGGATGCCGTCCAGCACCGTCTCCTCGAGGGCGCGGTGCATCTTGGCAATGGCCTCGTCGCGGGTGTCGCCGTGCACGATCACCTTGGCCACCATGGAGTCGTACTGGGGCGGCACCGCGTAGTTGGTGTAGGCGGCGGAGTCCACCCGCACGCCGGGGCCGCCGGGGGGGTGATACCAGGAGATGATGCCGGGGCTGGGCATGAAGGTGCGCGGGTCCTCGGCGTTGATGCGGCACTCGATGGCGTGGCCGTTGAACTTCACCTGCTCCTGGGTGAACGACAGCTTTTCGCCCGCCGCAACGCGGATCTGCTCCTTGATCAGGTCCACACCGGTGACCATCTCGGTGACCGGGTGCTCCACCTGGATGCGGGTGTTCATCTCGATGAAGTAGAAATTGCCTTCCAGGTCCACCAGAAACTCGACGGTGCCGGCGTTCTTGTAGTTCACCCCGCGTGCCGCCTTGAGGGCCGCATCGCCCATTTTCTTGCGCAGTTCCGGGGTGACGATGGGCGAGGGCGATTCCTCGATCAGCTTCTGGTTGCGGCGCTGCACCGAACAGTCGCGCTCCCCCAGGTGCACGCAGTTGCCATAGTGGTCGGCGATAACCTGAATTTCCACGTGGCGGGAGAGGGCGAAGAACCGCTCCAGATAGACGCTGCCGTCGCCAAAGGCGCCCAGGGCCTCCTTGCGCGCCGCGTTCACCGAGTCGATCAGCTTGTTTTCGTCGGTCACCACGCGCATGCCGCGCCCGCCGCCACCGGCGGAAGCCTTGACCATGAGCGGGTAACCCACGTCGCGGGCGATGCGGGTGACCTCGGCGTCGTCATCGGGCAACAGCCCCTGGGAACCGGGCACAACCGGCACCCCGGCCTTGATCATCAGCTCCTTGGCGCGGGCCTTGTCGCCCATGTCGGAGATGGTGGCGTGATCCGGGCCGATGAACTTGATGCCGCAGGATTCGACGATTTCCGCAAACCGCGGGTTCTCGGCCAGAAAGCCGTAGCCCGGATGGATGGCGGAGGCGCCGGTCACCGACGCGGCGCTGACGATGTTGGGGATGTTGCGGTAGGACAGGGAATTGTCCGCCGGTCCCACGCACACCCGCTCGTCGGCGAACAGGACGTGCAGGGCGTCCTGATCGATTTCCGAGCAGACGGCCACCGTCTTGATGCCCAGTTCCTTGCAGGCGCGGATCACCCGGATGGCGATCTCGCCGCGGTTGGCAATGAGAATCTTGTCGAACACGGGGGTTCCTTACGGCTCGATACGCACGAGCGGCTGGCCGAACTCCACGGGGTCGCCGTCGCCCACCAGAACCTGGGCCACGGTGCCGTCGAATTCGGACTCGATTTCGTTCATCAGCTTCATGGCTTCGACGATGCAGATCACCTGCCCCTTGCGCACCTTGGCGCCCACTTCGACGTAGGCCGGCTTGTCCGGCGACGGGGAGCGGTAGAAGGTGCCGACGATGGGCGAGGTGACCACCTTGCCGGGGGCCTCCTGGGGGATGCGCACGTCCTTGCCGCCCACGGCCACCTTGGGCGCCCCGCCTCCCGCCTCCGCGTGCATGGCCGCCGGAGCGGGCATGTGCTGGGCCGGAGCCGCCTGCATCATCATGGGAGCGGGTGCCGCCTGGGGGTGCTCCCGCACCACGCGCACCTTGACACCCTGCTCTTCGATCTCAATTTCCGCGAACGGCGTTTCCTGCAGAAACGAGATGAGGTCTTTGATTTTCTTGGTATCCATTGTTCCCGTTCTCACTGCGACCGTTGGGCGGGAAGGTGTTGATTCCCGGGTCATAACCTTACCAGACTATGGCGTGCGATGGGTGCACAACCAGCGGGCTATTTGGCCCGCTCGATGTAGCTGTGGGTGCGCGTATCCACCTTGATGCGCTCCCCCACCTCGATGTACAGCGGCACCTTGACGACCGCCCCGGTGGAGACCTTGGCCGGTTTGGAACCACCCGAGGCGGTGTCGCCCCGAACGCCCGGATCGGTCTCGACAATCTCCAGATCCAGAAAATTGGGGATTTCCACGTCGATGGGCTGGTTCTGGTGGTAAAGCACCTTGACCTCCATGTTCTCCACCATGAAATCCACCGCATCCCCCAACTGGTCGGCGCTCATGGTCACCTGGTCGTAGGTGCTGTTGTCCATGAACACATAGTCGTCGCCCGACTGGTAGAGGTACTGCATGGTGGTGTAGGTGAGGTCCGGCGCGTCCAGCTTTTCGCCGGAGCGGAAGGTGCGTTCCAGCACCCGCCCGTCCTTGAGGGACTTGAGCTTGGTGCGCACGAACGCCCCTCCCTTGCCGGGTTTGACGTGCTGGAATTCCACGATGTTGTATGGCACGCCGTCGATCTCGACCTTGGCGCCGTTGCGGAACTCGGCGGTGGAAATGGTACCCATGACCGGTGTGCTGCCTCCTTACGGGGTAACGGTGTTCAGATGGTGCATCAGGGCCGACAGCCCCAGCCGGTAGCTGTCGGGGCCAAAGCCGCTGATCTGGCCGACGGCAATGTCGGCGATGTAGGAATGATGCCGGAACGGCTCGCGCCGGTAAATATTCGACAGGTGCACCTCGACCACCGGCCGCGCCACCGCCAGCAGGGCGTCGCGCAGGGCGACGCTGGTGTGGGTGAAGGCCGCCGGGTTGATCAGCACCCCGGCGCTGGACGGGGCGTGCCGCTGGATCAGGTCTACCAGTTCGCCCTCGTGGTTGCTCTGGAATATCTGCAGGCTATAGCCCGCCTTCGCGGCCTCGTCGGTCAGCCCGCGGTTGATGGCGTCGAGGCTGGCCCCGCCGTAGGTCTGCGGCTCACGCTGCCCCAGCAGGTTGAGGTTCGGCCCGTGCAGGACAAGAACGGATTTCTGCATGCCCGCCCGCATGTCCGTTGGTCGCCCGTCTTGTGGCCGCGTGTCTTTTTGCTGCGCCAAGTGGAAAAACTCCTCCGGCCCGGCCTAGAACTCGCTCACCAGGCGATCCGCCTCGTGCTGCAGGTAAAAGCGGCCACGCCCGGCGTTGCCGTCGGCGCGCAGCACCAGGATGAGAAAGTATTCACGGCTGATGGTCTGCACCAGCACCAGGGCGTTTTCCATGTTGATCTGGATGGAACGCACATGGCCCAGTTGCTCGGAGGTGGTGGAATCCCGCGTGCCCTTGAAGATGACGCTCAGCTCGGCGCCCAGCACCGACAGGTCGACCAGCGGGTCCTGGCGGATTTCCTCGACGCTCAGGCCGTCGATGCCCATCAGCGCGATGCCGCGCACGTCATCCAGGTGGCTGCACACCCGGCGCAGGGAATGGACCAGTTCAACCATAGCGTTTGCGCATCCTGTCCAGCCAGGCGTTGAGCCGGGCGATTTTTTCTTCCCGCGCGAGCTGGTCCCGGCGCTCCATGGTGGCCTGTTCCCCGGCGCGAAAGCCCCGCTCGAACTCGTGGTGATTGGGTTCCCCGCGCAGGGTCAACAACGTGGACAGGGCCTCGGCATCCACCAGCTTCATGTGCACATCGGTGCCGCTGACCCCCTGCTCCAGCAACTGGCGATACACCGCGATGCCACGGTCGAAATCGCCCTGGCGAACGTACAGGTCCGCCAATTCCACCGAGGCCAGCGGCCTGGGGCTGCCGGTCGGGGAAATATGCCGCCTGGGTTTGTGTCCGTCCCTGCTCAATGCCAGCCTGCTTCCGGGTGAGTTCCGCCCCGCCCCGGACACCGCGCCATCTCTGGCGTTCCCGGGGGGGCACCGCTTTGCGGACGACCGCACGTCGCATGATGGTAGCAGACCTGCCCCCTGTCCGGCAAAGCGGCCCGGTGGCGGCGGGGCCGTTGCCGCGTCCGCCTGACCCGCGTCCGCCTGACCCGCGTCCGCCTGACCCGCGTCCGCCTGACCCGCGTCCGCTTGACCCGCGTCTGCGCACCCCCTACGCTGTGGCCGATGCAGCCGCCCCGCCGCGTTCATGCCCTGTTTGCCCCCCGTGACGGCGGGCCTGGTATCCGGTCCTTTGCCCGGCCGACCAAATGGCCGACCATCTGGCCGACCATCTGGCTGACGGTGTGGCTGACCATCTGGCTTGCCGTGCCGGTGGCGGGGCTGTTCCCGGCCTCCCCCGAGGGAATGGCCGCCAGGC
>JAOUFN010000053.1 GCA_029858285.1 Nitrospirota bacterium | reverse complement strand
CCGACTGCGCCCCGACTGCGCCCCGACTGCGCCGGGCGCGGAAGCCGCGCACCGCATTCCCCCCGTCCCCTGCAATCCGGTATCATCCCCGTTCCCTTGTTTTTCAGCTCCTCACCGATACGGAATTTCATGAGCCAGTCCACCCCTCCCGCCGACCTGTCCGCCGAATTGGGCGACTCCTCCAACGCCGATCCCCTCTACCGGCTGCGCCACTCCCTGGCCCACGTCATGGCCCAGGCGGTGCTGGAACTGCGTCCCGGCGCCACCCGTGGCTTTGGCCCCCCCATCGACAACGGCTTCTATTACGATTTCGTGCTGCCGCAGCCGATCACCCCGGAGGATTTTCCGGAGATCGAAAAGCGCATGAACCACATCCTCAAGCGCAACCAGCGCTTTGAACGCGCCGACCTGCCGCTGGACGACGCGCTTGCCCGTCTGGGCGAAATGGGCGAGCCGTACAAGGCCGAATACGCCCGCGAACTGGCCCGGAAACACGGCCTGACCTCCCTGGGCTTCTATACCAGCGGACCGTTCGTGGACATGTGCGACGGCCCCCACGTGGAGCACACCGGCAAGATTTCCAAGGGGTGCTTCAAATTGCGCTCGGTGGCCGGCGCCTACTGGCGCGGCGACGAACGCAAGCAGATGATGACCCGCCTGTACTGCTGGGCCTACGAGAGCAAGGAAAAGCTGGACGAGGAAGTCCGCCGCCACGAAGAGGCCCTGAAGCGCGACCACAAAAAGCTTGGCCCCCAGCTCGACCTGTACACCATCGACGTGGAACACATCGGCAAGGGGTTGCCGTTGTGGATGCCCCACGGCACGGTGATCCGCGACGAGCTGGAAAAACTCGCCAAGGAGATGGAATTCCAGGCCGGGTACCAGCGCGTGGCCACTCCCCATGTGACCCTCGACAAGCTCTATTACCAGTCCGGGCACCTGCCGTACTACAAGGACGGCATGTTCCCCCCCATGGTGCTGGAAGAGGAAAGCGATGGCGGCGGGCACATCAAGGAAACCTATTTCCTCAAGCCCATGAACTGCCCCCACCACCACCGCATCTTTGCCGCCCGCATGCGCAGCTACCGCGACCTGCCCCTGCGGCTGGCGGAATACGGCCAGGTGTATCGCTTCGAAGGCCACGGCGCGCTGTCGGGCCTGCTGCGGGTGCGCGGCATGTGCATGAACGACGCCCATATCTATTGCACGGCGGAGCAGATCGAGCAGGAATTCCTGGCCGTCATGCAGATGCACGAAACCTATTTCGAGCTTCTGGGCATCCGCGACTTTTACATGCGCCTGTCGTTGTGGGACCCGGAAGACCCCAAGGGCAAGGACAAGTACGTCAACAACCCGGAGGCGTGGGAGCTTACCCAGGGCATGGTGCGCGCCGCCATGCAAAAATCCGGGCTGCCGTTCACCGAGGTGAAGGGCGAAGCGGCCTTCTATGGCCCCAAGATCGACATTCAGCTCAAGACCGTCACCGGCCGGGAGGAGACGTTCTCCACCAACCAGCTCGACTTTGCGGTGCCCCGCGAGGACCGCATGAACCTGGTCTATACCGGGCCGGACGGGCAGGAGCATCACCCGTATATCATCCACCGTGCCCCCCTGGGCACCCACGAGCGGTTTATCGCCTACCTGATCGAGCATTTTGGCGGCGCATTTCCGACCTGGCTGGCGCCGGTGCAGGTGCGTATCCTGCCGATCAGCGAAAAATTCAATGCCTATGCCGAAAAGCTGCGCGCCGAGTTGCACAAACAGTTTGTGCGCGTGGAGGTGGATGCCTCGGACGACAAGGTGGGCAAAAAGGTGCGCGAGGCGGTGACGCAAAAAATCCCCATCCTGCTGGTGGTGGGCGAAAAGGAGCAGGATGACAATGCCGTGACCGTGCGCCGCTACGGCGAAGAGCAGCAGGACAGCATGCCGTTCGCCACCTTCGTGCAGGCGGTGCTGGCGGAGATCCGGAACCGGGAGATGAGAAGGGTGCCGGGGATTTAGGGGGCCCCGCACGGCGGGGGGCGGGATTCGCGAAAAACCCGCGGCCATTCCGGGTTCATCGCGGCGCGGGCTGCGCGGGGACGATGCCCCCCCTTGCCGCCGCCATCCCGGCAGGCGGACAATGGTCGCAGCCGTTTCGTTCCCTCGTTTTTTTGCTGGAGAAGGTTCCCATGTTGACCGTGTCGAGTCGTGTTGCACTGTGTAGCGCCGCCATCGCGGCGGCCCTGACCCTGGCCGTCGGCGGCTGCGCCAGCACCCCGGACAATCAGCACACCCGCAAGGGCGCCGGGGTCGGCGCTCTGGCCGGCGCGGTGGTCGGCGCGGCGGTGGGCTACGCCAACGACCCCTCCGGCGGCGCACTGCGCGGCGCGGCCATCGGGGCCGCAGGTGGCGCCGCCATCGGCGCCACCGCCGGGCACTACATGGACAAGCAGGAGGCGGAGTTCCAGCAACAACTCGCCGATGAGCGCGAATCCAACCAGATCGAAATCAAACGCGCCGAAAACGAGGCCCTGCGCCTGACCATGAACGGCGACGTGTCGTTCGATACCAACTCCGCCGCCATCAAGCCGTCGTTCCAGCCCACCCTCGACAAGGTGGCGGACGTGCTCAGCCGCTACAACCAGACCCACATCGTGATCGAAGGCCACACCGACAGCACCGGCAAGGACGATTACAACCAGTCCCTGTCCGAAAAGCGCGCCGCCGCCGTGGCCGTGTATCTCAAGCGTCAGGGCGTGAGCGGCGCCCGCATGAGCACCGTGGGACGCGGCGAAAGCACCCCCCGCGCCACCAACGACACCGCCGCAGGCCGCGCCCTCAACCGCCGCGTGGAGGTGATCATCCAGCCGGATCAGAACGCAGGGGCCGCCCGCTAGGGGGGCGGGCACGGCCCGCAGCGGTCGGGGAGCCCCGGCAGGCCTATTCGCGGCGGGCACGCCCCCCAGCGGTATTCGCGTAAAACCCAGGGGGGGACGCCCCCCGGCGGTATTCGCGTAAAACCCCCGTCACGGCCCCGTCCATCGCGGCCGGGGAGCCCCGGCGGGCGTATTCGCGTAAAACCCATGGCAATTCCGGGTTCATCGC
>JAOUFN010000038.1 GCA_029858285.1 Nitrospirota bacterium | reverse complement strand
TCCTCGCCCGCGTCCGCGGCGGCGTCCTCGGCGGCGTCCTCGGCGGCGTCCTCGGTGGCGTCCTCGGTGGCGTCCTCGGTGGCGTCCTCGGTGGCGTCCTCGGTGGCGTCCTCGGTGGCGTCCAAACGGTAGGTGTCAGCGGCGTCAGCGGCGTCAGCGGTCTCCCCAAGCGCGGGCGACACGCGAGGGTTCACAATCGAATCACCCAATTCCCGTTTCATACGGTTGCTCCTGATTTACAACGGGCAATGCACCACCGCCTGGCGGGGCGCCATGCACCATTTCCAGTTTCGACATCTCGACCTTGGCCTTCATCATTTCTACTTCGGCCTTCATCTTGGTGGCGGCGGCGGTGGCCATGGCAGCCTCCGCCTGAACTCTCGCCACCTCCTGATCCGGCGACGGGGGCGGGGGCGGGGGCTCTTCCTCGCCGTCTTTCGCCTTGACCATCCCCGGCGGCAACATCTTGCGAAACCGTTCCGCCACCTCGTCCGCGCCCGGCCAATCGCTGGCTTTTGCGACC
Source organism: Nitrospirota bacterium (assembly GCA_029858285.1). Classification (GTDB taxonomy): domain Bacteria; phylum Nitrospirota; class JACRHL01; order JACRHL01; family JACRHL01; genus JAOUFN01. The sequence goes on along the minus strand of JAOUFN010000038.1, from coordinate 13,096 downwards.
AGATCCAGCACCCCGGCGGCGGCCGATGGGGCGGCCTGAATAAAAGCCAGCATGGATTGCACCGCCTCCATGCGCCGCGTTTTGAAGTTCGGCCCCGCATCCACCACCACGTCATAGCGGCCCCGGCGCAGGTTGTTGACGATTTCCGCCTCCTTCCCGGTGCCGTCCAGCAAGGTCCGGTTGATGACCACGGCCTCTTCCGTGTCATCCGCGTGCAGAATGCGGATTTCGCGCTCGGTGTCGTACACAAGCGGGATCAGCGCCACCAGAATCTTCCCGGCATAAACAATCGCCCGCGTCAGGTTGTCCACGTAGCGGAAAGTCATGTCGTCGCCCTGCTGCCGACGGGCCTCGATCGCCACCCCACTGGTTTCGTTGGACCGGTTCCCCAGCGACGCATCATAAATCCCCAGAACGCCTTTCATGTTGTCCGACGCCTGGTTGCGCTCCGTCAGCATGGCGGTCGAAATCCCCAGCGGCGCTTGCCGCTCAGGGCGTGGCACGCCATCCATGTGTTTGTACTGCAACACCGCGCGGGCGGTGGTGTTGGCCTCCGCCCATTCGTGTTCCCGGCCCACTATCTGGCCTTCAGCCGCCACCCACGGAACCCGGGGTGCAAGCGCAATCTGTTCGATGATCGCGGCGCTCCAATAATTCATTTCGCGCTGCGCATCCTTGCCGTGCTTCACCAGGCTCTGGCGATACCGCTTCCCGTCCACCACCACGTCCTTCCCCAACACGGGGACGATGGGGATGTGTTCGGTCGGCCAGTCAAACGGCCCTTCCAAAATCTCCGCGCCGGAGATGATGTATTTGGACACTTTGTAGCTGCCCACCATCCTGTGCCGCAGCACCTTGATGTCGGTCTGGTCATCCGGCATCTGGTCCTCGAATTCCACCGTGGCCTCCCCGCGAACAACCATCCCATCGGGTTGTTCGGTCAAGCGCACGTACTCGATCAGCTTGCGTTGGGTGGGTTTCTTCAGCCAGTACTCGGCCACCTTGATTCCCTCGTCAAGGAACCAGCCGTCGTACATCTGGCCGATGTTGTTGGCATCCAGAGCGGTAACCGCTGCTTCCGGCCACCGCTCCTCAAACTCCTCGCGCGAAACAACGTCCGTCACCAATGCCCACCGGGCGTCGGACCCGTCCGACTTCTGGGACGCAGGGTCCAGGTAGACGGAAAACGGATTGCGAATGGGTCGAATGACGATCTCGCGCTCGAATGAATCGCCGGTGGACTCCTCGGTGTCAATGCGAAAAAAACCCCACCCCCCGGAAATGGCGGATTCAAACGCAGTGTCATACGCCTCGTCCGCGCTGGAGCGGTACTGGATTCTGCGCGCCAACCCCTCGATGACTTTCGCAACTTCCGGTTCGGCCAGAGAATCCCCGGCCCGCACCTTGATGGAGGGTCGGTTCTTGCGCTGATCGCCCACCACCCGCTCCACGAATTTGGCCAAAAGGTTGTGCGTGGGCGTGGGCCTTCCGGCCGCAACACGCTCGGCCACGATGCTGTCGGGCCACTGCTTCACGTGCAGGAAGGTCAAATCTTCCAGCGCGTTTTCCCGGTCTTCGAGTTCGGCCTTTTCCGCACTCTCCAACCGCTTGCGGGCGGTTGACAAAAATTCGGCCTCGCCAAAGGATTTCCCGGCGGCCTTCACAGGTTTAGCATCGAGTTCACCGCCAGGGCGGGCTCGCTTTTTTTTGGTGCGGCCAGCCATTAATCAACCACTCCCACGGTCCCGGCACGTTGGCTGTATGCCTCCCCGATAATTGTCATTTCCTCGAGCATCCACGAAATCTCGTCCCAATCCAGCTTTTTAGACTGGTCAATCTTCTTGAAGATCGGGGCCATATTTTGGGCCAAATAAAGACTTTTATTGGCCACCAATTCCTTGCCCTGGTGATCGTCGCCAGAAAGCGCCGATTGCGCAAGGTTCATGGCATGGAAATGCAGGACACTATACATAAACATAATTTCTCCACGGCTGGGCTTTATCCCCTCGCCGTGTTTCTTTTTGATCGGCTTCAGGATGGCCAAAATTTTCTCGCCGGGCGTGGCCGGTCCCATCGGTGATGTATCAATCGTGGCCATCAACTCGCCATCCAGCTCAAGGGGTGCTGTTCCCGTGCATGCCGACTGGTCGGTCTTGGATCTTCCGGTGGTTTCATCCCGGTCGCCACGATCCGCATGGCGTCCGCCCCGTTCGATGCCCAATCATGCAGGGGCCGGGGTTTGTACACCCCCAATTTTTCGTCCCACTCCCGGCGATAGTTCTGCAACGCCGCCAGCCCTTTTTCGCACTTCTCTTCGTCAAAGCTGGCGCGGACCAACAATGTTCGCACCTGCTCCACACCGTCGGCCACCGCCAGTTTCGGTGCTATCTGAAAATTGATCCCGAGAGCGCTGGCCATGGCCAATCGGGTTTTCCCCGTGCCCATTTCCCTCACCCGTATATCGTGGGGGGCGTAATGCTCGCCAAACACATATTTCCGCTCCTGCAACATGCGGGCATAATATGCAAGCCCCTCACCGGAATCTTCAAGATAGTCAATAAATCTCACCTCGCGCCGGTAGACCTGAAAGAACCAGATCGAAGTTGCGTCGTCCACCCCCAAATCCCACCCGGTGTGAACCGGCAAATCCGGCTCGTATGCCACCTTTCCGATGCGCTTTTCGCGGCGGGCGGCGGCAATTTCCTTTGCATAAAATGCCCCCTCCACGGCGGCGTCAAACGCCTCGTCCTCCGTGGCCGGGTATTCCCGCAGCATGTCGTCGCCCAGCAACTTTTCCTTCGCGCTGTACCAACACACCTGCTCGGGGGAAAGCTCAATGCCTTCCTCCTTCAGCAGCCGCCCCCGATATTCTGAAATGTGCTCTGGCGCCACGAATCCGGGCGGGGGCGGTAACTGGTAGCTCGGGTTCTTCCACCAGGGGTAGAAAAACAGCTTGAAGTCCAGCGGACCCGGTTTTTTTTCGGCATCCCGGTCGGCCTGGGCTCGTTTCACCATCTCGTAGAAAGCGCCGCCGCGCCCCTCGGCGGTGGACTCCACAAAGATGTTGCCGCCCGCGTGCACCGCGCCAAACGCGCCGGTGACGATTTCTTTGGCCTTCTCGGGGAACTTCGTGGCGATCTTGCCCAGCTCCGAAACGTGCAGCAGCCGCAGGGTACCGCCCCGGAAGCTCTGTCCCACGCGAATGGAACTGCCGTTGGCAAATTCCACCTCACTGGCGGTCTCTTTCACAATCGGCGCCAGCCTCTGCACCGCCTCCGGCAGTTTGTCGTAGGTTCGGCGGATTTTCCCGCGAAAGATCACCTCCGCCTCGCCGCGGATGTAGGTGATAAACCCTGCGGAAAAATTGGGATTGAATATGGCCAGGTCCAGCGCCAGCAGCGAAATGAACGTGGTGATCCCCAGTTGTCGGGCTTTCAGGATCAGATTGTATGTGTGCATGTCGTTGTACAGCGAGCGCTGTGCCCAATTGGGCGAAAACACAACATCCTGGCCTTGCTCGTCCGTGATGCGATACAGGTTGTTCAGTCGCCACCGCTGGTCGGCCAGCCGGGCGGCAACCTGCACCACGTCGGCGGGGGGCATCGCCCCTCCAACCGGAGGGGTGCCGATGGACAGGACCCCGGCACTCACAGCTTTTCCACCGGGGTGCCCTTCCAGGGCTGCCGGGTCATCTTCAGCAACTCTGAAAGCGAGTCCGACGGTCCCACTTGCAGCTTGTCCGTGAACATGCCCAGGTGGTTGCCCAGGAGCTGGAGAGCCCGCAATTTTTCGTGGAATTTCAACCGGGTTTTCCGGGTCTCGGCAGGGGCAGAGTCATCCCCATCCAGCGCCAGCCCCAGCCCCAGTTGCACCGGCCCGCTGTTTTCCTCGATGCTCGCGACCGCGCGGCGAATGCCCTCGGGCATTTTGGAAATCGGCAGCAGCGCACCGTCCTGGTCGTAGCAACCGGCGGGGTCCACAAATGCGATGTGCGCCAGCTCCGCAACCACCCGTTCCACGGTCACCTGCACATGGGACTTGAGGCGGTCGAATTCGCCTTTCAGCGCGGTCTGCACGCGGGGGCGGTCCAGCAGGCGGCTCCCCTCGGTGCGGGCCCCGGATTCCGCATACCCGGCCCGGATGGCGGCCTTGGTGGCATTGCAGTCCAGGGGATATTCGCGGACGAACGCCCGCTCCTTGTCGGTCAGCTCGCCCGGCCCCGTGTCGTCATCGGGGGGCGGAATGTGGTCCGGCTCGCTGTTCATTTTTTCACCTCCGCGATCAACCGACATTACCCGCCCCCCAGCATCTTGCTGAGGGAGGGCATCGCGTTAACCCCGTTGGACGCCAGCGCCAGCCCCAGAATCCACAGCGTCAGTTGCCCCAGGCGGCGGCCATGCTCGGAAAAGCGCTGATCCACCTTGCTCAGCAGGGCGGCGTGTTCCTCCCGCGCCAGCAGGGTGGTGTTGGCGTGGTCGTGCCGCAGCCGCTCCACGCTGTTCTGAAGGTGTTCAATCTGGGCCGTCATGCGGCCTATCTGCTGGGCGCATTCGCCGGTGGAGCAGGTCACAGCGCCACCACCGCCGTGGAGCGGTCGGCGCGGTGCACAAGCACCTCGCCATCCCTCACTGTCTCGTTCTGGGCAATACACACTCGGCTGGTGTCCACCGGGGGCAGGGCGGGGCCAAACAGGGCCAGCATCTCGCCAATGCAGCGCGGGCTGGCCTCGATGCGGACCACGGGGGACTCCGGATGCGCTGTCACCGTTACCATCTCCGCCGACCCTGCGGAGCCGGGGCAATCCCGGACACCACAATCACCACCACGGCGACCATCACCGCACAGCCCTCCCACCCTCGTCGTCCTCGATGGACTTCCGCAGGTGGCCGGGGTCCAGCCGGTCCAGCACCCGGCCCACGGCGCGGATGAACCGGTTCTGGTGTTTGCCCGCGCGCGCCATCTTGCCCAGGCGGCTGCTGATCGTCTCATCCGGATCGCCACCCAGCAGGGCGTTGCCCAACTGGTCGCTGGCGATCAGGATGTTCCAGGCGTACTGCCGCCCGGCCGCAAAAATTCCACTCATTTGCCTTTCCTCCCGAACAACACCCCCGCCACCCCCGCCGCCATGCGGCCCGCCATCCCCGCCGCCCCGGCACTCTTGCCCCACGCAGAAAAGGCCTCCAGCGATCGTCCGCCGATATATGCCAGGCAGGGGGCGTACAACAGCCCGGTGATCTCCCACTGCGCCTCCGGCAGGCCCGGCGGCACCACCCCGGTGCGCAGCCACACCACCACCGGCAGCACCATCTCCAGCGCGATCACGTACACCACGGCGGCAAAAAAGCTCCACCGCGCCAGCAGCGGCCGCGTCCGCCGGATCAGCCGGTCGGTGCTGTCCGTCTCGCTGCGCCGCGTCTCCTGGTCGTCGTGGTCCCGCGCCACGCCCGCCGCGATCTCGTCCTGGCGCACCTGCGCCTGCATCTCCTGCGCCCGCGTCACCACCTGCGCCAGCACCTCCAGCTCTGCGGGGCTCACCTTGCCCAAGGCCTCGCTCACCAGCGTGAGGGCGGGGCCATGGGGTAGGCCCGCCGCCTGCTCCAGCAGGCCCGCCACCCCGTCGGTCGCGGCGATGGCCGCCTTGCCGCCCACCATAGCCCCCACCCCCCGCAGCACGGCGGGGCCGAGCGTTAGCATGGCTGTGGCCAGGGGCAGCATCTACACCCCCGCCACCAGGCGGCGGCACTCGTCCAGCGACAACAGCCCGGACAGGTAGTGCACGTGGCCCTCGGCGTCCCGCCACGCGGTCAATACCTCGCCACGGGGGGGGTCGCCCATAGCGGCCACCGACACGTGGCACCAGGCACCGAACTCGTGGATCAGTTGGTCGAACGGCAGCAGCAGCCCTCGGATGCGGGCGCACACCTCCAGCGCGGTCACCCCCGCCACCTCGATGTCCGCCGCCAGCCCGATCACGTGCTGGCTCTGGGCTGCGCCCCCGATCCGGCGGTTAAGCTCCTCCGGGCGCCATCCGCTGGTGACACACACCTGGCGGCGAGTGTCCGCCCGGCACAGATCGTCGCGCAACGGCTGCAACACGTGCACGCACAACCGCCGCAGATTGGCGACCACCACCGGGGGCGGGGTCATGTCTATCCCCCACCGCCGCGCGGTGGCGGATCGACAAAATTCCGCCGAATCAAAATTGACCGTCAGATCACCCATTTTTTCCCGCCACCTTCCCGCCACCTTCCCGCCGCCATCGCCGCCATCGCAAAAAAAACGACAATCTCCAGCAACGGCGCGGAATATCTGCCTGCGGAACATCGGATTGCTAATCCGCTGTACCAAAAAATACTGCCCAAAAATCGGCCTGATAACCCGATCCGCCGCACCCGATCCCGCGCCCGATCCCGCGCCGCAGCGTTTTGTCCCCCCCAAAATGCCAGCATTTGCCAGCACACCCGCTGGTCCAGCGTGACGCGGTCGTCGCCGCGTTGCAACGCGGCTTGTCCGGCTTGTCCGCTTTGTCCGCTTTGTCCGTTTTGTCCGCGCACAATTATTTATCCCTACTGCCACTAGACCACCCGCCCAATCCACCCCAAAAACTACTACACACACATTGACAGCCTAATACGGCAGTGTAATAGTTAGCTCACTGGGGCGGCAATCCAGCCCCCCGAAACGGAGACCACGCCATGACCACCACCACCACCACCGTCACCATCTACCGCACCACCGATGCCATCGCCATCGCCGATGCAGCTCGCGCAGCGGCACTCGCGGCTGGTCTCGACGCCGCCACGGCGGAGGCCGCAGCGGAAACAGCTTGGGAAGCCCATTTCCGGGCGTACTACGAGCGGCGCCAGGACTAATCATCGCAAGCGCCCCCGGCAATAACGCCGGGGGGAACCAAAAACTGGAGATACCAAAATGACCGACATGACCCCCGAGACCACCGAGACCGACGTGTACTGCGGCAAGACCTGCCCCACTGTCCACATCTACCTGCCCCGTCTGATTGACCTGATGGACGCCAGCGCCTATCGCCTACGCGAGGCACTCCGGGCCCTGCCGGATGTGGATGGCGGACCGCTGACCGCCGACCACATAGTCGCCATGGCGGAGTGGCTGGAGCAGGACCACGCACAAGCATGGCCAAAAATTGGCACAACCAATCTGTTTGGTGAGACCTATACAGTGGAGTGGGCGAGTGAGCGCCAGCGCGAGTGTACCGATGCCATGTACAGCCTGGTGATGATTTGCCGCGCGCTCGACATGCCCATCCCTGCTACGTGGCTGGACCATTAAGGCCCGCAACACCCCCCCCGGCAATCACGCCGGGGGGAACTGAAAACGAGCGAACAACCGGAGATTACAACATGGACATCATGGTCATCATTACGCTATCGAGTGAGTTCCACTCCAATTCCATTCGGGTCCGCGTGCCACCATCCGGTGTCTTGGATACGCGGACGAGGCGGCAGATTGACGACACACTCTGCCCCTCGCGGAGGGAGGGCTGCATCTGCGGGGGCGGTTATACGCTGGAGCCGGAGGGCTACGAGATGGTGGAGCCGTACCTGTTTAGCCCCGAGTATCACGTGCGCCGGATCTGGACGTAGACGCAACACCCCCCCCGGCAATCACGCCAGGGGGCCCGAAACACTGGAGACTACGACATGACCACCACACCGTGGATCATCACCCCCACCGCCATTACCCACACACCAACCGGCCTGCGATTCACCGTTGAGGCGTGGTGGATGCGCCATAAGGGGGGGGACCGCCCGTGACCACGCATCTGACCCACCTGACCCTGACTACCGGCCATACGCGCCAGTCGCCGCACGCCGAGGTCTCGCCCGAGGTTGAGGCCGTTCTGGCCCCGTGGTTGCGGGGCCTGATCGCGTCGGGACAGAGCCAACCGCTGCCAGGCATCCTGCCGGGCCTGCTGCCCGATCTGCTGGCCTACGACGCCACCGCCACCGCCGCCGGGGACGCGCTCCTACTGACGATCTCCGCCGGGGACGCGCCCCTCGTGACAATCGCGGTGGTCTGCACCGAGGCCTCCGGCGCCCTCATGTGGGCGGCGCTGTGCGATATCTTCGGGCCGTGGATCAAGCCCGGCCTCCAGCGGCCCGCCACCGCGCCGTGGTGCGCCGTGGCGCTGATGCCAGGCCTGGCCGCCCACCCCGACGCCGCCACCTGGCTGGGCGACTTTGGCCGCTGTATCGCATGGACCCACTATCTCACACACAAGGACACGACCAAATGATCACCAACAACCCGACGCTCTGCCCCCAGTGCAACCGCCGTCTGCTCTCCCGTCGCGATCAGAGCGTGGGACACCACATTTGCAGGGCCTGCCGCAAATCTGGTCCGCGCCTGCCGGAGATGACGGCAGCGGAGTTTGACGCGGCCCTCGCCCGCACGCGGATGAGCCCCGAAGGCCCTGCTGCGCGGGGCGCGCGCATGGTGTTGGTCGATGCAGCCTACCCCGGCGACGCGGCGGAGGCCGTGGGCCGCACCCGCACCACGATTGTGCAGGCCGTGGGCCGCCTGCGCCGTCGGCAGGAGGATTAGCCCGCCGCCTGCTGCTGCCGGGCGGCGCATCCGTCCACCACCACGTCCCGGCCCCGCAAACTGGGCCCGTCCAGCACCACTTTTGCGCCCCCGCAGCCTCTGACGGTCCTCATCCGATCCAGCACCGACTCGTCCAGCACGTCGCGCAACGTGCGCACCCGGCGGCGTCGCACCACCACATGCCGGTCGGGCAGCCGCAGATTGCTGATCAAAACCGTCGGTTTTTGGTGTTTGGCCCGCAAAATCACCACCCGACCGATCAGCCTGCCCTCGGCCCGCAGGGCCTTCAGGGTCAGATCGGTGCCCAGTCCGTCGATCACCAGCAGATCTGGATAAAGCCATTCTGCCTCGTCAAATCGATGCGATTGGTGGCCGCCGCGTAATCCGGGGGAGTCCACCATCCTGGCGCAGCCCTTTCCGGCTTCGATGTACGCCCGGCACAGGGCCGCACCCAGGTAGGTTTTGCCGGTCCCCGGCGGCCCCACCACGATCAGCCCGATCCGGTTGCGTCCGCTCACCACCTCCCACACGCGATCTGCCGAGGCCACCCGGCTCTCGGTTGTCCGATACCACCCGGCCATGGTGGCCGCCGCGTATTCTGGGGGCAGCCGCAAGGCGGCCAGATGCGCCGCCACCGTCCGCTGGGGGGCGGCGGCGGGCCCCCGGCTGGGCGGCAGCCGTTTAGCGTCGGCGCAATCGGGGCAAAAGGTGCTCTCTGGCCCCACCCGCTGACGCACCCCGTGCACCGGGCACTGAAATTCACCGAAAACGCCGGACCCCATTTAAAAACCCTCTCCTGTAAAACCCCATCCTAGCTCTTCACTTTCCGATGGGGCCGCTGGTGTACGGGGCTGGGGTGAATGGGCGGCGGGCGTAGACCGCCGCCCATCCTTTAGCCCCTTCCTCTTCTGGTCTGTAATCGAATCGGAACCGCCTTGGCGGTTCCCTCCTTCTGTGTTCGGGGCTGTAATCAAGTCGGAACCGCCTTGGCGGTTCCCTCCTTGGGGGGGGGGGCCAAAAATGTTGCCGCCAGGGGTTGTTGAATCAACAACCCCCCCCAAGTAGGGGGGGTTTGGGGGGTATTCTTCTTTTGGTAGTTTCTTTTGGTATATAGATACAGATTGTTGATTCAACAACCCCTGCATTGTTGATTCAACAACCCCCCCTATTGTTGAATCAACAACCCCATGGGGTGGAATTTGCACCCCGATCCGGTGGCCGAATCGCCCCGGTTCCCGGCTCAAAAACCCCTTGGCCACCAGCTCCCGCACCGCCCGTGACACATTACCCGTGTCCATGCGCGCGTGGCTGGCCAGTTGCGTCAGGGACAAATCGTCACTGGTCTTGCCAAACCCCGACGTCAGCCGCAGCACCACCAGCAACACCAGCATCTGGTGTTTGCCCAACTGGTGGGCCATCACGGCGCCGATCAGCCAGTTGGGCACCATCGTGTACCCACCGGCCGAAAACCAGTCCTCCAGCGCCATTTGTCCAGGGGGGTGTGGGTCACTCATGCCGGGGACCGATCGTCCGTCCTGCCCCGGTTTCCGGCGGCCACAAGGGCAGCCGCACACTCCGTTTCACGACTCCACACGCAGTGGTCGTGCTGGATGCCGGACCAGCCGTCGCAACTCCACCACCACCGCCGCGCCACCAGGGTGCGCTCCATCAAGACCGCAATTGGCCGACGGCACCGCGGGCACCGGACGATGCGTTGACGCATGGCCGACACCCGCGGTCAATGCTCCTCGCGCAGGTAAAAATACAGCGACCCGTGCGATATCCGCACCGGCACACCCCGTCGCACGGGCCCCACGGCCTTCAGCTCACCCCTTACGACCATCCGCCGCACCGTGCGTGGGTGGCGGCCGATCACCCGCGCCACGTCGCCGGAGCTGTAGGCCTCGGCGGGCTGCAATCCGGTGCGCCGCAATGCGGTGCGCAGCATGCCGTCTGGATGCATACGATCCTCCCTCACCAGTGCGGCCGCAGCCAGCCCAGCATCCGCCGCCACCAGGGCCGCCGACGGTTTCGCCGCAACGGCCCCACCAGGGCCACCGGCGCAGGCATCCCGGACGGGTACAACATCCTTGTCGTTTTCGTCGATTGCATGGGTTCCCTCTCCACACCCCCTCCATGAAAATGCGAAGGGCAGGCCGCCGGGAGAGGGGGGCGGCGGCCTGCCCAAAAGGGCCACGGGGCCCTAGCTGGTGAATCGTTCCGTTTTCGCCACGCGGGCCAACAACGGTTTCAGGGCCTCGACCTGCCGCAACACCTGCTGCATCAGGGCCGTTTGGGCGTCCTCACTCGAAATCGGGTGCGGACGACTATGGCTCGATTCCTGGGCCATGTAATAAAGCGGGTAATATCGCCCGGTCACTCGCATGATCAGAATCACCTCGGCCATGCTGGCCGTTTCGCGCCGCTCCGGGTTGCTCACCGCCCGTAGCCGCGCCGTGGCTTGCGCCAGCGACATGTTCGGCCACACCTGCGCCGCAACAACCTTCTGGTTCAGGCCCGACAAGCAGGCAGCGAGGGCTTCTTCCTCGCCCTCGAAAAACATTGGTTCCTGCTCCATCCCGGCCTCCCTGTCCACGCCCCGCCACTATTTGTGGACACCCGTGGACAGCAAACTGCGTTAAAAATAAACAATCCAGCGCCTGCCACCCGGGCAGGGACTGTTACCGACCCGCGCCAACCATGGGGTAACCCTCGCGGCGCAGCGCATCTGCGGTGATCGCCCCACCCACGGCGGCGGAAAGTTGGTCCGCGTAGTTCGTTTCGCCCGTGTGTTCCGTTCGCGGCAGGCGGCCTGCGGCTACCCATTTGGCAACGGCTTTGCCAGAAAGGCGGCAGACCCGCCCGGCGGCGTTTGCGCTTCCGATCCGTTGGACTGTGACTGCAATCAGATTCATGCGGGCATAAGCTAGAACCATGAGTTACCTGATGTCAAGCACAGATTGTTCCGCTTTTGGGATGTACTGTGGAGCTGTGATGAAAGCTACCGGAATTGAACGCGACGCCGGCAAACAAGCTTTTTCCGACCGCCTGAACCAGCTCCTGGATGAAGCGGGCTGGCCGCCCAAGGGCCGGGGCCGTCAAATCAAACTGGCCAAAGTTTTTGGTGTCTCCCAAAAGGGGGCCCGAAAATGGCTGGAGGGAGAGGGCTTCCCCGAATATTGGCGCTGGGCCCGGTTTGTGGCAGAGTTCTCAACCACCACCGACTGGTTGTTCGGCGGGACTGGCGCCCCACACCCCGCGAAAACACCACCACAGCCTCCACCACAGGGCGGCACCGTCCCGCTCATCACGTGGGCTACGGCGGTCATGTGGTACACCGGCGCGGTGACAGCTTTGGCCCACAAGGCCATCCGTCCTGTCCACGTGGCCCGGAATCTCGGCCCTGACACATTTGCCTTGCTGATCGAGGACGACAGCATGTGCGCCCTGGCGCCAGCCGGGTCCATAATTTTCGCCGACCCCGCCATGTGCCCGCCATCGTCCGGGGATTACGTGGTCTGCGTGCTGGAAAATGACGATCGCGCCATTTTCCGCCGCTACGTGGAACGCGACGATCGCAAATACCTCGATCCGCTCAACCCGACCTATCCGCCGTCTCAAATCTATGACGATGCCGAGGACGTGTTTGTGGGCGTGGTTCGGGCCGTGCGACCGCCGGAGATCTACCTGAAATGAGAGCATGGGGCACCGTCATCCTGGGGGCGCTGCTGCTACTGTCCCCGCACCGGGCGCTCGCCCACCCCGGCGGACTGGATGCCAACGGCTGCCACCACAACCGCCGCACGGGGGATTACCACTGCCACCGTGGGCCAAGCTCCGGCCAACACATCGCCCCTCCTGCCCCCGCCGCCCGCCAGACCCCGGCGCAGGGCAGCGAAAAAACCACCTTCTCCGGCCCCTATCAGGCCGAAGTGGTCCGGGTGATCGACGGCGACAGCATCGCGGTCAACGTCCTGTCCTGGCCCCACGAAACAAAGCAGATCATCATCCGCCTCTCCGGCCTCGATGCGCCCGAACTCCACGGCTCCCCCACCTGCGAAAAACAACTTGCCGAAGCCGCCCGCGCCTTTGTTGCCGACAAGTTGGCGCCAGGCACGACCGTGACGGTGTCAAATCTCAGGCCAGACAAGTACAGCGGTCGCTATCTGGCGCAAATGGCAGTGGGCGGGGCCGACCTGGGCGATGCGATTTTGAAGGCGGGCCACGCCCGCCCCTACGACGGTGGATCCCGCGCGGCCGCATGGTGCGCAAATTGACAACCACCAAGGGGACGTACACCCCCACCCAGTTGTGCTACATCTTCATCGCGGCCGTCATCTTCTGGTGGCTGCTTATGCATGACTCCCACTACAAAATGGTGGCGGAAATCGCCTGCGACACACTTCGGGAAGCGGCATGGCCCCAGCCTGACCGCCGCCTCGAAGGCCAGATTGAAGTGGCCACGCGGGCCTGCAAAGACATCCACTACACCCCCCCCCGCCCGTAACCCCCC
>JAOUFN010000019.1 GCA_029858285.1 Nitrospirota bacterium | reverse complement strand
GTCCGGCAGGGCCAGTTGGCGCGGAAAGTCGGCCAGACCATCCATGATCTCGCCGATGAGCTTTTCTATATTCACGGCCCGGCCCCGGTGCAGCTTGCCCAGGTGGTGATTCTTGAGCCGCAGCAGCGTGGTGAACACCGCCACCGGGGTGCTGGAGGCGGCCCCATAGTAGCGGTCGCGGATGGTGGCGTTCAGTCCGGGGCTGGCCTCCTCCTGGGTCTTTTCCAGCACGGCGAACAGCCGTCCCAGGCGATAGGCGGGGTTGAGGTTGGATGGGTCGAGCATGGGTGTGAACTCCTTCTCGGGGTGTGAATCATGTGGATTGGCTCGACGGATGGCGCGGTTCAGGCACGCCTTGATGGCTGCCGCACGGGCATAGGTGGGTTTCTGCTCCGCCCGGCAGCGCTGCACGGCCAGGTTGAGCAGCGTTACCGGGTACGGCAGGCCCTCCAGGATGGCGCGCATCACCTCGCCGCCCAGATTGGGCGGAATGTTGTCGGCCTTGCCCTGCGCGGAAATGGCTGTGAGCAGCCGGAACAGCGGCAGGCGCTCCGGATCATGGGGGGCGCGGGCCACCTGGATGTCCTCGAAGTGTTGCTTGATGCGCCGGGCCAGTTCCATGGCGGGGGCGGTCTCCCAGAACCGGATGGCGATGCGCCCCGCGTTGGGGGCCAACCCCAGCACGTGGAAGCGGGTATCCGCTCCGCCTTCGGCGAATCGCCCCGACTCCACGGCACGATAGAGGGCCCTGAGGGCGTCCGTGCCCCGGTCCGGATCGTCTTTTTTCGGCTCCCCGAACAGGTCGAACAGGGCGGTTTCCAGTTCGTGGCGCTGCTCGGCCCAGAACACCGTGGAGGCGTCGCCCACCTGAATGCGTTGGCGGGAATCCTTGGCCAGCAGGTGGTTGAGGGCCGTGGTGTAGGCGAAGACCGCAGGCTTGCCCACGGGGGCGTTGGCGCCCTGCTCCTTGCCGTAGGAACGGAAGGCGTCCAGATTGAACGAGACGACGTTGGCGCCGGAGGTTTGCGCCCCCCACACCCCCTTGATGGCGGAGTGCAGGCGCTCGACGGTGGCAGCCTGCCCGCTGACCAGACAGATGCCGTCCGGCCTGTCCTCTCCCGCCGTTGCCTGCGCTGCGGCGACCACAGCGGGCCGCTGGCAAACCAGATCCAGGTCACCGTGCAGGCGGAAGGTCATCAGGGGATTGCTGGCCAGAACGTCGGCCCAGCCCGGCATGGCTTCCAGCGCTCCTTGGTCAGGGTTGTCGAGGAACGACAAAACGGCGCGCACCCCGGCATCCTGCCGCACCGCCTCCGGCAGTGCCTCAATGCGCGCCCGGAACGCGGCGTGCTGTTCCACCACCCGCTCGGGCTTGCCACGGGTGTCCACGCCCAGCACGTATTCGGCGGTGCCCCACAGCAGGTCGGCGGCCACGCCGGAGGTTTTTTTCACCCCCTGGGGCACCCGGAACCGTTGCCCGGTCTTCTTCTTGCCCTCGCCGGACCGCGTATCCGACAGGTTGATGAGCCTCCCCTCGGCATCAATTTCGATGATGAACGGGATCTCCTTCCCTTCCAGGCCGAAGTCGGGCAGATGGTCGTTCGGGTCGGTGGAGCGCTGCTTGCGCCAGTAATAGTCGTTGAGTGCTTGCAGGATCATCCCCGTACCTCCTCGCTGTCCCAGGCCGGTACGTGGACCACGCCATTTTCCATCCGGGCACGGAAGAAGCGCGGCGCGGGGTCGGCCGGGTGGGTGAAATCCAGGTCGTACAGCATGAAACCCAGGTCGCGGTTTTCCCCGATGGGGGGTGACTCGGCGGCCAGTTCCTCGATCAGCCGGAACCGGGCGGAAAACTCCCGGCAGCCCAGGTAGGGCTGGTTCACGCATTGCCCCTTGCGGGCGCGGCGCTCGAACATCTCCTGATATTTTGTGGGCGAGCCGTCGGGGTCGGCGCCGGGCTTGAACTCCAGGTCGGCATGGACACGGTAGGCCACGTCGCGCAGGAACAGCCCGGCCCGCTGCTGGCGGTCGTCCTCGATGTAGAGCGCCAGGTGACCCGTGCCGGACTTCATGGCAGTGGTCACGTTGCGCGAGGAAACCACGCTGGCCACCTCATTGCGCCGCAGGTTGATCCAGCGGACGGGGTTCAACACCTCGATCTTGCGGACATGCCATCGGATCGCGGGCTTCCAGAGAACCGCCTCGAAACAGGCGCGGGCGGCGGAGGGGGTCATCACGTCGTAACTCACCCGTTCCACCTTCATCTCCGGGCGGGTGAAGCAGGCGAAGTCGCCGGAAAGCTCAAGACAATAGGTTTTCATGGTTCCTCCCTTATGTGACGAGGCTTGCGGGATGGGGGCGGGGCGCCGTCGGTGATCAGACCGAGCGTGGCGTCGTAGAGCGTGTCGTTCTTTTGCACGAACAGGCCGGACACGGGTTTTTCCAGGTCACCCTGGGCCAACAGCCTTGCGGCGGATGCGCGCGAAGGGGCGTCGCGTGTACGCGATGGTTCTTCCAGGTCACCCTGGGCCAACAGCCTTGCGGCGTCGCGGCGCGGCACGCTGACCGTGTAGCGCTGGAGTTTGCGCATCAGCCAGCGCTGTGGACCGCCCCCCGGTCCACTTTTGCCAAGCTGGCCGATCAGCCCGTCCACGGTGTTGTCGTCGCCATTCGGGCCACGATAAAGAACGATGACGCTCACCTGGTCCTCGTCCTGGATGAGCCGGAAGTTCCCTGCGGCGGTGCGGAAGTTCACGGCGAGGCTGTCACCATCAACCTTGAGCAGGTGGCAGATTTTGTGTTTATCCAGATTACAGGCGTGGTAGAAATGCCTGAAGTAATCCGAGAACCTCTCCCGACTCAGCGGGTTTCCGGAGTAGTCGTGCAGCACCTTCTTGCAGGAATCCGCGCCCTTGCGCAAAAGGCCGGACGGATCCGATTGGGGAGGCACGAATACCACCACCTCACCGCGTTCCAGTCGCCCCTCCCGGTTGCAGCGCCCCGCCGCTTGGGCGATGGAATCCAGCCCGGCCACTGCCCGGTACACCACGGGGAAATCCAGGTCCACCCCTGCTTCCACCAGTTGGGTACTGACCACACGGGTGGGCTGGCCCTCTCTCAACCGCTCCTTGATCCGGTCAATAACGTGCTTGCGGTGGGCGCCGCACATCAGGGCGGACAGATGCAGGGTGCCCGCGGGCATCAGGTGGTGCAGCTCCCGTGCATGCTCGCGCTGGTTGACGATGGTGAGCACGCTAGGGTGTGCAGCCAGTTCCCCGGCCAAAGCATCCCAGGCAACAGGGGCATTCCAGTCGGCGGGCAGGCGCACCGTAACCCGGTCCAGGTCGCGGTGGAGAGCCTCCGGATCAGAAATGATCTCCCGAACGCCATCCAAACCCCGCATCCCGCGATCAAAATACCGCTGCGTGGCCAACGCTGGCTGGGTGGCGGTACACAGCACCACGGTCACGCCGTAGTGCAGGGTGAGCAGGTTGAGCGCATCCAGGATCGGTTGCAGAAACTCCGGAGGCAGGAGTTGCGCCTCGTCCAGCACCACCACGCTGTTCACGATGTTGTGCAGCTTGCGAACCCGGCTGGTACGAGCGGCAAACAGCGACTCGAAGAACTGGACATTGGTGGTGACGACGACGGGGGCGTCCCAATTTTCGCACGCCAGGCGGCTTTTGTGGGTTTCCCCGCCAGGCTCGGTCTCGGCGTTGCTGTGGTGCTCGATCACCGCGTCGCCGAAAATTTTCCGGAAGACGTCGGCGGTCTGTTCGATGATGCTGGTATAGGGAATGACGTAGATGACCCGCTGTTTCCCGTGCTGCTTCGCGTGCTCCAGGGCAAAGGCCATGCTGGAGAGCGTCTTGCCGCCGCCGGTCGGCACATCCAGCGAGAACAGGCCGGGAGCTTGTGCCGCCTTCTCCCGGCACTGGCGCAGCACGTCGGCGCGCAGGCGGTTCACCGGGGTCGGATCGGCCTTGTCCTCCAGACTGTCCGCCAGCGACGACATATGACGGTCGAAGTGCGCAAGCAATTCGCGGATTTCCGGCCACCCCTCGCGGCGACCCGATTTGTCCGGGTCCATGAAGGATTCGGTATCCAGAAAATCGGCGTCCACCAGGCACGAAAACAGCATTCGCACCCACATGGAAAAGCCATTGAGCCCGCCCGGAACGGCCCCGAGATCGGGTGCGAACGCGCCGTGGTCAAGAATCTCGGCGGGCGGTGCGACCGCCACGGCCTCGCGCAGTTCATCGCGGCTGTCCTGAAGATTGAGCCGCGATCGCAGGCTGGAGTTTTCGGAGTCCCAGTCGTACAGCCCGGCATGATGGCCCGCGATCAGGTAGGCCAGCACTCGCCCGGCAGGGCCGAACCGGTCACAGGCCAACAACGCCCCGGCGGTGGAATGGGGCGCCCTGCCGAGTTCCCCCTTGATGTGAGCATCGGCCTCGAAGCCGGTGGCGTTCCGGATGTATTTTTGAAAGCGCGGCCGGAATTTTCCCAGGTCGTGCCACAGCCCAGCCAGATGGGCCCAATCCCCTCCCCCGAACGCCTTGGCGAACTCGCGCGCCAGCGTGGCCACCTTGCGCAGGTGGTCTGGCAGAAGGTGAAGCTCAAACTTCCCGTCCCCGGTGGGACGGGCGTGGGCAATGGGGTCGGAAAACGGTGTGTCGGCCACGGGAGCCCCCTTCCATCAGACCAAATGAGGTGAACCGGGAACGGCGACCATCCTGCCACGACAGGTGTCTCACCACGTGAGACCGGCCCCCAATTTTTGGGAGAACCCCGGTCCGAAGCGGGTCACCACCACCGGACTGCACGAATCAGGAGGACCAGAGCCAGAATCACGATCGCACCCGAAATACAGAAAACCGCGGGTTTGGCCAGGTGGGACGGGATCACAAGTTCATTTCCCCACATGATCCTGAGTCGAACTTCGTCACTCATGCAGCACCCGCAAATACAGTCATGGCGTGATTCGCGATTTTGTCGGCACGCTTCATGGCCTCGGCCTTTCCTGCGGGGGGACCTGGAGGTGCGGCAACAGGAAAAAGCCTCCCCCTCTCGGAAAAAGAGGAGGAGGCAACCAACTCTTCAAGTCCCAAATAGCCATTGACTGTTTCAATCCACGCCACCTGTCCTACTCGGAAAGGCAACGACCAACGGGCACAGCGTACCGCATTCGTTATATTCAGTTAATGGCTATTTGGAGAGACAATAGCAACAACGTACCTCTGAAGCGCCTCCCGCAGCGCCTTTTCAGCGGCCGCACGCAGGGCAGGTGGGGCCAGCACCTCCACCTCGGGGCCGTGGCGCAGGATGTCCATCAGCAACTCCGTGGCGTCGGCGTAGGGCACTGACAGCTCGTAGCTCCCGTCCGGCAGCAGATGGCCCCGCTGCTCCGGGTGCCAGCGCTCGTCCGCCACCCACCGCGCCCGCTCCGCGCTGAAACGCAGCACCGCCGTTTCCCGCACCGGGCCCGCAAAAATGCCGTACCCTGCGGCGAGGAATGCGTCCAGTTCCGCCATGTCCACCTCGTGCGCCGCCGTGTCCTGCACCTTGGCGGCGGTGATGCACTCCACGGCAAAGCTGCGCAGCGCGCTCCGCAGGTGGCAGAAGGCAATCAGGTACCAGTTGTCGCGGTAATGCACCAGGAACTGCGGAGACACCTCTCGCCCGGTGGTTTGACCACTGCCCCTGGCCTGATAGGTGATGCCCATGCGCCGCTGCGTCAGGCAGCCCTCCACACACGCGGGAAACCGCGTGACCTTGCCGCTGCGTGTGGCCACGGGCACCAGCCGGACACGGCGCGCCACGTCCGGCACCGACGCCCCGTTCAGCCGCAGCAGTTCCCGGGTCCGCTCGGCCAGGGGCGCCAGGGCCGGCCCCAGCAGACCCGGACCCAACTGTTCCAGATAGTGCCGAATGGCCAGAAGCGCGAGCAGCTCATCCTGGCCAAACCACAGATAGGGGATGTCTCCCGTCCGCAACGCCGGGCTCTCGTAGGCGTACCCACCTGCCTCCGCGTGCCAGGGGATGGGGTCACCGGTGATGCCACGCAAGGTGGACAGCACGCGCATGGCGGTGGCGCGGGAGCACTCCAGGCGCTCCTCGATGACCCGGCGCGGGACCGGGTGGCGGTGGCTGCACAAAGTCTGGTGCAGCCGGATGATGCGCAAGCCGGCTTCCACCGCGTCCCCCTTCTTGCCGGGCGGGCGCCCGGACATGCTGTTGTGGGTTTAGCCCATCGCTATCAGTAGCAGGATCAGGGGAGGAGGGTCAATCCGGGGGGATACGCTTCGAGGGATATTCCGCCCGTGTCTATTTTTCCCAAAAGCTCGCCGTTGGCGGTGTACGCATAGCTCGCGGAGCCGGTAGAGGTCAACCGGTCCTGGGCGTCGTAGGAGTAGGGGAAAGAGGGCAGGAACTGGCGCAGTCGTGGAGGTGCCGCGCGCGAGGCAATGGCCCGGAACCGCGCCAGCACTGGGGGAAACGGGCAAAAAAAAACCAACCGAGAGTGGTTGGTTTTTTGAATAGTGGTGGAGCGGAGGAGGATCGAACTCCCGACCTTCGCATTGCGAACGCGACGCTCTCCCAGCTGAGCTACCGCCCCAAACACATCGTCTGTTTTTCTGCTGACCGATCCCCAACGGACCACCGGCAAGGCACAGGAGCATACCAGAGGGCCCCCACCGCTGGCAACCGGCCCGTTCCGACGGGACCGGTTCCTCACCCTATTTTTTGCCAGTTCCCTTCGCCGGGGCCGGAGTCGCCATTTCCGGCGTGCCCGTCGGTGCAGAAAATAATGCGGGCGGGGTGGGTTTGGCACGTCCCAGCAGCACATCGGGATCGCCACCCAACACGCGGATGCGCGATTCCGCTTCCCGCGCCTGCACGAAGTCCGGGTGGCCCTTGATCAACTCCGTGTAGCGCGTAATCGCCGTGGCACTGTCGCCGGACGCCTCGGCCACATAGGCCGCATCCATTTTCGCCTGCACCGCCAGCGCGGCATCCAGCGACGCAGCCTTCTGAAAGGCCGCCACCGCCGCCGGGTAATCCGCCGCGTCCGCCGCCAGGTACCCCAAACGCATGTGGCCCATGGCCGCAAACAGCGCAGGCCCTTTGGTCAACTCTTCGTAGCGGGCACGCGCCTCATCCGCTTTGCCCACCGACTGGTAGGCCTGACCCAGGTACATCAACGCCGTGTAGCGGGCAGGGCCGGAGGCCTTCCCGAGCAACGCCTCATAACGCAGGATTGCCGTTTCGGCCGAACCCGGCATCACCATACTCCCCGAGGCTCCCGGGAATCCGGCGGCGATCTCGGCCACTTTGCCTTGCAGATTGGCCTGATCTTTTGCTGCGGAACGCTGATACATGATCACACCCGTCCCCACGGCAATGACCATCACCATCACCCCGACCAGCAGCTTCCAGTTGGCCTCCAGCAAATCGGCAATATCCTCACCGGCGCGGGTAAAAACGTCACCAGTCGGATGGGAATGCGGTGTATGTTGGTCGCTCAACGGGCCTCCAGGCATGACAGGTCAAACAGGCGAGTTCGGAAAGACTTCAGGCAGACGCACAGGCAAACACGCGGCAACGATCCCGCGGTACCGGGGGCGTCAGAAAACACCGGGGGGAACCACAGAGTCGCACTGTGCCCACGCCCTGATATCCCCCAATTGCGACCGCTAACCTACCCCAAACGCCCCCCTTCCGGCAAGGAGGTAAACCCGCACGCCTGTGCCCACGCCTTGCCCCGTGTTCAACAAACCTCCAGCCAGAACAGGGCCATCTGCCAGGCGCCGGAGTGCAAACCCTTCTGCCCGAAGACAATTCAGGGTATACTTAGCCCTTTTCCGGGATTGTCTCTCAGGATCCACCCCATGGCAGGGAGCTCCCGCCGCACCGTGAGCCGCAAGGAAACCCCCAGCTTCGAGCCCTCCCTCGCCCGGCTGGAGGAGATCGTGCGCCTGCTTGAGGAAGGTGACCAGACGCTGGAAAAATCCCTGACCCTGTTCGAGGAGGGGGTCGGTTTATCCCGTCGCTGCCTGGAGGTGCTCGGCAACGCCGAGCGCACCGTGGAAAAACTCATGCGCGACAAAGGCATCGTCGCCGCACTGAATGTGCGGGACAGCGACCTGGAGGATAGCGACCAGGAAGACGAGGAAGACCACCGGTGAACGAAGGATTCGACCTCAAAACGTTTTCTGCCGACGCTATCCGGCGTGTGGACGAAGCCCTGTCAAAACGCCTTGGCGACCTGGCCACCACCCCTCCCCGGCTGGCCGAGGCCATGCGCTATGCGGTCCTCGGCGGTGGCAAACGGGTGCGCCCGGTGCTGGCCATTGCGGCGTTTCAGGCCGCTGCCGGACATGGCGACGCCGTGCTGCCCGTGGCGGGCGCGCTGGAACTGATCCACACCTACTCGCTGGTGCATGACGACTTGCCCGCCATGGACAACGACGACCTGCGGCGCGGCAGACCCACCTGTCACAAGGCCTTTGATGAGGCCACCGCGATCCTGGTGGGCGACGGGCTCCAGTCCCTGGCCTTCACCTGGCTGGCGGAGGCCGATCTGCCGGAAACCACTCGCCTTCGACTGGTGTCAGAACTGGCTGCCGCCGCCGGTCCCTGGGGCATGGTCGGCGGACAGATGCTCGACATGGAGGCAGAGGGGAAAAACCGCCCCCGCACCCTCGACCACCTGCGCACCATTCACGCCCACAAAACCGGTGCATTGCTTGCCTCCAGCGTGCGCATGGGCGCCCTGGCCGCTGGCGCCGACACCGCCACCCTCGTGGCTCTGACCGACTTCGGCCGCACCATCGGCCTGGCGTTTCAGGTTGCCGACGATGTGCTGGACGAAACCGCCGATACCGCCACCCTGGGCAAAACCGCAGGCAAGGACTCTGCCCAGGGCAAGCTCACCTACCCCCTGCTGATGGGAACCGAAGAGGCACGAAATTTCGCACGGAGCCTGAAGGACGAAGCCATCACCCGACTGACCTCCTTTGGCCCCGGCGCCGCCCCCCTGCGCGCCCTGGCCACTTACATCGTGGAGCGTGACCGGTGAGAAAAAAAATACACCGCTACCCCCTACTCGACGCCATCCACTCCCCTGCCGACCTCAAGACCATGTCGCGCAAGGAGATGGTGGGGCTGTGCGCGGACATCCGCGAATGCCTGATTGATGTGGTGTCCACCACTGGCGGCCACCTGGCCCCCAACCTTGGGGTGGTGGAGCTGACCGTGGCGCTGCACCATGTGTTCGACTCCCCAACGGATAAAATGATCTGGGACGTGTCCCACCAGTCCTACGTGCACAAATTGCTCACCGGACGCCGGGACCGAATTCACACCCTGCGCCAGTCCGCCGGATTGTCGGGTTTCCAGAAGCGCACCGAGAGCGAACACGACGCCTTTGGTGCGGGACACGCGGGCACCTCCATCTCCGCCGCCGTCGGCATGGCCGTGGCGCGGGACATGAACGGCGCCGACAACCATGTGGTGGCCGTCATTGGCGATGGTTCGATGACCGCTGGAATGGCCTTCGAGGCCCTCAACCACGCGGGCGGCATGAAGCGCAACCTGCTGGTGGTGCTGAACGACAACGAAATGTCCATCTCCCCCAACGTGGGTGCCCTGTCCGCCTACCTCAGCCGTACCCTGAGCGGCGACCTGTACTCGTGGGTGCGCGAGGAAACCGAGCAAATTCTCAGTCACATTCCCCGCGTCGGCCGCCGCATGGCGCAGATGGCGCGCAAGGCCGAGGAAGCCGTGAAAGGCTTCATCACCCCCGGCGTGGTGTTCGAGGAATTGGGCTTCCGCTACCTGGGCCCCATCGACGGCCACAACCTGGACCACCTTATCCCGGTGTTGCAAAACATCCACCGCCTCAAGGGTCCCACCCTGCTGCATGTGGTCACCAAAAAGGGCAAGGGGTATCCCCTGGCCGAGGACAACCCGGTCAGTTACCACGGCACCCCCAAGTTCGACAAGACCGTGGGAGTGCTCGGCGGTGGGTCGTCCCTTCCCGCCTACACCAAGGTGTTCGGTGATGCCCTGATCGAACTGGCCAACATCGATCCCCGGGTGGTGGCAATCACCGCCGCCATGCCCACCGGAACCGGCACTCACACCTTTGCCGAAAAATTCCCCGAGCGTTTTTTCGACGTGGGCATCGCCGAACAACACGCCATCACCTTTGCTGCGGGGCTCGCGGCGGAGGGAAAACGACCGGTGACGGCCATCTACTCCACCTTCATGCAGCGCGGCTACGACCAACTCATCCACGACGTCGCGCTGCAACACCTTCCGGTGGTGTTCGCCATGGATCGCGCCGGGCTGGTGGGCGACGACGGCCCCACCCATCACGGCACCTTCGACCTGTCGTTCCTGCGCGCCGTGCCCGGGCTGGTCATCATGGCGCCCCGCAACGGTCAGATGCTGCGCGACATGCTGTTCACCGGCCTGGAACTGGACGCGCCCTGCGCCCTGCGCTACCCCCGCGGCTCCATCCCCTGCGCCGAGCCGTTGCAGGGTTTTTCCCTGATCCCCGTGGGCAGCGCCGAAACCCTGCAAGCGGGCAGTGACATGGCCATTCTGGCGGTGGGAAGCATGGTCACCCCGGCCCTGGAAGCGGCACGACTGCTGGCGCAAGAGGGTTTTTCCGTGCGCGTGGTAGACCCCCGCTTTATCAAGCCGCTGGACGAGGAGGCCATGCTCGCCGCCGCCGACACCGGAACAGTGCTGACGGTGGAGGAAAACGCCCTGGCCGGTGGTTTCGGCAGCGCCGTACTGGAATGTTTCGAGCGGCACGGGGTGACCCCCCGTGTGCGGCGGATGGGCATTCCCGACCGCTTCATCGAGCAGGGCCCCCAGGACCATCTGCGCGCCGAACTGGGTCTGTGCACCGAAGGCATCGCCGATACCGCCCGCCTGTTGCTGGCGGGGCGCACGCGCCACAAGGTGTTGCGCGCCGCCGCTGGCCGCACTTCCTAGGGCCGCAAAATTACCGATGCCGGGCAGACTGTGTTTCCCGAAAATGGCCTCCCCGCCCCTCCTGAACATCTCATGCCTCACGCCGTGAGCAGCCGCCCCCCCAAGGTACGCCTGGATCAATTGCTGGTGAACCTGGGCCTGGCGGAAACTCGCACCCGCGCTCAGGCATTGATCCTGGCCGGCGGGGTCCGGGTGAACGGCGAACCGGCTACCAAGGCCGGACACACCGTGGCAGAGGACGTCCAGGTCACGGTCGCGGCGCCAGAGCCATTCGTGGGGCGCGGCGGTAAAAAGCTCGCCGCGGCGCTGGATGCCTTCGGAGTGGACCCCGCCGGACGCCACTGCCTGGACGCAGGGGCCTCCACCGGCGGGTTTACCGACTGCCTGCTGCAACGTGGTGCCGCCCGTGTCATCGCGGTGGACGTCGGTTATGGGCAACTGGACAGCCGCATCGCCACCGACCTCCGTGTGGTGGTGATGGACCGCACCAACGTGCGCCACCTGGGGCCGGATCAACTCCCGCCGCCCCTGCCGGACCTGATCGTGGGCGACCTGTCGTTCATCTCCCTCACCGTGGTGCTGCCCACCCTGTGCGGCCTGCTGGCCAGCACCGCAGGCAGCGAGATGGTGCTGCTGGTCAAACCCCAGTTCGAGGTCGGCCCGCGCCATGTGGGCAAGGGTGGCATCGTGCGCGAGCCCGCCCAGCGCGAGCGCGCCGTGGCCGAGGTCAGCGTCGCCGCTGAAGCCATGGGACTGGTGTGTACCGGTCGCATCGAATCGCCCATCACCGGCGCCAAGGGCAACGTGGAGTTTCTCATTCACCTGCAACGGGCAACGGAGAAACCGGCATGACGGTACTGGTCACCGGCGCCGCCGGGTTCATCGGCTCCCACCTGTGCGAGGCGCTCCTCGTCACCGGCCGCGAGGTGGTAGGGCTGGACAATTTCGACCCCTTTTATGACCGCGCGGACAAGCAGCGCAACCTGGCCGGGCTGACGGGCCGCCCCGGCTTCACCCTGGTGGAGGCGGACATCCTCGACCACGAGCGTCTGCAAGCAACTTTCAGCGCCCACGCGGTGGACGAGGTGGTGCATCTGGCGGCATTGGCCGGGGTGCGGCCCTCCATCCAGAACCCCCTCCGCTACCAGCAAGTGAACGTCACCGGCACCGCCCATGTGCTGGAGTGCGCCCGCATCGCCGGAGTGCGCAACCTGGTGTTCGCGTCGTCCTCCAGCGTTTATGGTAACAACGACAAGGTGCCGTTTGCCGAAACCGACCCGGTGGATCACCCCATTAGCCCCTACGCCGCCACCAAAAAGGCCGGGGAGCTGATGGCCCACTGCTGGCACCACCTGTATGGCTTTCCGGTCACCTGCCTGCGCTTTTTTACGGTCTACGGCCCGCGCCAGCGGCCAGACCTGGCCATCGCCAGCTTTACCCGCCGCATTGACCGGGGTCAGCCCATCCCCCTGTACGGCGATGGCAGCTCCTGCCGGGATTACACCTACATCGATGACATTGTGCGCGGCACCGTGGTCGCACTGGAGCATCCGCGACCCTACGTCATCTATAATCTCGGCGGCTCCGAAACCACGCGCCTGACAACGCTGGTGGAGTTGATCGAGCAGGCGCTGGGCAGGCAGGCAGTACGAAAACACCTACCCCCACAGCCGGGAGATGTAAAGGCCACCTGGGCGGACATCTCCCACGCCAGGGAGGGTTTGGGGTACACTCCCGCAACACCTCTGGCGGACGGCATCCGCCGCTATGTGAACTGGTATCGAACAGCCAACAAGGGGATCAATCCGTGAAATGCGTGGTAACAGGCGGGGCCGGCTTCATTGGTTCGCACCTCGTGGAGCGACTGTTGCTGGAAGGGCACGAAGTGCTCATCATCGACAACCTGTCCCACGGCAAGAAGGCCAACCTCGCCAAGGCCGCCAAGTTCATCCGCATGGATGTGCGCGACCGCGGCCTGGTGGGCAAACTGCGCAAATACCGTCCCCAGGCAATCTTTCACCTGGCTGCACAAATCAGCGTACGGGAGAGCGTGGACAACCCGGTCGCCGACGCCGATGCCAACATTCTGGGGCTGATCAACCTGCTGGAATCCGCTGTCGAGGTGGGCTGTCCACGTGTCTATTTTGCTTCATCCGGCGGGGCCGCGTATGGCGAGCAAGAGCAGTTTCCGGCCGCCGAGGAGCACCCCATCCGCCCGGTTTCCCCCTACGGCATCAGCAAGGCCGCAGGTGAGATGTATCTGGACTACTACCGTTCACGCGGCATCTTCGCGGCCAGCATGCGGCTTGCCAACGTCTATGGCCCGCGTCAGGACCCCCACGGCGAGGCGGGGGTAGTGGCCATTTTTGCCCGCCAGATGCTCAAGGGCCAGCAGACCATGATCAACGGCCACGGCAAGCAAACCCGCGACTTCGTGTACGTGGATGACGTGGTCCAGGCATTCCTGCTGGCCATGATCAAGTCTCTCACCGGCCCCTACAACGTGGGCACCGGGGTGGAGACCGAGGTCAACACCCTGCACACCCTGATGATGCAGGCTGCAGGCGCCACACTGCCTCCCAACTATGGCCCCACCAAGGAGGGAGAGCAGTTGCGCAGTTGCCTGTCGGCAGGCAAGCTGACCACCGACGCCGAATGGGAACCTTCCGTGCGGCTGGAGGAAGGGCTGACAGAAACCGTCGAGTGGTTCCGTCAGCAGAAAAAACTCTGATTCCCCTCCCCGGTTAGCTGCCCTATTCCCTCGTTTCCACCTCTGCCTCGGGCGGACCGGGGCGGCAAATAGCCCGGAGAACGAACGGTGGTAACAGGGTGGTGAGGGCGATGACCAGCACCATGCCCGCGTAGGCCTGGTTGTCGAAAATTCCGCTTTCCCGCCCCAACTCGGCGAAAATCAGTCCCACCTCCCCGCGCGGAATCATGGCCACGCCCACCACCCAGCGCGCCCGCCACGGCTCGCGGATGAGCATTGCTCCCGTCATCTTTCCCAGTACCGCGGCCACCAGCAAAACGCCGGAAAACAGCCAGATGCCCAACTCTCCCCAGGCTATCTGACGCAGATCCAGTGACAGCCCCACCACCACAAAAAATACCGGCGTGAATAAGTGGATGATGGGCTTCAATTGTTCTTCCACCCGCCCCGCAAACGCCGGATCGGGATGCATGGCCACCCCAAAGGGAAGAAAGAACCGCCGCGAAAGGGCCAAACCCGCAGCCACCCCCCCGAGCAACTCCGGTGCCCCGATCTTGTGTGCCAGCCAGGCGAAAAACAGCACCAGCGACACCATGGTGGTCGGTACCAGCCCGGGCACCGAACTCACCGCGTCGAAGCGCTTGATGAGATGTGACATCAGCTTGGCGGCGGGCGCCGCGATGGCAAAGAACAGCCCCACGAACAGCAGAACCTTGCCCGCATTCACCACGTTGATGCCGCCGCCCACCGAAAACTCGTACAGCAGGGCCAACAGCACCACCCCCAACACATCGTCCACCACCGCTGCCCCCAGCACTACCCGCCCCTCGCGGCTGTTCTGGTGGCCCAGATCCCCCAACACCCGCATCGTGATGCCGATGCTGGTGGCGGTCAGGGTTCCCCCCACAAACAGGGCGGGCAGCAGGTCCATGCCCAATCCCCAGCGGGCCGCCATAAAGCCCAGCAGAAACGGTAGCGCGAATCCCGACAGAGCCACCAGAAGCGACTTGCCGCCAGTGGCCATCAGGGCGCGTACATCGGTTTCGAGCCCAACTTCGAACAAAAGCAGGATGATGCCGATTTCGGCCAGCAGTTTCAGAGTGTCGCTGGGCTCCAGCCACCCCAGCAGGCTTGGACCCAACACCACCCCCGCCAGCAGTTCCCCAATCACTGCCGGGGATTTGAGGCGGGTGGCCAGCTCCGCAAAAATCCGTGCGGAGAGCAGGATGATCAGGAGTTGCAATAACAGACCGGGTGCTTCCACGCAGTCCCCTTTTGCCAAGAGTTTCCCACTGGCGAAGTGCCTGCAGGAAATCCGGGTCGGAAAACCTGCCGGACTGCCGACCAGAATTCCGGGACACGTACATAGTCCCACGGCAGAGCGACCCTGACCACCCCCCAACCGGCGAACGCCCATGAAAAAGGCGTCCCCCCACCGGGAACGCCTGTTTCCATCACCCGCCCCCCAAACCCGGGAGCCTTGTGCGGCCGCTACGCGGCGGCAATCTCATCCTTCAGGTTACGCCCGGCCTTGACGTTCAGCTTGACGTACTTGGCCACTACCGCCGCCGATCCTTTGACGCCCAGTTGCTCGTACAGGAACAGGAATTTGTCCTCAAGCTCCCGGCTAAGGGAGGCGCGCACGTTCTCCGGCAGGGTCCAGAAACGCTCCTTGAAGGGGCCAAAACCCTTTTTGCGGGTCTTGTAAAGAAATTGGGCATCAGTCTGCCCTTCTTTATGCTCGTTGGCGCAGTTGTGCTTGAGCCACTCATAGATATCCGCCTTCAGGTCGGCAGGCAGGTGGCGGCTATCGTAGACCATGTTCTGGAAGCCGGTGGCCAGATGCACCTCCGAGGCGGTACTGGCGACAAAACGGTTAAACGCATCGTCCGGCAGGGTAGAGGCGCCATGCTGCACCGTGCCCGACAGGCCATAGCGGCTACGGGCGGCCACGGAAATATCGTGCAACACACCGAAATCCAGCGCCACATCGGCCACCGAACCGTCCGCCAGGGGAACGCCGCCGTGGCTGGTGCCGGTCTGCACGCTGATCTTGCTGATGCCCGCCGTGCCCTTGGGCAGGGTGGCGTTGTAACCATCCATGTAGGCAACAAACTCCTCAACGGTGCTGTTCTTCTCGCCCACTTCGCCAATTTCGCCGCCCACGCTCACGGTAATCCCTTCGGGCTCCAGTTCCCGCACTAGCCGGGTGAGTTCGGCGGCGTGCGCGAAGTTGGCGTGTTGCTGCTCGGCAACGGTGGGAAAGGACAGATCGACCAGGGTGGATGTGTCGATGTCGATGTTGTAGAACCCGGCGGGAATGGCCTCCCTGATGAGGTTGCGTACCTCGTCCAGGGCACCGTTCCTGTCGCCCTTGTAGCGCTTGGCGTTGACTTGAAAATGGTCACCCTGAATAAACACCGGGCCGCGATGGCCTTCGCGCAGGCAGGCGGCAAGAATCACGGCGGCGTACTCGGAAGGGTGCTGGAAGGTATAGCCGATCTCGCTCTTGGCAATTTCGAACACGAAGGCGGTGCTGTCGAGTCGTTGACCCGCGCGCACCATGGCGCGGGCGGTGTCGTAGGTGAGGCCACGAATGTTGACGGCGGGCACGGTCATACCCGATACCTCGCCCCGGCCCATGGCCATGTACAGGTCGTGGATAGAGGCCGACACACAGCCGACGGATTTACCGATCTCGCGGATGATCCAGCGGCAGGTCCCGCGCACCACGCCGCTGGTGGCGAACACCGCGTTGTAGACCAGCAGGTCCATGGCCTCGCCCTTGAGGGCGGCCTCATTGAGGACGGTGACGGCCTCGGGGGTATGGCGGATGACGCCGGACAGGGCGGCGTCAATATCGGCGACGGATGTAAACTTGTTCAACGGAAGGTCCTCCCTGGGCGCCGGAATATGGGGTCGCGGGCAGCGCGCTGACGCACACCAGACGGTAACAGGAAACCCGCATCTGTCAATTATAGAGATTCGCGGGCGACGGAACAAAGAGAGAATCGCATGCTCGCCCCGGGCGGCCAGCTTCGCGATGAACCCGAACCCACCGCGCGATTTTCGCGATTACCGCCGCGGGCTGCGCCCGCCCACCAGCTCCCGCACCAACTCCGGCGTAAACTCGTCCATGTGACCGATCACCCGGTCGGCCTGGGTCAGTTCGTGGGCCTGATAGGAATGGGTGATCGCCACGCAGTGCATCCCCGCCGCCTTGGCGGCCTCTACCCCGGCAATGGAATCCTCGATCACCACGCACGACTCCGGGCCGATGCGCTTGCCTTCGCAGGCCACCGTCAGGTTGTAGAGGGCCAAGGCAACCAGATACCCCTCCGGGTGCGGTTTGCAGTGTTCCGTGTCCTCCGACGAGACCACAAAAGACAGGCATTCAACAACTCCGGCGATGTCGCAGATGCGGCCGATCTCCGCCTTCAGCGCGCCGGACACAATTCCCGTGGAAAACTCCCCGGCCATGGTCTTGACACTGTCCACCGCGCCGGGGAACAGCACCAGATGGTCCACGATGTAGGCATCGTACAGGTGGCTCTTGCGCGCCACCAGATCGGCCATGTCGGCCTCATCCAGGGTGCGACCGTTGGCCCGGCAGGCGTGTTCGAATGCCCCCTTGTCGTCAAAACCCAGATAGACATCGTGGTACTGCTGGTCGGTGATGGTAATCCCCTCCTCCGCCAGCACCTTTTGCAGCAGCATCTGATGCACCGACTCGTCGTCGGCAATCACTCCATTGAAATCGAACAGAACCAGAATGTCGGACACGCTCGTCTCCCCGGGGTATGGCGTTTTTGCGGGCGTCGATCGTACCACAGTCACCCCCTGCAAAAGGTGGGAATCCCCCCTCGGAAGCGCTACACTTGAAACAGGCCCCCGAGATGAGCGGCTGCGTTTCAGGCGAGGAGGTATGCCATGAAAAAGGTGCTGGTTCCCCTGGCGGAGGGGTTTGAGGAGATAGAGGCGGTCACGGTCATCGACGTCCTGCGCCGTGCGGGCATCGAGGTCGTCTCCGCCGGGCTCACCGACGGCCCCGTCAAGGGGTCGCGCGGCGTGACGCTGGTGCCGGACACTGCCGTTCATCGCATTCTCGAAAATGACTTCGATATGGTGGTGCTGCCTGGCGGCCTGCCGGGCACCACAAATCTCCGCCTCGACAAGCGCATCCACGACATCGTGCGGCGCATCCACGAAAAAGGCGGCTATGTAACGGCCATCTGCGCGGCCCCCACCATTTATGCCGAAATGGGCTTTCTGGAAGGCCGCCGCGCCACCAGCCACCCCTCCACCCGCGCCGAAGTGACGAAAAAGGCGGGGGAATACTCCGACGAGCGCGTGGTGGTTGACGGCCATTTCATCACCAGCCGCGCCCCCGGTACTGCCATGGAGTTCGCCATGAAGCTGGTGGAAGTGTTGGCCGGAAAAGCCATGGTGGAAAAAGTCAACGAAGGGGTGATGGCCCGCCTGTAGCTGTCGCCCCCCCTTCGCCTGGGCGATGCGGAGGCTGCGGCCTTCGGGGGGGCCTGCGGGTGCGCACGAGAAAATCCGCAGAAATTAATACGCCCCTCACATTGCCCCCCTAATCTTTTCCTCGACGCACACGATTTTTTCAACGAGGAGAGATGCACATGCAAATGCGTACCCGAATTGCCCTGATTGCCGCCGCCGTCCTGGGGCTGTCTGGCACCGCTCAGGCCGCCACCACCATCACCGGCGCCGGGGCCACCTTTCCGTATCCCATCTATTCCAAGTGGGCCCATGCCTACAACCAGCAGACCGGGATACAGCTCAACTACCAGTCCATCGGTTCCGGCGGCGGCATCAAGCAGATCAAGGAAGGCACCGTCGATTTCGGCGCCAGCGACGCCCCCCTGGGCGGCGATGACCTGGCCAAGGCCGGGCTGCTCCAGTTCCCCACCGTGGTCGGTGCGGTGGTGCCAGTGGTGAATTTTCTCGGCATCAGTGACGGCCAGTTGAAGTTGTCCGGCCCGGTGCTGGCCGACATCTACCTGGGCAAGGTCACCAAGTGGAACGATGCGGCCATCGCCGCCCTCAACCCCGGCCTCAAGCTGCCCGCCCAGGACATTGCCGTGGTATCCCGCGCCGACGGCTCCGGTACCACCTGGATTTTTACCAATTATCTGTCCAAGGTGAGCGGCGAGTGGAAGAGCAAGGTCGGAAACGACAAGGCGGTTTCCTGGCCGGTGGGCATGGGCGGCAAGGGTAACGAGGGCGTCGCTGCCTTTGTCAAGAAGACCTCTGGCGCCATCGGTTATGTGGAGTACGCCTACGCCAAGCAGAACAAGATGATCACCGCCCGGCTTCAGAACCGGGCAGGCGCCCCCGTGGCCGCCAATGTAGAAAGCATTCAGGCCGCCTGCGAGGGCGCAGACTGGAAGGGCACGCCGGGCTTTGGCGTGGTACTCACCGACCAGGCGGGCAAGGGGGCCTGGCCCATTGCCGGCGCCACCTTCATTCTGGTCTACCGTACCCAGAAGAATCCCGCTCAGGGCACTCAGGTGCTGAATTTCTTCGACTGGGCCTACAAGAACGGGGACGACGCTGCGGTGGCCCTTGACTACGTGCCGCTGCCGGACTCGGTGGTCAAGTTGATCCACTCCGCCTGGGGCGACATCAAGGGGGCTGACGGCAAGCCGGTGTGGACGGCTCACTAGATTCATCCCTGTCCTCGACCCCGAATCACGTGACCGGCCGCAGGGCCGGGGGTGTACCCACACACCCCCGGCCCACAGGCATTTTTGGACGGCGCGGCAACGTGATGGAACCCCCAGACGGCAAACCGGAAGGCCTCCAACATGCTGGAAAAACTCCCCATACCCGACTGGCTCACCTCGCCCCGGGCGTGGTTCGACCGCATCACTGCGGTGATTTTTGCCGTCATCCTGCTGTTCATCGCGGTGGGGATGTGCATCGGCACGGTACGCCTGTTCTTCAGCCTGTCCGACATGTTCTCCGCCACCAGTGTGACCGACCGTTTTTTGCACTTCATCTCCGACATCCTCACCCTGTTCGTGCTCATTGAGCTGTCCCGATCCCTGGTGGAATATTTCAATACCCGGCGCCTGCGCATGACCTTCATCGTCGATGCCGCCATCGTGTTCATGCTGCAGGAGGTGATGATCAAGAGTTTCCAGCACAAGATCAGCCCCGACGAAATGTACGCCATGAGTGCCTTGCTACTGGTCATGGGGGCACTGCGCATCGGTTCGATTTTGGTGTTCCAGCGCGAGCGGCGCATGCTGGACGCCCTCGACGGTGGCCCGAAGGAGGGCGAACTGTGAGCAACTCCCCCTTTCCTCCGCAACCTTGCGCCGGGTACACTTCGCACCGCCCCCGAGTCATTCGCCCATGAGCCGGAAACCGGATACCACACCCACCCCCGGAAGGGTCTCCCTGTCCACCTGGGGCGACCCCCTGTTCAAGGGGATCACCTTTGTGTTCGCCGCCGGGGTTCTGGCCCTGCTGGTGGCCATGTTCGCCGTGCTATGGCACGAGTCGGCCCCCTCCCGCGCGGCCTTCGGCCTGGGCTTCCTCACCGACGCAAGCTGGAACCCGGTCACCGAACGTTTCGGCGCCCTTACCGCGATTGCCGGGACCCTCATCTCCACCCTCATCGCCCTGCTGGTGGCGGTCCCCATCAGCGTGGGCATCGCCCTGTTTTTGTCCGAACTGGCCCCGGCGCGGTTGCGCACGCCCTTCGGTGTCGGCATCGAGTTGCTGGCCGCCATCCCCAGCATCGTTTATGGCATGTGGGGGCTGTTCGTGCTGGCGCCGATTCTGAGCAACCTGGTGCAGCCCGCCCTGGCGAACAGCCTGGGTTTTTTGCCCCTTT
Source organism: Nitrospirota bacterium (assembly GCA_029858285.1). Lineage (GTDB taxonomy): Bacteria > Nitrospirota > JACRHL01 > JACRHL01 > JACRHL01 > JAOUFN01. The sequence goes on along the minus strand of JAOUFN010000019.1, from coordinate 27,383 downwards.
TCAGCGGCCCGCAGATGGGCATTGGCATGCTTACCGCCGGGCTGGTGCTGGCGCTGATGATCACCCCGTTCATCGCCTCGGTCACCCGCGACGTGTTCCGAATGGTGCCCCCCCAGCTCAAGGAGTCGGCCTACGGCATGGGTGCAACCACTTGGGAGGTGGTGCGCGACATCATGATTCCCTACGGTCGCAAGGGCATTTATGGCGCAGTGTTCCTCGGCATGGGGCGGGCGCTGGGAGAGACCATGGCGGTCACCTTCGTGATCGGCAACAGCCACCGCCTGTCGGCCTCCCTGTTTGCTCCCGGTAACTCCATCGCCAGCACCCTTGCCAACGAATTCACCGAGGCCGACGGCGATTTGTACCTGTCGTCCCTGGTGGAACTTGGACTGGTGTTGTTCCTGATCACCTTCCTGATACTGGGCTTTGCCCAGCTATATCTGAAGCGTATGTCTGCGCCGGGAGGTCGTTCCTGATGCCCAATCACATCGACACACGCCGCCGCGTCCTCACCAACCGCCTGGTGATGGGCATTTCCACCCTGTCAGCAATGCTGGGGCTGGCCATGCTGGCGTGGATTCTGGGAGACGTCGCGTTGAAGGGCATTCATGCCATCAACTGGGATTTTTTTACCAAACTCCCCCCGCCCCCCGGCGAGACCGGCGGAGGACTCGCCAACGCCATGCTCGGCACCCTGCTGTTGACGGCCACGGCCGCTCTGATTGCAGTACCGTTTGGTGTCATGGCCGGCACCTTTCTGGCGGAATTCGGCCATGGCGGCCGGGTGGCGGCCGTAGTGCGTTATGTGTCCGACATTCTGGTGTCGGCACCCTCCATCGTGGTCGGCATGTGCGTCTACCTGCTGGTGGTAGTACCGTCCGGGCATTTTTCCGGCTGGGCCGGAGCCCTGTCGCTGGCGGTCATCATGATCCCGGTGGTCACCCGCACCACCGACGAAATGCTGCGTCTGGTGCCCACGGAAATGCGTGAGGCTACCCTGGCCCTTGGTGCCCCTTACTGGCGCATGATGTTGGGCGTCATCTACCGGGCCGCTGCGGCAGGCATGACCACCGGCATCCTGCTGGCCGTGGCGCGGGTTTCGGGCGAAACCGCGCCGCTGCTGTTCACCGCCCTCAACAGCCCCTACTGGCTGGATGGGCTGAATGGTCCGGTGGCCAACCTGACGGTCACCCTGTTCAACTACGCCATGAGTCCCTACGACGAGTGGCACACTCTGGCGTGGGGAGCCGCACTGCTGATCACCGTTTCGGTGCTGGTGCTGACCGGCTTTTCACGTATCATCCTCGGAACGCGTATTCGTTAGCCGCATTCGGTAGCAAAAACCATGGCACCCGACTCCACGAACAATCCCTCCCAGAACAACCCCAAGGACGCCAGTTCCGGCGAATCGCAGGCCACTGTGGAGCAGACTTCGCCGACCCGCGACACCCCGGTCATCGGCATCTCTCCCCACAAAAAAATGCGCAAACCCTACCTGGAACCGTCCCCAACCGCCTCGTCACGGGTGGAAAAGGCCAAGGTATCGGTCCGCGGGCTGAACTTTTTCTATGGTGACAAGCAGGCGCTGACCGACAACACACTCGACATCGCCCACGGCAAGGTAACCGCCTTCATCGGCCCGTCCGGTTGCGGAAAATCCACCCACATCCGCAGCTACAACCGCATGTACGACCTCTACAAAGGACAGCGGGCAGAGGGGGAAATTTTGCTGGACGGCGTCAACATCCTCAGCCCGGGGGTGTCGTCGCTGGAGTTGCGCCACCGCATCGGCATGATTTTTCAGCGCCCCACGCCGTTTCCGATGACGGTGTTCGACAACGTGGCCTACGGCCTGCGGCTGCGCGGGCGCATTCCCCGCAGTGACCTGGCAGGTCGCGTGGAAGAAGCCCTCAAGGGCGCCGCCCTGTGGAACGAAGTCAAGGACGACCTGCACAAACCCGGTGCCCATCTGTCCGGCGGACAGCAGCAGCGGTTGTGCATCGCCCGCGCCATCGCCGTGGAACCCGAAGTGATCCTGATGGACGAACCGTGTTCCGCCCTCGACCCCATTGCCACCGGCAAAATTGAGGAACTGATCGACGAATTTCGTGGCCGTTACACGGTGGTGATCGTCACCCACAACATGCAGCAGGCGGCACGGGTCTCCGACTACACCGCGTTTTTCTTCATGGGGCGCGTGATAGAGTTTGGCGAGACCGAGGAAATTTTCACCAACCCTCGTGAGGAACAGACCGAGGCCTACATCACTGGTCGTTTCGGCTGATCCCTGGATTTTTTTCCCATGCCCACTACCCAATCCCACACCATCCGCAAGTTCGACGAGGAACTCACCGAGCTCAAAACCCGCGTCCTGTCCCTTGGCGGGCTGGTGGAAAAAGCCATCGCCAGTTCCATGCAGGCCCTGCTCCAGCAGGATACCGCCCTCGCAGAACAGACCATCGAGCGCGACAAGGCGATCAACGCCCTGGAGGTGCAATGCGACGACCTTACCCGCTCCATTCTGGTCCGCCGCCAGCCGGCCGCCGGGGACTTGCGCTTTATCATTTCCACCATCAAGGTAGTGACCGATCTGGAGCGCATGGGCGACCTGGCAGCGGGCATTGCCGAAGGTTTTTTGCGCCTCGGAGAATTGCCGGGAACGCCCCAGGCGGGGCTTGCCACCATGAGCGAGATGGTACAGGCCCAGGTGGCGCGGGCCCTGGATGCCCTTTCCCGTGGTGATATCGACCTGGCCATGGAGGTGATCGCCCGGGATACCGCCATCGACGAGCTGTACCACAGCGCTTATCGTGAGATGCTCACCTACATGCTGGAGAATCCGCGCAAGATCAGTTCCTACATCATCCTGTCCAACATCGCAAAGAATCTGGAACGGATCGGCGATCACGCCACCAACATCTGCGAGATGGTGATTTATATCATTCGCGGCCACGACATCCGCCACGTGGACCACGAGGCGGCTGCGGCGCTGCTCAAGGAGGGGTAAGCGCTGGCCCTGGCACACTCCGCAGAGGGGCGCGAGGGAAATCCCCCCGACGTCGGCTACATGTTGCGCGTGCCGCCCTTGCCCCCGGCCACACGGGTGCGCGTCTTGGGGGGAAGGGCGCCGAACGATTTGCCGTCCTGTTGCAACTTGGGGGGATCGGGGAAGCGCGCGGTCACCGGCAAAGGTGCGAACGATTCGCCATTGCGCACCCGCATGTCGTAGTACATCACCAGAATCAGCACCGGGTATACCGGCACGGCGACCAGCCAGGCCAGCGGCAGCGATAGCCAACCAAAATCCTGCAACAGCCAGTTACTGTTTCCCGCCCCGGAAACTCCCTCCGGGGCAACGGCCAGCCAGCGGAGGCCATCCGGCAGCGTTGATGGCGGCAACAACCCCAAAACGACAGAAATAGCCGCCGACATCCCCAACAACAGCACCATACCGGCCAGCAAAACCCCCCAGTTGCGCAAACAACGCCCCCAGCCCAGTTCCACGCTGCGACGCATGGCAGCCACTGTCCAGCTCCCCTCCGCCACCACCACCGCAGGGGCAAACATCAGCAGCGGAGCCAGGGCCAGCACCACTGCCTCGCACAGGACTCCTGTCACAACGGCCACGTTGCCGTCCACACCGTACCAGCGCACCAATAATGCCGGGAACATTACCGCCGACAGCGCAAAAACCAGGGTCAGCAAAGTAAGAAAGCTCTTCCCCACCGCCGGATCAGCGCAATACCGTAAAGCCCCCTTCAACGACGTGGATTTTCCCTCACAGGCGTCCGCAGCAACCCGCACCGCCATCACATAGCTGACCACGCTCCCCGGAAGCAACAGGATTCCCGCCAGATAAAGCAGCCACACACCCCCTCCAGCGGTTGCGGGGGCACCCGATCTCAGGTGAAACCACACTCCCAGAGCGGTAATACCGGGCAAAAATGGCAACAGCCCGACCACCAGCAGGCGTGGAAAATTCTCCACGAACACCGCCAAGGTGGTCTGCAACACCCGTCCGGGGGACATGGGTGAAGTGATTGGCTGCATCAACACTCCTTCCGCTACGCCGCATCCCCCAAGGGGTTGCATGCCCACCCATCAGAGCGGCCCACGCCAGTAACCAGGCCACGTTGATCAGGGCTTGCCGACGGGTACCCACTCTTATCGTCATCATTTGCCTGTTCCTGAACACCCCACGCCACTCCTTTCCGAGAGGTTGTGACGTAGCGCGGAGTACTCCGAACCTTCACCATTGTTGATTTTCGGGCGCTGAAGTCTGGCGATCTGCCAGAAAGCGGTCGTTTTTTTCTTGCCGATCTCACCCACCCGTGGTATGGTGAGGGAAAACAGATGGATTATTCGTGTGGTGCCTTGCCCTCCGGAGTGTGTCGTGTGGACCCTGGAGTTGGCATTGCACGGTTGGTTTTGCCCCCCTCGGGCGTCACCACATGGCTTCCGGGCAATGTGGTGTCCCCTTGGGATTGTCTGGTGACTTCCCATGCTGATGTCGCATTCGCACCGGTTTATTTTTATCCACGTGTACAAAGTGGCGGGCACCAGCCTGCGTGCGGCGCTGGAGCCCTACGCGGCCGACCGCTGGAGGCGCCTGTGGGCACGCCACCTGGGCCGCCTCTACACTCCGGAACTGCCCCACCCCCATCTCCGGGCAGCGCAGGTGCTGGACCTGGTGGGTCCGGAGGTTTTCAACAACCGCTTTAAATTTTGTTTCGTGCGCAACCCCTGGGCGTGGCAGGTTTCCCTGTACCACTACGCGTGCCAGGCAAAAGAACACTACCAACAGCAACTCGCCCGCTCGTTCGATAACTTTGATGCCTACCTGAAATGGCGGGTGAACGAGGACCTGCATCTTCAGTCAGAGTTCATTCTGGATGCGGAGAACCGCCTCCTGGTGGACCATGTGGGCCGAATCGAAACGCTGAATGATGACATGCGTGTGATCACCAGCCGGATCGGCATTCCAGGCCTGAACGTCCCCGTAGTCAACCGCTCCGCCCACAAGGATTATCGCTCCTACTACAGCGACTACGGCCGCAAGCTGGTAGAAGAGGCATTCGCACCAGACATCGAACGCTTTGGCTACAACTTTGATGGCATCTCGGGACCAATGCAATTGCCCCCCAGGGCGTTCGGTGTGGAAAACACCACACCCGTCACCCCCGGCACACTGCGCCAGGCCATCGCCCAGGGGTGACCCGAGGTTAGGATGCTGGTGACGAACATCATGGACACCCGCAACGAACTTTTGAAGCGGGCAGTCCGCTCGGTCCGTGATTACGCGCCGTTTTACGCCAAACGGGCGCTGATGCGGTCCGGTGTGCTGGCCACCCACACCAACGCCACGCCGTTCGTGGTCGTCACCACCGGACGCAGCGGAAGCAATCTACTTAAATCGTTGCTCAACGCCCACGGCCAGGTGCGCGCCTATGGTGAGCTTTTCCGCACCGTGGGTCGCGTGGGTTGGGACCTGCCCTTCCACCCTCGCATCGGCCCGCCGCTACAACTGATGGACCGGAATCCAGGTGCCTTTCTGGAGCGCTACCTGTATGGAACACAACCATTTCCACTGCAGGCGGTGGGATTCAAGTTGTTCTACCATCATGCTCAACGGGGGGGGCGCAACAAGGTCTGGGATTACCTGGCCGGGCGCCGGGACATTCGGGTGATTCACCTGAAACGGCAGAATATTTTGCGCACCTACGTTTCCACTGTCCAGGCCCATCGCAGCGGTGTGTGGCATTCCACCCGTGCCACAATTTCCGACACCGGACCGCTGCATATTGAGCCGAAGCGGTGTCTGGAATTCCTGGTGAACACCCGGAAACGACAGGAGGAAACAGATCGCCTGTTCTCCCGCCACCGGTTGCTGACGCTCCACTACGAAAAGCTGGCAGCAGATAAAAACGCGGCGATGAAACAGGTGTGCGACCTGCTTGGCATTCCGTTCAGGCCCACCGAAACACCGCTGCGGAAGCAGGGAGGAAAGGACCTGGAGGAGTCCATTGCCAACTACGAGGAATTAAAATCCCACCTGTCCGAAACCGAGTGGGAACACCTGCTGAGACAATAAGCCCTCCCCTGCCCCCTTTGGAGTACCATGGAACCATGAAGGGCGCCGTGCCTCCCCCACCCATACCCGTCACCAGCCCATTTCCGCCCGGATCTGTGCCGGGCGGCATGCCGTGAACCGCGCCATGAGCCACACCGCCCTGGTCACCGGCGCCAACCGCGGCATCGGCCTTGAAGTGTGCCGGGAACTGGTCCGCCACGGCCTCTCGGTGGTGCTTTCGGGGCGCAAAACCAGCGCAGTCGCCGCCGCCCAGGAACTGGCCGCCGCCGGAATGCCGGTCACCTCCGAGGTACTGGACGTGGCCGACCCGGCCTCCATCACCGCCTGCGCCTCCCGTCTGGCGAACCGGGGGGTGGCGGTGGACGTGCTGGTGAACAATGCCGCCGTGTACGCGGATGGCGACCTGCTGGGCGGCAGGGAGGAAGACATGCGAGAGGCCATCCAGGTCAATTATTTCGGCCCCTACCTGCTGTGTCGGGCCTTTGTGCCCGCCATGCTGGAACGCGGCTACGGGCGAGTGGTGAATGTCTCCTCCGGCCTCGGGCAGTTCAGTAACGGCCTTACCGGACCCGCCGCGTACAGTCTGTCGAAAGCCGCGTTGAATGCGCTGACCGTGCGACTGGCCGGAGAGACGCATGGCAATGTGAAGGTGAATGCGGTCTGCCCGGGATGGGTCCGCACGCGCATGGGCGGCGAGGCCGCGCCCCGCACCGTGGAGCAGGGTGCGGACACCGTGGTGTGGCTGGCTACGTTACCCGCAAACGGCCCCAACGGCGGGCTGTTCCGCGACCGGCGCCCGATCCCCTGGTAAGTGGCCCCCTCTAGGCCGACAACCCGGCCAGGGCGCGTTCCAGCTCTTCCCGCACCCGCTCCGCAGAGAACATCTCGCGCACCCGCTCGATGCCCGCGTCGGCCACGCGCCGCCAGTGTTCCGGATCGGTGGCTAGGCGTTCCAGCTTTTGCAGAAACTCCGCCTCGTCGGCATACAGGCACCAGTCCAGCTCCCCCGCAAAAATCTCCGGAAACGACCCCCAACGGTTGCACAGCACCGGCAAACCGGCAGCCATGGCGTCCAGCACCACGTTGGGCAGCACGTCCATCTCGGAGCAGTAGGCAAACACGTGGGACTTGCCCATGCGGCGCTTCAGGTCCGCCACCCGCCCCGGAAACTCGATGCGGCTCCGCATCGGGCTGGCCTGCCAGCGGGCGCGGCTGCGCGCAAAATGCCGCCCGTCCCCGCACAGCGACCAGGTAACCCCCGGCCAGCGGCCCATGGCCGCCTCCATCAGGTCATAGAGGCGCAGCACCCCGGCGGTTTTTTGCCGAAACATGTAGACGGTGGCGGTCATAACCCGCACGTCGCCCACGCCGCCATCCGGCCCCGGCACAGGGGGGGAAGGGTGCAGCCCCGCGTTGGGCAAGGAGGGTAGATCGCGCAAACTGCCGACCACGGCGGTGGGCTTTCCGGGGCAACGCTCAAGAACCACCGATTCGAGGTGCCTGGCCAGAGGCCAGATGGCGTCCGCCGCCTCCAGATTATGAAACCACACCCGCCGGTACCACGCGGCCTTGCCCGGAGTCCACCACCAGCGCACCTGCTCCACCTCATCACACTCGCGCCAGGCATCCCCCCGCAGGCGCACCACGTAACGACACCCCATGGCCTTAAGGCGCTCCACGAACCACGAATCCAGCAACAGGCGGTCGGTGAGCACAATTTTGCGCTGCTGCGGCAGGGCGGCGATGCGCGCCAATGCCTGGCGGGAAAAAAACTCCCCGACCCCCGGCACCCGCAGGGTAATGGCCAGCGCATGGCCGGGCAAAAAAAAGCGGTTGTAAGGCAGTTTCAGCAGGGTAACCGGCAACCGCTCCAGGGCGGCCCCGATCTCGGCATAGCGCGGCGAGTGGATGTAGATCAGCGCCGTGTCGACGGGCGTGGGTAGCAAGGCGTTGCGGGTCATGCCGCCCGCCCTCGCGCCGCATTCAACACCCGCCACAGCAGCCGTTGCAGGGGGATGTCAAAGGCGGCGTCCAGAACCAGCACATACAGGCCGGGACGCACCAGCGGCCAGATGAGGATCCCGCGCAGCAGGAAGCGGGTACCTTCGGAAAAATTCCGCTCCCGGTAGAAATATTCGGCAAGTTCCACCCATCGGGTAGCGCACACCCTGCGGGTGAACACGCGGCCCAGCCCGGCCAGCACCGGGGCGTGAACCTCCAGCAATCGTTCGGCGGCCCCGGCGGTGGGAGCGGCGGGAGGCCGCGGACCCCGGTGCACAATGGCCAGCGGCTCCGCCACGCACCCCATGCGGTAACGCCGGGCATACCGCAGCGACCAGTCCCAATCCTCGTAGCGATACAGGGATTCGTCGTTAACCCCCACGCCGTCGAACACATCCCGCCGCACCATCAGGGTGGTGCCAGGCCCCAGATCGCAGCCGAAGTACATCTCCCGCAGTGACAGCAGGCGTGGAATTTTCAGGAAGTCATGGGGACCATCCACCATCCGGAACGCCGTGCAGCAGGCCAGCATGTCCGGAGCCGCTCCCTCCAGAAACGCCACCTGCCGATGCAATTTTTCCGGCAGCCACTCGTCGTCGGAATCGAGAAACGCCACATACTTGCCGCGTGCGGCGCGGATACCCGTGTTGCGGGCAGCGGCGGCGCGGCGGTTGGTTTCGTGGCGCAACACGCGCACGCGCGGATCGCCGGTGGCCTCGGCTACGCGAACGGTGTCATCGGTGGAGGCATCGTCCACCACGATCAGTTCAAAATCGCCAAATGTCTGCGCCAGCACGCTGTCCAGCGCGCGGCCCAGGGTGTGGGCGCGGTTGTACGCCGGAATTACCACACTGACCGTGGGTGTACAATCAGCCACCATTCGGGTTTCCCCCGATTCGTCGGCTGATAGCCCCCGCCAACTGACCAAGGAACCTCACCGGCCACGCCGGATTCCGCGTGGTGCCCCGCACCGCAAAATGCACGCCACGCCCGATTTGCCCCGTGCGCACCGCGTAGATCAAGGCCGCCCCAGCCAAACGGTCATGCCACCCGCGACAGGCTCGGCACACCGCTGCCGGAACATCAGTTTCATCCAGCACCCTACCGGACAGAACCATCAACTCGTCAAACAGATCCAGTGCCCGTGGGTTACTGGCTTGAATCGTGAGGGATCCGGGGTGCTGCCGGTAGCAGTAGACAATATCGCCCACAATCGCCTCGCGCACTCCGGAGCGGTATACCCGCAGTAAAAAATCCCGGTCAGCGGCCACCGGGTAGCCCTGATCAAACGGGCCAACACGCTCGAACACCGCACGCCGGAAAAATCGCGCGTTGAAGATCACAGCTCCGCCGGTAATGCGTTCCAGTGTCAACGGGCCGTGGCTATGGCCCGGAAAATGGTGCTGAATCATCCGGCCCTGCGGGGTGTCCTCAAAAATTTCGGCACCCCCGGACACCGTATCGATGGCCCGGTCGGCGGCGAAGGCATCCAGAACCTTGTGGAGAGCGCCCGGAGCGAAGATGTCGTCGGTGTTTAACAAGCCCACCACATCTCCCTTCGCCATGCGGATGCCCTTGTTGATGGCGTCGTACAGTCCCTTGTCCGGCCCGCTGACCACCTGCAGATGCGGGTAACGGGCCAGCACCTCCAGGGTGCCGTCGGTGGAGCCCCCGTCCACTACGATGTGCTCGAAATCCGGGTAATCCTGGGCCAGCACGCTTTCAATGGCCTCGGCCACCATGTCGCGCCGGTTCAGGCAGGGGGTGATGATGGAAATGCGAAGGGGCGTCACCCGGCGGCATCCTCCTCGCCCAGACACATGCACAGCACCTGTTCGCCGTGCTGCCGGGCGAACATCCGCTCCCGTTCCAGCGCCAGTTTCTCCGCCCCCGGATCGGGACCGGCAGACAATTTCCCCCAAACGTCGGCCAACAGATCCGCCAGTTGCCCCGGATCATCACAGCCGAAAAATCCCAGGGCATCCGGCGCCTGCTCGCGATGCACCGGGATGTCGGAGCAGATCACCGGACGGCCCAGGGCCTTGGCATCTTCGACCGTGGTGCTCCAGCCCTCGAAACGGGACGGCTGCACCACCACGGCGGCACTGCGCAGCAGATCAACCAGATCCCCGTGTGGCACCAGCCCCAGTGGCGCCACTTGGCCCGCCAGCCCTGCGGTGGCGATGGCCTGCATCAGCTCCGACACGCTCTGGTTGACCGGGCTGCGGTTGTCCGACGGCATCCCCGTGAACACGGCGGGGATGTACAACCCACGCCCGGCCAGAATCTCCAGGGCGTGGACGACCACCCGGTGATTCTTGTGGGACCAGTACTGGTTGGCCACCAGCAGGAATTTTTCCGGAAGACGGTATTTTTTCACCCCATCCCCCACCATCGAAGGCGGCGGACAGAACGCGAACAGGGACGGAAACGCCGCCACCGCAGCCTTGTTGGCGTACTCGGGGGCAAAGGCCCTGAAATCCGCCGCTGCGGCGGCGCTGGACAGCATGACCAGGTCCGCCACTTTGGCATTGCGGGAAAACACCCGGTCGCGACTGGCATTTTCATCGTCGCTGAAATAGTGGGGCAGATGGCGATGCTGAAAATCCGGAATCCAGGCCACCCGCCGGAACGGCGTCCGCTCCGCCGCGCACTGCATGATGGGAATCAGCGCCCGCACACCGTTGCGGCGGCAATACCGCTCCGCCGGGTCGGACACCCGGATACCCAACTCCCTCAGCCCCCGCTCCAGCAGGGATCGACCGGGCAGCACCACCACCCGATCGGCCAGTCCATCCCAGTACCCGTCTGCGCTGCCGGTAAGAACATGCAATTCCACGCCAGAGGGCGCCACCCCGCGCAGGGAACGCACCAGCATCTCCGTGTAGGAGCGCCCGGCGGACCAGCCGTCCTGGGAGCGGTCCAGAATGGCTATGCGTTGCGCCATGCCGCCACACACTCCCGCACGCCGTCCAACAATTCACGAGGAACAACCCCAAGTCCGGCAGTCTGCTTCACGTCCGCCCGCCAATTGAGGGGGTCGCCCTGCCGCACCTGCCCGAGGGTACGCACCGGCTTGTCCGCGCCAACCGCCGCCACCACCGCGCGGGCCAGTTCCAGTGTGGACACCTCGTGTCCCGAAGCCACGTTGGCCAGCGTCAACCCGACGGGACGGCGGGCCGCAAAGGCCAGAAAGATGCGGGCAACGTCATCCACGTGCAGGTAATCACGGGTTTCCCCCCCGGTGCCCTGCAAAACCACATCGGCCGAGCCGCCCGCCGCCTGATCGTACAGCTCCCACAACAGCAGCCGCCGCTGACGCGGGCCGTAGACGGAAAACAGCCGCGCCACCACCACGTCCAGTTGGAAACAGGTGGCGTACTCACGAGCCAGCAATTCGCACACCGCCTTGTGGAAGCCATAGGGCGAGATGGGGGAAACGGGTGCGTCTTCTGCCACCGGCAGGTGCGCCGGGTTGCCATAAACGGCGGCGCTGGAGGGGAAAATCACCAACGGTCGCCGACGCGCCCGGCGCACCCCGTCCAGGGCATTGGCGAAGGTGAGAGCCGCAGCGCGGAGATCCCCCACGGGATCGTCGTAAGACCCTCCCACCGACGCACTGCCGGCGGCATGGATCACGGTGTCCGGGCGGAACTCGTCAATCAGGTGCGCCAGATCGGCGTGGGCCACGTCTGCCTGCTGATAGGCGCCCTGCCAGCCGTCCACCGGCTGGGCGGACAGGTCCACCCCGAGCACCTCGTGCCCGGCGTCCGCAGCGGCGATGCCGACGCTGGCGCCGACAAATCCGCGACTGCCGGTAATCAGGAGACGCATGGTTTCTCCGATGATTCTCCCGATGGCCTTGCCACCAAAAAGCTGAACAGCCTCCCCGGAGTGCGATCGCGGCGCGTAAAAGCCGCCAACGCCCGGGCCTGAAAAACGCGGGAAGCGGACAGCAGAAACCCCAACCCGAGCCAGTGGCGCCGGGCACGCCGTACCACCGCCGCCCGGCGTTGCGCTTCGGTGCCGGGAAAGAAATTGAGGATGGACTCCAGCGGTCCCCAGATCGCGCTCACCCGAAAACCCGCCACGCTCACGGCCTGAACGTAGCGCGATACGGCGTAGGCGTGCTCGCCGCCGTACAGGTGTTGCAGGGGGTGGTTTTTCAAAAACGCCGCAAGCTGCTCCGCATCATCCACCACATGTTCGCGGGTGATGAGGGCGTGCCCGCCGGGCTTTAACACCCTGAACACCTCGGCGGCCATGCGCTCCAGATCGTGGGCGTGGTGGAACACCTGGCGGCAGTGTGCGGCGTCAAAACTGGCATCGGGGAACGGCAAGCGCTCGCCCCACTCCTCCACCACGCGGATGGGCAAGCCTGTTTCATGGGCGATCTGGCGGATGGCCCCGGCCCCCACCTCGGTGCTGGGGTCCGGCTCCAGGGCGGTGACGTTCCAGCCGTTTCTGGCCAACGCCAGGCTGGCGATGCCGTTGCCTGCCCCCAGATCCAGCACGCTGCGACCGTCCCCCGCGCCGAGCAGGCGCAGGACTTCGGCAAACTCCTCACTCCCGGCGTAGCGTTCGGCAGCCGACAACACCGGCAGGTCGAAATAGTTGTCGCAAATGGCCTGTTCGTTGCCCGGCTGGGCACGGTACCAGCGCACCGCGGCCTCCCACGAAATACGGCTCATGCCTCGCCGCGCTCCTCGGCGGTCAGTTCGCGGATGACACGGGCAGGATTGCCGCCAACGATGGTCCAGGCGGGCACGTCGCGGGTGACCACCGCTCCGGCGGCAATCACCGCCCCCTCACCCACCGTTACGCCCTTGAGAATGGTGACCCGAGTCCCAACCCATGCCTTGTTGCAGACAGTTACTCCCCCCTTTGGAACACAATGCCAATTCTTGTTTCCGGCCATCCAGTCGCGCACGTCGTTCCGGCGCTCCGCGAAGGTCAGGGAATGAGAGTCGTGGTCCATGATCAGCACGTCAAATGCGATTAATACATCGTCACCAATGTCGATACCGGTCGCCGCATCCAGCAGCGTGCCACCCCCCACATGGGTGCGGGAACCGATGCGCACCCGCGCACCTGCCGCCTCGAGCACGATTCTGCATTCAATGTTGCTGTCGCTGCCGATCTCGACCCGGCACTCGGACACGTCACGCACTGCCAATTGGGCGGTTGCGACTCTGGTGCCAGAACCAATGGCCAGCGCACCACACAGCATGAAACTCCACCGGGCGGACTGCGCCTCCTGCTGCTTGGCTACACTCCGCATCATCTTCAATAACCGCCAAATCATCGAAACCAGCGCTTCAAGAGCCATGAAAACAAGTGGTCCCTCTTCCCCACCGAGGCACCAATCGCGCCAAATGTCATCTGGGTGGCATTGCGGTCTTCCCCTTTCAAGGGGGAAAACTGTATGGCTGGCCCCAGCACCGGACTCAGGAATTCCCCAGCAGACCTTTGATTGAGTGAATCGCCATTCCCGCAATGGGTGCCCGAACCATCGAAACCCTCAACCCGGACGAGCGACCGGCGCGGGTGGACGCACAGCCCCCTCGCACGAAACACCGCCCACCACCACAAAATGCCCCATGAGTCATTTTTCCCCGCCAGCCGGTCCTCCAGCATGTTTGCATAGGGATAACGACCATCCAAATCAAACCGCCGCCGGGTATCGGGATCCGTCAGCGCCTCCAGCGCACCCTCGGCGTTCCAGTCGAAAATCTGCCACGCCCGCTCCCAGGTGGCCCACCCCCAGGTGGTGGTCAAGGGCATCAGGAAGGCATCCGGAGATACCGGGTGCTCCGCCGGGAACATGAACCCGGATACTTGATAAACATTCTCTGCGTCCGCGTACCGATCCAGCGCCAGCAGCATGTAATTCAAAAAATCCGGCGCCAGCACAAAGTCGTCCTCGACGACGATCACGCGGCCATGTTGCTCACACAGTTCGGTAACGGTCCCCGCAATGGAGCGGGCCAGCCCCCGGTTTTCGTCCCGCGCCACCACCTGAGCGCCGTGCTCGGCGGCCCAGGCGCGGGCCACTTGTCTGGTCTCGGCCACCGCAGCCGCCGCCCCCTCATTTTTTGGCCCGTCGCAATATATCGTCACCGCGCACTCGTCCAGCCGCCCGCAGCGGGACAGGGACTCCAGCAACTGTCCCAGATGGACAGGACGGTTATAGGCGAAAACGGCGACGGGGGTCATTTATCCACCCGCTGATCCGCCAGTGTGACCGAATCATCTCTGCGGGGCGAAAACATCCGCACCGCCAGCCCCCGAGCCACTTGCGACCAAAGCCGCCATAGGTGTCGCGGCATGTACCGCCGATCGCACATCAGCAGAATCATGCTGGTTTTGTAAAACGCGTTTCCTACATGCCTCTTGCTGACAAACGTGTCGAACAGATACGCCGCCAGCCCCGTCGATACAAGGCGAACACCGGTCGTGGATTCGTCCAGAAATACCCGCAGTTCCCGGTCACACGTCAAGCGCAACCCGCGACGGCCCGCACGCACGGTGAATTCATAATCGGAGCCGTAATGGGGGAGAAGAAACGGGTGGAATCCACCAATGCGTTTCCAGTCGCCCACCCGCAAAAACAGCCCACGGGTGGACAGGCAGTTAATCCTGGAAGACTCTGTCGCGAGGGGAAAAGTGAAAGTCGCCCAGTCCGCGTGCCGACCGGCATCAATCAACCCACCCGTCGCCTGAGAGTAACAGGCGGAAATCGTAAGGGTGTTGGTAACCCCCCGCATCACTCTGTCGGCCTTTTCCAGGTATTCATCCTCCACCACCACGTCATCGTTGACGATCAGCACCAAATCCGCATCGTCCGCATGGCGTTTTAGATGCCGGTAGGCCATATCCATCGCCCCCCCCCACCACAGCGACCCATCACCCCGGATCACCACCGTGTTCGGCACACGTTTCTTTACTTCGGCCACGGTATCGTCCGTACAGCCGTCATCCACCAGCAGGAGTGTGAAATCCCGGAAGGTCTGCCGCGCCAGACAGTCCGCAAAACGGCAGGTGACCGCCACGCGGTTATGTACCGGCAGGACGATCCACATGTGCCTGTTTCCCAATACTCAGTTGGACCACCAAGCAATCCCCTGCCCCGAACTTGTCCAGCACGGCGGCCACCACGCAAAACAGCCTGGAGCGATTCAGTTCTGCGAGCGCCCGCTGCCGCACCCGACTGGCCAAGCCGCCACGCGATCCCGACGGCGACCACACCGGCGACGGCACCCCCCGGCGAGGAAATTCCAGCAGGTGCCCCACCTGAAGGCGCACCCAGGGGCGTGGAGTCGCCACCACCGTCTTTTCCACGACAAACCCGGCACGTACGGCCGCCTCGTTCAGTGATTTCCGGGTGAAGTGTTGCAGATGATACGGCACATGCCAGTTGATCCAGCGCCGTCCCAGCAATTTCACCAGCCACCCGCCGGCGTTGGGCATGGAAAGGACCACCTTCCCGGATGGCTTGAGCACCTGTTGCAGGGAGCGCAGGGTAGCCACCGGGTCGAGGGTATGCTCCAGCACCTGGGCCATAGTCACATAGTCGAAGCTGTGTGGCTCGTAATCGGCCGGATCGAACAACCCGATGCGGATGTTCAGTCCGTATTTTTTCGCTATGGCCGCCACGTTGGCATCGGCTTCACACCCCACGGCCTCGCAGCCGATGGACTCCAGATAAGCCAGCGAGATGCCCACGCCACAACCCACATCCAGCACCCGAGCCCCCCCGGACACCCACAGAAACGGCGCTGTGGGGGGGCCGCTTTTCCAGGCCGCAACCGTGGCCGGATTTGCCGCCATGGCACGGGGGTCCACCGGATCGCCGCCCCGGGGATAGTAGGCCGTGTAGAGTTTTTCCAGTTGTGGGCCATCCAGCAGCGGGTCCAGCACTCCGTGGCCACAATCGGCGCAGCGATAAAGATCGAAGGCGTCCGGGTAACCGTAGCGGTCGTCGTACAGCCCGCGCAGGTGCAGCCGCGTGGAGCTGCCGCAGATGGGGCAGGACGTGCTTTCACCAGCGTTATCATGTTGCTGGGGCGATGCGGTGGCCACGGCTTAGCCCACCTTTTCCAGCACGGCCAGCACATGATCGGGCCAGGGTGACGGATGGCCGTTGTAGCGGCGGTGAACCGCCGCCGACAGGTTCGCCCGAACTGCCGTCAACAAGGGCCGGACCCACGCCACGCTGTTGTAGCAGCGATGCCACTCCGCAACCCGCCAGCCGTCCAGACCGGAAAGAAACCGCCGGGACGGAAACACGATATGTTCTGGCGGCGCGACGTACCACCACCGTCCTCCGGCCAGCCGGGCCGGAACACATCCGGGATCCCCGGTCAGGATCACCAGCTTTCCCCCGATCCGGAGAGCGCGGCCACATACCTTCAAAAATCCGTTCACGTCGTACAGGTGTTCGATCAGGTCGAAGGCGGTGATGACATCAAAATACCCCTCCCCCTCCGCCAACGGATCGCCGATCACCTGGTGCCCCTTTTCCCGAAGCTGCGGATGGACCGATCCGGAAAACTCAATGCCGTATGTGACGCACCCTTGGGAGCGGGCAAAATCGAGCAGGTCGCCGGTGTTGCAGCCAACATCCAGCAGCGTTTCCCCGGCCTTGCAAACCTGCGCCACGCGCCGCACCACGCCAGCGGTTTTTTCCTGATGGAATGGCCGGTTGCGACGCCACCGGTCACCGCTGTTGGAACTGCCGTAGAGCCGCGCGGAGTCCGCCTCCCGCACCGAGTTCCGGACAAATCTGGATGCGCAGGCCAGACAGTGCCACAACTCCGGGTCGCGCATCAGCCGAACCTGGATGGAGGCGTACGGAACCGACTCCAGACGCGGGATTTCCCCCACCTTCCGGATGCGCCTCGCACCACACAGGGGGCAGGCGTCACAACGAAAATCGTTGTCCACCACCTGCAACACCTGATCTGCCACCACGCCCGTCACCACCTCACCATCATGCAAGCCGATTTTCGTGGATGACCCGCGCCGGAACCCCGGCCACGACCGCATTCTCCGGCACGTTCCGGGTCACCACGGCACCGGCGCCGATCACCGCCCCGGATCCCACCGTAATTCCCGGCAGGATAATCGCGCCCGCGCCGATCCAGACGTTGTCACCGATGATAACCGGCTTGTTGACCCTCCGGGATCGCATCAACTCCACCCTGTAATCGTGGGTGGCGGTGGTGATGGTAACGCCCGACGCAATGATTGTATGGTTACCAATCTCCACCCGCTCGTGGGCCAGGATGTGGACGTAGGCACTGATATGGACGTCACGCCCGATAAACAGGTTGTGCGGGGGAAATATCCACAGTGGAAAATAGAGTGTCACGTCATCCGCGCAGGCTCCGAAAGACGCTTGGTAATAGCGCGTTTTGATGCGTTTGTACGCACTGCCGGACGCCACGACAATGGACCGTCCGGTACGGGTGCTCACCAGAGGCGACACCAGCCACTCGAGGCTACGGATTACCCCGTTAATCACCGGAGACAGCATTGCCCGCCTTCTCCATGCTCCAGTTCAACGGGAACGACACCCGGCCCAAACGGTTGTCGTGTTTCTGGCCGTCCAGCCGCGCCGCCAGAATCTCGAACACGATCACATGGTCGGCCCAGTCCACAAAGGTGTTGCTACGGGTAAAAGCCCCGGCGGAAACGCTGTAAATGCCCGGCAGAAAATAGTTCGGATCAACGGAAACGGTCACCTCCCCCCCTTCCGGGGGGATAGTCATTGTGGTACCGGTATCGCGCTGAAAGGTACTGGCGATCACCGCCCCATCGTCACCGTAAAACAGCGTCCAGAAGGTCACGTCCTTCAGCTTTTCGGTCTGGTCCACCTGCACTGTGTAGGTAATCCGGAACGGCTCGAACAAATTGAACTGGTTGCGCGGCGCGCCATCAGTGGCGTGAATCCGCACCTCACGGATATGGGCAGTGCCATCGCCGCGCAGGTGTTGCTCCGGTACCACGGGCCGCACGGCCACCCGCTGGAACTCGGTACCCATATACGAATGGATGGTCGCCTCCGGCGCTCCGATCTCGCGCACAGATCCGTTTTGCAGGTAAACCACCCGATCGCACAGGGCACTGATCATGCCCATGTTGTGGCTGACAAACAGCACGGTCCTCCCACCTTGGGCCACCTCACCCATCTTACCCAGGCACTTGCGCTGAAACTCCGCATCACCTACCGCCAGCACCTCGTCCACCACCAATATCTCCGGCTCCAGGTGTGCGGCCACGGCAAACGCCAGACGCACATACATGCCGGAGGAGTACCGCTTTACCGGCGTGTCCAGAAATTTCTCCACCTCGGAAAAGGCGACGATTTCGTCGAATTTTTGCTGAATCTCCCTGCGCGTCATGCCCAGAATCGCGCCGTTCATGAAGATGTTGTCACGGCCCGAAAGCTCCGGGTGAAACCCCGTGCCCACCTCCAGCAGGCTGGCCACCCGCCCCTTTAGGCGAATCCGCCCCTCGGTGGGCGGCGTAATGCGTGACAAAATCTTGAGCAGTGTGCTCTTGCCCGCACCGTTCTTGCCGATAATCCCCACCACCTCGCCCTCGGCCACGTCGAAGCTGACGTTCTTCAAGGCCCAGAACGAGTCTTGCCCACCTGTACCTTCTCCCTTCCGGAAAACCTTTCCGGCCCAGTGGGCCAGTGTGTCCCGCAAGGTGTCCTGACGCGCCACACCCAGCCGGTACCGCTTGCCGATGCCCTCAACGTGAATCATCGACTGTTACACCACATCCGCAAACGACCGCTCCATGCGGCGGAAAAAATACACTCCGCCGCCCAGCAGCAGAACCGACACCAGCACAGAAGCCAGCACCACCGGGCCGGGAGCCACCCCCTGCCCCAGCATGGCCCAGCGAAATCCCTCGATCACCCCGGCCATGGGGTTAAGACCGTACAACCATTGCCATTTTTGCGGGAACAGCGACGCGGGATAGACCACTGGCGAGGCAAACATCCACACCTGAATCAGGAACGGGATGATCATCTTGACGTCACGGAAATAAACGTTGAGCGCCCCCAGCCAGAAGCCCACCCCAAGCGCCGTGGCCAGCGCCCACAGCACGCACAGCGGGATCAGATAAAGGGCATGCCAGGTGGGTACAAAACCGTAATACACCATCATCGCCCCCAGGATCAGGCAGGCGATCAGAAAATCCACCAGGGGTGCCAGCGTGGCCGCTGCGGGCAAGATGATTCGCGGAAAATAGACCTTGGTAATCAGGTTACGCTCCGCCACCATGCTGGCGGATGAAACTTGGAGCGCCTGAGCAAAAAACAGCCACGGCAGCAGCCCGGAAAATGAAAAAATGGGGTACGGGATACCATTCGTGGGAATTTTCGCCACCCGCCCGAAAATAACGGTGAAGATAGTCATGGTGATAAGTGGTGCCAGAATCGCCCACAACACCCCCAGCATCGACTGTTTGTAGCGCACCGATACATCGCGCCACACCAGGATCAGAAACAGCTCCCGGTAATCCCACAACTCACGAAAATTGATCGGCATGAACCCGCGCGGCGGTTCGATCACCCGCTCGACGGCTGGTGCTTGTGGCTGACTCACGCCCGGACCGTGCCCTTCTCCCGCTCCGCGTGAAAATCGGCCGCCGACTGGCGCACGCCGTCCTCCAGGCCGATCCTGGGCGTCCAGCCCAGCGCGGTCAGCTTTGACGTATCCAGCAGCTTGCGCGGGGTGCCGTCGGGCTTCGAGGCGTCCCACACGATATCACCGCTAAAGCCAGTGATTTTTTGAACCAGTTCCGCCAGTTCACGGATGGAGATGTCCTTGCCCCACCCGGCGTTGATGAGCGGCATACCCCCGTGGTCCGCGTGCACCCGCTCGGCCAGGAACAGGCAGGCGTCCGCCAGGTCGTCCACATGCAGAAATTCGCGGCGCGGAGTGCCCGAACCCCACAGGGTGACCGTGGCGTCGCCGCGCTCTCTGGCCTCGGTGAACTTGCGGATCATAGCGGGCAGCACATGGGAGCCGCTCAGGTCGTAATTGTCGCCCGCGCCATACAGGTTCGTGGGCATCACCGCGATGTAGTCGGTGCCGTATTGCCGGTTGTACGCCTCGCACATGGCGATGCCCGCGATCTTGGCCACCGCGTAGGGGGCGTTGGTGGGTTCCAGCGGGCCGGTTAACAGGTGTTCTTCGCGCATCGGCTGCGGGCAGTCGCGCGGATAGATGCACGACGACCCCAGAAACACCAGCCGTCGCACCCCGGCCTTCCACGCCGCGTGGATCACGTTATCCTGGATCGCCAGGTTGTCGCGGATGAATTCGGCCGGATAGGTGCTGTTGGCCAGGATGCCACCCACCTTGGCGGCAGCCAGAAACACCACGTCGGGCCGCTCTGCGACGAAAAATGCGTCCACCGCCGCCTGATTGGTCAAATCAAGTTCCGTACGGGAATGCGTGAGGATGTGTTTGAACCCGGCGGCGCTCAGCCGCCGCACCAGCGCCGCCCCCACCATGCCCCGGTGGCCGGCCACGAACACCCGGACCGATGGAGACAGCCCGCTCATTCGTGGTGCCGCAGATCGCCGATCCGGTGCCCGGCCTTCACCAGGATTTTCTCACGCTGGGCCAGTTCCATGTCGCTTTCGATCATCATCTCCACCAGCCCGTCCAGGTCCACAGTGGGGGTCCAGCCCAGCACTTTTTGGGCCTTGGACGGATCGCCCAGCAGCAGGTCCACCTCGGCGGGCCGGAAATAGCGCGGATCAATCTCCACGGACTGCTTCCAATCCAGTTCCAGGCGCCCGAACACCTTTTCGACAAATTCGCGTACCGCGTATGTCTTGCCGGTGGCAACGACAAAGTCGTCCGGCGTGTCGTGCTGCAGCATGCGCCACATGGCCTCGACGTAATCACCGGCAAATCCCCAGTCGCGCTTGGCGTCCATGTTGCCCAAAAAGAGCTTTTCCTGCAGCCCCAGCTTGATGCGGGTGGCGGCGCGGGTGATCTTGCGGGTCACGAAGGTCTCGCCACGGCGGGGCGATTCGTGGTTGAACAGGATGCCGTTGACCGCGAACATGTCATACGCCTCGCGGTGGTTCACCGTCTGCCAGTAGCCAAAAACCTTTGACACGGCATAGGGGCTGCGCGGGTGGAACGGGGTGGTTTCGGTCTGCGGCGTCTCGCGCACCTTGCCGTACATCTCGGAGGAACACGCCTGATAAAAGCGCACCTCGTGACCGGTGCGCTCACGGTAATCGCGCAGCGCCTCCAGCAGGCGGAGGGTGCCCACGGCGTCCACGTCGGCGGTATAAACCGCCTCCTCGAAACTCACCTTGACGTGGGACTGCGCCCCCAGGTTGTAGACCTCGTCGGGCTTGCAGCGTTCGATGATGTTGCGCAGGTTCGAGCCGTCCGACAGGTCGCCATAGTGCAGGAACAACTGCGCGCCGGGCAGGTGCGGATCGCGGTAAATGTGGTCGATGCGCTGGGTGTTGAAGCTGGACGCGCGGCGGATGATGCCGTGCACCTGATATCCCTTGCCCAGCAGCAGTTCCGCCAGGTACGAACCGTCCTGGCCGGTGATGCCGGTAATCAGTGCCACCTTGTCTTTGCTGGCCACGAGCTACTCCTTCCCTGCGGGACATACCGGCTGACGCCGAGCGCGACCCCGGCGCACAAACACTCCTGCATTCCACGTGTTCAGAGTATGAACATACCCCGAATCCCCCACCCTGTCAACCGCTTCCGAATGTCGACGGGATACCTGGTTACCGGCAATACCCACCACAAACCGGGGGTTTTGGTCAGGCCCGGTAAATCCTGGCACCGTCAGCCACAAAGCGGCCACGCGCATCCACGATCAACGGGGCGTGGAGGCGGATCAACTCCCAGTCGAAACGGTCGTGATCGGTGGCCACCAACACACAGTCAAAGTGACTGAGTGTCTCGGAATTCAGAGGGGTGGCGGACATTTCGAGGCAGTGCTTGCGCATGGGCGGAATGTTCGGCACATGGGGGTCGGCATATTCCACATGGGCGCCCCGCCCCAGCAATTGTTCGATGATGACCACGCTGGGGGACTCACGCATGTCGTCCACATTCTTCTTGTAGGCCACGCCCAGCACTAGCACCCGTGCCCCCCGCACCGCCCTGCCCCGGTCGTTGAGGGCCTCGGCGATGCGCTCCACCACGTGCGTGGGCATGGCGGTGTTCACTTCTCCCGCCAGTTCAATGAAGCGGGTGTTTACCCCGTATTCCCGGGCCTTCCAGGTAAGATAGAACGGATCGATGGGGATGCAGTGGCCGCCCAGTCCGGGACCGGGGAAGAACGGCGTGAAGCCGAACGGTTTCGTGGCGGCGGCGCGGATCACCTCGAAAATGTCCACCCCCATGCGCTCGGCCACCAGCTTGAGTTCGTTCACCAGGGCGATGTTCACCGCCCGGTAGGTGTTTTCGAGGATTTTTGTCATCTCCGCGGCGCGGGCGGACGACACCGGCACCACGGTGTCGATGATCTGGCCATACAGCGCCACCCCCACCTCCAGGCAGGCGGCGGTAACGCCTCCCACCACCTTGGGGATGGTACGGGTGGAAAAATTCGGGTTGGCCGGATCCTCGCGCTCCGGAGAATAGACCAGGAACACCTCGGTGCCTACGGCGAATCCAGCCGCTTCCAGACGCGGCAAAAGTTCTTCGTCGGTGGTGCCCGGATAGGTGGTGCTCTCCAGCGACAGCACCTGTCCGGGGCGCATGTGGGGGATTACCGACTCGGCGGAGCCGATCACATAGGACAGATCGGGCTCCCGGTGTTCGGTGAGCGGCGTCGGCACGCACAGGATGATGGCGTCGCACTCCGCCACCCGACCGTATTCCGTGGTGGCGTCCAGGCGCCCCTCGCGCACCGCGGCCAACAGGGGAGCCGGATCGATGTGTTCAATGTAGCGGGTTCCTGCGTGCAGGGCGGCGGGCTTGGCCGGGTCCACGTCGAAGCCGCGCACCTTGTACCCCACGTCCAGATAGCGCCGCACCAGGGGCAGCCCCACATAACCCAGCCCGATCACCCCGATCACAGCCTCCCGGCGGCGAAGTTTTTCGATCA
Organism: Nitrospirota bacterium; assembly: GCA_029858285.1. GTDB lineage: Bacteria > Nitrospirota > JACRHL01 > JACRHL01 > JACRHL01 > JAOUFN01. The sequence continues at coordinate 4,168 of JAOUFN010000019.1, read as the reverse complement.
GGGAAACGCGCAACTAGTCCTCCCGAACCAGACCCTTGCTGCGCAGGTAGGCCAAAAACTGGCTGGCGCACTCATCCAGGGAAAAACGGTCGGTTTCCAGCACCAGGTCCGGATTGACTGGGGGCTCGTAGGGGTCGGAGATACCGGTGAATTTGGCAATCTGTCCGGCACGGACCTTTTTGTAGATGCCCTTGGGGTCGCGCCGCTCGCACTCCTCCAGGGAGCATTTGACGTACACCTCGTGAAAGTCCTCACCAATGGCGGCGCGGGCCAGTTCACGGTCCTTGATGTAGGGGCTGATGAAGGCGGTAAACACCACCAGTCCGGCGTCACAGAACAGCTTGGAGACCTCGGCCACGCGGCGCAGGTTTTCCTGACGCTCCTCGGAAGAAAATCCCAGGTCACGGTTGAGGCCGTGCCGCACGTTGTCGCCGTCCAGCACATACACACGGATGCGCTTCTCGAACAGCAATTTTTCCATGGCGTGGGCCAGTGTGCTCTTGCCGGAGGCCGAAAAGCCGGTCATCCAGATCACCCCGCTCTTGTGGCCGTTGAAACGGGCGCGATCGGCACGGGTGATCAGGCCATGGTGCCAGGTCAAATTGCGGTCGGCTTTTGGCTGATCTTCAGGCTGATTCTGGGACATCAAAAACACCGGTCTGGAGATACAAAATACACAGCGAGGCGATGGCGAAAGCGGCAGAACACGCAGCAAAACACACCCCGACACACATGGGGAAGGTACTGAAGGCGGGGCAAAGTGTCAACCGAACCCACACCGCCCGCAAAAACCCCACCGTGTTCCAGCGACGAGGATGCGCCGCTGTACACGGCAAGTCTGCCTCGGGCACCATGGCCGGATGACGCAGGCCGCTTCTCCATACGATGTCCTGGTGGTCGGCGCCGGACCCGCCGGCTGCATGGCCGCCCACGACCTGGCCAAGGCCGGGCTGCGCGTGCTGCTGCTGGAGCGCGAGCCCCTGCCCCGCTACAAAACCTGTGGCGGCGGTCTGGTGGGCAAGGCCGTGGCCCTGCTGCCGGAGGCGGCAAGCGCCACCATCGAGGTGGACTGCCGCCGTGCCGGGTTGCACCTGTCCGGAACCGGTCTGGCGTTTACCGCCGCACGGGCGGTGCCCATCGTGTGCATGACCATGCGTGCGCGCCTCGATTACGCCCTGACGGAATGGGCGGTGGCGGCGGGGGCCGGGCTGCACGACAAAACCCGCGTGACCGGCGTGGCCCCAAGCCCCCGTGGCGTGACCGTGACCACCGACCGGGGGGTGTTTACCGCCCCGCTGGTGGTCGCCGCCGACGGCGTGGGCGGGGTGTCGGCGCGCGCCGTCCGCCCCCTCTCCCCGCTGATGGGACCCGCCGTGGAGTGGGAGATCACCGTGCCGGACGCAATTCTGGCGCGCTTTTCCGGCACCGCCCGCTTCGATGTAGGCGCCGTCCCCCACGGCTACGGCTGGGTTTTTCCCAAACGCGATCACCTGTCGGTGGGGCTGTTTCGGGGCCGCCCCGGCCGCTGCGATCTGAACGCCATACTGGGGCGCTACCTGGCGGAACTGGGCATCGCCCCCCGCAAGGCGGAACGCCACGGCCACCGTATCCCCGTGCATCCGGGGGCCGGGCCGTTCGCGGCCCACGGCGTGCTGCTCACCGGCGACGCGGCGGGGCTGGCGGAGGCGGTCACCGGCGAGGGCATCTCCGGGGCGCTGGAGTCGGGTAAATTCGCCGCCCGTGCCATTCTGGAAGCAGGCGGAAACCCCCAGCGCGCCGGGCGCCACTATACCCATCTGGTGCAAACCCACATGCTGCCGGAACTGGCCGCCGCGCGCCGCTGCGCCGGGTTGCTGCACCTCTGGCCACGCCTGACCGAGGAGGTCTTTCGCCACTTCGGCCAATCCCTGTGTGAACGGGTGACCGACGTCATGGCCGGCGCCCTCACCTGGCGCGAAGTGCTGCACCACGCCGTGTTCCTGCGCACCCGCCTCCCCGCCCACCGCCAGGCGGGCCACCGGGCCGGACCCGGGGCAGTTTGATTCGGAGCGGCGCGGGCCGTATCCTTGTGCCCGGCATTTGATTCAATTTGCGTCACCACCACAGGGAGAGCACATGCGCGGCCGTCCGCTGGTCCTGTTCAACAGCATGGGCCGTCAACCCGAAACCTTCGCGCCCGTCCACCCCGGTCAGGCGCGGATCTACTCCTGCGGCCCCACGGTTTACAACTACGCCCACCTGGGCAACCTGCGCGCCTATGTGTTCACCGACTCCCTGCGCCGGGCGCTGATGTTCAAGGGCCTCGACGTCACCCAGGTGATGAACATCACCGACGTGGGCCACCTCACCAGCGACGCCGACGTGGGCGACGACAAGATGGAAAAGGCCGCCGCCCGCGAGCACAAAACGGTGTGGGACATCGCCCGCTACTACACCGACGCCTTCCACGCCGACGTGCGCAATCTGGGCATCCTCCCCCCCGATCACGAGCCGAAGGCCACCGACTACATCCAGCAGATGATCGCCTTCGCCCGAAAGCTCGAGGCCGACGGCCACACCTACACCATCGGCGACGGCCTCTACTTCGACACCCACAGCGTGGCCGACTACGGCAAACTGGGCTGCCTGGACGTGGCCGGGCAGGAGGCCGGGGCGCGTGTGGAGATGGTGGAAGGCAAGCGCCACGCCACCGATTTCTGCCTGTGGAAAAAATCCCCCGCCGACAGCAAACGCCTGATGGAGTGGGACAGCCCCTGGGGCACGGGCGCCCCCGGCTGGCATCTGGAATGCTCGGTGATGAGCATCGACCTGCTCGACGCGCCCTTCGATATTCACACCGGCGGCATCGACCACCGCCAGGTCCACCACGTCAACGAGGTGGCGCAGAATCAGGGCTTCACCGGCCATGCCCACAGCGGCGCCAATTTCTGGCTGCACAACGAGTTTCTGGTGCTGGGCGAGGACAAGATGTCCAAGTCCAGGGGCGGTTTTCTGCGCCTGCAAACCCTGATCGATCAGGGCATCCATCCTTTGGTGTACCGCTACTTCTGCCTTCAGGCCCACTACCGCAAGCCGCTGGTGTTCGGCTGGGACGCGCTGGTGGCGGCGCGCGCGGGCCTGAAGCGCCTGCTGCTGCGGGTGGCCACCCTGCAAGACAAGGGGCCGGAGGCCGACACCCTTTCCGCCTCCCTCGACGACCTGCTGCACAAGCTGGAGGACGGCCCCCCGCCGCCGGACGAGACGGCGCGGCTGGTGGGGGCGGCGCTGGAAACCTTTTCCAACCCGGTGCTGATCCGCGGCAACACCGCCCCGCTGTTTGCCCTGATCGCCCACACCAACCGGCTGGCGGCAAACGGGGGGTTTCCGGGCGCGGACGTGTCGCGGCTGTTCCAACTGGCGGCGGAAAAACTCACCGGCCACCTCAGCCCGGCGGCCCGGCCGTGGCTGGACAAACTGGACGAGGCCGTGTCCGACGACCTCAACACCCCCCAGGCGCTGGCGCACCTGAACGAACTGGTGGCCGACAAGCGCCTGTCGGCGGCGGACACCCTGGGGCTGGCGACGCTCTACGACCTGGTTCTGGGGCTGCAACTGCTGACGCTGACGGCGGAGGATCTGGTGATCCGCCCGGTGACCATCGCCCTGAGCGACGAGGACATTCAAAAGCGCATCATCGAGCGCAACGCGGCCCGGCGCGCCAAGGATTTCAATCGTTCCGACGCCATCCGCGACGAACTCATCGCCGAGGGGGTATCGCTGATGGACGGCCCCGAGGGCACCACCTGGGAGTGGCTGCCGAAGGGGTAAAACCGATTCCGGCCCTTCCAGATGGCAAATATGCGGTTTTCGCCCCCGTCCCCACCGCATTGGCGAAGACCCTTTCAAGGGCGCAGAAGCGGCGTTCAGCCCCTTGAGCGACAGGCAGTGTCCATCCAGCCGGGGGAGCGAAAGGGGGCGGCGGCCCCGCACCCCCACGTCCGGGTTTTCTCCCACGTCGATTCCGGCCCCCCCTATCCCCAGCCCTTTCCCCCCCAACGGGGGGGAAAGGGAGGTGCTGTGCGCACGGCACGTGATGCGGAAAGTGACTGATCGGATTTGTCCCGCGTGGGACCGGCTGGAATAGCCGTCACGTATAGTTTGTCGTCGAACGGTGGCACTGGCAGGGGGA
>JAOUFN010000003.1 GCA_029858285.1 Nitrospirota bacterium | reverse complement strand
GATTCGTCTCTGATTAAAAGAACCCGTCTCTTGGGCACGCACCATCCTATTTAGTTGTCAAAGACCCCTCCCGCAAAACCCGCCCACGGAAAACCCCCTGACAGGGAATCTCCATGCGGGCCGCGATCCGCGAAAGCACAGTACTCTATCTGACCGTTGGCGTGCCGTCAAGCCCCTTTCCGGCCCTGATGCAAAATTCCCCAGGGCTCGGGCATCCGGATTGCCGGACCACGCCCCGGCCGGCCACAGGCCGACCACGGCAACGCGGTCTTCCACCCGGTTGTTGAGAGAGTTTCCCGAGGGACGCGGCGGTCGCTCTACCCCAGCGGGCTGGCGCGGCGGCCCCGGCGCACCACCTGATAGCCGGGGCGCAGCAGGTACTTGAACGGCACGCTCAGCATATGCACCAGGCGGGTGAAGGGGAAGATCAGGAAAATGGTCAGCCCCAGCACGATATGGGCCTTGAACACCGGCGCCACACCCGTCAGGTAGTCCGCGGCGCCGGGCCGGAAGGTGACAATGTGCTGGGCCCACAGGGCCAGGGTCATCATGGTGGCGCCGTCCGGATGCCGGGCCGATTGCGGAATCGTCAGCATGCCCAGCATCAATTGGGCAAACAGCAGCAGCAGGATGGCCATGTCCATGAAACGGGTGGTGGCCTTGATGCGCTCATCCGCCAGCCGCCGCCAGATCAGGATCAGCAGTCCGATGAGCGCAAGGCCTCCGGCAATGCCGCCGCTGATCATGGCCAAGGACTGTTTGTTCTCCGCACTGATGACGTGCTCGTACAGCGCATGGGGGGTCAGCAGCCCGAAAAAATGCCCGAACAGGATGAACAGCACCCCCACATGGAACAAATTGCTGCCCCAGCGCAGCCCCCTCCGGCGCAACAACTGGCTGGAATCCGCCTTCCACGAATACGGGTCGCGGTCGTAGCGCAGGATGGAGCCGACCACCATGACGCAGATGGCGATGTAGGGATAAATGCCGAAGAAAAACGCGGTGAGGGGGTCGTTCATCACGCACCTTTGATCTGTTGCAGGGCCGGCAGGCCGTTTTCGTCACAGGTTCCGCAGGCGGGGGCGCCATCAAACGCCGCGGGCTCGGCCCACTCCTTGTCCAGATCGTCCAGGGTTTGAATGTCCGGCATGGCGGCGTCCGCCGCCTTCCTGATGTCGGCGCGGCTCAGGCGCACGCCGGACAGGGCCACGATGGCCTCCATCACGACGGCATAGCCGGAGTCCCGGCGCCGCAGTTTTTCACCGATGGTGGCGATCACCGGGGCCGCCTGCCCCAAGGTCTCCTGGCCCTCCCGGAGCTCGCAGATGGAAACAAATTCCAGAAACAGGGGCAGATAGTCCGGCAACTCCGCCGTGCCGATATACAGCCCCTTGTCGGCGTAACGGGCGGCCAGTTCGATCATGGCCTGGCCCCGGAAGTGGGACTCTCCGTGCACGTGCTCGAACAGGTGCAGGCAGTGGGCGCGCCCCCGGTCGAACAGCTCCACGTAGGTTTCCTGGGCGTCCATCAGCCCGGTGGCGGCAAGCCGGTCCATGAAGCCGGTCACGGCCTCCAGCTTTCTCCCCTTCAGCAGGCGTTCCCCGGTCAGCACCGCCTTCATTTCGTCCATGTGGACGAACAGTTCGGCTTCCGGGTACGTCAACAGCCGGGACAGCACGCGCAGGCTTCTCATCGCGAACTTCTCACTTCATGAATCCTTCGGCTTGCCACTCAGGGTGTTCGGGTGGGTCTGGGTGCCGAACAGGTTGATCAGTTTGGGGCTGGACGGGTGGCACCCATCCCCGAAGCTGAAACCGCATTCCGAGCGGGTGGCAAAGGCGATCTCCTGATCGAACGGAGTGTCGCCCGCATACTCCCGGTGGTTGGTGGGGATCACGAAGCGATCCTCGTAATTGGCGATGGCCAGCAGGTGGTACATGTGATCCAGTTCCACCTCGGTCATGCCGAGTTTTTTGAGGATTTCCGGGTCCCCCGCGCCGTCCACGGTTTTGCCGCGCATGTAGGCGCGCATGCCCATCAGCCGCTCCAGCGCCGATTTGACCGGCGCCTCGTCCCCCGCCGTGAGCAGGTTGGCCAGGTAGCGCAGCGGAATTTTCAGGTCGCTCACATCGGGGAACATGCCCACCTCCCCCAGCATGCCGGACTCCGCCGCCGCCTGAATGGGCGACAGGGGCGGCACGTACCACACCATGGGCAGGGTGCGGTATTCCGGATGCAGCGGGAAGGCGATCTTCCAGTCGATGGCCATTTTGTAGACGGGGGAGTTCTGCGCCCCGGCGATCCAGCTGTCGGGTACCCCGTCGGCCCTGGCCCGCGCCACCACCTGCGGGTCGTGGGGGTCCAGAAACAGGTCGCACTGGGAGCGATAGAGGTCTTTTTCGTCCCTGGCCGACGCGGCGGCCTCGATCTGCTCCGCGTCGTACAGCAGCACCCCCAGATAACGGATGCGCCCCACACAGGTTTCCGAGCAGATGGTGGGCTCCCCCGCCTCCAGACGCGGGTAGCACAGGGTGCACTTTTCCGATTTTCCGGACTGCCAGTTGAAGTAGATCTTTTTGTAGGGACAGCCCGAGACGCACATGCGCCAGCCCCGGCACTTGTCCTGATCGATCAGGACGATGCCGTCCTCCTCGCGCTTGTAGATGGCTCCGGACGGACAGGCGGCCACGCAGGACGGGTTCAGGCAGTGCTCGCACAGGCGCGGCAGGTACATCATGAAGGTGTTTTCGAACTCACCGTAGATGGCCTTTTCCACCGCCTCGAAGTTGCTGTCCTTGCCGCGCTTGTCGAATTCGCCCCCCAGCAGTTCCTCCCAGTTGGGACCCCAGACGGGCTTTTCCTGTTTTTTTCCGGTAATGGCCGAGTGCATGCGCGCAGTGGGCACGGCCTGGCTTTCGGGGGCATTGGCCAGGTGGCCGTACTCGAAGGTGAACGGCTCGTAATAGTCGTCGATTTCCGGCAGGTCCGGGTTGGCGAAAATCTTGAGCAGGCTGCTGATCTTGCCCCCCGCCCTGGGCACCAGCTTGCCGGAGCCGTTCAGGGTCCAGCCGCCGTTCCATTTGTCCTGATCTTCCCAATGCTGGGGGTAGCCCACTCCGGGCTTGGTTTCCACGTTGTTGAACCAGGCGTACTCCACGCCGCTGCGGGAGGTCCACACGTTCTTGCAGGTGACCGAACAGGTGTGACAGCCGATGCACTTGTCCAGATTCAGCACCATGGCGATCTGCGCGCGGATGGTCATTTCATCGCCTCCACGCCAAGGGGCTGGCCTTCCACATACGGTTTGTCCAGCCAGTCCACCTGCTCCACCCGGCGCACGAGGACGAATTCATCCCGGTTGGAGCCCACCGTGCCGTAGTAGTTGAAGCCCCACGCCAGTTGGGCGTAGCCACCGATCATGTGCGTGGGTTTCATCACCGCGCGGGTGACCGAGTTGTGGATGCCGCCGCGTTTGCCGGTGATGACGCTGCCGGGGGTGTTGATGGTTTTTTCCTGGGCGTGATACATCATGACGAGCCCCTCCGGCACCCGCTGGGACACCACCGCGCGGGCGGTGATGGCGCCGTTGGCGTTGTACAGCTCAATCCAGTCGTTGTCGGCCACGCCGATCTTGCCGGCGTCGGTTTCCGACAGCCACACCACCGGGCCACCCCGGTTCAGGGTCAGCATCAGCAGGTTGTCCGAATAGGTGGAGTGGATGCCCCACTTCTGGTGCGGCGTGATGTAGTTGAGGGCAATCTGGCGACTGTCCCCGCCACGCCGTTTCACCGCCTCGGTGATAGTGCGGGTGGAAATGGGCGGCTTGTAGACGCACAGCCCTTCGCCAAAGTCGCGCATCCACTCGTGGTCCTGATAAAAATGCTGGCGGCCGGTGAGGGTGCGCCAGGGGATGCGCTCGTGCACATTGGTGTAGCCGGCGTTGTAGCTGACGTGCTCGTCTTCCAGTCCCGACCAGGTGGGGGACGAAATGATCTTGCGCGGCTGGGCCTGCAAATCCCGGAAGCGCAGCCTTTCGTCCTCCTTGGGGCGCGCCAGATGGGTGTGGTCGCGGCCGGTGATCTTGCCCAGCGCCTGCCACGCCTTGACCGCCACCTGACCGTTGGTCTCCGGTGCCAGGCTCAGCACCACCTCGGCGGCGTCGATGTCGGTTTCGATCCTTGGCCGCCCGTGGGAAACCCCCGCTTCCGTCACCGTGCGGTTCAGCTTGCCGAGGAAGGCCACTTCGGCGTCGGTGTTCCAGCCGATCCCCTTGCCGCCGTTGCCGAGCTTTTCCAGCAGCGGCCCCAGGGAGGTGAATTTTTTGTACAGCGCCGGGTAGTCCCGCGTGACCTCCACCAGATTCGGCATGGTCTTGCCGGGCACCGCCTCGCACTCGCCTTTTTTCCAGTCCTTCACCCCCATGGGCTGGGCCAGTTCACCGGGGGTGTCGTGCAGGATGGGCACGGTCACCAGATCGGTTTCCACCCCCAGGTGGCCAACGCACAATGCCGAGAACGTTTTCGCCAGCCCCTTGAAGATGTCCCAGTCCGAACGGCTCTCCCAGGCCGGGTCCACCGCCCGCGACAGGGGGTGGATGAAGGGGTGCATGTCGGAGGTGTTGAGGTCGTTCTTTTCGTACCAGGTGGCGGTGGGCAGCACGATGTCGGAATAGACGGCGGTAGTGGACATGCGGAAGTCCAGGGTCACCACCAGATCCAGCTTCCCTTCCGGCGCGCTGTCGTGCCACTTCACCTCGGACGGTTTTGGCTGCCCCAACCCGGCCAGATCCTCGCTCATCACGGCGTTCTGGGCGCCAAGCAGGTGCTTGAGCATGTACTCGTGCCCCTTGCCGGACGACCCCAGGATGTTGGAGCGCCAGACGAACAGGTTGCGCGGAAAATTGCTGGCGTGGTCCGGGTCCTCGCAGGCGAATTGCAGGTCGCCGGATTTGAGCCGCTCCACCACATGCTCTTTGGTGTCCCTCCCCGCCTGTTTGGCTTTGGCCGCCAGGGACAGGGGGTTTTCGTGCAACTGCGGCGCGGACGGCAGCCACCCCATGCGCTCGGAACGCACGTTGCAGTCGATCAGCGAGTGGTCCGCCCACTTTTGGCGGTCCGCCAGGGGCGAGAGAATCTCGTCCACCCGCAACCGTTCGTAGCGCCACTGGCTGGAGTGGCTGTAGAAAAAGGAGGTGGAGTTCATCTGGCGCGGCGGACGGCTCCAGTCCAGGGCAAAGGCCAGCGGCAGCCAGCCGGTTTGCGGGCGCAGCTTTTCCTGCCCCACATAGTGGGCCCAGCCGCCGCCGGACTGCCCCACACAGCCGCACATGACCAGCAGGTTGATGATCCCCCGGTAGGTCATGTCCATGTGGTACCAGTGGTTGATCGCCGCGCCCAGAATCACCATGGAGCGGCCCCTGGTGCGGTGGGCGTTGTCGGCGAACTCCCTGGCCACCCGGATCACCCGGGCACGGGGCACCCCGGTGATTTTTTCCTGCCACGCCGGGGTATAGGGCACGTCATCGTCGTAATCAGCGGCGGTGTTTCCCCCCCCCAGACCCCGGTCGATGGCGTAGTTGGCGGCCATCAGGTCGTAGACGGTGGCCACCAGTGCCGACCTGCCGCCCTTGAGCTGCACCCGGCGCACCGGCACGTTGCGCAACTGGATGCCGGCGTGGTCGGTGTGGGCGAAAATTTCCGAGTCGTGGGGCTGGTTGCCGAAGTACGGGAAGGCCACCGCCACCACCTCGTCCCGCCCCTCGATAAAGGAGAGCCGGGGGCGCAGCGCAGCGCCGGACGCGTTGTCCCGGCCGTCCAGATTCCACTTGCCCGCCTCGCCCCAGCGGGAGCCGATGGAGCCGTCCGGCACGGCAAACCCGCCGCTGGTTTCGTCATAAACCACCGGCTTCCACTCGGCGTTGTTGGTGGTGTTCAGGTCGCCTTCAAAGTCGGCGGCGCGCAGGGTGCGGTCGGGGATGCAAACCCCTTCCTTTTGTTCCAGCAGCACCACGGTGGGCATGTCGGTATAGGTGCGGCAGTAGTCGGCGAAATACTCCGATTTGCCCCCCAGGTGGAACTCCTTGAACACCACGTGGCCCATGGCCATGGCCATGGCCGAGTCGGTGCCCTGGCGCGGGTGCAGGGCAATGTCCACCAGCTTGGAGATTTCCGCGTAGTCCGGCGTCACCGACACGGTCTTGGTGCCCTTGTAGCGGACTTCGGTGAAAAAATGGGCGTCCGGCGCGCGGGTCTGGGGCACGTTGGAACCCCAGGCGATGATGTAGGACGAGTTGAACCAGTCGGCGGACTCGGGCACGTCGGTCTGCTCTCCCCAGGTCTGGGGCGAGGCGGGAGGCAGGTCGCAATACCAGTCGTAAAAGCTCATGCACACCCCGCCCATCAGGGACAGATAGCGGGAGCCCGCGGCATAGGACACCATGGACATGGCCGGGATCGGCGAAAACCCGATCACCCGGTCCGGCCCGAAGGTTTTGGTGGTGTAGATGTTGGACGCGGCGGTGATTTCGTTGACCTCGTCCCAACTGGCGCGGACGAATCCGCCAAGACCTCTTATCTTTTTGTATTCGTTCGATTTTTCTGGATCGGAAACAATACTTCCCCAGGCGTCCACCGGGTCTGGATGCTGCGCCCTGGCGGCACGCCACAGCTTCAGCAGGCGCGCCCGCACCAGCGGGTATTTCAGGCGGGCGGCGCTGTACAGATACCAGGAATAACTGGCCCCGCGGGAGCAGCCACGGGGTTCATGGTTGGGCAGGTCGGGCCGGGTGCGCGGGTAGTCGGTCTGCTGGGTCTCCCAGGTGACCAGCCCGTTCTTGACATAGATTTTCCAGCTACAGGAGCCGGTGCAGTTGACCCCGTGGGTGGAGCGTACCACCTTGTCGTGGGCCCACCGCCCGCGATAGGCTTTCTCCCAGTCCCGGCTCTCCCCGGTGACGATGCCGTGTCCACCGGAAAACCGGCCCTCGACCCTGGAAAAATAGGTCAGCCGATCGATGAAGTGGCTCATCTATGTCAACCCCCGCGCTATCTATATCGGCGAGACCTTTTTGGATTCGGTCGGTTTGACGATCGCCGATGTGGTGGAACTGGCTTTACCCTCAACCGATGCCGCGCCAACCGGGGGAACCCCTCTCCCGGTGTCGGACAGCAAGCCATCGCGACGGGTATAGAAATACCACGTCACCACCATGCAGGTGACATAAAAAGTCAAAAATCCCCACAGGGCGGCGGAGGGGCCGCCGGTCAGGGCGATGGAGGTGCCGTAGGACTTGGGAATGAAGAACGCCCCGTAAGCCGCGATGGCCGAGGTGAAGCCGATGATCGCGGCGGACTCCCTGGAGGCCTGGGCGGCGCGTTCGGCCTGCGACAGCGTGGGCATCAGCCGGTCGATCTCCTTGCCCATGATGACCGGAATCATCTGGAAGGTGGAGGCGTTCCCCACCCCGGTGGCGCAGAACAGCACCATGAACATGGCAAAGAAGCCCCAGAACGCCCCCGGCTGGTCCTTGATGGCCAGGAAATAGAGCACCCCGGCCACCGCTCCGACCATGGTGGCAAAGGTCCACAAGGTCACCCGGGCGCCACCGTACTTGTCGGAAATCCAGCCCGTGGCGGCACGGGAGGCGGCACCGATCAACGGCCCCAGAAACACCAGCTTGAGGGAGTTCACTTCCGGGAACATCATCTTGGCCAGCAGCGGGAATCCCGCTGAATAGCCGATGAACGAACCGAAGGTTCCGGTGTACAGCCAGCACATGACCCAGTTGTGCTTGCGTGAAAAGATGATCGACTGCTCCTTGAACGACGCCCGGGCGCTGCCGAGGTCGTTCATGCCGTACCAGGCGGCCAGCGTGGCGGCGATCAGGAACGGCACCCAGATGAACCCGGCGTTCTGCAGCCACAGGCTGGACCCGTCGGGGAGGACTTGCGGCTTGCCGCCCAGAAATCCGAACACCCCCGCAGTAATGACCAGCGGCACCAGGAACTGCATCACGCTGACGCCGGCGTTGCCCAGTCCCGCGTTCATGGCCAGGGCCTGACCCTTCTCCTTTTTCGGGAAGAAGAAGCTGATGTTGGACATGGACGAGGCAAAATTGCCGCCGCCAAAGCCGCACAGCAGCGCCAGCACCAGAAACAGGGCGTAGGGGGTGCTCGGGTTCTGCACCGCGTAACCGATGCCGAACGCCGGGATGAGCAGCGATCCGGTGGTCAGCGTGGTCCACAGGCGACCGCCGAAGATCGGCACCATGAAGGAATAGAAAATGCGCAGGGTAGCGCCGGACAGACCCGGCAACGCCGCCAGCCAGAACAACTGGTTGGTGGTGTAGTTGAAGCCGATGGCCGGCAGCTTGGCCACCACCACGCTCCACACCAGCCACACCGAGAAGGCCAGCAGCAGGCACGGGATGGAAATCCACAGGTTGCGGCGCGCCACCTTCTTGCCCGTCGCTTCCCAGAATTCCTCCTCATCCGGGCGCCAGTCGACAATCACCGGCCCCATGGCATCGCCGTGTTTGCCCGGCACATGGATGTCGGCCATTTCCGGCAGTTGCGGCAGGTGCCGCAGGTCGTGAGTGGCAACGCCCCGCTCCATGTGCTGGATGGCAAAATGCATCCACAGGGTGGCGGTGGCGAACAGCCCGAACAGCAGCATGAAACAGCCGGTCCACACGCCGGTCAGGTCGTTCATGACACCGAATGCGATGGGCAGGAAAAAGCCGCCCAGACCGCCGATCATGCCCACCAGACCGCCCACGGAACCGACGTTTTCCGGGTAGTACACCGGGATGTGCTTGTAGACCGCCGCCTTGCCCAGGGACATGTAAAAACCGAGGATCGCCACCATGATCACGAACGGCACCAGCCCCATGCTGGTGGAGAACTGGATCGGCCCCTTGATACCGTGAATCGTGTAGTCCGTGCTCGGGTAGGAGAGCATGAAGGTGGCCACCAGCGAGACGCCGAACACCCAGTACATGACGGTGCGCGCGCCGTAGTGGTCCGAAAGGTAGCCGCCATAGGCCCGGAAGAGGCTGGCCGGCAGCACATAGAAGCAGGCGGTGAGCAGACCGGCGGTTTTCAGGCTCAGGCCGTACGCCCCCATCAGGTAGCGGGGCATCCACAGGGCCAGCGCCACAAAGGCGCCAAACACCAGGAAATAGTAGAGCGAAAAGCGCCACACCTGCAGGTGCTTGAGCGGCTCCATCTGCTGGGCAAACGAGGGCCGCTGGACCTTGTTGGCCTCGCGGTCGGCGATGGCCGGATCGGTTTTGGAAAACAGGAAAAACAGCACGGCAGTGGCCAGCATGACCAGCGCATAAATGCGCACCACGCCCTGCCACTGGCCGCCCATGGCCGCCAGCAGGAGCGGCGCGCCGAAACTGGTGATCGCCGCACCAATGTTGCCAACGCCAAAAACTCCCAGAGCCGTGCCCTGACGCTCGCTCGGGTACCAGGTGGACACATAGGCCACGCCCACCGCGAAACTGCCGCCCGCAAGGCCGATGCCAAGCGCCGCCAGCAGGAACATGGGGTAGGTTTCCGCCTGGGTCAGCAGCATGGCCGCACCTGCGGTGGCCAGCATTTGCAGGGTATAGACCAGCCGCCCGCCGTACTGGTCGGACCAGATGCCGAGGAAGAATCGGGACAGGGAGCCGGTAAGGATCGGCGTGGCGATCAACAGGCCGAACTGGGTGTCGTTCAGCCCCAGGTCCGCCTTGATCTTGATGCCGATGATCGAAAACAGCGTCCAGACCGCAAAGCAGACGGCAAAGGCCAGCGTGCTTGCGGTCAGTGCCCGGGTCTGATCCCCGGACGTCACGTTCTTCAGGTGTCCCATGTCTTTTTCCCTCAGCCGACTGCGATACGTCCGGGCACCAGCCGCTCCGACCCATGCGGGCGCGGTCGTCCCACATGTGGATTCGGCTGTTTACCCGAAATACTTCAGCACTCACGGGGTTTCGCCGGTCCGCTCCGGCCATTTTTACGGTAGCACTTCCCCGGAGTCTGTCCACACCACCAGAGGGAGCGGCGTGGCCGCCAAAAATGGTGACGGGGGGGCACAATCCACGAACCGGCGTGTAATACTACGGACCGGAGGGAAGGACCATGCCGACAAGGGATTCCATCGCAAGAAATCTTCGCGAACTGGGCGGCGGGCTGGGCGATCTGGGCACCCTTTTGCCCCTGGCCATCCTGTTGATCGTCAACAACGGCCTGTCGCCGGTGGCCGTGTTCTGCTTCGTCGGTCTGCATTATCTGATTACCGGCTTCTACTTCAGAATTCCGTTGCCGGTGCAGCCGTTGAAGGCCATGGCGGTAATTGCCATCGCCACCGGCGCGTCGGCCCGCCTGATCGGCGCCACCGGCATCTGGATGGGCGTCATCCTGCTGCTGTTGGCCGCCACCGATCTGGCCGGACTTCTGTCCCGCATCTTCACCAAACCGGTAGTGCGGGGCATTCAGCTCGCGGTGGGCCTGTTTCTGGTGCAAAAGGGGCTGGAACTGGTCATCAACCCGCCCTCCGGATTTGCAGCCTCAGGGCCATCCGGCGGCGGCATCTGGGTCATGATGGGGCTGGCGGCTGTCAGCGGGGTGATCGTGCTCGGGTTGTCGGTGCAGCACAAAATTCCGGCGACACTGGTGATACTGCCCATGGGATTCTTGGTCGGCCTGTTCATGGCGCCCGCCGGGAGCATGCCCGCCATCGGCGGCGACCTGACCATCCCCGCCCTGCTGCCACCCACCTGGAACGACCTCGCCGGCGCATTTTTGTTGATGGTCGTCCCCCAACTCCCCCTCACCTTCGGCAACTCGGTGGTGTCCACCTGCCATATCTCCCGTGACTATTTCGGGGAGGCGGCGAAAAGGGTGACCCCGAGGTCTGTATGCGTCTCGCTGGGAATCGGCAACCTGATCGGCGGCTTTTTCGGCGCCATGCCGTGCTGCCATGGCGCCGGGGGTCTGACCGCTCACTACAGTTTTGGCGCCCGCACCGGTCGGGCCACCGTCTTTCTGGGCGCCCTGTTCGTGGGCGCAGGACTGATGTTCGGCGATGCGGTACACGGATTGTTTGCGCTGATCCCCCCCGCCGTGCTGGGGGTGCTCCTGGTCTATGTGGGCATTGAGCACTGCATGATGATCCGCGACGTGCTGCCCCACCGACGGGCGGCATTTCTGGCGTTGCTGATCGGGGGCGTGGCGCTGGGCACGCGCAACATCGCCCTGGGCTTTGCGGTGGGGATGGTGGTGGGGCTGCTGATGAAACGTTTCCCCAAAATGATGGAGGAGCGGGGCCGGCTGCCCTGATTTCCTTGCACGGCGGAACCCGTGGGCCTTGGCAGGCCGGGCTTGCCGGGGGTGCGGTGGTCGTCGTCGCAAACGATCAGCCGCAGATTGTTTTGGCGTCAAATGGCGCCATCCACACTCGTTTCGGCATTCACCGCGTCCAGTGCGGATTCCCGGTCCGCGAGAGCCGGACAGGGGCCAACAGGGCCAAGTGGCTGCGGCGCAGTTCCGTGATTATGGGGGAATGGAAATGAGGTTGGGCGGGGTGGGGACTCCCTGTCCCCCACATGGCACTCATGCCTTCTGGCAAGGTTACGGCCGGGAGATTCACCGTGTCGCCCGCGCCATCCTCAAGGCCAAATGTGCCCCCTCTTGTCGGCATCGGCAAACCCGAAGTGCCAGCGGTCGTGGTTGTATCAAGCACAAGTGCCGCCATCGCTTGTCTCCTCCCGTGCCGTGGTGGACGCTCAGGGGGCGTTCACCCGGAGGCTACCGGGAGTGGGCGGACACAGCCAGACCGGGGTCTGTCCGGGATGGGGGGGTTAGAAATACGCTCCGGGTGGAAGGTTATCCATGTCCGGGCGCGTCATCGGCTGGCCGGTGAGCAGGGCCTCCTCGATGGCGCGGATGGCCTCGTCATCCGAAAGGCCAAGGGTAGGGGCGCCACTACCAAACCTCTCCAGATATGCGTCGCAGGCATCCTCGATATCTGTGTAGATGCTCATTCCGCAAACCTCCTCAGAACGTCTTCAAACCGGGCGGCCAGGTTGGGGAGTTCCTGCTGGATGTAATTCCAGGAACGACCGTCCACCCCTGAGTATATCTCCAACATGCTGGCTGAACTTCACCCGCTTTCATAGACACCCAAATGCCTGGAATTGGAAGCCATTGGAAGCAAAGGAGGTGTGGATGAACCGGAGGTGACCGGCTCCCCCCCCCAAGGGCCAGTGGCCGATTTGCTACGGATTTTGGCGCTGGACGTGGTAAAGCGAAAACAGTCGGCCACGCCCCCGCGCAACCAATTTTCAACAAAAAGCCCGCAATCCTTGGGGAAATGCGGGCTTCGTGGACTTTACCGGACTACTCTGGACGGCCCGTTGGTGCCGAAGCCGGGACTCGAACCCGGACGGGGTTACCCCCACTGCCCCCTCAAGACAGCGTGTCTACCAATTCCACCACTTCGGCAATAAGCGTCGGGGAAACGGGGAATCATAGGCACCAGGCACCCCCAAGTCAACCGGAGCCGGGGGATTCAACCCGCCCACGGCTTGACTTGAGCCGCGCTTTCGGGTCTACTCCCGCAACGGTTTAACCCATGGATACCGCACAGGAAAAGGACACCCTGAGACGCCGGATACGCTCCTGGCGGGACGGACTGTCTGCCGCCGAGGTCGACATTCTCAGCGAGGAAGTCGAGTCGCGTCTGGTACATGTGGCCGCGTTTCAGCAGGCCCGCACCCTGCTGGTGTACGCCCATATCGGCAGCGAGGTGCGCACCTCGGCGCTCATGGCCCGCGCCCTGCTCACCGGCAAACGCCTGGTGCTGCCCCGCGTGGCGGGCGACCGCCTGCTGCTGTTTCAGGTGAAAAACCCGGTACACGACCTGGCCCCCGCCGGGCGTTGGGGCATTCCGGAGCCGAAGGACACCTGCGCGCCGGTGGAACCGGACCAGGTGGACATGTTCCTGCTGCCGGGGCTGGCCTTCGACCCCGCCGGCAATCGGCTGGGCTACGGGCGCGGTTTTTTTGACCGGCTGCTGGGTGGCTGTCCGGGCTACAAGGTGGCCCTGGCCCTGGATGGGCAGATCGTCGAAACGGTGCCGGTCGGCCCCGGGGATTGCCCGGTGGACGCGGTGATCAGCCCCACCCGGGTGATCGCGTGTTCCGGTCGCGTGCCCGGTGGCACAAATTGAAAGTGGAAGAGATTGATCCGTGACCGCCAAGATCATTGATGGAAAACGCATCGCCCAGGGGCTGCGCGCGGAACTGGCCAAAGAGGTGGCGCTGCTCAAGGAAAAGCGCCACCACGTGGGGCTCGACGTGATTCTGGTGGGCAGCGACCCGGCCTCCGAAATCTATGTGCGCAACAAGGTGCATGCCTGCCGTGACGTGGGCATCACCAGCAACGTGCACCACCTGCCCGCCGACACCACCCAGAACGACCTGCTCGCCCTGATCCAGCGCCTCAACTACGACGCCATGGTGGACGGCATTCTGGTGCAACTGCCCCTGCCGCCCCACATCAACGAAGTGGAGGTGATCGCCGCCATCAGTCCGCGCAAGGACGTGGACGGCTTTCACGAAACCAACATCGGCCGTCTGATGATCGGCGACATGATCTTTGCCCCCTGCACCCCGTTCGGCATCATGAAGCTGCTTCAGGTGTGCGGCATCGAGGTCAAGGGCGCCCACGCCGTGGTGGTGGGGGCAGGCAACGTGGGCAAGCCCATCTCCATCATGCTCATGCAGGCCGGGGCCACGGTCACCGTCTGCCACCAGCACACCCGCGACCTGGCGGAACACACCCGGCGCGGCGACATTCTGGTAGTGGCCGTGGGCAAGCCGCGCATGATCTCCGCCGCCATGGTCAAACCCGGCGCGGTGGTGATCGACGTGGGCATCAACCGCCTGGCGGAAGGCGGCATTTGCGGCGATGTGGATTTTGAGCCGGTACGCGAGGTGGCCGGGTGGATCACCCCGGTGCCCGGCGGCGTCGGCCCCATGACCATCGCCATGCTGCTGGAAAACACCGTGATCTCGGCCCGCAGTCTGGCCGCGGAGGCCGCCGAATAGCCATGTCCACCTCGCCGCCCCGGAGCCGCCTGGAGGCCGTGCTGCGCGCCGGGCACTTTGCCGTTACCGCCGAACTCACCCCGCCCAAGAGCGCCGTCACCCAGCCGCTGATCGACAAGGCGCGCATGGTGCTGCCCTATGTGGACGCCGCCAACCTCACCGACTGCCAGACGGCGGTGGTGCGCATGAGTTCCTTCGCCTGCTCGCTGGTGGTGCGGGGCGAGGGGGTGGAGCCGGTGTTGCAGATGACCTGCCGCGACCGCAACCTGATCGGCATTCAGGCCGATTTGCTGGGGGCCTGGGCACTGGGACTGCGCAATTTACTGGCCCTGTCCGGCGACTCGCCGCGCATCGGCGACCACCCCGAGGCGCGGCCGGTGTTCGACGTCAACTCCTTCAAGCTGCTCAAGATGGTGCGGCTGATGCGCGAAACCGGCACCCTGGCCAACGGCAAGCCGATCAAGGAGGCGCCGCAATTCTATCTGGGGGCGGCCTTCAACCCGGTGTCGGTGAGCATGGACGCCATGGTGCGGCGCCTGGAAAAGAAGGCCGACAAGGGCGCCGAGTTCGTGCAGACCCAGATGGTGTTCGATGTGGAGCAGTTCGACGCCCTGATGCGCCTGGTGGTGGCCGAAGGGCTGCACCAGCGCGTGAAGGTGCTGGCCGGGGTCGCGCCGTTGAAGAGCGTGCGCATGGCCGAATACATGAACGCCCACGTGCCCGGCATCGTGGTGCCCCCGCACCTGATCGAACGGCTGCGCGTGGCCGAGGCCGCTGGCGGCCCGGAACAGGCGCTGGCGGAAGGGGTGAACATCTGTCTGGAGGTGATCGAGGGGGTGCGCCACATCCCCGGAGTGGCGGGAATCCACATCATGGCGGTATTCTGCGAGGAGACCGTGCCCGACATCGTCACCCGCGCCGGCCTCTACCCCCGGCCCCACGTGGAGGATTTTCTCTTGCCATGACCCTGACCGTGCGCGACATCCGCGGCATGAAGTCCGAAGGCCGCCGCATCACCGCCGTCACCGCCTACGACTACCCGTCCGCCAAACTCGCAGACGCGGCGGGCATCGACCTGATTCTGGTGGGGGATTCCCTGGGCACCGTGGTGCAGGGGCTTGCCACCACCCTGCCGGTGACCATGGAACAGATGCTCTATCACACCGGCATGGTGGTGCGGGCCGTCAACAACGCCCTGGTAATGGCCGACATGCCGTTCATGTCCTACCAGCAGAGCGTGGCCGTCGCCCTGAAGAACGCCGGAAAATTTCTCGCCCGGGGGGCCGCTGCGGTCAAACTCGAGGGCGGTTCCGCCGCCGCCGTGGAGCGGGTGGCGGCACTGGTGGAAGCGGGCATTCCGGTGATGGGGCATATCGGCCTCACCCCCCAGTCGGTCCACGCCATGGGTGGCTACCGGGTACAGGGCAAGGAGACGGCGGAAGCCGAACGCATCCTGAGCGAGGCCCGCGCGCTGGAACAGGCGGGGGTGTTTTCCCTGCTGCTGGAGGGGATTCCCGAAAAGCTCGCCCGGCAGATCAGCCAGGCGGTCGCCGTCCCCACCGTGGGCATCGGCGCCGGGGTGCATTGCGACGGTCAGATTCTGGTGTGGCACGACCTGCTGGGGCTGGGGGACGGCAACTATCCCAAATTCGTCAAGCCTTACGCGCACCTGTCCCGCACCATCAAAAAGGCGCTGCGGACCTACGCCGACGAAGTGCGCGGGGGTGCTTTCCCCGGCCCGGAACAGACCTATCACTGACCCTTCAAAAAAAAATTACCAACCTTTTTTACTGACCCCCCAGAGCGGAATTTTGTCCCCATGTCCCTCCCGGAACTCACCGGCAAGCAACGCCGCTACCTGCGCTCCCTCTCCAACCAGCTAAAACCCACCATCCAGATCGGCAAGGAGGGGTTGTCAGACGGAGTGCTGGGCAGCCTGGAAGCGGAGTTCGCGCACCGGGAGCTGGTCAAGCTGTCGGTGAACCCGAACTGCGGCGAGAACGCACGGGACCTGGCCCACGATCTGGCCAAAACCGCCCGCGCCCACTGGGTGCAGACCCTGGGGCGCACCGTGGTGCTGTACCGCGAGGCGGACCCGCCGGAAATCGAACTGCCGGAATGAGCACCCCAAACAGCGACCCGGCCGGTTTCCAGCCGGTGGTGGCGTTTCACGGCCACCGCTGCCTGGACATCGCCATGGGGTACCGGGTGGCCGCCGCCGCCCTGGAGGCCCTCGCCGCACAGGGAATTGGCCAAACCGGGCTGACCGCGACCGTGGGCAACGACACCTGCTGGGTGGACGCCATCCAGTCCATGACCGGTTGCACCTTCGGCAAGCGCAACCTGGTCCCCGTCGGCTCCGGCAAGCCGGTACTGCTGTTGCAGGACGCCAGCGGCCGGGGTGTGCGGGTGTACGTGCACTACTGGGAAACATTCGACCGCGACCGCAACTTCCGCACCCGCATGGGAGACTGGAAATCCGGCCGCCTGAATGCCGCAGAAGGGGCCGCCTTCGAGGCGCAGCACGAAGCGCGCATGCGACAGGTGCTGGAGGCTCCGGCGGAGACCCTGTTCCGCATCCGGCCCATCACCCTGCCGCCGCCCGCCAGGTCCGGTGGCTTTACCGCCGCGCCGTGCATCGCCTGCGGCGAACATGTGAAGGAATCCCTGCTGGTGGACGGACGCTGCGCGGAGTGCGGCAAGGGGTAGCCGGAATCCGTCTATCTGCCCCCGTTCCCGCCCACCTTCTGCCCGTCTGCCGCCTGCCCGTCTGCCGCACCGAGCACCGCCCCGGCGGCCAGAAATCCCGACAGCGCCGCCGCCTCCATGGTGGCAGGCAGGCCGGTGTCGGTCAGGTCGCCGCACACAAACAGCCCGGTTACCCCCGGCACCGCCCCCGGACGGGGCCGGAAGACGCCCGGCGTCAGACGCGGTGTGGAACGCCCCTCCTTGACCACCCGGGCTTGCACCAGCCGTGCCCGTGACAATTCGGGAAGCTGGGCGGTGAGGTGCTCCCACACCGCCGCCACGGCCCGTTCGTGGGAGAGGGCCATGAGCGCATCCGCCGCGCTGGTGATGGTCACCAGCCGCTGGCCACCCCCCGGCGTCACCCCCTCCAGCCGGTCACGGTCGAAAACCCACTCCGCCACACCGCCCGCCACACCGGAATCGGCTGCGGAACCGACACCGGAATCAGGCCCCCCGGCGGTAAAGCCGATGAACGGAGCCAGCGGGTCCAGCGTCAGGGCTTGCCGGTCCAGCCACAGATAAACCGACACGATGGGGGACTTGCCGCACCCGGCCACCCGTTCCGCCATCTGCCCCGCCTCCAGGACGCCGGTGGAGGCGAGCAAGGGCGCCGCACCCCACGGATCGGTGGCGATCACCACCCGGCGGGCCGCATGGGTGCGGCCACCGGCATCCACCACCCCGGAAATTTGTCCACCCCCGTCCACTGACAGCCCCCGCGCCCGTTCCCGGCGCCAGCTTCCGCCCGTGGCGGCGACGGTCTTTTCCAGCGGCCGCAACAATTCCCCCAGCCCCACCCGCGACCACCCCAGCCGCGCCGCCTGCGGCCCCTGCAACAGGGCAATGCGCAGGGCGGCGACAAACGGCCCGGCGGCGGCCTCGTTCAGGGCCAGGTTGCTGACCGCCCGACACAGGGGGTCCCACAGGATGCGCTGCGACGCCAGCGGGGCGCCAATGCGGTTCAGATAGTCCGCCACGCTCTCGTCCGGGCGCGGCTCCACGCCTTTTAGCCGGTCCCCGGCCTGCAGCAGGGCGATCTTGCCCCACGTCCCCACGCCACCCAGCCCCAGCAATCCCGCCACCAGATGCAGCGGATGGGGTAGCGGGGGGCAGCTCAAGGCCAGACGCCTCCCGGCATCCAGCAGGGGGATGTGCAGCCGCTCCTGAAACGCCAGATGACGGTCGGTGCCCAGCCGCTCCAGCACCCTGAGCACATGGGTGTAACAGGCCATGAACAGATGCGGGCCGTTGTCCAGTTCCTCGCCGTTTTTCCGATCGCGGCGCGAAATGGCGCGTCCACCGGGGGCGGCTCCCGCCTCCCACACCACCACCTGCTCCCCGGCGTCGGCCAGACGCAGGGCGCAGGCGGCCCCGGCGAAACCGGCGCCGATGACGTGGACCGCCTCGCCCCCCCTGCCGCGCGAGGCGCTCACCAGCGGTCCAGCAGGTGATCGAGGAAGGCGCGGCCCGCCAGCAGCAGCTTGCGCGGGGCGGACACGGTGACCAGCGGTTCGATGCGGTAATCGCGTCCCGCGATCTCGTCCAGCAGCGCCCGGTAGATGGAGCCCATGATGCGCGACGGCAGCAGCAAACGGCGCTCCCGCGTCGGCAGGGCGCGAGCGATGGCGGCGGCTTCGTCGTAGAACCCCTCGGCACGGTCCCGCAGCAGCGCCAGCAGACGCCGCAGTTCCGGATCGGCAAACCGCCCCCCCAGCACGGCGGCGCGGCTCACCCCCAGACGCGCCATGTCGTCTTCGGGCAGGTAGACGCGCCCCATGGCGGCGTCCCGCGCCACGTCGCGCACGATGTTGGTGAGTTGAAAGGCCATGCCGTGGGCCACGGCAAAGCGTTCCGCCGCCGGGTCGGTACAGCCGAACACCCGGATACACATCAGCCCCACCACCGACGCCACCCGGTAGCAGTAGCGGGACAGGGCCGCAAAATCGGGATAATTCACCCCCTCCAGGTCCATGGCCATGCCGTCCAGCAGTACAAAGGGCAGGCCGGGATCAATGCCGTACTCCCGCACCACCTCGGCCAGCCGCTGGAGGATGGGATGAACCGCGCCCGCCTCGCCGGACAGGGCCTGCCGCGTTTCCGCCCGCCAGGCCTCCAGTTCCCGGGCGGCGGCCCCGGCATCGTCGGACTCGTCCACGATATCGTCGGCGTGGCGGCAGAAGGCGTAAATGACGAACATGGCCTCGCGCCGGGGGCGCGCCATGGGCAAAAAGGCGTAATAGAAACTGGACCCGGCCGCGCGGGTGACCGCAGTGCAGCAGGCCTGAGCCTCGGCGGAGGTGACCGGGGCCCGGGCAGCGGCAGCCGGGGCCGATGCGGAGGCCACGTCAGTCATGCGCCGCCCCTCCGGCGTAGGCACGGCGGAACCCCCCCGGCACCAGCACCCGCGCCGCCATGCGCAGCCGCGCGGCGGAGGTGTGGGCCGGACGGCGGCGAAACACGTCGCAGTCCACCGCCTCGATACCGTCCAGAATGGCCATGCCCCCCAGCCACACCGCCTTCAGTTCCATGCCCAGCCGCCCCCCCACCCGCTGGCACAGGGGTTTTCCGTCCTGAAACAGGGCGCGGGTGCGGGCAATCCGGAACCCCAGCAAGTCGCGGAAGCGCTCCATTGCCGCCTCATCCAGAGCCCCCCCCGCCAGCACCGCATCGGCGGACACACCGAAGCGGTGCAGATCCTCGACCGGCAGGTAAATACGTCCCTTGGCGGCATCCACCGCCACGTCCTGCCAGAAATTGGCCAGTTGCAGGGCCGAGCAGATGGCGTCCGACAGCCGGTCCAGCTCCGCATCCCGGTATCCGAACAGGCGCAACACCAGCCGCCCCACCGGATCGGCGGAGCGGCGGCAGTAGTCCAGCAAGTCGGCGAAGGTGGCGTAGCGCCGCACCGTCACGTCCTGGCGGAAGGCGGAGAGCAGGTCGAGGAACAGCGCGGCAGGCAGATCGAAGACGCTGGCCGTATGGGCCGCAGCCCGCAGCACCGGATTGCGTGAAACACCCGACGGGCCGGGGCCGACACCATTCAGGGCCGCCAGAAATTGCTCCTCCCACCCCCGCAGCCGTTCCAGTCGACGGCCTTCGAAACGCGCCTCGTCGGCAAAATCGTCGGCGCGCCGGGCGAAGGCGTAGACCGCGCACACATGGGGGCGCAACCGCGCCGGGATCAGCAGCGAGGCCACCGGAAAATTCTCGTAGTGGCCACGGGCGATCGCGGTGCAATGGGCGTAATCGGGTGCGAGGGCCGGAGGGATCATGGTTGCCGCGCCTTTATAGGGCAGTCCACGCCCCCTGTCAAACCGGGCCTCACGGGGGGGGGGCTCTCGCGGCTTTCCGACCCGGCGGCGCCCCCCCCTTGCCCGGAACCACTCGCATCTGCTATTTTGGCCACTCCCCGGAACACCGCCACGATCAACGATTTGCAGGCGGCCCAAGGCCGCCGGACGGATTTTTTTGCCCATGCGCAACCTGTGGGTACATATGACCGGCCCCGACCGCCCTGGCATTCTGGGGCGGCTGCTGGACGGCGTCTCCGACCTGGGTCTGGAACTCACCGACGTGGAGCAGGTGGCGGTGGGCGACCGGCTCATCCTGGCGTTTGCCGTGGACCTGCCGGAGCACATGACCGACGCCCACGAGGGGCTCACCTTTCTGGCCCGTGAACTCGGCCTCACCGCCGAACTGCGCAATGAGCGGCGGCATCCGCAGCGGAGCGACGACCTGATTCTGGTGGTCACCGTGCTTGGCGAGCCGGTGCCGGCGCGGGCCATGGCCGCCGTCGGCAACACCCTGGCCGGATACGGTGCCAACATCCGCCGCATCGAAACCCTGGCGCGGCGCCGCCTGCACTGCATCGAAATGCTTGCCGTCACCGATGCCCGCCATCGCAAGGCGGTGGCGCGCGACCTGCTGTCGGTGGCGGCCCGCCACGACGTGGACATCTCGGTGCAGGACGAGGGGCTGGACCGTCGCTCCAAGCGGCTGGTGGTCATGGATGTGGACTCCACCCTGATCCAGGGGGAGCAGATCGACGAACTGGCCACCCTGGTGGGGGCCGGGGAGCAGGTGTCCCGCATCACCCACCGCGCCATGAACGGCGAACTGGACTTCCGTGGCGCCCTGCGGGAGCGTGTGGCCCTGCTGCGCGGCCTGCCCGTGGACCGCCTGCAGGAGGTGCGCGAGCGCCTGCCCTACAACCCCGGCGTGCGTTCCCTGGTAAAGGTGCTGCGCGAGATGGGTTTCCGCATCGCCATCCTGTCCGGTGGCTTTACCTATTTCGTCGATCAGTTCAAACAGGAACTGGGGCTTGATTATGCCTACGCCAACGACCTGGAGGTGGTGGACGGAAAACTCACCGGAGAGACCGTCGGGCCCATCGTGGACGGCCAGCGCAAAAAGGAACTGCTGGCGGAAATCGCCGAGAGCGAGGGCATCCGCCTGGATCAGGTGATCGCCATCGGCGATGGTGCCAACGACCTGCCGATGATGGGCATCGCCGGACTCGGCATCGCCTTCAACGCCAAACCCCGGGTGCGCGAAATGGCGCCCCACAACATCAACCGGCGCGGTCTGGATTCCATCCTCTTCCTGCTAGGTATCCGGGAGGAGGAGATTGAGCGCGTCGAGGCCAAATAGAATAATATAGGCGGCTGTGGAGGCGTTCTTCCATGGACGCCGCTCATGCAAGGGGTAAACACCGCCATGCCACGCCAGATCATCATTTTCGACACCACACTCCGGGACGGCGAACAGTGCCCCGGGGCCAGCATGAACCGCGAGGAAAAGCTCGCCATGGCCCGGCAACTGGCGCGCTTGAAGGTGGACGTCATCGAGGCCGGATTTCCGGCCGCCTCCCCGGACGATTTTTCCGGGGTGCAGGACATCGCCCGCCAGGTGCGGGGTCCGGCCATCGCCGCCCTGTGCCGCGCGATACCCACCGACATCGACCGTGCCGCCGAGGCCATCGCCCCGGCGGAGCGGGGGCGCATCCACACCTTCATCGCCACCAGCCCCATCCACATGCAGCACAAGCTGCGCATGACGCCGGAGCAGGTGCTGGAAGCCGCCGTGGCCGCCGTGAAGCAGGCCCGCAAGTACACATCGGACGTGGAGTTTTCCGCCGAGGATGCGGTGCGCAGCGACATGGACTTTTTGTGCCGCGTGGTGGAAGCGGTGATCCACGCCGGGGCCACCACGGTGAACATTCCCGACACCGTGGGCTACGCCGTGCCCGAGGAGTTCGGTCGCCGCATCGCCCAACTCCGGAGCCGCGTGCCCAACGTGGACCGGGCGGTCATCAGCGTGCATTGCCACAACGATCTCGGCCTCGCCGTGGCCAACTCCCTGGCGGCGGTGGCGGCCGGCGCCGGACAGGTGGAGTGCACCGTCAACGGCATTGGCGAGCGCGCCGGCAACGCCTCGCTGGAAGAGGTGGTGATGGCGCTCAAAACCCGCCACGACCTGTTCGACACCACCACCGGCGTGGACAGCACCGAAATTATTCGCGCCAGCCGCCTGCTCACCTCCATCACCGGCATGGTGGTGCAGCCGAACAAGGCCATCGTGGGCGCCAACGCCTTCTCCCACGAGTCCGGCATCCACCAGGACGGCCTGCTCAAGAACAAGGCCACCTACGAAATCATGACCCCGGAGTCGGTGGGGCTCACCGAACACACCCTGGTGCTCGGCAAGCACTCCGGACGCCACGCCTTCAAGAGCAAGCTCGAGGAACTCGGCTACGCCCTGACCGAAGAGGAGCTCGGCCGCGCCTTCCTGCGCTTCAAGAAGCTCGCGGACCAGAAGAAGGAGGTGTTCGAGGAAGACCTCGACGCCATCGTCGCCGACGAAACCCAGCGCACCGCCGACACCTTCGTGCTGGAAAAGATGCAGGCCAGCAGCGGCACCGACCAGATTCCCCAGGCCCAGGTGACCCTGCTGGTGCGGGGCGAAAAGCACACCGGGCAGGCGGAGGGCGACGGCCCGGTAGACGCCACCTACCGCGCCATCGCAGCCCTTTCGGGCACCCGTTCGGAACTCACCGCCTACATCGTGCAGGCGATCTCCGGCGGCACCGACGCCCAGGGCATCGTCACCGTGAAGATCAGCGACAACGGGCGCACCTTCACCGGGCAGGGGGCCGATCCCGACATTGTGGTGGCGTCGGCGCGAGCCTACGTCAACGCCCTCAACAAGGCGGACCACTGGCAGCGGCAGCGCTCGCGCATGAAGGGGCCGTGACGGGCCTGAGGCCGCGCGGGTTTTCCGGCGCGGCCTCAAGGCCGTATAATGGCAGACTTTGGCGACAACCCCGCAGCCCGGCACCCGGCCAGCGACGTCCGGCGGCCCGGTGTGCAACGCGCAACGTCCAAGGGAGACACCCATGTACGCGATCCCCGCCGACCGGGAACAACCGGTTCAGGAAATGTTCAGCGCCATCGCCCGGCGCTATGACCTGAACAACACCCTGCTCTCCTTCGGCCTGCACCACCTGTGGAAAGAGCACGCCGTGCGCGAGGCGCGTGTCCCCGTGGGCGGTCGCGCCGCCGACCTGTGCGCCGGCACCTGCGACATCGCCGCCCTGCTGGCGCGGCGCATGGGGCCCCACGGCCATGTGGACGCCCTCGACCTGAATCAGGAAATGCTCGACGTGGGGGCGGAAAAACTGCGCCGCGCCGGACTCGCCACCCAGGTGAACGTCACCCGCGGCAACATGGAATCCCTGCCCTTCGAGTCCAACCGCTACGACGCCGCCACCGTGGGTTTCGGAGTGCGCAACGTGGTGCGGCGCCAGCAGGCGTTTGCGGAAATGGTGCGCATCCTCAAGCCCGGTGGCCGCGCCGTGTGCCTGGAATTCTCGCGCCCGGTGAACCCCCTGTGGCGCCAGACCTACGAGTTCTACAACTTCAGCATCCTGCCGCGCATCGGTTCCCGGGTGGCGCGGGACACCACCCGCGTCTACGAATACCTGCCCGCCTCCATCGCCCAGTTCCCCGCCCAGGAGGATTTGGCGCAGATGATGCGCGACAGCGGCTTTTCCCGGGTGCATTACGTCAACCTGTGCGGCGGCATCGTGGCGCTGCACGTGGGCGTCAAGTAGGCCGCCGATGCATCCCGGCGCCACCGGTGCCGCAGGCGACCCCCTGGCCGCAATCGCGGGCCGCGGCCCGCGCGGTTCGGTGCTGCATGTGCGTCTGCCGTGCAACAAGGTATGGCCCCTGGGGGCCATCACCCTGGCCGGACATGTGCGCCAGCACCACCCCCATGTGCGTCAGCGCCTTCTGGATCTGGCGGTGCTGCCCCCGGCGCGGCGCCGCGACTACCTGCTGGAAGAGATCCGCGCCTTCCGGCCCGAGGTCATCGCCATCAGTTGGCGCGACATTCAGGTGTTCGCCCCCCACGAGGCCGATGCCTCGCTGGAAAATTCCTTCAACTTCTTCTATTCCAACAGCCTGGTCAAAAAAGTTCTGTCGTCCTTCAACGGACTCAAGATGGTGGCCGCCTACCACGCCAACCTCAGGGAAAACCTGGGCACCGTGCGGCTTTTGGCCAAAAATTTTCCCGACGCCCTGATCCTGCTCGGCGGCGGGGCCTTTTCGGTGTTCCACAAGCAGCTCACCCCGCGCCTGCCGTCCGGCGTCATTGGCGTGATCGGCGAGGGCGAGCAGGTGCTGGACCGGGTACTCACGGGCACCCCTCCGGCGACCGTGCCCGCCCCCCTGAGGATCAGCTTCCATCAGCAGGGGCGGGTCACCGAAAGCGCCCTGTCCACCTCCCCTCCCCCCCTTGACCTGGCCGAAGGCGCCATCGACTACGCCTACATCCGCGATATTTTTCCCCAGTGGGAGGCGTACCGGGGGCATCAGGTGAGCGTGCAGACCAAGCGCGGCTGCCCCTATCGCTGCGCCTACTGTCTTTATCCGTACATCGAGGGCACCCAGGTCTCCCTGCGGCCTCCGCAGCGGGTGCTGGACGAAATGGAGTTTCTCCACCGCCATCTGGACGCCCGCGACATCTGGTTCGCCGACGCCCAGTTCCTCACCGGCCGCCGCGCCGTGTCCAACGCCGAGGCGATTCTGGCCGGCATTATCGAACGCGGGCTGAACATCACCTGGAGCGGCTATGTGCGCACCAGTTCCATCACCCCCGGACTGGCGGACCTGATGGTGCGCTCCGGGGTCGGGGACCTGGAGGTGGGACTGGCCTCCGGCTCCCAGCGCATGGTCAACGAGATGCAACTCGGCTTCCGGATGGACAACCTGTACCGGGGCGCCCAGAACCTCAAACAGGCGGGCTACCGGCATAAACTGATCCTCAATTTCTCCCCCAACATGCCGGGGGAGACGGTGGCAAGCCTGCTGGAAACGGTGGAAAGCTACCACCGCTTTGCCGCCATCATGGGAGAAGAGAACATCTATCCGATGATCTTCTTCATCGGCGTGCAGCCCCACACCCCCATGGAGCAGCGGCTGATCGCCGAGGGACACCTGGCACCGGACTACAACCCCATGTCCCTCAACCCGTGGTCCATCAAAAAATTGTTGTACAACCCCCACCCCCTCAACGGCCCCATTTCGGAAGCCTGCCTGGAGGCGTGGCGCGACGGCACCGAGGACAGCGGCCGCAGGGTGCTGACGGCGCTGGAGCGCATCCTGCGGCAACGACATCCAGACCTTTGCGGTGAAGCCCGTCCCGGAGGCCCCGGAAGCCTCCCCGCCCCCCCACGTCCCGCAGGAACAGGACAACCTGCTTGAACCGGTGGATCACCTGCCCGGCGGTGGGCAGACCTGAGGCCGGGATTCGGAACTGACTCCCTCCGATGGCGCAGCGGGGCACGCACTCCACCGTATGTGGACTCCCCTTGTGTTTCCCTCAAAGCCTCCCGTAGAGTGACGGTCGGGCTTCCTGGGGGGAAGCCCTCCGCGCCGCATCCGGCACCCACCGTCTAAAAGGAGTCCACCCATGCTCTCGGACCGCTTTGTCCGCCTGTCGGTTCTGTACGCCCTGTTGGGCATGGCGCTGGGGATTTACATGGCCATTTCCCACAGGCATGTCCAGATGCCGACCCACGCCCATCTCAACCTGCTGGGATATGTGTCGATGATGATGTACAGCCTTTTCTACAAGGCTTACCCCCATGCCGAAACCGGGAAATTGCCAATCATCCACTTCTGGCTCAGCAACCTGTCCGCCGTGGGCCTTACCATCGGAGTTGGCTTGATTTACGGCGGCATGCCAGAGGCCGAACCCATCGCCGCAGCCTCGTCCATGACCGCAATTTTCGCCATGGCACTGTTCGCGGTCGTGGTGTTTCGAGCAACGCGTACCGCTGCCTGATGGATCACTCGACTGTTGAAATTTACAAAAATCCGGGTAAAAATCTGGCATCGGAAAAACCTATGAAACCGGGAACACCGCACGAGTCGGGAACCACGCAGGAAGACCTCCTGTCCCGGCCCCCGGACCGGTGCCGATACCGATGAGGAGACTGAAAGCATGAGCAAGCCGGAACCGGAATCCCGATACCTCTACTGGTTCGACCCACAATCCTTCCGCGACGCCACCGGTCCCCTGAAGGCCGCCGGGTACCGGTTGAGCCAGACCCTTCTGACGCCGTGCCAGGTGCTGCACGCCAGGGGCAACGCCCTGGTGTATGCCCCTCCCGCCGTGTGGAGCCGGGTATGTGTACGCCAGGGCTCCTGGTACCGGGATTCCGCGCGCAAGGGCCAGACCATGCTCATGAGTGAGCAGCGCCTGCCAGAGGCCTTTGACCGCTTCCTTGATTCACGCATGAGCGTGACCGACTTCGCCCCCGGCAGCCTGCCCACCGAGGCCCAGCTCATCGAGATTGTGGAATCCGCCGCCTACCAGCGGAAAAAGCCCAAGGCGTGGGAGGGCATCGGCTTCAAGGACGCCTTTATGTTCAAGGTGTTGTTCTCGGTCACCGGATTTTGGGGATTGGGGGACAACCTGAAGAAGTTCTGGCTGGCGCAGCGGGCCAACCACGCCAATTTCCTGTCGCGCAAGGTGACCACGAAGCTGGACGGCGAAGAGGTGCCCTACAGTGTGACCGGCAACGCGGGGGTGTGTTCGTCCTGCGTGGAATTTTTCAACGTGGTCGAAACCGATTCCCGCAAGTTGGTGGCCGCCTGCCCCGGAGCAGTCACCTTTGGTGGCGCCGCCCGAAACACGTACTACGACGTCCGCCCTGTGGCGCCAGCTACCGGTACAAACAGCTCTGGTCTGGACTAAAACCTCCGCAGCGGACGGGGTAATGCCCCCATTTTTAATGGCAAAAATGGGTAGAACGGTTAGGCCAAAAGGGCCAACTTCTGTTTGGGCGTGATACCTCCCAAGGCCATGTTAGGTCGTTCGTGGTTGTAGGTCCATAGCCATCGGGTGGCAAAATTCTGGACTTCGGCTATCGAATCAAACAGGTAATGGCTCAACCAATCGTATCGAACCGTGCGGTTGTAACGCTCCACATAGGCGTTCTGTTGCGGCTTTCCCGGTTGGATATAGCTGACTTTGATGCCTCTTTGTTCGGCCCAGGTTGTCAGCGCGCCGCTGATGTATTCCGGGCCGTTGTCGCAGCGAATCGAATCCGGCTTGCCGCGCCATTCGATGATCTGTTCCAGACTGCGGATCACCCGCTCGGACGGCAGCGACAGGTCCACTTCAATGCCCAGTCCCTCCCGGTTGTAGTCATCGATCACGTTGAACAGCCGAAAACTCCGGCTGTCGGATAGCTGATCGTGCATGAAATCCATGGACCAGGCCTGGTTGATGGTTTCCGGCACCCGCAACGGCTCCGGCTTTTCCCGTACCAGTCGTTTCTTCGGCTTGATCCGCAGGTTCAGCTCCAGCTCCCGGTAGATGCGGTAGACCCGCTTGTGGTTCCATAAAAAGCCTTTGACGTTGCGCAGATAGAAGAAGCACAGCTTGAACCCCCAGTTGCGTTGGTTGTGGGTCAGTCGGATTAGCCAATCGGCCACCTCGGCGTTTTCACTGGATAGCTTGGCCTGGTATCGATAGCAGGTTTCGCTGATGATGAACGCCGCACATGCAGCCTTAATGCTGACCGGGCGCTGCTCGACTGCTTTTTTGGCCATCTCACGTCGGCGAGACGGCCTCACCACTTTTTTGCCAGGGCCTCCGAAACGATCTCAGCCTTGAGCCGCTCTTCCGCGTACATCTTCTTGAGGCGTTTGTTTTCCACCTCCAGCTCCTTCATCCGAGCCATCAGCGATGCGTCCATGCCGCCGAACTTGGAGCGCCACTTATAGAAGGTCGCGCTGCTCATGCCGTGCTCCCGGCACAAATCTGGCACCGGCGTACCCGCCTCTGCCTGCCCCAGGATTGCCATGATCTGACTGTCGCTGAACCGTGATTTCTTCATGCAGAATCTCCTCAAATTTCATAACGAGAAAATTCTACTCATAATCGCCACTGTTTTTGGGGGGCATTACCACCCCACCTATCAGACCAACATCAACCTGCTGGCGGGCAAGAAGGGCATGGCGGCGACCCGGTACTGCGAGGGGTGCCACGCCCCGGTGGCGCTGCTCAGCGGGCAACTTACCGAAGGCGGGCGGCTGGACACGCCGGGGCACATGAACGAGGGGGTGGGGTGCCTCGGGTGCCACGCGGTGGACCGGGTGGAGCACCTGGAAGGGGTGGGCAGCTACCGCATTCGCCCCCAGGAGAGCTACCTGTTCGAGGGGCGTACCGCCGCTCCGGCGGTGTGGCTGCACAATCTGTCGCTGCGCATCCGCCCGGCGCGGCACCGCCTGGACATGGCGCGGCCGGTGGTTGCCACCCCCGCCGCCTGCGCCACCTGCCACGCCCAGTTCATGGACAGGGACATGAACGGCTGGGGATGGGTGAAGATGCAGGACGATTACACCGGCTGGCTCAACAGCCCTTATTCGGGGATGCGCGAACCGGCCCACGCGGCATCGGCCACCGTCACCCGCTGCCAGGACTGCCACCTGCCACTGGTGGCGGGGAAGGATCCCTCGGCGGACTCCCTGGGACGCTTCCGCTCCCACCGCTTCCCCGGCGCCAACACCGCCATCCCCCACGTCACCGGCAACACGGAGCAGCTCGAGGCAGTCACGCG
Source organism: Nitrospirota bacterium (assembly GCA_029858285.1). Lineage (GTDB taxonomy): Bacteria > Nitrospirota > JACRHL01 > JACRHL01 > JACRHL01 > JAOUFN01. The sequence continues at coordinate 153,224 of JAOUFN010000003.1, read as the reverse complement.
TTTTCTGCAGCGCGACGTGGTGCGGGTGACCATTGACGTGCCGCGCAAGCGCGACGCGGCGCGGGGCGAACGCCCCTTCGAGCGGGACAGCCTGACGGAGACCGAGGCGCCGGAGTATTTCTACCTGGGGGACCGGGCGACGCTGCGGGTGGTGGTGGACAACACCCGGGTGGGACACAATTTTCCGGGGGGCACCACGGACATCAACGAGGTGTGGATCGCCCTGCGGGTGGTGGACGGCTCGAACCGCGTGGTCTACGAAAGCGGCATGCTGGAAGCGGACGGCACGGTGGACCCGAAGGCGCATTTTTACCGCACCATCCCGGTGACCCGCGAGGGGAGGGCGGTGTGGCGACACGACCTGTTCAACATGACGGGGGACAGCTACCGCAACGTGGTGCCGCCAGGGCGTTCGGACGTGCTGGAATACGGTTTTACCATTCCCCACTGGGCCAAGGGTCCGCTGACGGCGAGCGCGGTGGTGCGCTACCGCAAGCTGAACATCCGCTACGCCCGCTGGGCGCTGAAGGACGAGCGGGTGGATTTGCCCATCGTGGACATGGCCCGCCATGCCCTCACCATCCCCATCCGCTACAAACGCGAGCAGGAACAGGGGTGAAGGGCGTATATACCACTTGATGCGGGTTTTGCGGCAGCTTTAAGGTGGGTGCCAAAGCAGCCGTCAAAAAGTGCCAAACCGCCCGGCGATGTACGCTGTCCCGCCACTGTCCCCGAAAACCAAAAGGGGTTTGACCGGTATGGTCAAACCCCTTGTTTTTATTGGTGCGCCCGGCACGATTCGAACGTGCGACCCTCAGATTCGTAGTCTGATGCTCTATCCAGCTGAGCCACGGGCGCGTAAATTGTCGGACGGGTGTCCCTACCTGGCGGCAACCCCTTCCTTGAGGGTCACGCCAAAGCGTGGATGTTCAAAGTGATGAACCTGCGGGAATTCCGCGAACAGCCACCCGTCAAAAATCTCCTTGCCGCCTTCCAGAATCACCACCCGCGAGGCCGGGTTATTCGGATCGTTCGACGCGGAGGTGTAGATGTTATTGTCAATTCGCAGGTCAGGCAAGAACTCAATCACCGAAATCCGCAAATTTCCCCCGGGGACGTCGTAACTTCCCCCCACCTTGATGGTCACCTCCCGCGCGGCGGACGCCCCTCTGTCCACCAGGATGAAGGTGGCAGCCTTCCACTTGGCTCGCACCTCCGGCGCCACCACCACGGAGCCCTTCTTGGTGCTACCGGTCACGTCCATCATGCCGTGGGCGGCCTGTTCCTCAGACGGAGTGACCGGGTGCGGCGTGAGTGGCGCAACGCTCCCCGCGCTCGTTCCCGACGACATTCCGGGGTGACCCGAAGGCAGGGTTGGGTGTCCGCCCGGCAACGGCGCCTGTGCCGAGGCCACGGAGAACGCACCCAGCAGGAGCCCGGCCCCGAGGGCGAGCTGAGCGGCGGACCAATGTGAGGCGGGCTTCAACATGGCTTCAACGCGGTACGTGCGATTCCTCAAATTCCTCAACAGTCGGGCGCGCCCTGTGTTGTGGCGCGCGACCGAAAAACCCCAAAAATGGCGGAGAGGGAGGGATTCGAACCCTCGGTGGGACTTTTGGCCCCACACTCGTTTAGCAAACGAGCGCCTTCGACCTGCTCGGCCACCTCTCCACAGACAAAAAACCTGGCCGACCCGAAAAGTCTGCCCCAAAAGCTGCCCACTCCGGCCCCTGAAATCCAGCCCCGTGGGGCGGGTGGCGGAGGAGGAGGGATTCGAACCCCCGGAGCTTGCGCTCAACGGTTTTCAAGACCGCCGCCTTCAACCACTCGGCCACTCCTCCGGAAGCAGGAAAAAGCCTCATCCGGCCAGCTACCGGCCCGTGTCCAGCCCAGGTTCCAAGTCTCTCCGGCGCCGCCGCAAGTCCGTCGCCGTTGCGATCGGGAAGGCATCATGGCCGCCGGAAACGCGGAATTATACCCGATTTGAACGGCCATTGCCACGGGCAGTTGAAAGGGCCCCCTCAGGGTCGGTGGATAACCTTCAGGCCCCCCATATAGGGTTGCAGCACCTCGGGCACGTCGATGCCGCCGTCAACCCGCTGGTAATTTTCCATCACTGCCACCAGGGCGCGCCCCACCGCAAGGCCAGAGCCATTCAGGGTGTGCACCAGTTGTGGCTTTCCCCCCGCATCCTTGAAGCGGATGCCGGCACGGCGCGCCTGAAAGTCGCGAAAATTAGTGCAGGACGAAATCTCCCGATAGCGGTCCTGGGCGGGCAGCCAAACCTCGATGTCGTGGGTGCGGGCAGAACCGAAACCCATGTCGCCGGTACACAGGGTGATCACCCGGTAGGCCAGGTTGAGGCGTTTCAGCACGGCCTCGGCGCAGCCGGTCAGGCGTTCCAATGCGGCTTCGGACTCTTCCGGGCGCACCAGGGTGACCATTTCCACCTTGTGAAACTGATGCTGGCGGATCAGCCCACGGGTGTCCTTGCCGTAGGAACCTGCCTCGCGCCTGAAACAGGGGGAAAATGCCGCTAGCCGGATCGGCAACTGCTCACCGGGCAGCACCTCGTCGGCGAACAGGTTCGTCACCGACACCTCCGCAGTGGGGATCAGGTACAGGTCGTCCTCGGTGACCTTGAACAGGTCGTCGGCGAATTTGGGCAACTGGCCGGTGCCGAGCATGGCGCGGGCGTTGACCAGATAGGGGGCCACCACTTCCGTAAAACCGTGCTCACTGGTGTGCAGGTCGAGCATGAAGGCCGCCAGTGCCCGCTCCATACGGGCCAGCGCGCCGCTGTAGGAAGCAAAACGGGCACCGGAGATTTTTGCCGCGCGGGTAAAGTCCATCAGCCCCAGGGCCTCACCCAGTTCGTCGTGGGGTTTAGCGACAAAGTCGAAACGGGGCGGGGTGCCGACGCGCCGCAGTTCCACGTTGTCGGCCTCGCCACCACCGTCCGGTACCGAGGCGTCCGGCAGGTTGGGAAGCAACAGCAATTCGTTGCGGACCAGCTCTTCCAGCGTTTTTACCTGTTCGGCAAGGGCCTTTTGGCGGTCCCCGATCTGCTTCATGGCAGCCAGCATTTCGGTGGCGTCGGCACCGCTGCGGCGGGCCTCGGCGATGCGGCCGGAGGCGCGGTTCTGCTCCGCCTTGAGGGCTTCCGCCTCACTGGCCATGCGGCGGCACTCGGCGTCCCGCTCCAGCAGCGGAGCCAGGTCGATGGAGCCGCCCCGGCGGGCCAAGGCAGAGGCCACGGCCTCGGGGTTTTCACGGATATGGCGAAGATCTAACATGGTGTACGGACCGCGTAGGACAGGATATGATCGCGCCGGGGGGTGGAAGGGAGTTTAAAATTCGCTCCGCCGTGCGATACGGAAAAACAGGGCGCAACATCATAGGGAATCGGTGCAGGTGGGTCAAACGCACACGCTCGCGGCGGCGCGGGGAGCGTGGCGCGTCGCGCCGCCCGGTAAGGGGGGGAGATGTCTGATCTGGACAGGGTGCGACAGCGACTGGCGGCCTCACAACGGCTGGCGGTACTCACCGGCGCGGGCATTTCCGCCGAAAGCGGCGTGCCCACCTTCCGCGGGCCGGGTGGCCTGTGGTGCAACCACCGGGCCGAAGACCTGGCGACCCCCGAGGCCTTTCACCGCGACCCAAAACTGGTGTGGGAGTGGTACAACATGCGCCGCACCGCCCTGGTGGGCGTTCAGCCCAATCCCGGCCACCACGCCCTGGCGGTAATGCAGGAAAAACTCCCCGGTTTCAACCTGGTCACCCAGAATGTGGACGGTTTGCACGCAGTGGCCGGGAATTCCGACCCGGTGGAAATTCACGGCAACATCTGGAAGGTGCGCTGCACCGCCTGCCACGCCATTACCGGGGACCACCGGGTGCCGATTCCAACTCCCCCCTCCTGCGCGGCGTGTGGGGCGCTGCTGCGACCGCACATTGTGTGGTTTGGTGAGTCACTGGACAGCGATGTGCTGGAACGTGCTTTTGCCGCTTTTGAGTACTGTGACGTGGCGCTGATCGTGGGCACCTCCGGCGTGGTGCAGCCCGCAGCCTCCCTGGCCGACCTGGCGCGGCGCCGCGGAGCCTTTGTGGTGGAGGTCAACCTGGAGCCGACTCCGGCCACCGGCGTGGTGGACGTGGCGTTGCACGGCAGGGCCGGGGAAATTCTGCCGCAACTGTTGCCCGGCTGATCTCCCGCCACCGGGAAAAACTCGGCTACCCGGAAGAATTGTCCTGGGCCGCAGCGGACGGAGCTGGATCCGTGGCGTCCGATCCGGTGGCATCGGGAACCGCCGGGGCGGCAGTGTCCGGGGTTGCCACACCGACAATCCAGCCGTTCGTTGCCGCCCGAGCCACAGCCACGTGGTAGAGCACGCCGCCGATGTCCACCCCGGCGATACTTTTGGGCGCGGCGTCCGGCAGGGGAATGCCGAGCCGCTCCAGGGGCACCGCAACCAGCGACGGATGCGAGGCCAGCACCACATGGCCATTGCGGTCGGCCAGAAACGCCAGGCCGTGGGCCGCCCGCGCCAACGGCGTCAGCACACCTGCGGTGAACGCATCATCCACGTCGAGCAGCGCCGACAGCCGTCCGCCGCCGGGGCTGGCGGCCCAGATACCGAGGGTGAACACGGAGGTGTTGGGAATCATCTGCAAGTCGCCATTTCCGGTATCGCTTGAGGCAGGCGTACGACCGGCCTCCAAAAGCAGGGCGCCCACGGTGTCGGAGGCGCGGGGTAACGCCGCCGCCAGGGCACCGTCCACCCCCAGCACCCCCACAGCAATGAACGGCATGCGGCTCCACGGAATATCCTCCTCCGGTGTGGCGGAAGGGGAGTTGCCGGGAGCGGTCGGAAGAGTGCCAAACAGCGTGGCGATCCGGGGGTGCGGCAGTAACTCGTCGCGCAGCAGGTCTTTGGCCTTTTGAAGCCTGTTGTCGACCTCGCCCGCGCCGGAGGTCGCCAGTTGTTCCAGCGGACGCAGGTCCGGCCCCCGCTCGTGGCTGCACGCGGTACCGAGCAATGCAACGGCGAAAAAAAGCGGCAGACACGGCGACAACCAACGGGAAAATGGGGAGTTGGCCGACAGGGAAGGGAAGCTCTTTTGCATGATGCCTCTGGACATTTCTGCTAGATTTACCGATGCGTGATCTGCGAGACCGGATTTTTCACGGTCGGGCGCACCGGGACCGGACCCGTCAAAACCGAGTTGTTGTATCGGCCTGCAGACACTGCCGGGTGACGACGGACCATTTTCCCACGAATTCGCCCTGACGGGACCGGATTTGTGATCTGGCCGGACCATCACCCGGGGTGATTGTCACCCGGAAAGGCACAGAAGCGGGGAACATGTCGCTGTTTTCATCCAGCCGCAGGGTGGAAATCTTCCGGTCATGAACCTGAGGAACCGTATCCTGCTGGTGTTGCTGGCCGTGTCGCTGGTGTTCACGGTGGCGCTGGGCTGGCTTGTCTATCGCGATTCGGTGCGGCACATGGAGCAGGAACTCGCGCGCGAGGCCGAGCAGATTGCCTCCCTTTCCACCCAGCGGTTGATCCAGCAACAGGAGCGGTTGAGTGCCGAGGCGCGCCTGCTGGCCGAATTTCCCGAGGTGAAGGGGGGACTGGAACACAACGATTCCCGATCCCTGCAACGTATCATCGGAGTGGTGGTGGACGCGGCACGCATCGACATGCTGCTGGTTCAACGCCCGGATGGTGATGTGTTGGCATCGTGGACGGTCAACACCACGGCTGCCGGGCTGCCGACCCGCACTGTTCCACCAATGCCCGGGCGTGGAATGTTGTTGATGGTGGGCGACGAACTGTCCCAGGCGGTGGCAGAACCGGTGCATAGTGGCGATGGGGCGATTGGTTACGTCACGGCGGGAGCGCTGCTGAACCAGGACTTTCTGGATGACGTATCCCGCTCCAGTGAGGCCAATCTGGTGCTGTTTCTGGATAATCGGCCGTATCGGGGTACCTCGTCCCTGGGGGACGACTGGGAGGCGATCCGTCAGTGGTCCCAACTTCCGGGGGACGCTGTGAGGCTGGGCCGTGATGAGTGGCAGGTGGTGGTTTCAGCCCCCCTCGCCCTGGTATCGGAACGGGTGCGGCTCGGGGTGCTGTTGTCCCGCACCGAATACCGCCAGCAAATGCACTCGGTGCGCAACAACACCATGCTGGCCGTACTGGGAGCGGCGCTGGTTTTGGGCATGGCGGGGCTGATTTTCGCCAACCGGCTGGTAGCCCCCCTGGCGCGCCTGACCGATGCGGCTCGTCGCGTAGCCGCCGGGGAGCGCGGCGTGCCGGTGCCGGGCGGCGGAGTGGGCGAGATCGCCGACTTGTCCGTCGCCTTCAACACCATGGTGCAGGCGGTACAGAGCCGGGATGCCGAGTTGCAGCGCCGCATGGGCGACCTGCAGGCACTGCGGGAGGGCGCCAGCGACGCAATATTTATTCTCGATCTCGACGGCCGCATCCGTTCCGCCAACAGCAAGGCTTGTGAGTGGACCGGTCGCCCGCTGGCCGTACTCGAGGGAATGAACCTGTTCGATGTGCTGCATATGGAGGAAAATCGTCCTTCCCCGTCGAAGGCTGCAGCGGTGGGGATAGCGGCAAAAAAAAATGTCTGGCAGATTGATGGTGGTGTGTTCCAGGCGGCACTGGAACCCCCCGGTGGCGAACGGGTACCGGTGGAAATCTCCGGTGGCCTGGTGCCCGGTGTGGATCCGCCGGTGATCCAGCTCTTTGCTCGCGACCTGCGGGAGCGACAGAGCCTCCAGGACCAGTTGCTGCAAGCCCAGAAACTGGAGGCCATCGGTACCCTGGCGGGGGGCATCGCCCACGACTTCAACAACCTGCTCACCGGAATTGGTGGTCACGCCCAACTGGCCCGCATGGATCTGCCTCTGGAACATCCGGCCCAGGAGTCCCTCGCGGTGGTGGAAGAGGCCGTGGAGCGTGGCGCCAACCTGTGCCGACAGTTGCTCGGCGCCGCCCGCAAGGGGCGCAGGGAGGTGCGCCGCGTCAACCTGAACGCGGTGGTGGAGGAGGCTGTGCACCTGTGCCAGCAGACCTTCTCCCCGGCCATTGGTTGGGACATCCGGCTGGCTGGCCCCTTGCCCGGCGTGCAGGCCGATGCCGGACAGGTGCATCAAGTGCTGATGAACCTGCTGGTCAACGCACGGGACGCGATCGGGGACAACCAGGGTCTGCTGACCCTGGTTACCGCTACCGGACCGGTGGGGGCTGACCACGCCCTGGTGCGCTCCGGGCAGCTTGCCGAGGGAGCGTACGTGACGCTGACGGTGATGGACTCTGGCATGGGGATTCCACACGAGCATCTGGCTCGTATCTTCGACCCTTTCTTCACCACCAAGGAGGCGGGAAAGGGGACGGGACTGGGGCTGTCCACCGTGTTCGGCATCCTGCGCGAGCACGGCGGGGCTATCGAGGTTTCCTCCCGGGCGGGAAAGGGCACGGCGTTTACCTGCTTTTTCCCTGCCGAGGATTCTCCCGTGCCGCTGGCCGAGGCCAGCGAGACCCCCGATTTGGCCGCGCCGCCGGCAGTAGCAAGGCGTATTCTGGTGGTGGACGACGAAGAATCGATCCGTGAGTTGATCCACTCCGTCCTTGGTACCTGCGGTCACCAGGTGGTAATGGCCGAAAACGGGCTGCGGGCCATGGATCTGCTGGACTCAATGAACGGCGCCGGGATGCCGGACCTGGCAGTGCTGGACATGCTGATGCCCGGCATGAACGGGCGCGACACTGCGTTGGCTCTGCGCAGGCGCATTCCCGGCCTGCCGATCCTGTTCATCACCGGTTATATGGGAGAGGACACCAACCTGGAGATCCCCGGAGGGCCACCCCCCCGGCTGGTGAACAAGCCGTTCCGCACTGCCCAGTTGATTGCGACCATCAACGAGATGCTGGCGGCCCCTGACCCGGCGACCGACCGTGTGACGTCACAGGGGTAGGCAAGACCCCGTCAGGGGACAATAAACCGGGTACGGGCCAGTGAATCATAGTCGCCCCGTGGGGTGAGCTCGAAACCGCTCAACCGCCGGTCGCGCACCACCACCACCTGGGGATGCCAAAGGGAGACATAGGGTAAGTCTCGCGCGAGAATACGCTGCACATCGCGGTAAATAACAGCGCGTTCGTCCCGATTCGTGGCCAGCCGCCCCGCCTCCACCAGCCGGTCCACCTCCGGATTGACGTAGCGGCCGCGGTTGGCACCCTCCGGCGGCGCGCTGGTGGAGTGGAAGGCAAAATAGTACATGTCCGGGTCGGCAATCCCCACCCACGACAAGGTGTACAACTGGAAATTACCGCTTTTGATGTCGCCGTAGAATGTGCCCCACTCGTAGCTGCGCACCGAGACCGCAATTCCCACCTCGGCCAGTTGCTGCTGAAGCACCTCGCCGATGCGCCGCGTCAATTCGTTCTGGCTGGTCTTGTAGGCCAATCGGAAGCGCGGTTCTGGTCCCGGCGGATCGGGAAACCCGGCGGCGTCCAGCAACTTCCGGGCGCGCTCCGGGTCGTGGTTCCAGGTTTCGACATCGGCGGCGTAGGCCCAGTGCTCCGGGGTGAGCAGGCCGGTGGCCAGCGTGGCCTGGTTACGATACAGGCTGTCGACGATTGATTGCCGGTCAATGGCCAGCGCGATGGCCTGCCGTACCAGCAGGCGCGACAGCAGCGGATCGGTGAGGTTGAACCCCAGATAGTTGTAGTTGGTGCCCGGCCCCCGCTCCACCACCAGGTTGGGCTCCCGCGCCAGAAGATCGATGGAGTCCGGCGGCAGGGCGCTCATCACCAGATGCACTTCGCCTTTTTTGAGGGCGAGCAGGCGCACAGTGTCCTCCGGCAGGATGCGGAAGGTGAGCCAACGGGTGGGGGGCGCACCCTGCGGGTAATCGGCCACTGCCTCCATCCGGATGGCCACGCCCGGCACATATTCCAGCAACCGGTACGGGCCGCTGCCCACCGGGTGATCGCGGTAGGCGGGATCATCCCCCAGGTGGGCGGGCACGATGCCCCGTACCATATTCACCAGAAACGGTGCATGGGGGTGGGACAGTTCGAAGCGAATGGTGTGGTCATCCTCCACCACGATGTCCGTTACCTGCTCGTAGGCAGTGCGGTGGGGCGACTTGTTGTCTGGATTCAGAATCCAGCGGAAGGTGTAGTTCACGTCACGGGCAGTGACCGGGGTGCCGTCGTGGAAGCGTGCCCGGGGGTCCAGGTGGAAGCGGTACACGGTGGGTGACGGGGTTTCCCAGCTTGTCGCCAGGTCCGCCACCGGCTCGCCACTGCGGCCAATGCGTACCAGCTTGCGGAACAGTACCTGCCCGACGCGCTCGGAGTAGGCGTCGGTGCTCAGGCGCGGGTCCAGGTTGGTGGGGGCCGCTTCCAGGGCGACCACGATTTCCGTGCCCGGGGGATGGAGGGGCTTGCGGCTGCTGCAAGCGGCCAGGCCACAGACGGCGATCAGCAGCAGGGCAAACAAAAAGGGAAGGCCGGGCCTTCCCCAAATGTAACCGGAACGGCGCATGCCCGGAATTCTACATGAAGTCTGCGCGAGAAAGCCTCGGGAAGGCTGCGCAGAGACTATGCCGATTTGATGTCCTGGTCGGAATCGTACAGCAGCACCGGCTGGCCCTTGCCGTCGATCACGTCCTGGGTGATGACCACCTCGCGCACATTGGTGCTGGAGGGAATGTCGTACATCAGGTCGAGCATCACCTCTTCGAGGATGGCCCTCAGGCCGCGCGCGCCAGTCTTCTGGGTCAGCGCCTTCTGAGCCACGGCGCGCAGGGCGCCGTCGGTGAAGCGCAGCTTGACGCGGTCCAGCGAAAACAGCTTTTCGTACTGCTTGGCGATGGCGTTCTTGGGGGTGGAGAGGATCTGCATCAGGGCCTCCTCGTCCAGTTCCGCCAGGGTGGCGATCACCGGCAGACGTCCGACGAACTCGGGGATCAGGCCATACTTGAGCAGGTCGTCCGGCTGGGTCTGGGCAAAAATGGCCCCCAATCCCTTGCGGTAACGCGGTTTGGCTTCGGAACCGAAGCCCAACACCTTGTCGCCCAGACGGCGTTCGATAATCTGCTCCAGCCCGACAAAGGCGCCGCCGCACACGAACAGGATGTTCTTGGTGTTGACCTGCACAAACTCCTGGTGCGGGTGCTTGCGGCCACCCTGGGGCGGAATATTGGCCACCGTACCCTCGATGAGTTTGAGCAGCGCCTGCTGCACCCCCTCGCCGGACACATCGCGGGTGATGGAGACGTTTTCGCCCTTCTTGGTAACCTTGTCGATCTCATCGATATAGACGATGCCGCGCTCGGCGCGTTCCACGTCGTAGTCAGCCGCCTGCAGCAGCTTGAGGATGATGGTCTCGACGTCCTCGCCCACGTACCCGGCCTCGGTGAGAGTGGTGGCATCGGCGATGGCAAACGGCACGTCGATAATGCGTGCCAGGGTTTGGGCCAGCAGGGTTTTTCCCGTGCCGGTGGGGCCGATCAGCAGAATGTTGCCCTTCTGCAACTCAACTTCGTCACCCTTGCCGGAATAGTTGACGCGCTTGTAGTGGTTGTGGACGGCGACCGAGAGAATTTTCTTGGCGCGGTCCTGACCCACCACATAGTCGTCGAGAATGGCCTTGATCTCCACCGGTTTGGGCAGCTCGGAGACCTGTTTTTCCTTGGTGTCTTCCCAATCTTCGGCAATGATGTCGTTGCACAGGTCGATGCATTCGTCGCAAATGTACACCGTGGGGCCGGCCACGAGCTTGCGCACTTCCTCGCGGGCCTTGCCGCAGAACGAACAGCGAAACTGGTTGTCACCGGATTCGGTCTTGGCCATCAATTACTGTCTCCTCGACCTTGTCGGTAGTCCTATTGTACCCCTCTCGACCCTGGGTCGCTCCGGGATTAGAGTCAGCTCTTGCTGGCCGGGGGGGTGATGGGGCGGGTGATCACCTCGTCGATGAGGCCGTACGTCTTGGCGTCCTCGCTCGACATGAAGTTATCACGTTCGGTGTCACGCTGAATGGTTTCCATCTTCTGCTTGGTGTGGTTCACCAGAATCTGGTTGAGCTTGTCGCGCATGTTCAAAATTTCGCGGGCGTGGATTTCAATGTCCGTGGCCTGCCCCTGAAAACCACCCAGTGGCTGGTGGATCATGATGCGGGAGTGGGGCAGGGAAAAGCGCTTGCCCGGCGCACCGGCCGCAAGCAGCAGGGCACCCATGCTGGACGCCTGGCCCAGACAGATGGTGGAAACGTCGGAGCGGATGTACTGCATGGTGTCGTAAATGGCCAGCCCCGAGGTCACCACGCCGCCCGGTGAGTTGATGTAGAGGTGGATGTCCTTGTCGGGATCCTCGGCTTCCAGAAACAGCAACTGGGCGATGACCAGGTTGGCCATGTGATCCTCGATGGCCGAACCGATCATGATGATGCGGTCCTTCAGCAGGCGCGAATAAATATCGTAGGAACGCTCGCCACGGTTGGTCTGTTCGACGACGATGGGTACCAGCATCTGGGGGGATCTCCTTGTATGGTGCGGAAGGTACGTGTCCGCTGGGCGGGCTTCCTTGCCTGAGTTTACTTCTGGTCCTTCTTTTCGGTCTTTTTCCCGCCCGCTTTGGGCTTGGCGGCGGCTTTTTTTGCAGCCTTCGCCGCCGACTTTCCGGAAGTCTTGCCGACGGTTTCGTCGGGGCGGTCTTGAACGACGATGCGGGCGCGGGAAATTACCAGGTCCAGCACCTTGTCCTTCAGCAGGGCGCGACGCATGCGGTCCATTTCCACCGGGTTGCCGCGCAGGGCGCGGTCGACGTCAGTTGCCACGCGCCGGTATTCACGAGCCAGGCGATTGACCTCGTCGCTGATGTCGGTTTCACTGACTGCCAGCCCCTCGGCCTTGGCGATCTCCTCCACCACGCGGTGGCCGCGCACTTGCAGCAGGGCCTCGTCGCGGTAGTGGGTACGCGCCTCGGTGTCATCAAAATTGGTGCGGCCGTCCATGGTGGCCATGCGGCGGCCGGCTTCGATCATGTTCTCGAGTTCTTCCTCCACCAGGCTGGCGGGGGGATCGAAGGCATTCAGCTCGGCCAGCTTGGAAAATGCCTCACGGCGCTGGAAACGGCGCATGTCACCCTGACGCTTGGTGGCGATCTCGCGGCGAAGGGTTTCGTTGAGGGTCGCCAGATCGGCAAAGTCGCCCACCTGGGTGGCAAAGTTGTCATCCAGCTCCGGCAGCGCCTTGACCTTCACCTCGTGCAAGGTGACAGAGAAAGTGGTGTTCTTCCCCTTCAGGGATTTTTCGTGATAATCGGCGGGAAACTGGACGTCGATGTCAAACTCATCACCGGCCTTGTGGCCGAGGATGCCTTCCTCGAAACCGGGGATAAAGTTGCCGCTACCGAGTTCCAGTGCATAGCCTTGGGCCTCGCCACCGGGAAACGGCGTGCCGTCGATACGGCCGACAAAGTCGATGGTGGCCATGTTGCCGTTGGCCGCCTTGTGCCCCTTGGGGGCTGACTCAAGCGTGGCCATGGAGTTCAACAGGCTGGAGTGGGCGACTGCGAGATCTTCGTCGGTGACTTCCAGATCGAAGCCCGGCAGTTCCAGCCCGTCGTAGGGGGCCAGGGTAATCTCCGGCTGCACTTCGAAAGAGACCAGTACCTTCAGGGGCTGACCTTCGGTGATGTCCAGCGGGGAGAACACTGGGGATCCCGCCGGGGTCACACCGGCCTTGTCCAGCGCTTGCTGGTAGTAACCGGGGACAAGCTGCTGGATGATCTCGTTGTCGATTTCGCCACGGAAGCGGGAACGCACAATATGGCGCGGCACGTGGCCGGGGCGGAAACCCGGCATGCGCACCCGGTGCGACAGGCGGTCGCAGGCCTGATTCATGGCCGTCTGCACGGCGTCAGCGGGGACATGGAACGACAGGTCGCGCTTCAGGCCGCCCTTGTCGATGAGCTCAACTTCCAGGGTGTTAACCGACATCACCAAACATCCGTGATCAGAGGGGGGTTGTAAAGGGGCGGGGGGGACCCGCCGGAAATTCCGGTCATGCTGGCGGCGACCGCCCGAAAAAGCCTGAAAAAAACACCGCTTCCAAAGCAGTTTCCAAAGCGCAAAGATTACGGGCGAAGAGCCCCTTGTGTCAAGGAAATCCGACCTTCTGCAGAGCGGGATGTGGGGAAAAATACACCCCGGGGGGGCCTGGGTTGCAGTCCCGAGGCGCCGCCGGGAGATCGGGACGTTGCGGGGGCCATATTCGGGGAGGCCGCAGCGGACGAGCCTGCTTGCAGGTCTTCTTGCGGGTCTTCGTGCAGGTCCGCAGGTCCAATTGACGGTCAGGCTACAGAGCCGGTATATTTACGCCCAAAAACAGCCGCAGCGGGCGGTGTGTTGTTGTCCGCCGCCGGGTGCCTTTGTCACCGCCCGCCGACCCATAGAGAATGGAAATGCAATGTCAGCAGTCTCCACCACCGACGTGGCCCAGCTTCAGCAGTATGCCCGGGAAATTCGCCGCGACGTGATCCGCATGATCGGCGCCGCCGCCTCCGGCCACCCTGGTGGTTCCCTGTCGGCCACAGATATGGTCACCGCGCTGTATTTCTCCGAATTGCACCACGACGCCAAACACCCCGACGACCCGAACCGTGACCGGTTCATCCTCAGCAAGGGGCACGCAGTGCCAGCGCAATACGCGGCCATGGCCCACACCGGTTACTTCGATCGCGCCCGACTGATGACGCTGCGCCAGTTCGGCAGCCCGTTGCAGGGCCACCCTGAGCGCGGTCGCATGCCCGGCATCGAGGCCTCCACCGGCTCCCTGGGCCAGGGCATTTCCATCGGCCTGGGCATGGCGATGGCAGCGCGCATGGATGGCGCCAGTTGGCGCACCTATGTGCTGATCGGCGATGGCGAGGCCAACGAGGGGCAGGTGTGGGAGGCGGCCATGTCCGCCGCGCACTTCGGCCTCGGCAACCTGGTGGTGATGATGGACTGCAACGGCATCCAGCTCGACGGCTTCGTCAAGGACATCCTCGACATGGGCGACGTGGCCGCCAAGTGGCGTTCCTTCGGGTGGAACACCCTGGAGATCGATGGTCATGACATGGGGCAGATTCTCAACGCCTTCGCCAAGGCCCGCGCCGTTACCGATCGCCCCACCGCGATTGTGGCGCACACGGTGAAGGGCAAGGGGGTGTCGTTCATGGAGAACAACCCCGGTTTCCACGGTGTGGCCCCCACCCCCGAGGAAGTCGATCGCGCCTTGGCGGAACTGGCCTGAGGTAAAAGGACCAGCCACCGGAAACGGGACTCTCTCCAACTGTTTCCCCGCATTTTTTTGTCCCCTTTACGGAACCGATAACCATGAGCACGCAACTCAAAGCCAAATTGGGAAAAGCCACCCGCGACGCCTACGGCGAGGCCTTGGTGGCCCTGGGCGCGGAACGCAGCGACATTGTGGTGCTGGACGCCGACCTGGCCTGTTCCACCAAGAGCCAGAAATTCGGGGATCGCTTTCCCGAGCGCTTTTTCAACCTGGGCATCCAGGAAGCCAATATGGTGGGGGTGGCGGCGGGATTAGCATCTTCCGGAAAAATCCCCTTCGCCAGTTCCTTCGCGTCGTTTTTGATCTGCAAGAGCTACGATCAGGCGCGCATGGGCATTTCCAACCCGCGTCTGAACGTCAAGCTGGTGGGTTCCCACGGCGGCATTTCGCTGGGTGAGGACGGCGCCAGCCAGATGTCCATCGAGGATATTGCCCTGGCGGTTTCCCTGCCGCACTTCGCGGTGGTGGTGCCGGCAGATGAGGTGTCATGCACGGCCCTTACCCGCGCCATCGCCGAGTATGACGGCCCGTGTTTCATGCGTACCGGACGCCCCAAGGCGCCGATCATTCACGAGGCGGGCACGAATTTCCGCATAGGTGGGTCCGCCACCGTGCGACCGGGAACGGACGCCACCATCTGCGCCTATGGTCTGATGGTGTGGGAGGCCCTGATGGCAGCGGAACAGCTTGCGGCCAAGGGGCTGTCCATCCGGGTCATCGACCTGTACTCCATCAAGCCGCTGGACGAGGCAGCCATCATCAAGGCGGCGCGGGAGACCGGCGCCATGGTGTGCGCCGAGGAGCACCAGGTGCGCGGTGGTATGGGCAGTCTGGTGGCGCAGGTGGTGGCCGAAAACCACCCGGTGCCGATGCGTTTTGTGGGGGTGGAAGATACCTACGCTGAATCCGGCCAGCCCGGAGAACTGCACGAGAAATACGGCCTGACTGCTGCGCACATTGCCTCCCAGGTGGAAGCGGCGGTGAAGGCCAAGAAGAAATAAAAAAGTAACAAGAAAAAACCGGTGTGCGCGTCAACGCGGCGGACGGTTTGCAAAAACGCCCTGGAAATCCGGGGCGTTTTTTTGTGCGCGGGGCGGGCCACACCCGGCAGCCTGCCTTCAGGCAGCGGGAGGGGATGCTACGGCCGGGGCCGGAGCGGAGACAGGTTCCATGAACGCCT
The DNA here is from genome assembly GCA_029858285.1 of Nitrospirota bacterium. Taxonomy (GTDB): domain Bacteria; phylum Nitrospirota; class JACRHL01; order JACRHL01; family JACRHL01; genus JAOUFN01. Next base: position 137,670 of record JAOUFN010000003.1, on the reverse strand, counting down.
TGATGCAGATCGCTGCAGGCACCCCCAGCAGCACACCCAGGAATCCGAACGCCTGTCCGCCCACGAACAGGGCAAAAATGATGGCCACCGGATGCAGCCCCACCCGCTCACCCACGATGCGCGGTGAAATCAGGAAATTGTCCAGACTCTGCACCCCGACGAATACCGCCAGCACGTACAGCATGTGGGCCAGGTCAAAGTGGGTCAGCAGCACCACCAAAAGCGCCAGGGTGAGGCCCAGCACAAACCCCAGATAGGGCACCATATTGCCCAGCCCGGCCAGCAGGCCAATGGCCAGCGCCGCCTCCACGCCCGCCAGGGTCAGTCCGATGCCGTACACCCCGGAAAGAATCAGCCCCACGGTGAGTTGGCCCCGCAGGTACTCCCCCAGCATCCTGTCGATGCGTGGCAAGCGTTCGTCCAGCAGGGGGCGCAGGGCGGACGGAAAGCGGGCGCGCAGCCACGGGGCGATCTGGCGAAAATCCACCATCATGTAGAACACCAGCACCGGAATGATGGCGGTGCCCAGAATCTGCACCACCACGTGCATGGTACCGGTGGCCGCCCACAGCGCTGCCCCGGCGGCCCTGTGCAAGAGCGCCGGGCCCACCTCGGATAACCATATGGAGAGCTGGTCGAGGGTGGCCTGGGCGGTAAGAGGCACCCCTGGGGTTCCCGTTCCATGTTCCAGCAGGTTGGACAGGATGGGCAGGCTTGTTAGCATCGGCAGGCCTTGGTCCCGCAGGCGCACGAGGGCAGCGGGCAGCTTGGCCAGCAGGCTAAGGGTCTGGCGTTCCAGCACCGGAATCACCCCCACCACCAGCAGGGCGCCGATAACGGTCAGGATCAGGAATACCAGCAAGGTGCCCAGAGCGCGGGGGAGCCGTAAACGGCGCTCCATAAGGTCCACCCAAGGCACAAAGACATAGGCGACCACGAATGCCAGAAAGAACGGGACCAAGGCGTCCCGCAGTACAAAAACCGCCCCTGCCGCGACCGCACCCAAGGCCATCCACAAAAGCAGGGTTAGCGGGCGCTCATAGCTGTGTGGTGATGATGGTGTCATAAAACCAAAAAGCCTCCCCGGAATTTCCGGTCTCCCGGCAAACGAGCGCAAGCGGACAGCAGTGTACGACACAACGCGGGGGGCGGGGCAAAACCCGACAAAAAGGTGGGCTGTCCGTGTGCCGCATCGGGGTTTTTCCTGATGCGGCCGGAGTAATCAGCGAGAGGTCGTCAAGGTTCTATCATACGTGGGAGAACTGGCCGAAACCTTGGGGGATTCCAGGCCCGTAAGCGATCCACAAAGACTGTGGATAACCTATGGATGACTCCGTGTGGCAAAGAAAAATGTCCACGCCGGACAGTGAGTTGCACAGTCTGACTAAAGATAAGGCATAAATAAAATATAATAAAAACAATGTGTTATGATTTGGCAACGAAGAATTAACGGGTTAGGAGTAGCATCCGATCGTTGACTTTGGGCTTATCCACAGGTTTCGCACAGAGGGGCGTAAAATTTTTCCTACACGCCTCTCCCGACTGGGTGATGCAGGGGGTTTTTGGCAGGGGGGACGTGGGGGGGTACATCCGCCGGGTCATGGGGGGCTACAATGGTTGCCGCCCGAAAGGTGTATCGTCCGGGAGGGGTGAAAAATCACCCGGGTGGCCTGTAGGTCGGCGCCCCCTCTCCTGAATCCCCCCGTAATCCTGTTGCCGGAATGCCATTGCCCATGTCGTCGCCCAAGTCTCCCCCCGTACCGTCTTCCAGCACCCCGTCAACCGCCGACCTTGATCGCCGCTACCTGTGGCACCCGTTCACCCAGATGGCCGACTGGGAGTGCGAGGAGCCACTGGTGATTGTGCGCGGAAAAGGGGCGTTCCTTTACGACGCTGACGGTACCGCTTACCTGGACGGATCTTCCTCCATATGGGTCAACCTGCACGGCCACCGGAAGGGCGCCATTGATCGCGCCATCCGCGCCCAACTCGGGCGGGTAGCCCACAGCTCTTTTCTGGGGCTGACCAATCCCCCCGCCGCAGAACTGGCCCGGCGTCTGATAGAACTGGCGCCCGGTGGGCTGGAGCGGGTGTTCTATTCCGACAACGGCTCCACGGCGGTGGAGATCGCCCTCAAGATGGCTTATCAATACTGGCGCCAGCGGCGCACCGACCCGCGTCCGCAAAAAAGCCACTTCATGCACTTCCGCCACGCTTACCACGGTGACACCGTGGGGGCGGTGAGCGTGGGCGGTATCGAACTGTTCCACGAGACCTTTCGTGGTCTGATGTTTCCCACCACCCAGGTGGAGTTCCCCTACTGTTACCGTTGCCCGTGGGGCAAAACCTATCCGTCCTGCTCCCTGCACTGCGTGGGGGACGTGGAAGCCGCCCTGAAAACCCACGCAGCCACCACCGCCGGCTTTGTGGTGGAGCCGCTGGTGCAGGGCGCCTCCGGAATCCTGTGCATGCCGCCGGGCTACCTGTCCGCAGTGGCTGACCTGTGCCGCCGCCACGACGTGCTGTTGATCGCCGACGAGGTGGCCACCGGCTTTGGCCGCACCGGTCGCATGTTCGCCTGTGAGCACGAGTCGGTGCAGCCGGACCTCCTGTGTCTGTCCAAGGGCATTACCGGCGGCTACATGCCCTTGGCAGCGACCCTCGCCACCGGCAATATTTACGACGCTTTTCTGGGGCGCTACGATGAATTCCGCACCTTCTTTCACGGCCACAGCTACACCGGTAACCCCCTCGCCTGCGCCGCCGCCCTGGCCAACCTGGACGTGTTCCGCAACGAGGCGGTACTGGAGCGTCTCCCGCCGCGCATTGACCACCTTTGGGCCCAGCTTCGCCACCATCTGGGGGAACACCCGGCAGTGGGGGAAATCCGGGGCCGGGGGTTGATGGTGGGCATCGAACTGGTGCGTGACCGCGCCACGCGTGAACCCTTTCCCCTGGCGGCACAGGTGGGCAACCGCATTGGTCGCGCCCTGCGTTCCCAAGGCATTCTGTTGCGGCCAATCGGCAACGTGGTAGTGCTGATGCCACCCCTGTCCATAACCCGGCCGCAACTAACCCGGCTGGTGCGGGGAGTGAGGCAAGCCGTCGATCAGATATGCACTGACAGCTAAGGGCCGAGCTCCCCCCCGTTCAGTCCGAAATGTACATTTCGGTGCATGGGGCTGGTCGTTTTTGCACGACGACGGTACCTTTTTGCCCCCCGATGTTCCTGCCGGACTTTCGGAAACGCCCCAGATAAAAATACATAATCAGTTGCTTTATTAAGAAAATAGCGGCAGAAACAGCAGGGTTTCAGCGGCTCCGGCGCGCTTGGCACGGAGCTTGCGGCTGCGAAACCGCGCCCGGTTCCGCGTGCCCGGAGCCTTCCCTCAAGGATGGGGGTGAGGTCGGCCTGGCCGCCGGGCGGTATTCGGTTTTTCTAGGGAAGGAAGCACCATGCCCAAGGCAATGATGATTTGGCCCGGCAATCCGGGATTGTCCATTTTCGTGTGGGCGATTCTGGCCATCGTGGTCATGTACGCGGCGCGCATTCCGGCGCACCAGGCGATCCGCGGGTTCACCCGGGTGGTAGCGCACACCCTGCGCTTGGCCGGGCACTCTCTGATGGATGCCCAAAAGCGCCTCGCCCTGCGCAACCGCGAGGTGTTGCTGGCTTCGGGCCAGGAACTCACCGAACGGCAGATTGAGCAGGAGTTCAGCCGCATCTCCACCACCATCGCCAAGGACCTTGGCACCTACCCGGCGCTGCACCGCAAGCTCAGCGAGCAGGTGGCCAGTATCGACGAGGACTACCGTGCCGCCACGGACTCGCCCCCGGATCCGCCCGCATGGACCAGCGCCATCGGCATGACCCAGCAGTTGGTGGACAAGTCCGGCGGCGACAAGACCGTGGGGCGCGTGATCGAAGCGCTACACAAAGGTTTTATGCGTGCCCACGCGCAGGCCATGGGCGAATACCGCAAGAGCAGCCGCACCCGGCATAGGCTGCTCAGCCACATGATGCCATTCTGGCGCCGCACCGCCAGCACCCTGGCGAGCGTGGACAAGACCGTGAACGGCATCGTGGAGCGCTCCAACCACATCGACAAGCTGATGGAGCAGTACCACGAAATCTCCAAGCGCTCGGACCGTGCGGAGCGCATGCTGTCCACCTCGGCCATGACCCAGTTCCTGATTTCCGGTCTGGTACTGACGATTGCCGTGCTGGGCGGTTTTATCAACTTCCAGCTCATCGCCCTGCCGATGTCCGAAATGGTCGGCGCGTCTGCCCGGTTGGGATCCCTCAAGGTCTCCCAGGTGGCGGCGCTGGTGATCATCATGGTGGAGATCACCATGGGGTTGTTCCTGATGGAATCCCTGCGCATCACCCGGCTGTTCCCGGTCATCGGTTCGATGCAGGACCGCAACCGTCGCATCATGATGTGGGCCAGCCTGGTCATCCTGCTGGTTCTGGCCTCCATCGAGTCGTCGCTGGCCTACATGCGCGACCTGCTGGCGGCCAACAATGCGGCCCTCACCCAGAGTCTGGCGGGTATCGCCGTCCAGCAGCCGGAGTTCCACTGGATTCCGGCGGTGGGTCAGATGACCCTGGGCTTTATTCTGCCGTTCGCCCTCACCTTCGTGGCGGTGCCGATGGAATCCTTCATCCACTCTCTGCGTGTGGTGGGCGGCAACGCCCTGGAGGCGGCTCTGCGCCTCGCGGTGTTTGCCTGCCACCTGGCGGGAAGCCTGATCCACCACCTGGGCAGCGGCCTGATCAACACATACGACCTGGCGGTGTTCCTGCCGCTCAAGGTGGAGCATCTGGTGCTTGGCGTGACGGCCTCAAAAACCCGTCGCGGCAAAGTGCCGGCAGCGTAATGGCAGTGGAACACACAAGGGGAATGACCATGAACATCCGTCAACACATCACGGCGCTGGTGGCCGCGGCGATGCTGCTGGGGTGCACCTCGAGCGCCCCGGGGCGCGGCGTGTACATGCTGCTCGACACCTCGGGTACCTACACCGAGCACTTGAACAAGGCGCAGAGTGTGGTGAACTACCTGCTCGGCAACCTGACCTCCGGCGACAGCTTTGCCGTGGCGCGCATCGACAGCGGCAGCTTTTCGGAAAAAGACATTCTGATGCGGGCGACCTTCGACGCCCGCCCCAGCGTGGCCAATGACCAGAAGCGTTCCTTCAAGAAGACCATCGACACCTTTGCCGGTTCGGCCCGCGGGGCCTCCCACACCGACATCACCGGGGGCCTGCTGCAAGCCGTGGAATGGCTCAACGAGGTGGGGCCGGGGCAGAAGACCGTGCTGATCTTCTCCGACATGGACGAAGACCTGCAAAAGGGCCAAATCCGTGACTTCCCGCTGGATCTGCGGGGCTTCCACGTGGTGGCCCTGAACGTCACCAAGCTGAACAAGGACAACGTCGATCCGCGCATCTATCTGGACCGCCTGGAGCACTGGAAGAAGCGCGTGGAAGAAGGCGGCGGCACCTGGCAGGTGATCAACGACCTGGAGCGCCTGGACGCCATCATCCAGGACACTTAAGCTCGGCTTGTCATCCGCGCACAAAAAAACCGCCCCGGTCGCCCATGTGGCCGGGGCGGTTTTTTGTTCAAAAGGGGAGTCCTGGTCAGTCCCTCCGTCCGGGTTTTCCGACGTCCCGCAGGGATGCTGTCCCCCCGCTGCGCCGAGATCTATGGATGGTCGGAGGCTGCGTGCCGCCGCGGACGCCCGGGAGGGCTCCCCCCCACGTCGAGCACCTTCTTGACCACCCCCAGCATGTCGTCGGCCCGGTAGGGTTTCTGGATGAACTCGTCGGCGCCTGCCTGCAACAGATCGTAGGCCTGACCGTGGCGGGAGAAGGTGGAGCACACCACCACCCGCACGTCGGGGTCCATCTCGCGCAGGAGGCGGAACGCCTCCCGGCCCCCCATGCGCGGCATCACGATGTCCAGAATCACCAGATCGATGGCGTCGCCGTAACGCTGGTACACATGCAGGGCCTCTTCGCCGTCCCGCGCCAGCACCACCCCGTAACCACGGGATTTGAGGATGTCCCGCGCCATTTCCAGCAGGGTCTGTTCGTCGTCCACCACCAGAATCGTCGCATGGCCACCGGTGATCCTCGGCGCAGGCTCCGTCGGCGTCGCCGCCGCTGCGGGGACCGGTCGTGGCCGGAACGGTGTCTCCAGTTCCGGCAACAGGGGCGGGGGGGCGGTAGATCCGGCGGTTGCGGCCGGAGCAGCCGGCGTCGGTGGGGCAACCGGCGTGGCGGGGGTGATTGCCAGCGGAGGTTCCACCGCCGGGGTGGCCGCCAGGGGGGCTGCTGGAACCTCGGGCATGGCCGCATCGTCCGGATCAGCGGGCAGGGCCAGTGGCGAGGCCAGCCCGGCAAACTCCGCCACCTCGTCCACCAGTGACAGGCGCACGGCGGGCAGGAACACCGACATGGTAGTGCCCCGGCCGGGGGCGGAGTCCACCCCGATCCACCCCTGGTGGTTGGCAATGATGCCCCAGGACATGGCCAGCCCCAGACCGGTGCCGCTGCCTTCCGGCTTGGTGCTGAAATACGGCTCGAACATGCGCCGCCGCACCTCGGGAGGAATGCCGCTACCAGTGTCGGTCACGGCAATTTCCACATAACTTCCGTCGGGAGTGTCCAGGGGCAGGGTTCCATCCCCCGGCGCCAGTTCCCTGGCGCGGATGGAGATGGTCAGGTCACCGCCGTCGGGCATGGCGTCGCGGGCGTTCAGACACAAGTTTGTCAGCACCTGGTGCAACTGGCCCGCGTCCCCCTCCAGCGGCGGCAGGTTGCCGTCCACCTGCAGGCGGACCTTTACGCGGTGCAGCACCATCCCTTGATGCAGCAGGGACAACACCTCGTCGGCCAGTTCCTGCGGCCGCACGCGGGACAGGCGCATCTTGCCCGCGCGGGCATAGCCCAGAAGCTGCTCGGTAAGTTCCGAGGCGCGGGCGGCGGAGCGCTCGATGATGTCGGTGTAGCGGAACACGGGGTCGCCCTCCACCACGCTGCCCTTGATAAGGGAGGCGTAGCCCATGATGCCGCCGAGCATGTTGTTGAAGTCGTGGGCGATGCCTGCGGCCAGCGTCCCCACCCCTTCCATCTTGGCGGCTTCGGCGCGGGCAGTCTCGCGCTCGCGGCGCACGGTCAGGTCGCGGATTATCGCCTGGGCCGCCGCACCGCGCAGGCCGTAAAGGGGGGCCAGGTGGATTTCCACCGGATGGGGGCTGCCGTCGGCGGCAGTGAGGGTGGTTTCGAACAGGGCGGGGGTTCCGCGCAGGCAACCCATAAAGGCATGGTAGGCTTCGGCGCGGGAGGCGGGCTGGTCCGCCACCAGAGCCACCAGGTTGTAGCGGGTGAGGGTGGCCCGCTCCTTGCCGAGCAGGGCGCGGGCGCGCACGTTGGCGTCCACCACCAGGCCCTCGGGATCGAACAGCAAAATGGCGTCCGGGGACTGCTCCAGCAGGGCGGCCAGCTTGAGGGTGGCGCGGCGTGCCTCGTGTTCGGCGTGGGAGGCCTGCTCGGTCAGGCGGTTGACGGCGCTGGCGATCCGGGCCACCTCGTCACGGCTTTGCACCGGAATCGGTCCTGCCCGGCGCCCGGCGGCGGCGCGGGCGGCGGCTTTTTCCACCGTGCGCACTCGCTCCATCAGCCGCACCCCCGCGGCCATGGCCCCCAGCAGGGCGAGCAGGGCGCCGCCACCCAGAATCGCATACACCGCTTCCTGCCCGGCAGCCAGGTCCGGCAAACGGGGTAGACCGTGAATGCGCCATGTCAGCACTCCCGGCAACAGGCCAAGGCACATCCCGGCAACCACGGCCAGAGCGGCCACGGCACGCAGGGCGGATTTGACGGAGCCGAACAGCATGACTACTCCTTGTGCAATTCGCATGATAGCACACCGTTCGGGCCGGGCGGCATCCAGGGGCGTTCCACCCCTTGTGCGGGCGGGGGATTGGGCCGTACCATCCGGCCCATGGATGAAACTTCCAACAACCCTTCCGGCGCATCTTCCGGCGCATCTTCCGGCAGACCGGTCACTCGACCGTTTCCCACCACCCGTATCCAGGGGACGGAGGCCATCCGAGTGGATGACCCGGTGGCGGTGGAGACGGTGGTGACCTTCTTTGCCAATGATGTCGAGGTGGCTACCCTGCTGTGCAGCCCGGTGAACATTGAGGCCATGGCAGTGGGTTTTCTCCTCGGCGAGGGGGTGCTGAGTGGCCATCCCGGCGAACTGCTGGACGCGGTATTCGACCCTGGCCACGGCATCGTGCGGCTGAAGGTGGCGAAGTCCGTGGATCTGTCGCCCTTTACCGGGGAGCGGCGGGGCACGCTGACCTCCGGCTGCGGCAAGGGGCAGACCTACGCCTTTGTGCGCGACGTGGGAGAGATGCAGGCGGTGGCGGCCTGTCCGCCGCTCTCCGCCAAGGCCATCGCGGGGCGCATTCGCACCTTCATGCACATGTCCGACACTTACCGCGACACCGGGGGGGTCCACTCCGCCATGCTATGGGACGGAGACGGCCTGGAAATTTTTTGTGAAGACCTGGGGCGCCACAACGCGGTGGATAAAGTGTTCGGGCGCTGCCTGCTGGAGGGGATCGATCCCGCAGGCAAGATCATGCTGTCCAGCGGCCGCATTTCCAGCGAAATCACCCTCAAATGTGCGCGGCGGCGGGTGCCGATGATCGTTTCGCGCAACGCCCCCACCTCGTTTTCCCTGCAACTGGCGCGCACACTGGACGTCACCTTGGTGGGATTTGTGCGCGGCGACCGCATGAACGTCTACACCTGCCCGGAGCGGGTGAGCCTGCCCTGAACTGGCGACTACGGCGACGCCCCGGCGTGTGCGCCAAAAAGGCACAGGCGCCCCGGTGCCAGGTGACCGGGGCGCCTGTCGGCGCGGTTAGCGCCGTGTGGCGGGAGGTTGTTTGCAACCCGGAAGGCGGGAACCTCAGGGAGCTGTCAGTGCCGCAAAACTGTGCGGATTCAGATCCATGAAGCCGATGTGCAGAGTGGGGATTGCCACGTACGTGTAGTACGCGCCCTGGCGCGGAACCGGCATGCGGGCCACATAGGTGCCGTCAGCATCGGGCACGACGTCCACCATATGCCGCCCGGTGCCGGGAAGCTGATAAAGCATGAGTTGCAGGGTCTTGAGGTTGCGCTGCACCGCTCCGGTTTTAGCGCCGACGAGGCGAAAATGCACCTCGATCTGGCCTCCGGCGCGGACCTTGTCGGGGGTGTCCATGAAGTCCACGCGCAGCGCCTCGGGCTCCTCCACGCGGGAGGCTACCTGGAACGGGAAGCAGTGGACCATCACCGGGTCGAACAGTTGCAGGATCAATTCATAATGACCGGCTTCCGGCAGGCGCACCTGGGCGGTGTAACGTCCCGGTGACTCCTCCCGGAGCATGCGGTCCACCACCGTCACCCCGCGGGGCAGATGGCCGTAATTCTGAAAATTGCCCATGGGGGCGGCCATGCCCTCCATGTAGTAGTAGACCGTGTTGTCGGTCCAGTTCGCCACCAGCGCGGCGGACTCGCGCACCGCCGGAGAGATGGTACCCGCCAGCGACAGGCTCTTGCCCCAGTTGCCCGGCGCGGTTCCGGCGCCAAAGCTGGTGGTGGGTGGCAGATTCGGAGAGCCAAGTTCATTCAGGCCGATCAGTGTTACCAGTTCGGAGTCCAGGGAACGGATGTAGACAAAGCCGTCAGTAAAGGCAATCTGGAACGGCCGTGTGCCCACCGTAAAGCGGTGCCGCACCTTGAGGGTTTGCACGTCGAACACGATGGTCTGACTCTTGAAGGTGTTGAGGACGATGCCGAAACGGCCGTCCGGGGTGATGCGCAGGGGGCCCAGGCCAGGCTTTTCCTGAATCTGGCCGACGAACTTGAGGGCCTTTTGGGTTTCGAACACGCGGATTGCCCCATCCTTGCCATCGGCCACGAATAGCCGTTCAGCGTCCGCCGCCAGTGAGATGGCGATGGGCATGGGGCCGGTGCTGACGCTTTCGATGAGGCGGTAGGTGGCAGTGTCGATTACGCTGATGGTGCCCGCGCCACGGTTGCTGACAAAGGCGCGGCGGCCATCGGGAGAGAAGACGATTTCGTGGTGTCCGGCTCCGGTGGGGATGAGGGCCAGACGTTGGCCTGTGGTGCTGTCCAGCACCACCACGCCGCTTCTCTTGCTGGCCGGAGAATCATTGCCCACCCACAGGGTTTTGCCCGAGGGGTGCAGGGCCAGACGCATGGGACGGTCGCCGGCGACGGGGTGCGCCAGCACCTTGAAACGGACGGCGTCCACAAACGCTACCTTGCCGGAGTCGGGCATGGACACATACAACATGCGGTCGTCGGCGTTCTTGACCCAGTCGGCGCCGGGGGAGTCGAGCCACACCTCGGTGTAAAGGCTGGTGATGCCTGCCATGTTCGACATGGGATCAATCACCGAGATGGTGGGGTCGTCGTTAAGAACCAGGACAAAAAAGCGGTTCAGGTCCACCATGGCGTGCTGAGCGTGGGAGCCGCGTGCAAACACCGCCGCGCGCTGCTTGCAGGAGAGTTCGGCGGAGGTTTCCAGTCCGGCGTGTCCGGCCATGTCGATCCAGGCGGCAATCTGCCTGCGGGAACGTGGTGAGCCATCCGCCGTGGCGTGAATCTCCACCGCCAGGTCGGCATCCTCGCCGGAAAACAGGTGTGCCACGCCGTCGGGGGTGACGTCTCCGCGGGCCGGATCGGCGGGGGCTACCTGAACGCTCACGGTCACGCCGTTGTGCTCCGCTGTCAATGCAGTGGAATCGGTGGTGGCGGCGTTGGTGGTTGTGGCGGGTGTCCCATGGTCGGTGGGGGCTGAATGGGCAGCGGCGGACGGGGTGTATCCGAACAGTGTGGCTGCCAGCAGCAGGCTTGGCCAGTGGAAAAACGGGGAGCGGAAACGGTGCATGGTGAATCCCAAAAATTAAAAAAATCCGGCTTTGGTCAGAATGAACCGGAAAAACGGCCCGGTGTGCGGCGGCACGGTCCGGTCGACCGTGCCGCCGCTGCCCGGGGAGGTTTTTTTAATCCCTCCCCGGACATGTGTTACCGGTTACCGTTCGTAACGGAACCAGATCGGGCTAGGGCTGTACCCGCACCAGACCCCACAGGCCGCTCGTGTTACCGAACGAAGCGAGATCGCGGTACAGGTAGTCACCCGCCACCTTGTAGGTGCCACCCGCCGACGGGAACACCCAGTCGAAGTGCGCCGCAGGGGTCACACTTTCCTGGGCACCCTCGTAACGGCTGTACGGATTGGTCCCGATGAACTGGGACGGCACCGTACCAGCCAGGTACGGGTAACGCTGCCAGACGTGGCCGAACAGCGCGTAGGTGGTACCACGCCCGGCGCCCGTGGGCTCGAGCATGTGCATGCGGAACGGGGTTCCGGCAGCGGCGATGAAGACCGGAGTCTGTGGGTCACCGCCCACCTGGGTATTGCTGTAGGCCTTGTACACGTCGGCCAGATTGGCCATGCCAACACCGCCCGGTTCCCGCACGAACGGGGTCTCGGGCAGGATGCCGTAACGGAACCACATAGGCTCGGTGCCGTAGTTGATGCCGTCGTGGCCGGTGTCGTGGCTGTCTGCCGGGGCGCCGTTGTCTTCGGCGGCGATGGTCTTGGCGGCCTGGCCGTCCGCATAGCGGAAGGCCAGGCCCTTCTGGGTCATCGTCACGAAGTCGCGGAACGCCGGGGCGTTACCCGCCGGGGTAACGGTGGCGGAGGCGCGCAGCGGGTTGCCGCTGGCGTCGCTGTCGTTGCTCCAGGTTGCGCCCTGGGGAAGCACGGTCAGACCTCCGATGAGGCCCTTCTGACCCTGCTTGATGCGGTCGGCGGGCATCAGGTTCGAGCCGCCGAACTCCACCGGGGTGTATACCAGCTGATAGCTGGCATTCACCAGTTGCTGATCGACGTCACCGGCGAACCAGTAGAACGTCTGTTTGCCCTTGGGCGGCACGGTCTCTTCGGCGTTGCGGCCGACGTTGAGGCCGTCACCCGCATGGGCGGCGTAGTGCACCAGTTGCGGCTGCAGCGCCACATAGGAGGACGGGCGGATCAGGTTGTTGTCGAAGAAGGTGGTGCCTCCCACGGCGTTCTGATCGCGCAGCGCCACCGGCATCAGGTTGGTGTAGCTGGCCAGGTCCACGGTGACATCCGGCAGGTCGTTGTGCAGCGTCACCGCGATGCAGTCGCCTGCTGCGGCGCGCAGCACGGCCGGCTGCGGACGGGTGAGCTTGCCGCTCTTCATGAGCGCCAGGTCGTCCTTGAGCACATACATGATCGCGGTCGGATCATGCAGCGGGCCCTGATGCGTCTCGGTGCCGCCCATCTGCGTGAGCAGGGTGGGGCGGCTGTTGTATACCAGGGTGCCGCCCTTGGCGTTGGGCAACGCACCCATGTGCATGGTGGCCGAGGCATCGGTCGGCACCAGCGTCACCCCCGTCGCCGTGGCGGCAGAGAGGATGTCGTTGGCTTCCACCGCGTGGACCTCGAACTGCCGCAGCGGGGCATTCGCCGGACAGGCCGGGAACGTCTCGCGCGTGAAGTGCTGGTCACCGGCGGACTTCCACACCGCAGTGGCCATGTTCAGGTCGGTGCGGAACAGCACCGCCACCGACCGGCGCAGCATGGCGACGTTGGTGGTCTGCTCGGCGCTGACCGAGACACCGTTACCGTAACGCTGCAGCATGGCCGGATCACCGGAGGCGCGCAGTGCCGCCAGAATCTGGTTAGACAGGTTGCTGACCGTGGCTTGGCTCAGTGTGTGCTGGTGGAACTTCAGGGAGCGCACGTCCACGCCCTTCAGAGAAGAGTCCACCGTCAGGTCCAGGGCCGGGACGTGGCGTACCTCAATGCCGGTGACGGCTTCGAGGGCACCCACGTCGCGCAGTGCATCCTTCACGGCGTCCTTGAGGCGCGCCTTGCCGCTGCCCTGGGACAGGGGCATGGCCGCATTGAGGGCGGTGAGGAAGCGAGGGTCGCCGGAGAGGCGCTGCCGGATGGCGGCGCTTTCTTCGGCACGGCCCGAAGTCAGGATGCGAACGGCCTCGTCGGCCATGCGGGACGCACCCATGCCGGTGGTGTCGATCTCGGCCGATCCGGCAAAGATATCGTCCACCTTTTTCTCGGTGAGCACGGTGACCAGGGTCATCGCGTCAACGCGGCTCAGGTCCACGGTGACCGGGCGCTTGTCACGCACTGTCATGCCCGTGGGCAGCGGGGTAGCCGCCGCCTGGGTCTCGGCCAGCGTCCGGGACGCCGGGTAGAGGTCCGCCGGGCGGTGCTGATAGGTGCGGATCAGGCTCCACATACCGCTCCACCAACCATCCTGGCTGTTGTCCACCGAGTAGAAGTAGTCGGTGCGCTCCGGATCGTTGGAGGCGCCGTCTTCTTCCGCCGGGGAGTTCTTGGCCAGTCCGATGGGGACGTTGAGGGTGGTTTGCTCCGAGATGCCCCAGTTCTGGGACGCACGCCAGCCCGAATTGGGGCTGCCGAGGCCGAGATTGGCGCCGGTCTGGAGCCACTTCATGCCTTGCAGGGAGCCGTTGTGCTCGTGCTCGTGGGCGCCAGCCTGAATCTTGATGCGCACCATGTCGCCCTCTTCCACACGCATGATCGGCGGGAAGGGGTCGCCCGGCAGCACATCCCGGGTCAGGGACGGGTAGGGGGTGTCACCCAGCGCGGTATTGAACTGCGGAAGCGCACGGTCGGTACGGCTCTGCAGTGCAAACGCCAGGTCACCCGCCTTGCCCGCGGCCTGGGCGCCAGACTTGCCGTCCGGCCCCTTGGCGTTGGGGTCATACACGCGCAGAGCCACCGGCTCGTTGCGATAGTTCACCACCAGCATGCCTACGTCATCCGCCGAGATGGCTTCCGGACACGGGCGCGGCACGCCGCCCGGGCAGTGAGCCGGGACGGTGAGCACATCCGGGAACGGTGCCGGCTGGCGAAACGGTGGGTTGATGGCGGAGCGGAAGGTGTTCGGGTCGGCACAGACCGTCACGCCTTCGGCGCACACCCGCTGGCGGTTGGCGTCGCGGCCCACATACACGTCCTTCAGGTAGGCGTGCTGGAAGTCGCTGAACTCGAAGTAGAACTCACGGAAGGTGTCGAGCTTGCCGTCACCGTCCGCGTCCACCGGGTTACCGGCGGCATCCTGCGGAATGATCACCGCCTGCCAGCTGGTGGGACCACCATCCTGACGGGTGGCGGTGTTGTACAGCAGGTCTCCGGTTTCACTGTGCACCCACTTGGAGTGCGCAGGTTCCACCAGCAGGGTGGAGTACAGCCCCACCTGCTGGTGGGTGGAGGGACCGTAGTGGTCGTGGGTGAACACGATGCCGAGGCCACGGTCCTGCTTGTTGACGTTCAGCACCGGATCGGCAAACCAGTGCTGGATGGTGGTACGCGCGCCGTCCCACTCCTTGCTGCCGTGCGCATCCGGCAGGCTCTCATCCAGTGCCCCGAAGAACGGGTGCGGCAGGGGGGTCAGCGTAGTGCGCCCGTCCAGTGTCGCCACCGGCCGGGAAACAGTCGCGTTGTAGGCATTGATGGCGCGGATGCGTGCCCGCACCGACTCCGGAGACAGGGTGCCGTCCTCGTAGTTCCAGCCGTTGGCCGAACCGTCGGAGGCCGACACGTCAAACTTCACCAGGTGAATGTGCTGGCCGATGATGTCGGTCGGCGTGCGCACCTGGTAGTCGTCCATCTCGTAGTACTCAGGCACCAGGTTGGTGTGCAGGTACGTGGCGCAGTCGGTGGTGTTGAGGCGCATCACGAACGGCTCGGGCGGACGCTGCTTGGTCAGGGACGGCATCACGTCCTCCCACAGCGTGAGGATGCGCTGCTGGGGGAAGTGGTAGCCGAGCTTGTTGAAGGTGGCGTCCAACTCGATATCCGCACCCTTGTAGATACGCGGATTGTCGATGCCGAACTCCGAGGTCAGAGCCACCGATGGGGTGCCGTCTGGCCCGAAGAACATGCCGGCAATGCCGCGCCGCAGCGCATGGCGGTTGTCGTCCACGCACGGCTCGGCGTACGGGGCACCGGGCGCGGGAAGGTTGCCGTTGGAGGCAAACCCGGCCTCATTCGTGGGCGTGCACAGCGCGGCGGTACCATCGGGCAGGAAGGTATCGTGACAGCGCTCCGCGTGGAACGCCATCGCGGCCTTCTCTGCCGGGGTGCCGTCTTCCGGGAAGTACACCGGCTTGGCGGTGCCCATGTCCTTGGTCATGTCCAGGCGGGTGTGGGCTTCGTGGGCCACGGTACCACCTGCGCGCAGGCCTTCCAGGGCATGACGCGGCAGGCCGCCGTCCCAACCGCCGGTGGCCAGATCCATGTCCAGCGGCGGAGTGGTCGTCCGCTGGCCCACGGTCACCTCGATACCGGCCAGGTAGAACGGATAGCCGGGGTTTTTACCCGCAGCCAGATCTGCCGGATCCACCTTGGCCTGACTGGAATCCGGAGTGCCGTCGCCGTTGACGTCTTTCTGCACCACTTCCACATGGCCGGGAACCGGCGCCATCGGCCGGGCCGGGATCGGTACCAGGGCCGGGACCGGTGTTCCGGCCAGAATTTCGCCGTCCGGCAGGGCACGGGAGCCAGCCGCCGGGGTACCGTTCATCAGTGCCCACGGAGTACTGTGGAAGCCACTGCCGCTCACGCTCAGGCGGGTGCCCGCCTCCAGCGTGTCGTGGGTGCGCCACATCTCCCACATGCCCTGGGCAAAGTGGGGGTAGAAGTGGCAATGGAAGATCGAGTCGCCCGGCTCCTTGTTGCGGTTGCCGCTGCCGCCGAAGGCGATCTCGTAGGTATACCCCTGTCCGGGGCCGATGCCCTGGGAGTCGAGGTAGGTGCTGTTATCGTCGTTGGCGTCCGCCAGCCACTGGTGCGCATGCAGGTGGAACACGTGCTGTTCCTTGCCTGAATGCAGGTTGCGGAAGCGCACCGGATCGTTCAGGTAGCTGTGGTGAACGTTGGACGGATCGTCCGGGTACAGGGCGTAGGTCGCCTTGGGACCCACGGCCTGACAGCCGGTACCATCCGGCGCGCAGTTTTCCAGGCCGAAATTGGCCGGGATGTCCACCACCATGGCCGGATCACCCACCGTGTAAGCGCTCAGGAAGAACTCCTCGTACGCACAGTCAAGACAGTCGTACATGGGGCCCACCCCGAGTCGGTTGGCGATGATCTCGGTGCCGATGCCGCCCGAGCCGTAGTTGATCATAAACGCGTCGCGTACCCCATGCAGGGTGTGCTTGAGGACGGGATCGTTGTACCACAGAGGGAATGCCTGGGAGGCCACCGCTTCATCGTGGAACACCACGGTGAATTCGCGGAACGGCTCCAGTCGGTTGGGTACCGTCGGGTTGACCTTGCCTTGGGATTCCAGGGCGTAGGTGCTGGCCGCAAAGCGGCCACCCGGTCCCGGTCCGACAATGATCGCGTTAATGTCGGAGTGCACCAGTTCGGTGCCGTTCAGCATGCTCAGTACCGGCAGCCCGGCCTTGCCCTCCTCGATCCACGGGGAGGTATTCGGGTAGACGGCCTGATAGTTGATGATCGGGTGACCATCGCTGGTGTGGCCGGTGGTGGCCAGGTCGATTTCCTCCTGAGTCACCTGACTGCGGAAATACGTGGCGCCAGGCGGCTCCACGTTGACCACGCCGAACAATCCGTTGGCGGAGTTCGCGGTAGACGAATCACCGCCAAAGGTGGCGCCGTTATTGTGGATCAGGAATCCACCCTCCTCGCGGGCGAAGAAGGTGTAGGTGCGGGTTTCACCCGGGGCCACCAGACTGTTGAGGTTCTTTCCCACGAACGAACTGCTGTCGGCGATACCGTTCACCAGTTCCAGCCCGGTGGGGTTGAAACCCACATGACGCTCGTTGACCTGATTGTCGGCAATCAGCAACGGACTGGTGTTGGGGGCTGGAACGTGACGTCCCGGATGCGGATTCGGGTTTGGCAGCGGTGCCAGCAGGTTTGTGAATTCCACCTGCAGACACTGTCCCTTGCTGACGCGCAGTACCAGCGGACGCGGCCGCTTGTCCGGACGAAGCTGGACTTCACCGGGGATCAGGCTGCCCCCCTGGGATTCGGGCTGAAGGGTGTTCAGATTGACCAGATCACCCCGCAGGGCATAGATGGTGCCGTTGACGTTTTGGGCACCCAATCGGTTGTGGATGAGCACCTGATCCAGTACTGCGACGCGGGCGGTAACGGTGCCTGCGGTGCAGGTGGCGGCAGGTGCTGGTGTGGTTTGAGCGGCTACCATGCCGGATGGCACGGTAAACAGCAGGGCTGTAAATGCGGCAACCGCCCGGGCCGCTCCGCCCGTGCGCCACCGCCGCCAGCCCGTCGGGCCCGTCGGCGGTGCCGACGGAGCCTCGGGGGATGGAGGAGCCTTGAAATGGAATTCGTGCATTCGCACCTCTCCTTGAGGGTTGAAAAAAGCCCGCTCCGCCAAAATGGTGGAATCAGGCGTCGGGACGGAGAAGTGGAAGGCCAGATAAGTGGCCGTCACACCGTGAGGGGGCGTGGCATACCCGTCAACCACGGGTCTTCCGATCCACGCAGGTCTTGAACCTCGTGGTCCGCCGGTGGTTCAACCGGGTATGCAACCGGCAACGGCAGGTACCGGCGCGCCGAAACACCACACCAGGCCGCTACGTCCCCAGGAGGGGGAGGAGCGAGCGGGCGGGGGTTTTCGGAAATCCGGCACATGCTTCCCCATCTGCTGTTGTGTCACCGGGGATCGGCGACAGGGGGGAACCTACGGGATCACCCGGTGGATGATCAAGTGATATGAGGTTATTTTATCTATTTGATAAATAAAGATAATTAATCCGATTCAAAGCGACTCCAATCCCCATGCCGCAGAAAAAAAATCCACCATTTTTCTCACCTTGTGAAGGTTGTGGCGGGAGGAACCCCCTCGTGCTCCTCCGCAATGCCGGGTTGCCTGTCGTGTCAGCAAATGCCACCATGGCCCGCGCCGTCCGCCGAAATTCCCAGTACAGGCCAGATGAAAAAGACCCTGCTCATCCTGATGCTCGCGGCTCTGCTGAGTGCCTTCTTCGGCCTTGGTCTGGATCGTTACCTGACCCTGGACGCCCTGAAGGCCGGACAGGATTCCCTCAGCGCCTTGAGGGCCGACGCGCCGGTGTGGACGGCGGCCGCGTACCTGGCCATCTACGTGGTAGTGACCGCCCTTTCCCTACCGGGGGCGGCGGTGATGAGTCTGGCCGGGGGGGCGGTGTTCGGGCTGGTGACCGGCGTCGTGCTGGTGTCATTTGCCGCCAGTGTCGGGGCGACACTGGCGTTTCTGGCCTCGCGCTACCTGCTGCACGATGCGGTCAAGCGGCGTTTTGGCAAGCGCCTGAAGGCCATTTACGAAGGCATGGAGCGGGGTGGCGCAGCGTACCTGTTCACCCTGCGCCTGGTGCCAATTTTCCCGTTTTTCCTCGTTAACCTGCTGATGGGGCTGACTCCGATCCGCGCCCGCACTTTTTACTGGGTGAGCCAATTAGGCATGCTGCCCGCCACTGCGGTGTTTGTGAACGCGGGCACCCAGTTGGCGCGCATCAGTCACCCGTCGGACATCGTTTCCCCCGGCCTGCTGGCGTCCTTTGCCCTTTTGGGTGTGTTTCCGCTCCTCGCCCGGGGGCTGGTCCGCATGTTTCAGACCCGGCGGATGTACGCCCGCTGGCGGCGTCCGCGGGCCTTCGACCGCAACCTGATCGTCATCGGAGGCGGTGCCGCAGGGCTGGTGACTGCTTATGTGGCCGCAGCCGTTCGCGCCAGGGTCACTCTGGTGGAGGGCGGCCGCATGGGGGGTGACTGTCTGAACACCGGTTGCGTGCCGAGCAAGGCGCTGATCCGCAGCGCCCGGCTGGCACACCAGATCGCCCACGCCGACCGCTACGGGCTGGAACCGGGTACCACAAGCGTGAAATTCGGGGCGGTAATGCGGCGCGTGCGCGAGGTGATCGCCCGCGTGGAGCCCCACGACAGCGTGGAGCGCTACACCCGGCTGGGGGTAGAGGTGCTGTCGGGGCATGCACGGCTGGTGGACCCGTGGACCGTGAGAATTGCCCTCAACGACGGTGGCACCAGCCGATTGACCGCACGCAGCATCGTCATCGCCACCGGCGCCCGCCCGGTGGTGCCGCCCTTGTCGGGGCTGGAGGAGGCCGGATACGTCACCAGCGATACCCTATGGGACGAACTATCCAGGCTGGAGGCCGCGCCACGCCGTCTAGTGGTGTTGGGGGGAGGTCCGATCGGCTGCGAACTGGCCCAGGCACTGGCACGTCTGGGAGCGGGGGTGACCTTGGTTGAAATGGGGGAGTTCCCACTGCCCGCCGAGGACGCGGACGTGTCGGCCCTCACCCAGGCCGCCTTGGAGGCGGACGGCGTAACGGTGCTCACCGGCCACCGGGCACTCTCCTGCGAGTCTGCCAGTGGTGAGCGGGCACTGGTGGTGGATCGGCAGGGCGCAGAACACCGCATCTGCTACGACATGCTGCTGTGCGCGGTGGGGCGCGAGGCGCGGCTGAACGGGTACGGGCTGGAGGAATTGGGTATCCCGGTAAACCGCGCCGTGGCCACCAACGGGTTCCTGGAAACCCTTTACCCCAACATCCACGCTGCCGGTGACGTGGTGGGGCCCTACCAGTTCACGCATTTGGCCGCCCATCAGGCATGGCATGCCGCCGTCAACAGCTTGTTTGGCCCCTTCAAGAAATTTCGCGTGGATTACTCCGTGATTCCCCGCGTTACCTTCACTGACCCGGAGGTTGCGCGGGTTGGCCTGAATGAGCAGGAAGCGCGGCAACAGGGTGTTTTTTACGAAGTCACCCGTTATGACCTGGCCGATCTGGACCGGGCCATCACCGACGGCGCTGCCCACGGCTTCATCAAGGTGCTGACGGTGCCGGGGAAGGATCGCATCTTGGGGGTAACCATTGTCGGGGAGCATGCGGGGGAACTTTTGGCGGAATACGTCCTGGCGATGAAACACGGGTTGGGGTTGAACAAAATTCTGGGCACCCTGCACGCTTACCCCACCCTGGCGGAGGCCAACAAGTTTGTGGCCGGGGAGTGGCGGCGCGCCCATGCCCCCAAACGCCTGCTGGCATGGCTGGAGCGTTTCCACGCCTGGCGACGCGGGTAGGCACCCCGCCCGGGCAGCCGCGGTTACCGGCTTGCCGGCAGGAACGGTGCGCCCATCAAGGCAAGGCCGATAGCCACCAAGGCAAAGGTATTTACGACGAAATACGGCACCACGCACAGGGCAATGCCACAGGTGAGGGGGATCCCCTTTTGCTGCTTCTTTCCATAGATGAAGTAGCCGAAGCCGACCGCGCCGAACACCATCTGCCACATCAGCGACCAGACATCCATGGAGAACACCCTCCACCATGCCCGGCATGGGAGTATGCTCACGGGCGGGAGAAGCATAGCAGAGTGGCCGGGCGCCGTCGTCTCAGGTGGGAAGGGGGACGGCGTCAAAGTCCGCCGCCTGCGGGTGGCCGGGAGCGGGGGTGTTCCCCGGCCGCAGCAATTGACAGGTCTGCATTCCCGCCGCCCGCGCAGCGTCAAGCTCTGCACCAATGTCGGATAAAAACAGTATCTCCGGCGGTTCCAACCCGGCTTCCCGCGCAATGGTGGCATAGGAGCCCCTGTCTGCCTTGGCGCCAATGCGGGTGTCGAAAAAACCACTGAACAGGGGCGTCAGATCGCCGTATTTGGTGTGGCCGAAAAGCAGCTTTTGCGCATGCACCGAGCCGGAGGAATACACGTACAGTTTCACGCCCCCTGCTGCCCATTCCCGCAGCCGTCCTTCGGCGTCGGGATAGATATGGCCGCAAAAGGCCCCCTCCGCGTACCCGGCTTCCCAGATCAGCCCTTGCAAGGCCTTGAGCGGGGTGATTTTTTTGTCTTCATCGCTCCAGCAGAGCAGACAGGCGATGGCCGCCTCGGTGTCCCCTATGGTGAGGTTGGCCTCGGCCCACACGTTTGCCAGTATCGCGCTCACGTCGCCCCGCCCCACATGGGCACGAACAAAATCGGCCAAGTGGTTGCGGGAGTAGGGAAACAGAACGTCCTTGACGAAGGCCAGGGACGACGTGGTGCCCTCAATGTCGGTGACGACAGCCCGAATCACGCGTGGGCCCGCTGGAACTGCTCCAGGGTGGGAAAGTTTTTGGCGATGTCGCTGCCGGTGTAGTCCGCCACCCACCCCTCCGGCGTGGTGAACAGGCGGACGCAGCGCAGGTTTGGGGTGGCCCCCAGATCGAACCAGTGGCGCGCCCCGGCGGGCACGCTCAACAGGTCGCCGCGCTCGCAGAGGATGCCGTACACCCGGTGGTCGGGGTGCAAAAAGAACAGCCCGCACCCCTCCACGAAGAAACGCACCTCGTAATCACTGTGGGTATGTTCCTGCAAAAACTTGGCGCGCAGGGCGTCCTTTTGAGGATGGCCCGCCCCCACGGCAATCACGTCGGCGGAGGCAAAGTTATATTTTTTCTTCAGCCGCGCCACCGGGTCTGCATAGGCCGCAAGAATACTGTCCTGATCCGCGTCCGGCCCCAGGACGCGGTCGGCCTGCCAGCGCTCAATCAACACACCGACCTCCTCCAGCCGCTTCTGGATGTCGGAAAAATCGGTGAAAACTGCGTCTGGCGTGGGGTTCTCCTCGGGAGAGATGGTCAGTGTGGTCATGGATGTTTGACTCCATACAGGCGGGTTTCCAGTTCGAACAGATGCTCCAGCGCCTCTACATGGCGCAAGGCGTCCGCCACTGAAGCTCCCCAAGTGTAAAACCCGTGTCCGGCGAGGATATAGCCGAAAATCTCTCCGTGGCTGTCGAGATATTTTTCCACCTTGGCCGACAGGCGCGGAATGTTCTGATCATTGGAGAAGATGGGGATGACCACCCGCGTCTCGTGGGTGTCGATTCCCTCCAGGGCTTTTAATAATTCGTACCCCTCCAGCACCAGTCCTCCCGTGCACAGCCGTGAAATCAGTGTGGCGTGGGTAGAGTGGGGGTGCAGCACGGCGCCCACCTTGGGATAGCGGCGGTAGAGGGAGGTATGCAAAAGTGTTTCGGCGGACGGTTTCTGGCCGTCGAGGGATTTGCCTTGGGCGTCCACGCGCATGATGTCGCCGGGGTGTTTCAGATCCCCCTTGTGGCGAGCGGATACAGTGATGGCAATGCTGCCGTCCGACAGCCGGGCCGAAAAGTTGCCGCTGGTGGCAGGCACCCAGCCGCGCGCGTGGATAAACCGTCCTGCCGTAATCAGTTCGACGGCGCGGGTGTCGAATTCCCGTTCCGCGTCGGAAGCCGCGCCATGTGATTTCGAAACCGCCACGTTGCCTCTGCGCTATCTCACTGCTTGCGGGCCATTCAAAGGGGGAGGGTGAATTGTAGCCCGCCAGCAGAGGATGGCTCAATCGGAGGCGGCAGGTTGGGCCCACGACGGATTCGTAGAACTGCGAACGCCAGGGTCGTAAATCCCGCCTGTGTGGCACCAGTCTGCTTCCAAAAATCAAGATTAAACACAATAAAATCAGTCTGATGTGTTGTTTTTCAAGCGTGGCATCCAGCTTGCTCAACAGGATTGGCAGCAGGGAGTGGCAGAACACCGCCCCCTTGAATACCGGTCCGGGGAACCGGAAATCACTTCAGCCGATCGGATCAGTTCGATCCAATTGGATCCATGGCAGGCACGACAAGGAGAACAGGATGCAATTGAACGGAAGAACATTTTTTTGGGCTGCCGCGCTGGTGTGCGTGGTAGGAGTTTCCCCGGCTTACGCGGCGACGGAGGTGAGGGGCAGCATGGGGGTGTTCAGCCAGTACGTGTGGCGCGGCGTGGCGCAGAATTTCGATTCTCCCGCAGTCCAGGGCAGCCTGGGGGCATCTACCGGGGGGCTGTCGGGGTCGGTGTGGTTTTCCAATTCCTACCCGGCTCCATCTGCCAGCTACGGCGGGCGGGATGTGGTGGAGTTCGACTGGACCCTCGACTATTCAGGAAGCGTCGGCAAGCTGGGCTACTCGGTGGGAACCATCCACTACTCCTACCTGTATGATGGCCACTCCAACTTCACCGAGACGTACCTGGGGGTCTCGTTGGACAGTGTCCTGTCGCCCACGCTGAAGGCGTATTACACGGTATCTGACACCACCAGCGGTTTTTATAAAAACGGTGACCTGTGGGTGGACCTGGGTGTCTCCGGATCGGCGGGTAAGGCTGACCTGTCGGCCACCATTTCCTACGTCTCCTGGGCGGCGGACACGGTCAACCGGGTAGCAGACGACTATCAGGATGGACTCAGCCTGGCACAGGTTGGCGTCAGCCATACCCTTGCGGTGGGAGATGTCACCGTCACCCCTTCCGTGGGATTGTCGGTGCCCCTGGCCGGAAAATCTGTGGATGGCCTGCAGCGCATTTACGGTACCCAGTCCGAGATGGAGTTCACAGCCGGCCTGAACGTCGCCTTCTGACCAACAGTCAGGGCATGACCATCGGTCGGCTGGCTCATCCCTGGGTTCTGCCGGTGGAATGTGGGCCGGGTGGGTACGCGCCACCCGGCCTTTTTGCAGCCGAACTGGGCCGTGTCCTCTGCGGATTGTCCCGCGCTGATGGTCCCACTCCGGTACAATGCCCGCAAGTCGCTCACCTGCGGGGGATTTTCGTTTGTCCACACCCATCCGTTTTTTTGCCACCTGCGCCAAGGGTATGGAGCCACCCCTGGCGGTCGAACTGCGCGCCATGGGGGCGGATGACGTGCGCGAAACCCGTGCCGGGGTGGAGTTCGCGGGACCGCTGGAGGCAGGTTACCGGGCCTGCCTTTGGTCGCGGCTGGCCAGCCGCGTGCTGCTGCCGCTGACGCGCTTCCACTGCCCCGACCCCGAGGACCTCTACGACGGTGTGCGCGCCCTGAACTGGGACGATCACTTGGGCACCGACGGCACCCTGGCGGTGGATTTCAGCACCTCCCAGTCCCTCATCACCCACTCCCGCTACGGTGCCCTGAGGGTGAAGGACGCCATCGTGGACCAGTTCCGGGACGAGACGGGGTTGCGCCCGTCGGTGGACACGCGCTACCCGGACGTACGGATAAACGTCTACCTGTACCGCGACGAGGCCACTGTATCGCTGGACCTGTCAGGGGACGCCCTGCACCGGCGGGGTTATCGCACCCATGGCGGGGAGGCTCCCCTCAAGGAGAGCCTGGCGGCTGCGATTATTGGCTACAGCCGCTGGCTGGCGATTGCCGAAAAAGGCGGACTGCTGGTGGACCTGATGTGTGGCTCCGGCACCCTCTTAATCGAAGGGGCCCTGATGGCCGCCGACGTGGCGCCGGGGTTGGAGCGGGATTACTTCGGCTTTTTGCGCTGGCGCGAGCACGACCCGGCCCTGTGGGCGGGGCTGCTGGAAGAGGCGCGCCAACGCCGTACGGCGGGTCTGGCACGGCTGCCACCGATCCGCGGCTACGACCGCGATCCGCTGGCCATCGAATTTGCGCGGGAAAACCTGCGCTGCGCCGGATTGCAGGACAGGGTGACAGTCACGGTCAGATCCCTGGCGGAGGCCACGCCGGAAACCGGCACCCCAGGTCTGGTAGTGGCGAACCCCCCCTACGGCGAACGACTGGGGACGGATTCGGATCTGGAGGCGTTGTACGCCGAACTGGGCGGCGCGTTGAAGCGGTGTTTTAGTGGCTGGCGCGCTGCCGTGTTCACCGGCAACCCCGATCTGGCCCACTGCATGCGGCTGGGCGCGGACAAAAAGAACACCCTGTACAACGGCGCGATTCCGTGCAAGTTATTGCATTACGGGATCGGGTGAGGGGGGGCGAATCACTGAAAATTACGGCGGTAGGCGATACATTGCCCCTTGGTAGGTGGGGAAGGTCAAGGAGCAGAGTCTGCGGGCAAGCTTCGCCCTTTGTCCCTCGCCCCCCTTTTTGGGTATCATCGCGGCGGCCCTTCACCGCCCGGCCCCGCCCGGCAGTGCCACGACCCCTTTCGGGAGAAATCATGTGACCAGCCCCAAGGGCATCATTCTGGCGGGCGGCTCGGGTACCCGGTTGTATCCCCTCACCCGGGCGGTCTCCAAGCAGCTCATGCCGGTGTACGACAAGCCTATGGTCTACTACCCACTGTCCACTCTCATGCTCACCGGGCTCAGAGAGTTTCTGGTCATTACCACGCCGGAGGATCAGCCCGCATTCCAGCGGCTGCTGGGGGACGGTTCGCATCTGGGTATTTCCATCGTCTACGCCGCGCAGCCCACCCCCGGCGGCATTGCCCAGGCCTTCGTGCTGGGGGCCGATTTCATCGGCGACGACCGCGTGGCCCTGATCCTCGGCGACAACATTTTCTACGGCCACCATCTGGTGGACACCCTCAAAAACGCCGCCGCCCGCAGGGAAGGGGGGACCATCTTCGCCTACCGGGTGAGCGACCCGGAACGCTACGGCGTGGTCACCTTCGACTCTGCCGGGAAGGTGACCACGTTGGAGGAAAAGCCCAAATCTCCCAAGTCACACTACGCGGTGCCGGGCCTTTATTTCTACGACAATCCGGTGGTGGATATCGCCCGCAAACTCAAGCCGTCGGCGCGGGGAGAGTTGGAAATCACCGACGTCAACAACATTTACCTGCGCCAGGGAAGTCTTAATGTGGAGGTGCTGGGGCGGGGAATCGCCTGGCTCGATACCGGCACCCACGAATCTCTTTTGCAGGCGTCCAACTATATTGAAACCATCGAGGCGCGGCAGGGCCTCAAGGTGGCGTGTCTGGAGGAAATTGCCTACCGGATGGGCTACATCACAGCGGATGACGTGGCGCGGCTCGCCAAGGGGTTGAGCAAAAACGCCTACGGGGCCTACCTCACGGCGATGCTTACCGAAGAAAATCCGGAGGCTTGGTGAAGTTTCATTCCACGGCACTATCCGGCGTGATTCTGGTGGAGCCCGCCGTGTTTCGCGATGCCCGGGGTTTCTTCATGGAGACCTACCATCAGGAGCGCTTCGCCGACGCAGGCATTGATGCCGTGTTCGTGCAGGACAACCACTCGTCGTCCCAGCGTGGCGCAGTGCGCGGCCTTCACTACCAGATTGAGCGTCCCCAGGGAAAACTGGTGCGGGTGGTGGCGGGGGAAATTTTTGACGTGGCCGTGGATTTGCGGCGCGGCTCTCCCACCTTCGGACGCTGGTTTGGCGCCCCCCTCAGCGCCGAGAATCATCTGCAAATGTGGGTTCCGGCGGGTTTCGCTCACGGCTTTTCCGTCACCAGCGAGCATGCCGAAGTGATCTACAAATGCACGAACGGCTACTACCCGAAGGGAGAGCGCGGGCTACGTTGGGACGACCCCGACCTGGGAATCACCTGGCCGGTGAGTAATCCAATCCTGTCCGACAAGGACAAAAGGGCCCCCCTGCTACGGGAAGTGCCCCCCAGCGATCTGTTCGAGTGGGCCACAGAATCCGGTGGAAGGGGTGAGGAGGGGTGATGGCGGAGACCGATGGCACATTGCTGGTCACCGGTGGTGCCGGGTTCATCGGCTCCAACTTCGTGCGCCATGTGCTGACGGTGGAACCAAAGGTGCGGGTGGTAAACCTGGATCTGCTCACCTACGCCGGACGGCGTGAAAACATCGAAGGCCTGCCGGATCCGGTGCGCCACCTGTTCGTCCACGGCGATATTCGCGACCAAAAATTGGTGCACACCATTTTCTCCGGTGAACATCCGGAGATGCGCTCCCGTCATTTCGGTCCCGTCACTCGGGTGGCCCATTTTGCTGCCGAATCCCATGTGGACCGCAGCATCTCCGGGCCGGAGGCGTTTGTCTCCACCAACGTCAGTGGCACGCTGGCGCTTCTGGAGGGGGCGCGGGCCGCCTGGGGTGCGCGCCGCGACGTGCGCTTTCTGCACATCTCCACGGACGAGGTATACGGCAGTCTGGGGCCGGAGGGTTTTTTCACCGAGGAATCCCCCCTTGCTCCCAACAGCCCCTATTCCGCCAGCAAGGCAGCGTCGGACCTGCTGGTGCGCTCCTACGTCCACACCTTCGACCTGTCCTGTGTCATCACCCGCTGCTCCAACAACTACGGCCCCTACCAGTTGCCCGAAAAACTCATACCCGTGGTGATCGACAGGGTACTTGCGGGGGAGGCTATCCCCATCTATGGCGACGGCCGCAACGTGCGCGACTGGCTGCACGTGGCTGACCATGTGGAGGCAGCGCACCGGGTGCTACAAAAGGGGGAAATCGGCGAGGTGTACAACATCGGCGGCCACAACGAGTGGGCCAATCTCGACATCGTTGGACTGATCTGCGACCTGATCGACACCCGCACTGGTCGCAGCGGTTCGCGCCAGTTGATGAGCTTTGTCACCGACCGCCCTGGCCACGACCGCCGCTATGCCATCAATGCCGGCCGCATGGGGCGGGAGATGGGGTGGAAGCCGCGCTATATTTTTCAAACCGGTCTCGCCGAGACCGTCGATTGGTATCTGTCCCACCCAGAGTGGGTCAAAGCCGCCAAAAAGGCCCTGTAACATGCACTGCTGCTGACATGAAAATCCTGCTTACCGGCGCGGCGGGGATGCTGGGGCGTGATCTGCATGCCACACTGGAGGGGCGGCACACCCTAATTCCCTTCGCCAAATCCGACTTAGACATTGGCGATTTCGGACAGGTGTGCCGCGCCGTGGATGCCAACCAGCCCGATCTGGTCATCAATTGCGCCGCCTTCACCGATGTGGACGGCTGCGAAGGCGAGCGCGATCTGGCCTTTCGTGTCAACGCCCTGGGGGCGCGCCATGTGGCCGTAGCGGCAGAACGCGCCGGGGCCGCCGTGCTGCACGTGTCCACCGACTATGTGTTCGACGGAAAAGGCTCCGTGCCCTACCTGGAGTTCGACCCCACCGGCCCGGCCACCGAGTACGGCCATTCCAAGCTGGCCGGAGAGGAAGCGATTCGCGCTCACAACCCACGCCACTACATTGTGCGCACAGCCTGGCTGTACGGCGCCAGTGGCCGAAACTTTGTCGCCACCATCCAGCGGCTGGCGGTAGAGCGGGAGCGGTTGACCGTGGTGGATGACCAAATCGGTAACCCCACCTGGACCGTTGACCTTTCCGGGGCCATCGCCCAATTGATCGACACCGGTTCCTATGGTACCTACCACGCGACCAACGAGGGGGAGTGCAGTTGGTACGAATTTGCCTGCGAAATTCTGCGCTTGCGGGGCCTCAAAACACCGGTGGCACCGGTGACCAGCGCCGAGTTTCCGCGCCCCGCCCCGCGCCCCGCCTTTTCGGCACTGAACAATTTCGGTCTGGCCGTCCTTGGCATCCACATGCGACCGTGGCAGGAGGCGGTGGCGGAGTTCCTTGCGTTACCCGGGTAGGGCTCGCTTTCTATCGTCTCCCCCCCAGAAGGGCGCGCCACGGCGAAACCATCCACAGGCGTGGAAACAGACGCAAGTCAAATCCCCGAAAACCCGTCGGGCCGTAGCCCTTGAACAGCCGCGTGGCCTTTTCCAGCCGTTTCACAAAACGCCCCACGGACGGCCCCGGGAACGCGGCGGCATGGTCGCGGATGCGGAAAAAAGCCTCTTCCAACTGCTCCACCGCGTACTTTCCTGACTGCACCTGGTGCAGTCCCACCGCCAGTTGCATCAGGCCCCGCAGCAGTTCGCGGGGAGCCCCCTCCTCTGTCATCCAGCGCAATTCCAGCAACTTGTAGGCTTCCAGGTAGAGTCCAGCGTTGTACAGCGAGGCGTATTGCCAGCAGACACGCGGCAATCCAGAAGGGGGAGGGTCGGTGCGCGCCCACTCCACCAAAATTTCCCGGTACCGGGCGCAACGCTCTTTCAGGTAGGGTATATGTCCACGCACGCCATCGAACAGGGTCAGCCGATGATGCGGGGAGTTCCAGTCCACTCCCTGCAGTTCCCGCAGTTCGGTGAGCAACTCTCCACCGTTCAGGGCCACGGCGAATACCGGCAGTTCTCCGAACAGGCAATCTGGCCCGCGTCCGTCCCCGTGGAGGGCAGAGGGCAGACGCTGCCACTCCCGGCTCAGGTCAGCGAGGGGGATCGGCTGTCCGTCCCGGCACAGGAAGGCAGTGAGCCAGCCGATGCTGGCGGCCTTTTCCGGCATTTCTATGGCATGGATGACAATGCCGCTCAGGGCGCTGCCCATATCAAACCCCATTTGTGCCTGTGACACGGTGTGTGACCTCCCCCCTCAGTCCACCCGGTTGGGTGGTGTGTTGCCCGCAAAAAATTCCTGGAGATTTTTCACCACCATCATGCCCATGCGGAGGCGCGTTTCCCCGGTGGCACTGCCCAGGTGCGGTGCTGCCACCACGTTTTTGGCCGCCAGCAGGCGCGGGTTAATGGCGGGTTCGCCGGTGAACACATCCAGCCCCGCCCCCCCCAGACGGCCACTCTCCAGAGCGTCCAACATGGCGGCTTCGTCCACTACCTCGCCACGGGCGGTGTTGATCAGGATGGCTCCCGGCCGCATGCGGGAAAACGCACTGGAATCCAGCAGCAGACGGGTTTCTGGTGTGAGCGGACAGTGCACCGAGACAAAATCGCTGCAGGCAAGGAATTCCCCGAGTTCCATGCGTCGCGCTCCAAGCTCGCGGCTCAGTGCGGGGTCGGCGTCGCGCCGTGCGGCATATACCACAGTCAGGCCAAAGCCCTTCGCCCGCCGCGCCATGGCCTGACCGATACGTCCAAAGCCGATGATGCCCAGGGTGTGGCCTGACAGTTCGCTGCCCAGCATCAGTTGAGGGCCCCAGCCGGTCCACGCGTGGTCGCGTACCAGTTTATCGCCTTCGATGATGTGCCGCGCGGTCGCCAACAGCAGGCCGAAGGCCAGATCGGCGGTGGCGTTGGTGAGTACACCGGGTGTATTGGTCACAGTCACGCCCAGGCGGCGCGCGGCAACCAGATCGATGTTGTTCGTCCCTGCGGCATAATTGGCCACCATACGCGGACCGGCGGCAAGCACGGCTTCGTCCACGCTATCGGTAAGCATGGTCACCAGCGCGTCGCAGTTTTGTGCGGCCGCCAGCAGATCGGCAGGCGCAATGGGCCCGGCGTCGGTGCGCGGCCAGCGGGGGTCAAAACAACTCTGGAGGGCCTCCCGCACCGGCTCGGGTACGGCGCGGGTGACGAAAACGCGGGGCTTCACTGGCTGTACGTCGTCCTGATGTATATCGCCTGACACGAAGGGAATCATCCCGCACCGGGGTACCACGCCCGGAACAGTCTGCCAAAAAACAGTATAAGTGCCGGAACCGCCTCGAATCACCCGTTTTGTGGCGCGTGGAGGAAAAGAGGGCAGTATGAGATACTAACTAGCTTGGCTTGGGGGCCGTGTTTGCGGGAAAAACAAGTCGTCAGGTATCTGCCGTGACGCAAGTTGCCGGAACGCGGCCCGCCTGGGTGTTGTTTTTGCGAGGGACGGAACCCGCGCCATTAAACGGATTTGATGCCTCTATTGCGCCGCCCAATCCACCCGTTACCAACTGCTGTGCTGTTGGTCCTGCTGTTGGCTACAGTCCCGCCTGTGGCGGCCGGAGCTCCGGCGGTTCCGGCGGCGCCAGATATCAAGGGCCAGCTCTTGCGTCTGGAAGAACCGTTGCGTCGCTCCGCCGATGCCCGCCTTACCGGTATCCCCGGGCGACCTGTGGTGGTACTCGGGTGCAGCGCCGAAGCGTGCGCCAAAGGGCACCGCGTGCGGATCAGCGGCGTGGACGAGGCGGAAATCGCCCGGCGCCTGTCTGCGGCCTTTGCCGAGGGAGGCTGGGTGGCTCTGGCTTTGGATGGCCGACCCGGCGGCAGCGTCACCCTGAACTGGGAAATGAGCGGGGAGAAACCCCTTTCGGCCGCCATCACCCTGCCTCCGGCGGGCAGCGTGGTGCTGGTGGAGCCAACTGAAAAGGCACTTCTGGTCCACCCCCCCCAGACCCCGGACGCGGATATGGTGCATCGCGTTGCCTTGGGGGACCGCGCCCGTGGCGATTTACTGGGAGCCGCGGCTGTGCTGGCCGTCGCACCAGGCACCCTGCCGATTCCCGATCAGCTTCTGCTCGCCGACGTATACCGGGAGGCCGGTATTGACGCACCGGCAGCGGACATTTATGCCGCTCTGGCGGAGCATCCAGATGCCGGGGTGAAACTGCGGGTGCGGATCGGGCAGGCTTACCTGGAATTGGAAAAAAATCCCTCGGCCACCCTCAAAACTCTTGGGGCCCTCAAGCCCCCTGCCGGAACGTCACTGGCTGCCGAGGCCGCCACCCTGCAAATTGCCGCCCTGCGCCGTACCGAGGCGGCCCACGCACTGATCTCGGCCCTGCCGCCCGCCGGGGGCGACGCCTTTGTGCTGGCCGCCCGCGCCCAGGCGTTCGTGGCCGTGGGTGATCCATTTTCCGCCATCCGCGAGTACGATGACGCCGCGCGGCTGGCCACAGGGACGGCTCCGGAAATCTCCGCCCTGCGCGAACGAGCTCTGTTGGCCGCAGCCAGCCTGTTTGCGGAGCAAGGGCGCAGTGCCGAGGCATTGCAGCGTTTCGACGCCATCAGTGCGGGAGAAATTGCAGACCGGGTGCGCTTTGGCCGCGCCGTCGCCTTTTTGCGCGGCGGCGATCTGGTGAAATCGGT
Source organism: Nitrospirota bacterium (assembly GCA_029858285.1). GTDB lineage: Bacteria > Nitrospirota > JACRHL01 > JACRHL01 > JACRHL01 > JAOUFN01. Next base: position 105,887 of record JAOUFN010000003.1, on the reverse strand, counting down.
GGCTGAGATAAATGCCATGGAGCGGGAACGGCCGGAGAGCGCCTACCTGCCGGAGGGGCGCCTGATGAAGGCGGAAATCTACCGGCGTCTGAATGTCCCCTATCAAGCCGTGGCTGAATACCGCAAAGCCTTGTCGGCCTTCCGCGAGCGCACCCGACAGTTGGAGGCTCTGATCGTCACCGTCCGCGGCGGCCCGTTCGGCCAGGGGCTGACCGGCCACCTGTTTGCCCCACAGCGTACCGGCGACATTCCGCCTGTGGGCATTGAGGGGGTCGCCATCCAGGTGCTGGCGCGGCATCCGGCGCTGGTGGCGGCGGTGGCGGACCACCATCAGGTGGCGTTCACCCTGGAACGGCTGGAGCAGGTGGCCATCGGAAGTTCTGCCGGTGGCGACGCCGGACGCGGCGCAGCCTTGCGCGACAAAGTGACGGCACTACGTGGCGGTCTGGAAGCAGGCGCCCGCGAACAGGTGACCACGTTGCTGGAGGCGGAACGGGTGCGCTTGTCCGACCTGTCCATCGCCGCCGCCGTCGGTATCACCCAGAGTGTGCTGTCGGACCAGACCGGGGCGCGGGACCTGGTGTTTGAGGAGCCTCGCGGCAAATGACCGATCAAGGGCATCTGCTGATTCTGCTCATCCGTGCCGCAGCGCTGGTGCTGCTGGCGGTCAACCTGGTGTACCGCTCGGGCCAGATTCCGATGGGGATCGGCATATGAGTGGGCCGAAGGTCGTCTGGCAATGGTTCGCCTGGATGCTGGTGGCGGTTGTGCTGCCATGGGGCTGCGCCAGCGCCCCGCCCACTGGGGTGGACCGGGCGGAGGTAAACCGCATCGTGGGTGCGGTACTGTCCGGCCAGGCCATCGCCGATCCCCGGGAAAAACTGGCGGCGCTGGCGGAACTGGAGAATTTCCTCATCACCACGCCCAACCGTAGCGAGCGGCTGGCGCGCATCACCACCCAGCTTGCCGATCTTTACATGGACATCGAGGTGCGTACCTACGAGCGCGCCCTCCGGCGCATATCGGCCCGGGGTGAGGACAGCGCCTCCCTGCGACCTGACCACCGCCGCTCCATCGCCCTGTACCGCAAGGTGCTTACCGACTATCCGGGGCGCGCCGCCAACGCCGGGGTTTATTACCAATTGGCACGCGCCTTCGACGACATTGGCGAGGAAACCGGTGAACGGGACGCACTGGAGGCGTTCCTGAAAGTGGTTCCCAAGGGGCCCCAGTCCACCGAGGTGCGCTACCGGTTGGGTGAACTGGCTTTCGAAACCGGTCGTTTCCAGCGCGCCTCCGAGCAATATGCCGGAGTTCTGGCCGACCGCGATGCCCCGCCGGTGCTGCGGGATTACGCTGCCTACAAACGGGTGTGGGCACTGTTCCTGTCCCCGGACTACCCGGTAGCGGTGCCCGCAGCGGTGGCGTTCATGGATGAAAAGCGGGTGCGCATCGGCAAGACCTTGGTGCTGGACAGCCAGACGATGCCGGAACCGGATTGGGAGCGGGTGCGCGAGGTCAATGGCATTCTGGCGCGCATGCTCCACGACCAGGGCGGAGTAAAGGCCCTGCTGAAGGCTTTTCCAGAGGAGCGCGACTACCTGCCCATGGTCTACGGCAAGCTGGCAGAGGTGACCATCACCTACGAATCCCCCGCAGCCGCAGTTCCTGTGTACGAGGCTTTCCTGAAACGTTACCCCGATAGTCCGGACGCCCCCGTGTTTGTCGGCTACATCGTAGACCGGTACACCGAGGGACAGAATCTGGAATCCGCGATCCGCGCCCGCGTACGGCTGGTGGAGGAGTACGGCCCCCAGACTGCGTGGTGGCGAAAGCAGGATGCGGCCACCCGGCGCCGTTTGGGGCCGGTGTTCGAGGAAACCTCATTCCGACTGGCGCGGCACTACCACTCGGTGGCCCAGCAGAGCCACAAAAAAGAAGACTATGCCCGGGCGGTGGACAGCTACCGCACCTTCCTGTCCCGTTTCAAGAACGGACAGTACGGAGCGGATGCTCCCGAGGCGGCCTTTTTGCTCGGTGAACTGTTGTTCGAAACCCGCGACTTTGCGGGCGCCGCCTCGGCCTACGAACAGTCGGCTTACGATTTTCCGGTCCACCAACGCTCGGCCGAGGCGGCCTACGCAATGGTCTATGCGCGGGAACAGGGTATGGCCGGGATGGACCCGGACGGCCTGCAGTTTGCACCCCACCTGCAATTGCTGGCGGACGCCTTCCTTCGACTGGTGGAACAGTTCCCCCGTGAGCCACGCCTGCCCACCGCCTATGAACGCATTGCCGCACTGTGCTTTTCGGCCGGCGATTACGCGCGCCTGTATGACATCAGCGATCGCGTGGTGCGTTTCGGGCCACGTTCCCGCACACTGCACGCCAAGGCGTGGCGGGCTCTGGGTGAGGCGGCGCTGGAGATCCGGAAGCTGGACCAGGCTGACACCGCCTTCCGTCAGGCATTGACCTATCTGGATGACGATCCGGGGCAGAAGGCCGAGGTGCATAAACTGCTGGCCGCCGCCACCATTGCCCGCGCTGAGGCCGAAAGCGGCGACGGTGCCGTTCTGGCGGTACAGTTGCTGGAGGCTTCCGCCACATTGCCAGCCAGCGACCCCCTGGCCCAGTCGGCGCGACTGGATGCCGGTTTGTCCTTCCTGCGCGCCGAGGAATTCGGCCAGGCGTTGGCGGTGTTCGGCAGCCTGCTGGCCAGTTGGCCCAATACGCCGCACCGGGACCGGGTGGCGCGCTCCGTGCTCAATGTTGGCGAACGCGCCCAGGAAAATGGCGATCTCGAGGCCGCGCGGCGCGCTTGGGAACGCTATCGCCAGTGGTTCGAGGGGGAGTGGCCGGAGCGCGATCTGGCCGTGGCTCGTCTGGAGGGGCGGGCGCTGATGGACGCTGGTGATCTGGAGGGGGCCGACGCCGCTTTTGTGCGCGCCATTGCCTCGCAGCCCAAGGGGCAGGCTCCAGAGGAGGTTCTCGATATGCTGTCCGGCATACGCTACAAGCGGGCGGCTGAGCGACTGAAGGCCAAAAAACCCGCCGAGGCTGCGCGCCTGTTCGGCTCCATCGCCGATGATCTGGCCGGGTCACGACTGGTGTCCAAAGCTCTGGAGGCACAGGTCTCGGCGCTGGAGGCCGCCGGTGATGCGGCTGGTGCCTTGGAGTCCGCCGAACGGCTGCTGGCGGATTTCCCCGGCGAACCACCCGCCGAGGCCGTTCACGCCCATCTGGGTGAACTGCTGCTGGCCGCCGGGCAGCCGGTGGAGGCGGGCATGCATTACCAGCTTCTGGCAACCCAGGCGGTGCCCGCCGAGGCCGACGGGTTGCAAATGCGTGCGGTGGAAATTTTTGAGGGGGCCAAACGTAATGACCTTGCGGTCTCCGCCCTCAGCGTGGTGCGCGACCGTCATCCTGCGGGCAGCGATCCGTGGATGTCCGTTCACCAACAACTGGTGTGGTTGCAGCAGACCGGAAAACGTGCCGAACCCAAATCCGGATCCAGGGACGCCGATCGTGTCGCCGATCGCCTGCTGGCCGACTTGCTGCCGCTGGCGGAGTCGGACTCCCTGGAGGGAGGGGGGCGCCGCATCGCCGCTGAAATTCTGCTGACCCGCGCCCGTGACTCCCGTGCCCGGCTGGATCGCATCCGCCTGGTGCCGCCCCTGGACCAGTCGCTGGAGGCAAAGAAGACCGCTCTCAAGGAGTCAGTAGATCTGTTTTCACAGGCCCGTGACCTGCGCGCCCTGTCGGTCACTCCCGCCGCCAGTCGCAACATCGGCGAAATGTTCGAAGCGTTTGCGGTGGCCCTGCTGGGAGCCCCGGTTCCGGACAACCTCACCCCGGAGCAGGTAGAAATCTACCGCCGTGCGGTGGAAAAGAAGGCAAAACCTTATCGCCAGCGCGCCATTCAGGCGCACCAGGACAACCTGGAGCGGGCCAGGGAGGGGGTGCTTACCCAGGATGTGCTCGCCAGCATGCAGGCATTGGGGCGCCTCAGTCCCGAGTGGTATGATCGTCCCGAAATTCCGATGCAGCCGGTCTATGTTCCGTAATTCGTTCCACACCCCATTTCTCCGGTATCTCCTGGTTTTGCCCGTTCGGGCTGGCAGGCTGTCGGTCGTGGTCTTGCTGACCGGGGCACTGTCCCTTCTCGCCTTGATCCCGGCGGCGCTGGCTCAGGACAGGCCCGGGGGTGGCAGGGGTCACGCACCGGGGGAACACGAGGTGATCTCCGGCGGCGCCCTCGACATTACCGGCATGGCCGAAACCCCCAGTGGTGAAACGCGCTTGCCGTGGCGCGAGCCGGAGGGTTTCCAGATGGACCCCGGCATCGATTACATGCAGTGGCTCCGCCAGGAACTGGCGGAGCCGCTTGACCGCCAGACCCTGCGCCGTCTCCGCGCCCTTGAGCACCGCCTTTCCCGCTGATGCCACACAGCCTCATACCGTGAACCACGATTTTTATCCTCCCTACGAGACGGACCGTTTCCGTCGGCTTCTGGCCGTTACCCTCGGGGTCTACGCAGTGGTGGCCGCATTGCTTACCTTCCTGCACGCGGCGCCGCAACCCCGGGAGGCAGGGGAGCAGTTCCACGTCGCCAGGCTGCTGATCAACCCGGAAGACCTGGCCCGCCAGCAGGCCATGGAAGAGACCCGGCGTCAGGCCGAGGAGGAGGCCAGAAAGCAGGCCGAAGAAGCCAGACGGCAAGCCGAGGAAGAAGCCAGAAAGCAGGCCGATGCCGCCCGTAGACAGGCCGAGGAAGAAGCCAGGCGGCAGGCCGAGGAGGAAGCCCGGCGACGCGCAGCCGAGGAACAGGCACGGCAGGCGATGGATGCCGAGTCCCGCCAAAGGGCTGAGGCCATGGCCCAGCGGCAGTCCGAGGAGCAGGCCAGAAAACAGGCTGCCGAGGCCGCCAAACTGGCCGCCATCCAAGCGGCGCTGGAGGCGAAGCGCCAGCGGGAGGAAGAAGCCCGCCGCAACGCCGAGGCCGCCATGTCCGCCGGAGTACTCGGGGCCATGGGCGACGAGGAGGACGATGAGTTTGCCGATGTGCTGGCCAGCAAACCCAAGGCACCTCTGGTGAGCGGTCCCGCCGGGGGGCGCGCCGGAGCTCCGTCAGCCACCGTCCCTGGTACCCGCAAGGGCAACAAACCAGGGGGTGCCGACGACATGGCCGACATCGACGCGCTGCTGCGGGACATCGGCGACATGGAGCAGATCAAGATCGCCCTTGGCGACCGCGATGTCTCTGCCGTCAGCCGCGAGGAGTTGCAAGCCTTCCTCAACGATGTCTCCGCTGGTCGTGTGGACGTGAAGAAGATGGTGGCCCGCGCCACCACCATCGTGGAAAGCCCGTTCAAGATTGAAGGCGAAGTGGGGGGCAGCGGCATCCGCAAGGTGGAAGACATCATGCGCATAATCCGCAGCCACCGCGGCGAACTGAAGCATTTTTACGACAAATCACTGACCCGCATCCCGGGTCTGAAGGGCACTGTGGTGGTGCGCATGGTGATTGCCCCCGACGGGAGAGTTACCGACGCACGGGTGGAAAGTTCCGACACCGGTGCCCCGGCCTTCGACCGGGAACTGGTCAGCCGGGTGAAGGAGTGGACCTTCCCGCCGGTCCCCAAGGGCGTGGTGGAAGGTACCTATCCGTTCCACTTCTCCCAAGGCATCTAGGGGGAGTCCCGGACTCCACGGCAGCGAGCGGTGCCAGGTTACCCGTAGGCGGCGTCGCACGGGTCGTACCGCATCTCAGCAAGCGCCCGGCCTAACCCGGGGCAGGGCCCGCCACCAGAAAAATTTCTTTCATCGCCCCCAAAACGCATCGGGCGGTGCCGCACCGGAGACCAATCCAGCGACACCGCCCAACTGCGTTTTTTTTCTGTCAGGCACGAAGGGACCCGGTTTGCGGCGGACACATAAACTCCGCATTCCGTTCACTTCTCACTCTAGCTGCCGAAACCAGGGATGGCAATCCCACTTTCGGGGGAATTGGGGGAACCGGGCCGAGCGTCCCCCAACCCGGGTCCGGAGTTGCCGGAGATGCGCCCCCGGCTATTGTGCTGGGGGGGGTGGGCGTGGAACAATCCGTCGCCATGGGCGCATTCCTCTTGCGGCGATTGACCACCCTCATCCCGGTTCTGGCCGGGGTACTGACGGCGGTGTTTCTGCTCATCCACATGATTCCGGGCGACCCGGTGGAGGTCATGCTGGGCGAGATGGCCATGCCTTCCGACCGCGAGGCCCTGCGCCACGAACTCCACCTGGACGAGCCGCTGCTGATGCAGTTTGGCCGCTATGTGCGGGGAATTTCCCAAGGCAATCTGGGGGTGAGCCTGCATTCCGGGCGACCGGTTCGGGAAGTGCTGGCGGAGCGCATGCTGCCCACCCTGCTTCTGACCCTGTCGGCCATGGGCGTGGCCCTTTCTATTGCCTTTCCCCTCGGCCTGTTGAGCGCCATTCGCGCGGGCACAGTCGTGGACCATGGGGCGATGATAGCCGCCCTGCTGGGGGTGTCCATGCCCCATTTCTGGCTGGGACCACTGTTGTTGCTGGTATTTTCGGTGAATCTGGGGTGGCTGCCCCTGGGCGGCATGGAGGGGATCGACTCCTTTGTGCTGCCGGCCATTACCTTGGGGTCGGCCATGGCCGCCATCCTCACCCGTATGATCCGCGCCAGCCTGCTGGAGGTGATGGACCGCGAATTTGTGCGCGCCGCGCTGGCCAAGGGGCTGTCGCGCTGGCAGGTGCTGGTGCGACATGTGCTGTCCAACGCGCTGATCCCGGTCATCACCGTGATCGGTTTGCAGTTTGGCGCCCTGCTGGCAGGAGCGATCATCACCGAAACCATTTTTTCCTGGCCGGGACTGGGGCGCCTGACAGTGGAGGCCATTCAGACCCGTGACTACCCGGTGGTGCAGGGATGCGTGATGGTCATCTGTTTGGGTTATGTGTGCGCCAGCCTGATTGCCGACATCTGCTACGCTGCCGCCGATCCCCGGGTACGCCTGCGGTGACGGCGGACAAATCAAGGAATCCATGACCTCACCTGCGGCATACATCCCCCTCGAACGCGACCCGGTCCTGTCCATCCCCTTCCGGGTGCACTGCGCCGCCGGACGCATGGTGATCCTTAACACCTTTGGCACTCCCTACCGCCAGCAACTGTTGGTAGTGGATACCGCAACCCAGGAAATTCTGGGGCGATGGCGCTTCGAGGCGCCAGGGGGAAACCGGCTGTTCCATCTGGACGCCCAACTGACCCCGGACGGCCGCCGCGTGGTGCTGGTAGGGGGAGAGTTGCTGGACGACTCTGGAAACGCCTTCGCGCCGGATTGCGTGTTCACCCGTATTGATGTGGATAGTGGCGAGGAGCGGCGCTTGTCGGCCGGCCCTCTGGGCTTCAACTATGTCTCTGCGTGCCCGGACGGCGCCACGGCCCTGTCCATCTACAACGGCAACAACGGAGATCAGGTGCAGTTTTACGAATTGCGCGCGGTGGACCTGGAATCCATGACCGTAACCGTCACCCGCGCCATGGATGCACCGGTGAACAATGTGCTCTACCGTTCCGCCGAGGGGCGTGCCCTGGTGAGCGTGGGGCGTGAAGTGCGTTCCCTGTCACTGGACGATTTCAGCCTTGGTGAGCGGGCGTGTCCGCGCTTCAACCACCCGTACCTGCTTGCCCAGTTCACCCCCGACGATCCTCTGATTTATGCCGCCTATGTGGCCAGCCGCGTGGTGGTAAAGGCGGTGGACGTAGCGGCGCGCTCGGTGGCCGGGGAATACAATTTCAGCTGGCCGTGGACCGCGAGCACCAATGTGGTGCCATTCGGCACTGAATATCTGATCTTCCCCCCCTCCAGTTCCGCCGGAGCCATCTGCCTGTGGAACCGGCACGACGGGTTGATTACCCACAAAATTGCCCTGCCGGGCACGCAGATACTTTCTACTCCTCACCCGGACGGGGAGCGTCTCTACCTCTACGACTACACGGAGCAGCGATTAATGCTGGTGGACGCTGCTTCGCTGCAGACCCCCGTTCCCCAGGAGCAAGGGAGGGGATGGTGAGCCGTTTTCCAGTACTGTTCGGCGGCATTTGCCTGTCGCTTCTGGTGCTGGCTGCCCTGTTTGCACCATGGCTGGCGACCGCAGACCCTACCACCATGGACCTTCCCAACCGCCTGCTGGGGCCAGGCCCGGGGCATCTGTTGGGGCAGGACGCCTTGGGGCGCGACATCTTCAGCCGAATCCTTTATGGCTCAAGGGTGTCCCTCTATGTGGGGGTGGTGACGGTCACCGTGTCGGTGCTGCTGGGGACGCTGATCGGTGCCATTGCCGGTTACCGGGGTGGATGGGTGGACGAGGCGCTGATGCGGCTGGTGGACGTGTTTCTGGCCTTCCCTGGCATTCTCCTGGCAATTGCTCTGACTGCGGTGTTGGGGCCAAGCCTCAACAACGTGGTGCTGGCCCTGTGCATCATGGGCTGGGTGGGGTATGCGCGCATCGTGCGCGGACAGGTGTTGCTGGCGCGTGAATTGTCATGGGTGGAGGCCGCGCGGGCCACCGGTTGCTCGGCCCGGCGGGTGTTGTTGCGGCACATTCTGCCCAACGTCATGGCCCCGGTCCTGGTGGAAGCCACCTTCGGCATGGCGGGCGCCATCGTGGCCGAAGCGGGACTTTCTTTCCTCGGATTGGGTACCCAGCCGCCCACGCCCAGTTGGGGCGCGATGCTGGCGGAGGGAAGTGATTACATCCTGTTCTCGTCCCACCTTACCATCTGGCCAGGAGTTGCTATCTTATTGACCGTATTGGGAATTAACCTGCTGGGGGACGCCTTGCGCGACCGTATGCAGGGAACAGGCCGTGGCGGGGTGTTGAACAATAACGCCACGTAATCACGCCCGGCGCGGGAAAAAAGTCCCGCAAAACCTTGTCCCAAGCGCTTGACAAGGTTTTTTAGCTTACCTACGATACGGCCCGGCACGAGGATTTGTGCGGATTCCCACAGCGTCCGCCAGCATCTGAACTCACCGTTTGCCCAACCATTCGATGGAGGTGGAGCGCACATGACCAAAGCAGAACTGATTAACGCGGTAGCCAGCAAGGGTGGCAAGGACGTCAGCAAGAAGGGAGTCGAGACCATCGTCGACTCCGTATTCGCCACCATGGCGAAGGCCATCGCCAAGGAAGGGCGCTTTGCCTACCCCGGCTTCGGCACCTTTACCGTCAAGAAGCGCGCCGCCCGTGTCGGCCGCAACCCGCAGACCGGGAAGTCGATCCAGATTCCCGCCAGCAAAAACGTCGGCTTCAAGGCCTCTCCGACTTTCAAGTCCAAGCTCTAGTCTGCCCCGCTGACTGTTGCAAAAGGGCTACCCCCGGTGGGGGTGGCCCTTTTTTGTGGGGGGCCCGGACCCCCTGAGGTATTCGCGTAAAACATACGGCACGGGCGGATGCATCGCGAATCCGGCCACGCCATTTCCAATGTCCAAAATAAACCCGCCCGCGCCGAGCCTGTCGAAGCGCAGCCCGCATTTCGGACCGACGGGTTTCGAAGAGCGAGCGCCCCCCGGTCGGGATGGGTGGCGTAGGGTACCCTTCGACAAGCCTGGGGTGAACGGGGATATTGAATGGCCCCGCCCACCGCTGGAGTTTCCCTCTACGCGACGAACTTGGCCGTGCCGTATGTTTTACACGAATACCGCAGCGAGAAGTGCCCGCCCGCCCCCTTGAAAGCGCGGTGGGGCGGGTGCTACCGTGCCCGCCATTGGAATCATTTTAGCGGCAATTCCAGATTGGGGGAGATGCGGTGCTTTCACGGGTCATGAGCGGGGCGGTACTGGGGCTGGACGCCTATCCAGTCGAGGTCGAGGTGGATATTGCCAACGGCCTTCCGGCGTTTTCCATCGTTGGTTTGCCGGACGCGGCGGTCAAGGAGAGCAAAGAACGGGTGCAGGCGGCCCTCAAGAACAGCGGGATGCCGTTTCCGGTCAAGCGCATCACCGTCAACCTGGCCCCAGCCGACGTGCGCAAGGAGGGATCGTCCTTCGACCTGCCTGCCGCCATCGGCATCCTGGTGGCCGACGGCATCGTCGCCCCGTCTTCCATTGAGGGAATTATGGTGGTGGGGGAACTGGCACTGGATGGCCGCGTCAAGCCGGTGCGCGGGGGGCTGTCGCTGGCGATCTCGGCGGCCGCCGACAAGACCGTGCGCGGGCTGGTGGTGCCCCGTGAAAACGGCCCCGAGGCCGCCGTGTGCGAAGGTATTGCGGTTTACGGCGTGGCGTCCCTGGCGGAGTTGGTTTCGTTCCTGCGGGGCGATGTGGAGGCTTCGGCACTTCGCGTGGTGGCGGACCGGCGGCCCCTGGCGGCGCGGACTGTGGGTTTTCCGGATTTTTCCGAAGTCTCTGGTCAGGCTTCGGCCAAGCGAGCACTGGAGGTGGCGGCGGCAGGGGGACACAACGTGTTGATGGTGGGGCCACCCGGCTCCGGAAAAAGCATGCTGGCGCGGCGCATGGCGGGAATTCTACCCCCCCTGTCGCTGGACGAGGCAGTGGACGTGACGCGCGTCCACAGTGTAGCGGGCATGCTGCCGGGGGGGCAGGGGTTGGTGGCGGAGCGCCCCTACCGTGCCCCGCACCATACCATCTCCGACGTGGGCCTGATCGGCGGCGGTGCCATGCCCCGCCCCGGCGAGGTAAGTCTGGCCAATCACGGCGTGCTGTTCCTCGACGAATTGCCCGAGTTCCGCCGCAACGCCCTGGAAGTCCTGCGCCAGCCGCTGGAGGATGGCACTGTCACCATCTCCCGCGCGGCGGCGTCCCTGTCCTACCCGGCGCGCTTCATTCTGGTGGCGGCGATGAACCCTTGTCCGTGCGGCTACCTGACCGACCCGGGGCGCGACTGCCGCTGCTCCCCGCGCGAAGTGGCCCGCTACCGCAGCCGCATCTCCGGCCCGCTGCTGGACCGCATCGACCTGCATCTGGAGGTCCCGGCGGTGCCGGTGGGGGAGCTCATGGGCGGAGCACGGGAAGAGCCGTCGGAGGCGATTGCCAAGCGCGTGGCGGAGGCGCGCCAGCGCCAGCAGGAGCGCCTCGGTGACAGCCGCTCCAACAGCCGCATGAACACCGAGGAGGTGGGTAACCATTGCCGCCTGGGGAAGGACGGCGAGAGCATTCTGCGTCAGGCGGTGACGCGTATGGGGCTGTCAGCCCGCGCCTACCACCGGGTACTCAAGGTGGCGCGCACAGTGGCCGATTTGGAGGGGGACGACAAGGTGGGTGCCGCCCACGTGGCCGAGGCGATCCAATACCGCGCGCCGGAACCGGTGATGTGAAGGGAATTTGCAGGAGGAGCGCTTGAGCCGTTCATTCAGGACATTTTGTTTTGCCTTTATTTTGCTGGCCAGCCTGACCACTCCGGCAGCATCCGGGCCGTTGGAGGACGGGCAGTCCGCCTATGATGGGGAGGACTATGCCAATGCGTTCCAGCTATGGCAACCGCTGGCCGAGCAGGGCGACGCCGAGGCCCAGTACGGCCTCGGGATGCTGTATGACGACGGTTTTGGTGTGCCCCAGGATTTTGCCGAGGCGGCCGCATGGTATCGCAAGGCTGCCGATCAGGGGCACGCCGAGGCCCAGTACGACCTGGGGATGATGTATGCGGGCGGACAGGGCGTGCCGCAAGACTGGGAACAGACTTTTACCTGGATCCGCAAATCCGCCGATCAGGGGCGTGCCGAGGCCGAATACAGTCTGGGGGCTCTGTATGAAAGCGGTCACGGCGTTCCGCAGGACATGTCCGAGGCCCTGAAATGGTACGGTCGGGCCGCCGATCAGGGCGATGCCGGTGCCCAGTATCGCCTGGGGATGCTGTATGCCGAGGGAAGGGGCGTGCCGAGGGACAGGGTACAGGCCTACCTGTGGCTGGATCTGGCCGCCGCCCGGAGCAATGCGAGTGTTACCAGTGAGCGGGACAAAGTGGCCATGCACATGACCTCTGCTCAACTCGCCGAGGCGCGGAAGCTGGTGCAGGAGTGGAAGGCCAGGACAAAACCGGCGGAGTAGGTCCCCCCCCCTGCCAGGCCGACACCGTCGGAATGTGGCATCAGTCACCCACCTGTTTCCGGCCTTCCGCCACATCTACCTTCAGCAGCAGCAATCCCCCCACCACAAAAAACCCGCCCACCGCCAGCACCCCGGCGCGACCCGAGCCCCATTGGGCAGCGGCCACAGCGAACACCAGGGGGCCAAACACCGAGGCGGCTTTTTCTGCCACCGCGAACAGCCCGAAACAGGCCGTCGAATGGGCGCGGGGAATCAGGCTGGCAAACAGGGAGCGCGACAGCGCCTGCGTTCCCCCTTGCACCAGCCCCACCAGCAGGGCCAGAAGGTAAAAGTCGGCGGTGCTATCCATGTGGTGTCCCACCAGAGCGATGAGCGCGTAAACCCCGATGCCGATGAACAGGGCCGGGCGGGTGCCGATGCGTCCCGCCAGCGCGCCAAACAGGAAGGCGCACGGGACACCCACAAACTGCACCAGCACCACTGCACCGATCATGGCGTTCGACGCAAGCCCGATCTCCGCGCCGTACACCGTGGCCATGCGGATGATGGTGACAATGCCGTCGTTGTAGACCAGAAACGCCAACAGAAACAGCCCCGCCTGCGGGTGACGACGCAAAATCCGCACCCCCTCGACGATACGGGTAAGCCCGCCGCGCAGCACGCCACCGGGATCTCCGGCCGATCGGGCGTCGGGCGTTGTTTTGTTTTTGTCTCTGGATTGGTGCGGGTGCAGGGCAGGCTCCTCCACCCGCCGCAGCAGGGGGATGGAAAACACCGCCCACCAAACCGCCACGGCCACGAACACACCGCGCACCGCCATGCCGGCGTCCGCCAGACCGAAGAAAACGGGATTGGAGATCACCCCCAGTGCCCCGGCCAGAATGAGGCCTCCCCCCAGATATCCCACTGCATAGCCGGAGGTGGACAGGCGGTCCAGCTCCCCACTGCGTGCCACGTGGGGGAGCAAGGCGTCGTAAAACACCAGGCTGCCCCAGATGCCCACATTGCCCACGGCGAACAGAAGCAAGCCCGTCCACCAGTCGCCTGGGCCGGGCAGAGCCAGCGCCGCGCACGCCGCTACCCCGATCCCGGCGAACAGCGCCAGCAACTTTTTTTTGATCGGATAGTAGTCGGCAATAGCCCCCAAAACAGGTGCCAGTAACGCCACTAGCAACATGGCCCCGGCGGTAGCAAAGGCAAAACGCACTGTGGCATCGGCGGGGGTGAGGGTTGTGGCCAGTGATTTTTGGAAAAAAACCGGAAATACCGCCGTGATGACCACTGTGATGTAGGCGGAGTTGGCCCAGTCGTATATGGCCCAGGCGCGGGCCTCGGGGCGGTCCAGTGCCAGGCGTTGGGCCAGACGACGGCTCCAGCTGAAAATCATGTGGTGGCTCCTCGGGGGGTGGGGCGGCACACCATACGCAATCCATCCTGTCGAGGCAACCGTTCGGCGCAATACAAGACTGCTATGGCAGCAGGCGCGGGTCGGAGGTGTCCGGAAGCGGGCAGGCGGGGGCCAGTGGCGTCAGCCACTGACGGTGACGGGAAAGCAGGCGGTAGGGTGGATTCAGCACCCCGCGCGGCAGCCGCGCCAGTGTTAACCACAGCATTCTACCTGCTGCGCCGCCGACCCCGGCCAGTGTCAGGGCGCCCAGCAGGGCGCGGGCGTGGATCTCCACTCCCCCCTCCGGGCCGGGCTGGAACAGGATCAGCGTGTTGGGGGGAATCGGGGAACCATCCTGAAGGTTTTTCAGGAGGCAGCGCGCGGTTTCTCCCTGGAGCGGTGCCAGGAGCAGATGGGGGGCACGACGGGCAAGCCAGCCCGTCCAGCCCCGGCACCAGCCGCACGGGGCATCAAAAAACAGGATCGGGCCTTCGCTGGAAGTGGGGGGGGGCTGCGGGCCGGTTCGCATACAACATGTGGCTGACCAGGGTTTGTCGCGATTCAAGCAGTCTGGGCGGAAACGGCCTGTCACCCGCGCCTGGGCACCTTTTTCCGGTTACGCCAGCCGGTTTATTTTTGCCGCGAGGATGAAATCCGCCTCGGTGAGGCCGTCCACTGCATGGGTCCAGATGCCCAGATCCACCCGGCCCCAAGTCAGGTGGATGTCCGGATGGTGCCCTTCGGCCTCGGCCACTTCCCCCACTCGGTTGGTGAAGGCCAGTGCTGAGCGGAAATCAGCAAATTTACAGGTTTTTTCCAGCCGCAGCCCACCGCTCACCCGCCAGCCGCCACCGAGTTCCGCCAACAGGGACCCGATGGCCTCCGGCGACAGGCGTGGCGTGGCGCCGGTACAGGGAATGCAGGATCGTTCGGCCAATGTGCTTTGCATGGGGACTCCTCGGAATCGGAGCAGCGCCCGGCACGGCGCACCCGCACCGCATTCCACGCCGCCCCTGTGCCCAGCATAGGCCAGCCCTCCGCCCCGGGCAATCTTTTGCGGTCCCGGAAATTTCTTCCGGCCTCAGGAAGACAGGCGGCGCAGCAGGCCGGTGAGCAGGCGCACCCCGGTGCCCCGCGCCCCCTTGGGCAGATAGTCAGTGGCCTTCGAGGCCCAGGCGGTGCTAGCGATGTCCAGATGCACCCAAGGAGTATTGCCGGTGAATTTTTTCAGAAAGCACCCGGCGGTGATGGTGCCCCCGGCGCGCCCACCGGTGTTCTTCACATCGGCGATGTCGCTCTTGATGTCTTCCTCGTACACCTCCCACAGGGGCAGTGTCCACAGCCGCTCCCCGGTGGCCTCGCCGATCTCGGTGAGGGCGGTTTTGGCGTCCTCATCGGTGCCCATCAGGCCGATGGCGTAGTGCCCCAGAGCCACCACACAGGCGCCGGTGAGGGTGGCAATGTCCATCAGCAGGCGCGGCGAATAGCGCTGGGCGTACGACAGCCCGTCCGCCATTACCAGCCGCCCCTCGGCATCGGTATTGACCACCTCCACGGTGAGGCCGGAGTGCATGTGCAGCACATCGCCGGGGTTGGTGGCGGTGCCACTGGGCATGTTCTCGGCGGCGGTGAGGATACCGACCACGTGAATCGGCAGGCGCAACTCGGCGGCGGCCCGCACAGTAGCCAACACCGATGCGCCGCCGGTCATGTCCCCCTTCATTTCCTCCATGCCCGCAGAAGGCTTGATGGAAATGCCGCCGCTGTCGAAGGTGATGGATTTGCCCACCATGACCACCGGCGCGGAGGTTGCCCCCTTGTACTCCAGCACGATGAACTTGGGCGGCTCTACCGAACCCTGGGAGACGCCGATCATGCCGCCCATGTTCTGGGCAATCATCTGCTCCTTGTCGAGCACGGTAAGGGACAGTCCCAACCGATCGGCCAGTTCCTTGGCCTCCCTGGCCAGACGCGTGGGGGTGACCACGGCGGACGGGTGATTGGCCAGGTCGGCGGCGTAGTTGGTGGCCTCGGACACGATGCGGGCGTAGTTTGCGCCGCTTTCCAGATCGGCCACGGCGCCGCGCTGGCCATCGGGGCACAGCAGGGTAAGGAGGGTGAGGGTGTCCGGCACCCGCGAATCCTCATCGGTCTTGTAGGTGTCGAAGCGGTAGACGCCGATTACCGCACCCGTGACGACGGCCTCGGCATAATCGGTGGCGGTCAACCCTGCAAAGGGGGAGTCCGACGCCAGGGGGGCGACGGCGGCGCTTTCCAGTCGGGCGTTGTTCACGGTGCGAGCGCTCCTGCCGCCCAGACGGCGCAGCACCTCGGCGTCGATTTTGGCGGTCTCGCCCACGCCGACGAAGCAGACGCGCCGGGCGCGCACGGCGCCACCGGAGGGAAAGCACAGCACCGCACCAGCGCCGGCCTTGAATTCGCCGCGCCGCATGGCGTCCGCCAGCAGACCGCCCAGCGCCTGATCCACCTCCGCTGCGGTGCCGCGGGGCGTGTCACCCTTGGCGACTGGCACGATCAGCATATCGGTGGTAAAGCTGGCCGGGGCCGCCTGCGCAACGCGAATTTCCATGGTCACTCCTTATGAAGCCGGCGCAATGACCGGAGAAAATTTTGGAACGGCCTTCGTCCTGTCCCTGATCCAGCCCCTGTTCACACTCCTCGGGCAGTGGGGGACCAGATATACTTGTGCAACTGGAGTTGCAACCGCACCGGCAACCTATCGGCAAGAATCCACTCCGCCAGCAGTCGCGGCTCCAGCACGCCGAACACCGGTGCAAACAGCACCGTCGTCCGTTCCGTCAGTCGGTGATTGGCCATCACCTTGGCTGCCCAGTCAAAATCCGACCGGTCGGCGAGGACGAATTTGATCTCGTCCCCTGCCTTGAGGTGGTGCAGGTTGTCCCAGTGAACGCGTGTGGTCATGCCGCTGGCGGGGGCCTTCAGGTCCAGGATGCGGCGCACCCGGGGGTCGAGACCTGCGATGGGCAGGCTGCCACCGGTCTCGATCAGCACGGTGTAGCCCCGGTCGCACAATTCCTTCGTGAACTCGGGCACCTCCGGTTGCAGCAACGGTTCGCCACCAGTGACCTCTACCAACTCATTTCCGCAAGCGGTCACGGCGGCGTATAGATCGTCCAGGGACATCTCCTCGCCACCGTGAAAGGCATAAGCCGTATCGCACCAGGTGCAGCGCTGGTCGCAGCCGGTAGTACGCACGAAGGAACAGGGCCGACCCGCATAGGTCGATTCCCCCTGAATGCTACTGAAAATCTCGGAAATGCGCATAATCGGTCGATGATACGGGGGGGGTGAAATGCCGTCAAGCAGGGCCGTTATGGTTTGGTAATGCAGCCTGCATCACGTCCAGCGGCGCCTCCTTGCCGGTCCACAGGGTAAAGGCGGCAGCACCTTGATGGAGCAGCATGCCCAGTCCGTTCAGGCAGCGCGCGCGCAGGGCACGGCATTTTTGCAGCAGTTCCGTTTCCGGCGGAGCGTAGATCAGATCCACCACGATGTGCCCCGGAGAAATGCCGTTGGTGTCGAGGGGGGATCCGTCCCCGGGGCGCATGCCGATGGGGGTAGTATTAACAATCAACTCCGCCCAGTTGATGCCGCAACGGTGATCAAGGGGGCTCCAGTCGAGGGTTTTGATGTCGCAACCGGGGTGGTGACTCCGCAGGTCGGCGGACAAGTCCGCCGCCTGTTCGCTCCGGCGGGCGCAGATGTACATGGCGGGCACCCCCTCGCGGGCGAGTTGGTCGCACACTGCCCGGGCAGAGCCCCCGGCTCCAAGAACAAGCACGCGGCTGCGCTCCGGTTTGAAGCGGTGGGCCTGATGCAGGGCATGGGAAAATCCCACCCCGTCGGTGTTGTGTCCCACCAGTTTCCCGTTGTCGATGACCACGGTGTTCACTGCGCCGATGGCCCGAGCCTGCGGGGAAATTTCATCCAGCAGCGGCAGGATTTTCTCCTTATGAGGGATGGTGACGTTGAAGCCCCGCACCCCGGCGGCGGCCAGCCCGCGCACGCCGTCGGCCAGCCGATCCGGCGTCAGCGGGAACGGCACGTACACCCAGTTCAGGCCCAAGGCATGAAAGGCCGCATTGTGCATTTGCGGCGAATGCGAGTGAGACACCGGATGGCCGATGATGCCCACTACGGTGGTGGCACCATTCACGGGGTCCCCTTTGGGGGTGTGGTGTGGGGTATGCATCGCAAATCCGCAGGCTGGAGGAGGCACCAGCATACCGCTCCTGGGCGGATGGCTCAACGATTGAAGGGGAGCAGAGCCTTTTCCGGCGCTGCCTTGAGGCCATTATGGAAATACTGCACCACCGGGGCAAACTCGGGGGCGAAATAGGAGTGGGCAATGGCAGTCCGACCCTCCGGCCACACCGGCAGGGTAGCCAGCAGCACACCTACCAGAACCAGCCCCTTGGCGCCGCCCAGCAGCATGCCTCCCAAGTGATCCACAACGTGGAAAGTTTTCTTGATGTCCAACGCCTTCACCAGCATGCGCCCTGCCACGGCAAAGGCCAGGGAACAGGAAAAAAAGGTGAACAAGTAGGCGACGGCACTGGACAGTTCCGGCACGCGAATGGCAAATCGCAGGCTGGGTTCCACGGCTTCGTATCCGGTCTGGGCCACCAGAAAGCCTCCGACCACGGCGATCAGGCTCAGCAGTTCGCGGACGAATCCGCGTGCAGTGCCAAACAACACCGTGACCAGTGCAATTCCGATCAGGACCGCGTCGATCAGGTTGAGCATGGGCATCGTCATGGGAAAATCATGCCTGTGATGCGGGGACAGTTGCAATGGCATCCACGCCGGACGGCGCGCCGACGGGGACAGGATAGCGCAGAAGCACCCCATCGGGGATGGCGCGAATTACGGCGGGCAGGTAGCCGACGGGTTCGCCATCCACATGGAAAGGTACCTGGTGGGGGCTGGATAATTCAAAGCGCTCGCCAACGCCCAGGGTGACTCCCTTCAGGCGGGTGTGGGTGCCCCGCAAAACTGCCCACGCCAATCGCAACAGTGCCACCGGTCCCCGGGCGGAAAGGGCCACGCTGCACAGGCCGGGTTGTTCCAGTCCGGCCTCCGGCGCCAGACGGAACGGCCCGCCATAGTTTCGGCTGTTGGCGATAATGACAAGAGGTGCGTCAGGCGTCGGGGCCGTCGCCGGAACGGACCCTGTCGGCGGGGTCTGCGTGGACAGGGTAATGCCCGGATAGGGATAACGCACCGCGCACACCGCCCCGGTCAGCATAAAGGCGGTGGCACCCAGGTAGCGCTTGAGGCCCGATGGCACCGACTGGCAGATTTCTGCGTCCAGCCCCGCGCCCGCCATCAGTAAAAAAAATCTTTTTGTGTTTCCACCCATGTACCTGTTCCAGGTGACCTCGCCGACGGTGACGGGGCGGGTGTTGCCCCTCAGCAGGCGGGGAATGGCGGCGAACGGATCCATGGAAAGACCGATCTCCCGGCACAGCACGTTGGCGGTACCCGCTGGCAGCGGAACCAGAGTTGTCGATGTGCCCACCAGCCCTTGCAACGCCTCGTTGATGGTGCCGTCACCGCCTGCCACCCACACGCTGGCCGCACCGGCGGCGGCGGCCTGTGCGGCCAGGCGGGATGCATCTCCTGGACCAGAGGTCCGTTGCACCGTCAATCCCGCTACCTGTTCGTCTAGGGCCTGGGCCAGGCGCAGATTGCGGGCGCGCCGATTTCTGGACCCGGAGACGGGGTTCATCAGGAGGGTCGCTCCATCTCGGATGTCGATCGGGTTCACGGGGCACAAAACCTGAAAAAAAGTGGCGCCGCACTTGTGGCGGCTTGTGTCGAAAACATAACATACGGTAAAAAGGGAGGTTATGAGCACTCGAAAGCAGTCTGTGCCGCCCGCGCGGATTCCATCCGCGGGAGTCGGAGAGGGGCGCGAAATCTGGGCTGTCGGCAGCGGCAAGGGGGGGACGGGCAAGACGTTCCTCTCCTCCAACATTGGTATTACCCTTGCCAAAATGGGCAAGAAGGTGATCCTGATGGATGCCGATCTGGGGTGTGCCAACCTGCACACCGGCTTGGGCATGAGCCTGGTGTCCGGCACCCTGTCTGATTTTCTCACCGGGCGAGTGAACACCCTGGATGGGGTGGTGGTGGACACCCCTTACCCCAATTTGCGCCTGATCAGCGGCGCTCACGATTTTCTGGAGGTCGCCAACCCCACGTTCTCGCGGAAGGAGGCACTACTGAGCGCCCTCAAACGCCTGGATTTTGATTATCTGGTGTTCGATCTGGGGGCAGGTACCCACTACAACACACTGGATTTTTTCCTCGCCGCCGACAAATCCATCCTGATGGTGATGCCGGAACCGACCGCAGTGGAAAATGCCTACAGGTTTATTAAAAGCGCCTACTTCCGTTACCTCAAGCGAGTTTCCACCACCCTGAACATTCGGCGTCTGGTGGAGGAGGGGATGGACCTCAAAAACGACAGGGGCATTCGCACCGTGCATGAATTGCTCGAGATGATCGGGGCCTCCGACCCGGAGATGGGCCGCCGCTTGCGTGAAGCGCTGCTGTCCATGCGGCCGCACCTGGTCGTCAATCAGGTGCGTTCTCTGGAAGACGTGACACTGGGATTCGCCATGCGCAGTTCCGTGGAAAAATACTTTGGCATGCGCATGGATTATGTGGGCTACATCGAATACGACGACGTGGTTTGGAAATCCGCCCGGCAACGGCGCCCGGTGGTGGCCGAATACCCTTACTCCAGCCCGGCGCGGTGCGTGGACCGGGTGGTGCGCAACCTGATGGCCGGAACCCAGCTCGACCTCGAAGCGGTGATGGGCAAGCGGTGACTTACTACGGCGAGGCCAATTATTACGAACTGCTGGAGATCTCTCCCCGGGCGACCCGTGCCGAAATCGACCGTGCCCATCGCCAGCAGATGATGCTGCTTTCCGGAGACTCCCTGGCGACCTACGGTCTGTTTGTCGGCGACGACTTGATCCACGCCCGTACCCGGGTGGAGGAGGCACATCGGGTGCTCACCGACCCGGAACGGCGGCGCGCCTACGATCTGGAACAGTTCAACGAATCAATCATTACCGAAGCCGATGTGGCGCGTGCGGCGTCCGAGGCAGCCGTCCAGGCCGTGCGGGCCGGTACCGCAGGCGGGGCGGGGGCACGAGGCCGGGAGACGGAAGCCGCGGTGGGTGAGACACCGTCCGAGATGTCGCCCGAAAGATCGGACGAAGTCACTCCTGAAATTCCAGTCGATGTTGCATCCGGTGATTCCGAATCGTCCGTTTCCAGGCCGGACTCTCCCCCCGGACAGGTGCGCATGCCGGCGTCGCCTCCTCCCTCCGTCACGTTCCGTAGCCCCTCCCCGGCGGCGGATGCCGCCAAAACCGGTGACAGTGGTCGGTCTCCGCGACCAGAGGCGCCGCAGCGCCCTCCGGCATCCCGCCCGATCGAGCCGCAGGCTCGTCCGATGGAACCGCAGACTCGTCCAACAGACTCTCCGTCACGTCCGGTGTTGCCCGGCTGGCGCAACCCGGTTCCAGGTGCGCAGCCAGAGGGAGCAGGGGTGGTGCCCACCGCACGCGCCTCGCGCCCGGCGCCACGGGTGGTGCTGGAAACTTTCGATGGCCCTGCCATGCGTGTCGCCCGCGAACAGCAAGGCATTGCCCGCACTGCCATCGCCACCCGAACCCGCATCAGCGAGTTCTACATTGAGGCCATCGAACAGGAAGAATTCAAAAAGCTTCCCCCGGAGATTTACTTGCGTGGATATTTGCGCCAATATGCGGAGGCCATAGGCGTGGATCCGGACAAAGCCGTCACGGAATTTATGGCGCGCTATAATGGCGCCAGGGGAGGGGGCCGATAGGGGGGCATCCGCCGGGCACAGGGCTTGGCGACTGACTGCACTCGGATGATGCGGGAAAGAGTGCCAGATTAGGGGGAGAGATGGACCGTAACACACTCCAGAAGATGACCGTTGAGAAGCTGCGTGCCCTGGCAGGGAAGTCGGGGGTTTCAGGCCGTACCGGCATGAACAAGACACAGCTTGTGGAAGCCCTGTTGGCTGCTCCGGTTGGCGCTACCACCGCCATGAAGGCTGCGGGCAAGACCAAGGCGGCGGCCAAACCGGCCGCCAAGCCGAAGGCCAAACCGGCTGCCAAGCCGAAAGCCAAACCGGCTGCCAAGCCGAAAGCCAAACCGGTCGCCAAGCCGAAGGCCAAACCGGCTGCCAAGCCGAAAGCCAAACCGGCTGCCAAGCCGAAAGCCAAGCCGGCTGCCAAACCGAAGGCCAAGCCGGCCGCCAAGCCGAAAGCCAAGCCGAAAGCCAAGCCGAAAGCCAAGCCGAAAGCCAAGCCGGCTGCCAAGCCGAAAGCCAAGCCGAAAGCCAAGCCGAAAGCCAAGCCGGCAGCCAAACCGAAGGCCAAGCCGGCGCCTGTGCACGCAGTAGGTGTGGCCCCGGAAGCCATCATTCAACCCCAGACAAGGGCGGCGCCTGCGGCCGCCCCGCGACGGGTGAGGCCGCAGGTCAACCTGAGTGACCTGGGCGATCTGCCCGACCGTTACGGCCAGACCCGTGTGGTGCTGATGCTGCAGAAGCCGGGCTACATGTATACCTACTGGGAACTGCGTGATGATCACCTGGATGGTGCCCGCCAGCAACTGGGCGAGATGGGCACCCTGGCGTTGCGCGTACACCGCGTGGGCGGGCCGGAGTGGTTTGACATCACCATCCACAGCCAGGTGGGTGACTGGTTCTTCCGTTCCGAGTGGGTGGACCAGGGCGTGCAACTGGACTTGGGGGTTCGGGGCAAGGACGGGCGCTTCATTGTGCTGGCCACCAGCAATGTGGTGACCGTTCCGGCTGGACGACCTTCGGACCGGGTGGACCCGGAGTGGGCGGTGCGCGACCAGGATTTTGAGCGCATCTATGCCCTCTCGGGCGGACTCAGCCGGGTGGCCGGATCGGGGGAAATTCAGCGCATCCTGCGCGAAGGGTGGTTGCCCACCTCGGGCTCGCCGTCGCTCTAGGTGTTTTGCCTGGTGCCCGCATTTTCGGGCTCCGTTGGTGTTATGTTGTCGCGGCTACCGGGCCATGACTTTGCGGCCCTCGGTGCGCGTTGATCTCGCGGCCCCTGGCCGCACAGGGTGTTTTCGCGGCCCTTTGGCCGCCAATTGATTTTGCGGCCCTTGGCCGCCCAACGACGGGCGGCTTCCGGTCGCCCCGAGCATACGGAGAATTTCCTTGGAAAAGGGGTACCTTTCCCTCGTTCTGCACGCGCATTTGCCGTTCGTGCGTCATCCGGAACACCCCGAGTTCATGGAAGAGGACTGGCTTTTCGAGGCCATCGGCGAGACCTATCTGCCGCTGATCGGCATGATGGACCGGCTGGTCACGGAGGGGGTGCCGTTTGCCCTCACCATGAGCCTCACGCCGCCCCTGTGCGAGATGCTGGCCGACCCCCTGCTGATGGAGCGCTACGACCGGCGTCTGCGCAAGCTGGTGGAACTGGCCGCCAAGGAAATCGAGCGCACCCGGGGCCACGAAGATTTCAATCGTCTGGCATATTTCTATCACGGGCGCCTTTCCGAAGAATTGCGACTGTTCGAGGAAGTCTGTGGCCGCAGCCTGCTGGGGGCGTTCCGGCGCCTGCAGGAGCGCGGGGTGCTCGAGATCATCACCTGCGGTGCCACTCACGGCTTTCTGCCTCTGATGCAGGTCAACGACCGTGCAGTGCGGGCACAGATCCGCGCCGCCGCCGCCAACTACCGCAAACATTTTGGCCGAGGCCCGCGCGGCATTTGGCTGCCCGAGTGTGGCTATTACCCGGGGGTCGAAAAATTTTTGCACGATGAGGGTATCCAGTTTTTCCTGGTGGAAACCCACGGCATCCTGAACGCCTCCACGCGCCCTAAATACGGGGTATTCGCCCCCCTTCTCACCCCGGAGGGAGTGGCTGCGTTCGGTCGCGACGTGGAGTCGTCACGGCAGGTGTGGAGCGCCGAGGAGGGGTATCCGGGTGATCCCGATTACCGCGATTTTTACCGCGACATCGGCTTCGACCTGGATCACGAGTACATCGCCCCTTACATCCACCCGGATGGCATCCGCACCCACACCGGCATCAAGTACCATCGCATCACCGCAAAGGGCAGCGACCACAAGGAACCGTACCGGCGCGACTGGGCAATGGAAAAGGCGGCGCGTCACGCCAGCAATTTTCTGTTCAACCGTCAGCGCCAGGTGGAGCACCTGTTAGGGATTCTGGATGGCCGCAAGCCGATGGTTGTCGCCCCCTACGACGCCGAGTTGTTCGGCCACTGGTGGTACGAGGGGCCCGAGTTCCTCGACTTCTTCATCCGCAAGGCCGCCTACGACCAGAACACCGTCCGGCTGGTCACCCCGATGCAGTATCTGGAAGAAAATCCGGTCTGTCAGAAGGCCACCCCGGGACTGTCCAGTTGGGGTGCCGGAGGTTACAACGAATTCTGGCTCGACGGTACCAACGCCTGGGTCTATCGTCACCTGCATCAGGCTGCGGATCGCATGTGCGAACTGGTGGACCGTTTTCCCCAGTCCGACGGACTCCTCAAGCGCGCCCTGAATCAGGCCGCCCGCGAACTGTTGCTGGCCCAGAGCAGCGACTGGGCCTTCATCATGCGCACCGGTACCACCGTGGGTTACGCGGTCAAGCGCACCCGGGAACACGTCCTGCGGTTTACCCGCCTCTACGAGCAGATACTCGGTAATCGCATCGACGAAGGCTTTCTCAAGGAGTGCGAGTGGCTGGACACCGCCTTCCAGGAGATCGACTACCACTTCTGGGCGGCATGAGCGTCCCCTCGGTCATGCCCGGCTCCGGGCTGACCGTGCAGCATCAGCAAGTCACCCCCCTGTTCGGGCTGACCGTGCACCACATCGACCCCGATCTGGTGGTGGTGGACAAGCCGGCGGGGGTGTTGATGCATCGTACCCACCCGCGACCTCAGATGTTTTTGCAGGACCTCCTCGGCCGCGAATTGTGGCAGGGGGGAGCGCTGTACGTTGTGCATCGGCTGGACCGGGAAACCTCCGGTCTGGTGGCGTTGGCCCGCACTCCCGGTGCCGCCGCCGCCCTGGGGCGCCAGTTCATGGCGCGCCGCGTCGCCAAGCGCTACCTGGCCCTGGTCCATGGCACGGTGGCAGCAGATGGCGCGGTGGATCTGCCCATCGGCCGCGCCATCGGCTCTCTGGTGCGCAAGAAGCAGCAGGTGCATGGCCGGGATGCCAAAACCGCCGTAACACACTTTCGGGTGTTAGAGCGGCGCGCCGACCTGACCCTTCTGGAGGTTACGCCGGAGGGTGGTCGATTGCACCAAATTCGTGTTCACCTGGCCGCTCTTGGCCATCCTCTGGTTGGGGATAAACTTTATGGGCCGGATGAGCGCTGGCACCTGCGTTTTTTTGCCCACGGATCGTCGCCGGAGATGGACGCCGCCCTGCTGCTGCCTCGCCACGCACTGCACGCCTCGGAACTGGCTTTCGAGCATCCTGTGGACAGCACCCCCTTAAGCTTCGCCAGCCCGCTCCCCAGGGACATTCAACTGTTTTTGTCGGCGTTTCCGGCAGTGCCTCCGGGGCTTTCCGCAAGCCGGTCTACCAACCTGTCTGGAAACTCATCCGCAAACCTACCCCTTGCACCGGGGTCCGCAAACCCCTAACATGCGCAACCGTGCCGTCCGGCCCTCCATCGGGGAGCGGCGCCACCAATGGATCACCTGCGGATCATCTAGACCGGATTGCCGTTTCCCATCATGGCCGACGCCCCCCATCACACCTCCAACCCGAATCTCCCGCAACTGCCCGACATGAACGATCAGGTGGCCGAGCGCCTGCGCAAGGTGGCCGAACTGGAAGCGATGGGCATCGCTCCCTACGGTGGTCGATTCGAGGCCACGGACCGTACCCGTATCCTGCTGGAAAAATACGATGGCGCCGATTGCCCGGTGGGGGAGGAGGCCCTGAGCGCTCACCCGGTGCGGGTTTCGGTGGCCGGGCGGGTGGTGTCGAAGCGGCGCATGGGAAAGGCTGGGTTTGCCCACCTGCAGGACGCCACCGGGCGCATGCAAATCTACTTCAAGCAGGAACTGCTAGGTGAGGCCGGTTACAGAATCTACAAGGAATGCGATCTGGGCGACATTATCGGTGTCGAGGGGGTGCTCATGCGCACCCGCAGCGGCGAACTGTCGGTGAACGTGTCCAGCCTCACTCACCTGGCCAAGGCGCTGCGCCCCCTGCCGGAAAAATTTCATGGTCTCACCGACAAGGAAACCCGCTATCGGCAGCGCTACCTCGACCTGATCGCCAATCCGGAGGTGCGGGAAACCTTCCAGACCCGCTCCCGAATCATCTCGGCGGTACGCCACTTCCTCACCGGCAACGGATTCCTCGAAGTGGAAACCCCCATGCTCCAGGACCAGCCGGGGGGCGCCACCGCACGCCCCTTTGTTACCCACCATAACGCCCTGGGGGTAAACCTGTTTTTGCGCATCGCCCCGGAGCTGTATCTCAAGCGTCTGGTGGTCGGTGGCTTC
Source organism: Nitrospirota bacterium (assembly GCA_029858285.1). Taxonomy (GTDB): domain Bacteria; phylum Nitrospirota; class JACRHL01; order JACRHL01; family JACRHL01; genus JAOUFN01. The sequence goes on along the minus strand of JAOUFN010000003.1, from coordinate 79,798 downwards.
GAGAAGGTGTTCGAAATCAACCGCAACTTCCGCAACGAGGGGATGGACCTGACCCACAACCCCGAGTTCACCATGCTCGAGTTTTATCAGGCCTTTGCCGACCACACCGACCTGATGCACCTCACCGAGTCTCTCATTTGCGGCGTGGCCGATACTGTGCTGGGGTCCGATCAGGTCCATTTTGGCGAGCACACCATCAAGCTGTCCGGTCCCTGGCCAAAAATTCCCTTTTTCGATCTTCTGGTGGAATCCGCCGGAGTCCCCCGGGGGCTTTTGCGCGACCGGGACGGCCTGATCACACTGGCAGGGGAGCGTGGGCTTGAAGTTCCCAAGGGCGCTTCGCTGGCCAAGGTGTGGGACGTCCTGTTCGGCCTTGCCGAGGAGCGCTTGGTGGCTCCCACTTTTGTCACCGATTATCCGGTGGAGCTGTCACCCCTGGCGCGGCGCCAGGCGGGCAATCCGGAACTTACCGACCGTTTCGAACTGTTCATTGCTGGGTGGGAGATCGCCAACGGCTTCGCCGAGTTGAACGACCCCTTGGACCAGCGTCGCCGCTTTGAGGCTCAGGCCGCCCAGAAGGCCGCCGGGGACGATGAGGCGCACAGCGTGGACGAGGATTTTTTGCGGGCGCTGGAGCACGGTATGCCGCCCACCGGCGGTGCCGGCATCGGTATTGACCGGCTGGTGATGGTGCTCACCGGCAATCCGTCGATCCGCGACGTATTGCTGTTCCCGCAGATGCGGCCACGTCACGCGAGTGGGGGGTAAGCACATTTCCCGGGGGATATCCATGCCGTTTTCGTTGTATGTCGCGGTCCGGTACCTGCGCGCCAAAAAACGCCACCGGGCCCTGGCGGTAAACACACTGGTATCCATCCTGGGTGTGACCTTCGGGGTGGCGGCGTTAATCGCGACACTGTCGGTGATGAACGGTGCCATGGAGGAGATTCGCGACAAGATTCTGGGCACCAACTCCCATGTGGTGATCACCCACGGCACCGCGTTGCCCGACTATCGAAAAAATCTTGAGGTTGTGGCGGCCACGCCAGGTGTGATGGCGGCTGCGCCGTTCATCTACGGTCAGGCGCTGATCACCACCGAAATGGGGGTGCAGGGGGTGGTGTTACGCGGGGTGGACCCCGACCTGGAGGGAACGGTCACCGACCTGGAGCGCAACCTGGTACTGGGGTCGCTGGAGATTCTCAAGGAGCCGGTGCGGCCCAATTTTGGTGTGGCCGATCTGGAGCAGGACGCCGACCCGGCCCAGGCCAGCAAGCCTCAACCGGGCATCATTCTGGGGCAAGAATTGGCCCTCAAGCTGGGGGCCATGGTGGGTCACAGCATCAACGTCATCTCCCCGGCGGGCGAGGTGGGGCCCATGGGACTCATCCCGCGTATCCAGCCGTTTACCGTGGCGGGCATCTTTTCCTCCGGAATGTACGAGTACGACTCTTCCATCGCCTACGTGTCCATTGCCGACGCCCAGAAATTTCTGGAACTGGGCGACCGGGTGACCGGGATTGAGGTGCGGGCGGCAGACTTCGAAGCTGCCCCCTCTATTGCCCGGCAGTTACGCGCCACACTGGGGGGAGAGTTTGCGGTGCGCGACTGGCGCGACCTGAACCGCAATTTCTTCGAGGCTTTGGCGCTGGAAAAAGCGGTCATGTTCATCATCCTCACTCTCATCATCGTGGTGGCCGCATTCAACATCATCGGCACCTTGGTGATGATGGTCCTGGACAAGGGCCGAGAAATTGCCATCCTCAAGGCCATGGGGGCAACCGGCGGCGACGTGTTGAAAATTTTCACACTGGTCGGCCTGCTCATCGGCAGCGCCGGAACCGCCATCGGCCTACCCTTGGGGTTAACCATTTGTAGACTCATCATGAAGTACTACCACCTGCCGGGGGACGTCTATTACATCAGCCAGATTCCGGTAAAGCTGGTGTGGAGCGATGCCTTGGCGGTTTGCGGTGCGGCGATGCTCATTTCGTTGCTGGCAGCACTCTATCCGGCGTGGCAGGCGGCGCGGCTGATACCGGCGGAGGGGCTGCGCTATGAGTGACCTGCTGCTGTCCGCAACCGGCATTTCCAAGACCTACACCATGGAACAACGCCCGGTGGATGTGCTCAAGGGGGTGCGCCTGGACGTGTTCGCGGGCGAAATGGTGGCGGTGGTAGGGGCCTCCGGCACCGGAAAGAGCACCCTGCTGGGGATTCTTGGCACGCTGGACACCCCCACCGCTGGCAGCGTCAGCTACCGTGGTCGCGATCTGTTTGCAGGCAGCGAGGCCGAGCGGGCGCGCTTCCGCAACCAGCATCTTGGGTTTGTCTTTCAATTTTCCCAGTTGCTGCCGGAGTTCGATGCCCTCAATAACGCCGCCATGCCGCTGTTGCTGCGACGCGATCCAGAGGCCCGTGAGCAGGCCTGCGCCGCGCTGGAGCAAGTTGGCCTTGCGCATCGTCTGCACCATCGGCCAGGGGAACTGTCGGGTGGTGAGCAGCAGCGCGTGGCCATCGCTCGCGCCCTGATCGGCGGCCCGGAACTGGTGCTGGCGGACGAACCCACCGGCAACCTCGACAGCCACACCGGTTCCCAGGTGTTCGACATGTTTGTGGCCCTCACCCGTCAGGCCGGTGTGGCGGTACTCATGGTTACCCACAACAACGAACTGGCGGCGCGTTGTGATCGCAGGATGCGCATGCTGGACGGTTTGCTTTACCACGACTAAGGGCGCCTCGGCGCATCCCGGCCCTTCGCCCAGTCGGCGCCACCATTTTTCAATGGCCCTTGTCCCGATACCCTGTCCGTGTAGGCAGGAACCTGACCGATGACAACCCACGTCCCCCCGGAAACTCCCGGCACAGGGGCACCCTGCATTTGACCTCCCCCTCGGTCTGGAGTACCTTGCTGCTTCCGGCACTTGCGCGACTTTGCGCACGGGCCGCACACATAAACACAGGAGAGGAGATAGGGATGAGCAACGGCAGGCAGATGCGCGGCAGTCGGTTCTCGTGGGTATCGGCGGTGGCACTGGCCATGGGGCTGCTGGCTGCGCCTGTGGCGAATGCCAAGGATGTCGAATTCATGATCGACCCCGGTCACACAACTGTGGGTTTCACGGTCAAACACATGTTCTCGAACACCACCGGACGCTTCGATGATTTTTCCGGTACCCTCTCCCTGGACCCCAAGACCGGCGTGCTGTCGGCGGTGAAGGGCGTGGTCAAGACCGCATCGGTCAACACCAACCACGAGAAGCGCGACGGGCACCTCAAGTCCCCGGATTTTTTCAACGTGGAAAAAATCCCCACCATGACCTTCGTGGGCAAAACCTTTCGCCAGGACGGCAAAAAACAGGTCGTCACCGGTGATTTCACCCTTTTGGGGGTAACCAAATCGGTGACCTGGGAGATCGAATTTCTGGGCGTTGGCGCCGATCCATGGGGCGGTACCCGTGCCGGTTTCACTGCTACCACCACCATCGACCGCAAGGATTACGGCATGACCTTCAACAAGGTGCTGGACAACGGCGGTCTACTGGTGGGTGAGGAGGTTAGCCTGCGCCTCGACATTGAGGCCATGCTGCCGCCCGCACCTAAAAAGTAGGCGGCCAATGACTTTCCGGGCGGCGGCGGAATATCCGGCCGCCGCCCGGCAGTCTCTACCATATATACCCGCCTGTTGGTGGGTGGGGAGTTCCGCATGGGCAAGACACCATACGTCCTGAAGGAAACCAGGGGCAGGGTGGCCTACTGTGCCTGTGGCCATTCCAAAAAACTGCCGCACTGTGATGGCTCCCACAAGGGCAGCGGCGTCGGGCCGCGCGTCGTCAATGTACCCGAAGATCGCACTGCCGCAGTGTGTGCATGCGGGCGCTCCGGAAGCCAGCCCTATTGCGACGGCTCCCACAAGAACGTCTGACCCCCCGGACGGCGGTCGGGAATCCCCCGTGTTGCCCATCCGGTTATCGTTCGGACTGGGGAACTGCCCGTTTCTTGTCAAAAACGGAAAAGTCGGTTAGCGTAGGGTCTCAACCCGAGAAATGGTGCGGATGAGCGAGACAACCGGCAGGGCACAGCAAGTGGATTCCGGCGTCGCGGGAGCGGTGTCGGCTGGTGTTCCGGGGACCGGGACGGGGCGGAGTCCCGACGACGGTCTTCTCCTGCACGACCTGGAGGTGCTCAACACCCTGCACCGCATTGCCGATAGTAGCGGCTTGAGCCTGGCGGAGCGCCTGTCGGCCATCGTCAAGGTGGTGGCCTTCCACCTGCGCAGCGACGCCTGCTCCATTTACCTTGAAGACCGTGCCCACGGGGGCCGCTTCGTTCTCACTGCCACCCACGGCCTGAACCCGGAGGCGGTGGGCCGGATCAGCCTGGCCCCGGGCGAGGGGGTAACGGGCTGGGTGGGCCGGGAGCAAGTGGCGCTGCCCATTAGCGACATTTCCCACGACCCGCGCTTCAAGATGATCTCCGGCATGGGCGAGGAGGAACTGCACGCCATTCTGGCGGCGCCAATTCGTCTGGAACAGCGCCTCATCGGCGTCATCAACGTGCAGGGGCGGCAGGTTAGCGAGTATGTGCCACAACAGGTGCGTCTCCTGGAGACCATCGGCATGCACCTGGGGGGCATCATCCGTACCACCCAGCTTTACGAAGACACCCGCAAGCAGCTCAAACACCTGCGCATCATCAATGGCGTGGGGCAGGCGCTGGCCTCCACCCTGAATCTTGAGTCCCTGCTGCGCATGGTGATGGAAAAGAGCCGCGAACTCACCCAGACCCGCGGCGGGCTGCTGCGTCTTTGGGACGACGAGCGTCAACAACTGGTGGTTAAGGTCACCACCGGTGAGCCGTTACCGGAGCCGGAACTGCGCCCCCTGTACTTGGGGGAGGGCCTTCCCGGAATGGCCGCCCTGAAGCAGGAAGGCTACCTGGTAGAAGGCCGGGAGGGGAGTCGTTACGCCCACTTGCTCCCCCAGGGGGTGGTATCCAATTACCTGTGCGTGCCGGTGGTGGATCAGGGCCGCTGCATCGGCACCATTTCGGTGTTCGACCGGGAACCGGGTGAACATGGCGTCGGTCGTCTGACCGAGGACGACCAGTCCCTGCTCAAGTCCCTGTCAAATCAGGTGGCGGTGGCGATCCGCAACGCCCGCGCCTGCGATGCCCTGTCCAGCACAGTGGAAGACTTGCGCCAGACCCGCGACTTGCTGGTGCGCAACGAGGCTTTGGCCGCCGTCGGGCGCATGTCCGACGCCGTGGTGCAGGAACTGCGTGTGCCGCTGGTGCCGATGGAGGGGCTGCTGCGCCGCCTGCAACGGGACGATCTGGACGCCGACCAACGCACTACTTATTTGAGCATGGTGCTGCGCGAAACCGAACGCATGGGTGCGTTCCTAAATCAGGTGCTGGAGTTCGCCCGCGCCGACACCATCCGCCCGGAACGGCGCGAGGTGGATACCTTTGTTGCCGCCGTGATCGAAGCCCGCCGGGAACGGCTGGGGGAGTGTGGCATCGCTGTAGTGCCGCGACTGAATTCAGACTGCCTGGTACCGATGGACCCGGAACGCGTGGAGTGTGCACTGAACCACATTCTCGACAACGCGGAGCGGGCCATGCCCCTGGGTGGCGAAGTGTTCCTGCGTACCGAGCGCTGCTATTTCCCGCTGCCGGGACGACGCGCGGAAGGTGTGTGCATCTCGATTCGTGACAGTGGAACGGGAATTTCCGAGGAAGCCCTGGCCCACGTCTTCGAGCCGTTCTACTCTACCCGCGAGGGCGGAGGCCGGGGTCTGTCTTTGGCTATTGCCTACCGCATCGCCCGCGCCCACGGTGGCACACTGCTTGCCAGCAACCCGCCGGAGGGCGGCGCCGAGTTCAGCCTGTTCTTGCCGGCACCCCCAGTTCCCTAGCCTCGTCCACCCAGCTGCGGATGACCGCAAGCCCCCCGTCCCAGAAGCCGGGCGCGCCGATATCCACACCGGCGCACTTAAGCAACGCCTCCGGCCGGTCGCTGCCGCCTCCGGCCAGCAGTTCCAGATAGCGCGGCACGAATGTCTCCCCCTCCTCCAGGTAGCGGGCGTACAGGGCCAGCACCAGTAATTCCCCGAAAGCATAGGCGTAGCAGTAGAACGGCGTGTGAATGAAGTGGGGGATGTAGCTCCACCAGTTGGCATAGTCGTCCCGCAGGTGCAGGGCGTCACCGAACATGGGGCGGTTCACTTCCATCCACAGGGCGTTCAGCCGCTCCCCGGTCAGTTCCCCCTCGGTGGCCCTCGCCGCGTGGGCGGCCTGTTCGAAACGCGTCATCACCACCTGGCGAAATACCGTCGAAAAGGTGTCTTCCAGTTTTCCGCACAGCAGGGGCAGGGCCTCTGGAGTACCCGCCAACTTGCGACGCAGGGTGGAAAACACCAGCATTTCGCCGAACACGCTGGCGGTCTCGGCGGTGGTAAGTGGGGTTGAGGAACCAAAATAGCCCCGCTCCCTTGCCAGCCACTGATGGATGCCGTGCCCCAGTTCGTGGGCCAGAGTCATCACATCGCGCGGGTGGCCCAGGTAGTTCATCAATACGAAGGGGTGGCGGGAAGGAGTGACCGGGTGGGCAAACGCCCCGCCGCGTTTTCCGGGCCTGGTCTCCGCATCAATCCAGCGGTTTTCGAAAAACATGTGGGCGATCTCAGCCATGCGCGGTGAAAACGCCCCGAAACTCTCCAGCACAATTTTCCGCGCCTCGGAGAATGGAATTTCTCCGCCACCCACCAGAGGTGCGTAGCGGTCGTAGTCATAAAGGGGCTCCAGTCCCAAAAGGCGGCCCTTGATGCGATAATAATCCGCCACCATCGGCAATGCCCGCTCACAGGAGGTCATCAGGCTGTCCACGGCCCCCTGGGAGATTTCATTGGCCAGGTTGCGTTCAGCCATGGGACCGCCAAAAGAACGGATGCGGGTGTCGGTGGAGTGGTCCGCAATCAGCGTGTTGTAGATGAAGATTAGCAGCGGTGCCAGTTCGGCAAGCCCTGCGGTAAGGGCGTCTGCGGCGGCCTTGCGGGTGGGGCGGTCGGGGTTAGCCAGCAGTGCCAGTGCCTCCTGCTCCGACATTTCCTTCGGGCCGGCTTCCAGCGTCACGGTAAAGCGCGCCCGCGCCAGGGTTTCGTCGAACAGGCGGGCGAACGCCTGACTGCCGGTGTTGGTCTTCTGGTCGAGGATGATTTCCTCGGCCTCGCTACGCCGATGGGGAGTGAAGTCGCGCTCACGGATCAGGTGGTGGCGGAAACGGGCCAGCCTGGGATCGTCAAGCAGGGGGCGGGCGGTAGCTTCCGGCAGTGCGGCCCACTCCAATTCCACGAACAGCAGGTGGCTGCGCAGGTCGGTCAGGCGCTCGCGTACCCGGGTGAGCAGAGCGCCGTGGGCGGGGTTGGCAGTGTCGGCGGCAAAGATCAGATAGGAAAAAGCCGACAGCACCCCGGCGCCTTGCCAGATCTCCTCCAATTGGCTCAAAAGAGTGATCAGTTCCGCCGCCTGAATCCCGTGATTGTGTTTACCGGAAATATGGCCACGCCAGCACGTTTCGAAGGCCAGCGCGTCCGCTTGCAGGCGCTCCAGGTCGGCGTCGATACGGGGGTCGGCGGGGCTGCCGTACAGGTCAGTCAGATCCCAGGTGACGCCCCGGGCGGTATGTTCGGTCATGAGCTTTGTTGTCCTTACTGTGGTTGCCCGGCGCCGGAAACGGCCACTATACTTCGAGTCGGGGGCTTGGGAAACCGCGATCTTCACGGCCCCCTTTTGTACCACCGCAGACCGGTGTCCGCAGCAATCGTCTATTCCACAGTACGGGGGGCCACATGGCGCACAAACAGCACAAGGAGCAGGCCAAAGAGCCAGTGGGGGCGTGGGTGGTGACCTGTTCCGACACTCGTACCGAGGACACCGACGAGAGCGGCGCTCTGGTTCGCTCACTACTGGAGAAGGACGGCCACACCGTCACCGGCTACTCCTTGGTGAAAGATGAACCGGCCACCATTCGCCAGACCTTGGCCACGGCCGCCGCCGACGCCGCTACCCGGGTGGTGCTCATCAACGGTGGTACCGGCATCTCGCCCCGAGACTCCACCTATGAGGTGGTGGCGTCCATGCTCGACAAGCGCATCGACGGTTTTGGTGAACTGTTCCGCCACTTGAGTTTTCTGGAGATTGGCTCCGCAGCGATGATGAGCCGTGCCGTGGCCGGGGTGGCGGGGCGGGTGGTGATCGTGGCCATGCCCGGCTCCCGTGCTGCCGTGCGCCTGGCCATGGAGGAACTGGTGTTGCCCGAACTACGCCACATGGCCTGGTTACTCAAGGGGTGATGCACCGCCCGGCGGCGATCGTGAACCGCATTTTTCCCTTCCACATTATTTTGGGTGAAGCATGAATCCGGCAGATATCCAGCGCTCCTGCCAGCAGATCAAACAACGTCTGGAGAGCGGGGACGCCCTCTTCCTGCTGGACGTGCGGGAGCCCCCGGAGAGAGCTTTCAACTCCATTGACGGCAGCGTCCACATCCCCATGGGGGAGATCCCGCACCGCCTGCGGGAACTGGATCCAGACAAGGAGATTGTGGTCTATTGCCACCACGGCGTGCGCAGCTTTCAGGTAGCCGCCTATCTCAAAGCCAACGGTTTCGGTCAGGTGTACAATCTCGCCGGCGGCATTGATGCCTGGTCCGTGAGCGTGGACCCTGCAATCCCCCGCTATAACTGACCCCGCTACCCTACGGGCGGCGGATCGTTTTTCCGTCCCTTCGGTGAGCATGCGCATCTGTTATTTCGGCACCTACTCCGGACAGTCCGGCTACCCCATGAACCGCGTGCTGCTGGCCGGGCTGGAGCAGGCGGGGGCGCAGGTGATCACCTGTCACCAGCCGGTGTGGGCGGACGCGGCGGACAAAATGGCCGGGGTGGGCGGTCCGCTGCGGCTGGTGGCGCGGATCCTGCGTCTGACGGGGGCGTGGGCGCGCCTGGCGGTGCGCTTTGCGCGTCTGCCGGAGTACGACCTGCTGATTGTCGGCTATGTAGGGCACCTGGATATTGTGCTTGCCCGTTTTTTGTCCCTGTTCCGCCGCCGCCCGGTGGTGCTGAACGCCCTCATCTCCCTGTATGACACCGTGGTGCTGGACAGGCGGTTGTTATCCCCGGCAAATCCGCTGGCGCGCCTGCTATGGTGGCTGGACCGGACGGCTTTCCAATTGGCCGACGCCATTCTCATTGATACCCACGCCCACGCCCGACACTTGTCCGCAACATTCGGCGTCCCTGACTCGCGCTGGATTGTGGTGCCGGTGGGGGCCGATCCGGAGGGCCTGCCCGAAACCCCGCCGCCCCCACCTTCCGCTCCTCCGGTGCGGGTGCTGTACTTTGGTACCTACATTGCCTTGCATGGGGTGCCGACGATCCTGACCGCCGCACGGGAACTGGCGACCGATCCCGGAATCCATTTTCGCATGGTGGGGCGGGGACAGGAACTGGCTGCCGCGCGGGGACAGGCGCGGGGGCTGGACAACGTGGAGTTCGTGGAGCGCTGGATGGAGCGGGAGGAACTTCTCGACGAAATCGCCGCCGCCCACATCTGCCTGGGGGTGTTTGGCACCGGCAGCAAGAGCCAGCGGGTGATTCCGTGCAAGGTGTTCGACGCCCTGGCTATGGGGCGCCCGGTAGTGACTGCGGATAATCCCGCAGTGCGGGAGTTGCTGGGGGAAGAATTGTTTCCGGAAGGCCGTGCCGGGGGAGGGCGGAGCAAAGCAAAAGAGGCCATTCTGGTTCCCCCGGGTGATTCCCGCGCGCTGGTAGCTGTGCTGCGCCAGCTTGCCGCCGACCCGGAGTTGCGCACGGCAGTCGGGGCTGCCGGTTACCGCCGTTACCGATCCCGCTGCACGGCTGGCGCCATTGGAGGGGAACTGTTGGCGGAATTCAGGGCACGAGGCAGGGGAACAGGGTTGCCCTGGTAATGTTTTTCGCCACTTCCCGGCGGACGTTTTGCCATTGAGGAACTTTTTTCCACGTTGACAACTCCAGAAAGAAAGCGTCACGATACCCCGGTTTTACGAGGATTTAAGTCTGGGATCGCCCCAAGCCAATGGTTGGCTGCCGGGTGAAGTCTGAAAAGTTATTTACCGATCATCGCATCGGAGAGGAAAGTCAATGTACAAGAATCGCGTGGTTCTGGGTGTCCTTGGCATGGGCGTCGCGGCTGGCTTGGTGCTGGCATTGGCCGCCTGCAGCAAGAAGGAAGAGGTCGCCCCGACCCCCCCGCCCGCACCGGCAATGACCGCCCCTGAGGGTGCGGCCAGCCCGATGCACGACGCCGCCGCTCCGGCTCCGGCCACGAACTAAAAAGGATCGTTCCCGATCCGGGTGGCATGGCGCCGCTCGCCTTCATCCCGAAAGGGGTGTGCGGGTCAGGTGTGATGCTACCGCCAAGGGGAGTCAATTGTGCGCCGTTCGGCGTCCCTTTGTGCCCCCGCTGATCCTTCGGCCCTCTGGCCGCGCACCGGTAGGTGTGTCGGCCGGGGGGCCTTTTGTTTCCCCCCATCCCATCAACCGTCTGCGGGTATTTCTGTCCACAAAGGGCTGCGCCCCCCCCCTTTGTCCCTGGCTTTTGACGGGGGGGGGGTGGGGCATACCGCCTCCCCCGGCGGGCCGGTCTGCGTGCCCATGCCAAATTTTCGGTGCGGAACTCCGGGGGGGACCTGCTGGAGTGTGAAGCACCAGTACCAATTCACAACCCATGGGCAAGAAATTGGTCTTCCGGGTGGGGATGTGTGGGAAAATTTTTTCCCAAAAGTATCCGCGGGGTTCCCTTTCCCCCCCGGTACAGATATAGCCAGAAAATTGGCGATGCCGTCTGCGGCCATTTTTCCCAGAAAAAATTCCGGTAATAACTGAACACCTTCAGGACATTTGCCGAGCACCGAACAGTTTTTCCATTCATGGGGCACCGCTCTTGCAGTAGCTTGGGCTTCGCCAGTCTCTTAATACCAGAGCGTGGGTGGGGTGTGCCAGCCCGCCCCGGTTTGTCACCGGTCTGAGTTCCGCGAGGGTTTGGGGGCTGGTGGTGTGCTGAAAGAGTGGTGTCTTGGGTTGCCGCCAGGTGCGGCGGTTCCTGCGGTTTTCAGGAGCCGAAGAAAAAGGGATTTTCGATGCGCCGTAGCAGTCTGGTTCAGGAAATCGTCCGCTTGAGCGGTGTGTTGTGCCTTCTGGCAGGGTTGACGTTCCTCGCCGCTTGCAGCGGCGGTGGTGGCGGGGCATCCCTGGGCGATATGGGCGGCGGCAATGGGGGCGGCGGAGGCAACGGTGGTGGCGGCTGTGACAGCCGCTACCAGGACTGCGGTACGACGGGGGGCACTGGCACCGTCTATCACCCGGTTATTGAGCACCTGCCCCCGGGTGGCGTGGACGCCGGGATTGTGAATCCGAAAAAAAATCCCAATCCCAACGGTTGAGTAATAGCGATGGAGTGGGGAGTGCGGCAGGGGGCGTGTGGGTCACACGCGGTGGCCGCTTCCTGACTTAAGGACTTGCGGAAGTCGGATCCGAACAGGGTCCACGGAACACAAAGAGGAAACGGGGTATGAAGACTTGGTCTCGCACATGGGTCGCGGTTGTGGGGTTGCTGGCGGCGTCGCTGGCGGTACCGGCACCGGCCTGGTCGGTATTCCCCGATACTCCGTGGATCGACGATTCACAGTTCATTATCGACAATCAGGGCTACAAGTCACCGCTCGGTGATCTTGATCTCATGGTGCTGCGCGAGCGCTATTTCAACACTAGCTTCAATTTCGCGCAATACGACAACAAGACGAGCCCCTTCCCTGCAGTGGTGGCTGGTCAGCCGACAACGTTGGGCACGCATTCCTGCGTACAGTCCATCCTGATCCGTTTTTTCGACGGCGCCGCCGGAGACATCATCCGCACCAGCACCGGTCGCCTGACCCTGAACGACGGCGGCAATCCACAGGTGAAAATACTGGGGGTTATCAGCGACGTCGACGGGAATGCATCCTTGCTGGAGGCGTCGGACAACGTCTTCCAGAGCACCATAGTGGCCTCCTGGTTGGCCCAGGCCTCCTGGCGGCGTCTTGAGTCCGCAGGAGCGGCGCGGGACGCGATTGTCATGGATCGGGCCGTGGGCTCGCCCACCATGGACAAAAAAGTTGAATTTACCCTGCGTACCAGTAGTGGTGCGGACGATCTGCGCGTGCTGATTGACTATGGTACGGGGTGCACCGTGGCCCCCTTCGCCTTTCCGCAGGGGGTTACCTTTGACGTTGAGCTGGACGATTCCCTGTCCAGTACCAAGGGCGTCACGGTGGGCAACACCCAGTACGGTGAGGCCATTGCCGTGCGTAATATTCCCCTCACCCTGGCTGATCCAAGCAGCGGTGGCGGTGTTGCGTCGACTTCCCAAGCGCCGGTGCGCTTTCCGGATGTGAACTACATGGGCCTGGTGCGTGCCCGCGACATCAATCCCGCCTACGGTGGGGACGACGACAACAACGCGATTTTCTACGTGGTCGTGGATCCCACCATTCCGCATAAAGCGGGTGCGGATTTCTGGATCCATCTGCTGGACGGCGATGCGGGAACGGGCCTCCAGTCTGGTACCAACGACTGGGGGGGAAGCGGAAAATCCAATTTTGAATACATTCTCTACGGCGGTGTCGGTGCTCACAAAACGGAAGATGTCCTCTCTGGGGGCGATATGCCCGATATCGGAGTTTTGGGCGATCCTCTGGACGATTTTGCAGGCACCGTTATCGACATCAATCCGGGCGCTCGCACCTCGGTAAACACCCTCGACGACAAAGCCCTGTTGCCGGATCGCAACTGGGCCAGTTTCGGGGTGGACTTGGACCTTCCACAGAACCAGGGCGATGTGGTCAACAGCGTCACCGCCGCCGCAGCCGCAGCAGGCGGTGATGCGTCCCTCCAAAGCCTGCTCAATCTGTTTGGCGGCAGGGAGGTGTGGGTCTACAAATTTGTGCTGGACGGGCGCGATGTGCGCGGGCGGGTGGCTCCTCCGGCGGCGAATGATTTCAACCTGTTCCAGTTCGATGTCTCGCTGAGTGCTACCGATCCAAATATCGGTGATTGCCTGGGGCGGGTGGTGTCCGGTTGCGTGATGCCTTTGGCCTATGAGTTGTCTTTCGCAGGGCGCCCGTCGTCCCAAATCCCGATCTACGCGGATACTTTCCTGTACGTGCCCGCAGTCCTCGGCCCGAATCACAACCTCGACATCCAGACTCTGGACATGGACCAGAGCACCGGCCAATCGACGGGGATAAGTGGCATCGTCACCACGGTGACCCGGCCGGATCGGTACCTCTACGGCGATGGTGTCACCTTCGAGAGTGGCGACCAGTGGCTTATCGATGGCGCGACTGGCTCGGGGAAATTCGTCTGGTCCAGTCTTAACCAGGCCCAGCGCACTTCTCTGGAATACTTCCCCTCGACAAAGGACAAGAAGACCTGTTCCTGGGGCAACTTTGTCAAATCCACCCTGGCCTGTTACTCGACTGCAGGTTTCGAGAACGCTTTGTGGGAGGTGGTTTCGGATCCGGTCCAGCCGGTCAACCCCTACGGCATGCGGGCCTTCCACAATGACGCCCCCCTGGCGATGCTCCCGGTGCCTGCGTCCCCCGATCAGGACGGGGACGGCATTGAAGACGTCATCGACAACTGTCCGACGGTAGCCAACGGCGTGGCACAGGCGGCGATTCCCGGTGTGGGCAACCAGCTCGACACCGATGGCGACGGCGTGGGCGATGCCTGTGACAACTGCCCGACGGTGCTCAATGCCAACCAGCTCGACACCAACGGCAACGGCATTGGTGACGCCTGCGATGTGGCCTCCGGTACCCGGACCGACGTGGACAATGACGGTATTTTTGTCGATACGACCATCACTCAGGTCTGCACCGGCGGGGCGACCGCGTTGTGCAACGACAACTGCCCGACGGTGGCCAACCCCAACCAGAGTGACATCGACAACGATGGCATCGGTGACGCCTGCGATCCGGATATCGACGGTGACGGCGTACTCAATGGCACCGACAACTGCCCGGTGGTGGCCAACGGCCCGACGCTCACGGTGACCCCGATCCACCCGCTTACCGGATTGCCCGACAACCAGGTCAACACCGACACCACCCCCATCGCGGGTGCCAACCCCCCTGTGATTGCGGATGGTTTGGGCGACGCCTGTGATACCGACATCGACGGCGATGGTGTACTCAACGCGGCCGACAACTGCCCGTACCACTACAATCCGACCCAGGCCGACAACGACGGCGACGGGCTGGGCGACGCGTGTGACAACGACGACGACAATGACGGCATTGTCGACACCCTCGACAACTGCCCGATCACACCGAACCCGATGCAGGAGAACGCCGACGGCGACGCCTTTGGCGACGTGTGCGATGTCTGCCCCCACGACGCGTTGAACGACGCCGATGGCGACGGATTCTGCAGCGGGGCCGGGTTCAAGGCCCCCAAGATCGGGGCCAATGACAACTGCCCGACGGTGAACAACCCCACCCAGGCGGACGGTGACGGCGACGGTGTCGGTGATGCCTGTGACCTGTGCGCCAACGATACGGCGGCGGACATCGCTGCGGGCAAGGGCAACGACGCAGACGCCGACCTCGTGTGCGAGCAATCCCAGTTCAAGGCCCCCAAGGTGGCCGGTAACGACAACTGCCCGGCGGATGCCAATACCAGCCAGCTCGACACCGATAATGACGGTATTGGTGACGTCTGCGATGCCTGTCCGACCTTGTCCAACAACGACCCGGGGTGTCCGGTCGGTGACACGGACAGCGACGGCATCCCGAATGGCGTGGACAACTGTCCGCTGGTGGCTAACCCTGCCCAGACGGATGCCGACCTGGACGGCTTTGGCGACGCCTGCGACGCCTGCCCCAACGACCTGGCGGCGGATATCGCGGCCGGCAAGGGCAACGATTGGGATCACGACGGGGTTTGCGAGCGCACCCTGTTCAACGCGCCCAAGGTGGCGGGCAACGACAACTGCCCGCTGGTGGCCAACCCTGCCCAGACGGACTCCGACGGTGACGGCATCGGCGATGCCTGTGACCTCTGTCCGAATGACCCCCTGAATGACGTCGACGGCGACGGCGTTTGTGAGGGCGCCTCGTTCATGGCGCCCAAGACGGCTGGCAACGACAACTGTCCGACGATAGCCAACACCAACCAGACGGATGCCGACCTGGACGGCTTTGGCGACGCCTGCGACGCCTGCCCCTATGACCAGGCCAACGACGTGGATGGCGACGGTGTGTGCGGTCTGACGGTGGTCCCCAAACCTGCCGGACTGCTGATCTGCTGCGTGCCCGACCCGGCCACCGGCAACTGGTGCCCGGACCAGACCGGGGACGGCATCCGTGACATTGTGGATCCGGCACTGGTGGCCTGTGTCGACGACTGCACCACTACCATCAACCCGACGCAGATCGACCGCGACGGCGATCTGGTGGGTGACGCCTGTGACGTCTGCCCCAGTATGTTCAACCCGAGAAATTCCTTGGGGCAGCAGGACGAGACCGTGTGTGGCAGTAGCGACTCCGACGGCGATGGTGTGCCTGATGCGGACGACAATTGTCCGCTGGTGATCAACTCGATGGTGGCTAGCTACGATGGGGCCACCAACACTTGGGTTTGGGCGCAACCCGACCAGGACGGGGACAACATCGGCGACGCCTGTGACAACTGCGTGGCCGATCCCAATGCGACCCAGAACGACATGGATCAAGACGGTATTGGTGACGCCTGCGACGCTTGCGTCAGCAACCCTGACCCGTTCTGTGTCGTGGGTGACGTGGACAACGACGGTATCAATGACATCACGGACAACTGCCCGTTGAAGTACAACCTCGCCCAGGTGGACAGCGACCTGGACGGCGTGGGCGACGCCTGCGACAACTGCGTGTTGACCCCCAACTCCAACCAGCGCGACTGGGATGGCGACGGCGTGGGCGATGCCTGTGACAACTGCGTGAACCACGCCAACCGCAAGCAGACCGACACCGACAACGATGGTGTGGGCGATGCCTGCGACAACTGTGAAACCGTTGCCAACCCGACGCAGGTGGACGGCAACGGGAACGGTTGCGGTGACGCCTGCGAGACGCTGGACAGTGATGGCGACGGTATCTGCAATGACCGGGACAACTGTCCCAACTGGCGCAACCCGTGGCAGGAAGACCGTGATGGTGACGGCAAGGGTGACTACTGTGACCGGTGCATCACCACGCCGGATCCGAGTGGCGTCAACTTCGATACCAGCGCCCGGGACTCCGACCATGACGGTATCCCGGACGCCTGTGACAGCGACGTGGACAACGACGGCATCCCCGACGACATCGACAATGACGTGGACAACGACGGCATCCCCAACTGGGCGGACAAGGATGACAACGACGCCGACAAGGACGGCCACACCGAGCGCCACGGCGACCAGGGTGACCGCGATCGGGGTAGCCACGATGGCAAGCGGGACCGCCCCGACGGCAAGGACAACGACTTCGACGGTGATACCGACGAGGGCCCGCCGCCGCCCAAATAACCCGTCCGCCCGCGCGGGATGATGAGAGACTGTGGCCCGGAGGGGAAATTGAATCCCCCTTCGGGCCACAGTTGTTTTCCGCCGCCTTCGGGCGTTGGTCGTGCCGCGTGGTGCGCTATACTCGGCGAGTGTTTGCCACCTGTTTTCAGCCATTGCATCGCATTCATTCGGGGAGGGGCGTGGCCGCTCTCCAGGGTGGTTCGTGAACGGGTCTGTGGCAACCGGGTTGCGATGGACGCTGGCGGGAGACCTGCTTGCGCGTGGTGGCCAGTTTTTGTTCACCATCGCGTTGGCGCGTATCCTCACCCCCGAAGATTTTGGCTTGCTGGCAGTCGCCATGGTGCTGGTCGCATTCCTGGGACTGTTTCAGGATGCCGGTTTCAAGCCTGCGCTGGTGCAGCGTCCGGAACTGGATGACGCCCTGACGGGAGCTGTGTTTTGGGGCAGCATGGCCTTGGGGGTGATGTGGTGTGTGGTGGTGCTGATGGTGGCACCGTTATGGGCCTCACTCTACGGCGATCCGCGCCTGACCAGTCTGTTGCGGGTGCTGGCCGGGCTGTTTGTGTTGCGCTCCCTGGCAGTGGTGCCGGAGGCGCTACTGGTCCGTTCCATGGCTTTCCGGCGCCTGTTTTCGGTGCAGATATTTCCCTCTTTGGCCTCGGGTGTCGTGTCGATCTGCCTGGCGTGGACCGGGCACGGCGTGTGGTCGCTGGTTGCGGGTGTGGTGACGGCGGACGTATTGCGCATCGCCGGGCTATGGGCCCACGTCGGCTGGAGGCCCGGCGCGCCCAAGCGGGGAGCGAACTGGGCCCATCTGCTGAGGTTTGGCGGATGGGTGACCCTGGAGGGACTTTTGGGGTGGGTTATCAGTTACTCGGACCAGGCCCTCGCCGGCCGGTTTTTGGGAGCACGGCAACTGGGTTTCTACCGCATGGGTTTTTCCCTGTCGATGATGCCGGTATCGGCGCTCTCGCAGGCGTTGGGGCGGGTGCTGTTTCCGGCCTTTTCCCGGCGCCAGCACAATCCAGAGGCATTGCGCATCAGCTATCAGCAGTGCGTGCGGGTTCTCTCGGTGGCGGTTGCGCCAGTGGGGGTGGGGCTGGCGGTGTGGGCCGACCCGTTGGTGCCGTTGTTGCTGGGGGACCGCTGGCTGGAGACGATTCCGGTGCTGCGCTCCCTGGCGCTGGTCGGACCCCTGTCAGCGATGGTGGGGTTGGCGCCGCCCCTGTACCGCGCCATTGGCAGGGCGGACATCATGCCGCGTTTTTTCATGGTGCGTGCTGCCGTTTCAGTGCCAGCGTATGCCTACGGAGCGATGCAGGGGGTGGTGTTTCTGGCCCTCACCCATCTAGTGCTGGTGTTGTGTTTTGTGCCGATCAACCTGTACATCGCATCCCGGGTGCTAGGGTCCTCCTACCGGCAGATTCTTGTGGCGATAGGTGTTGCTTTTGGCGTTGCGGCCGCCTCCGCGCTGGTGGTTGCCGGAATTGGTTCCGCGTGGATTCCAGCAGGCCCAGCTTGGCGGGCAGTGCCGGAATTGATCCTGTTCGGCCTCTGCTACCTGGCCTTGCTGGGTGTTCTGGACCGTCCTCGGTTGCTTGAAGTAGCGGACATTGTGCGCCGCATCGGGGGGTGGGCTTCCCGGCCGGGGTGAACGGCCATCCGGGGCACCGGAGGCAGACGGATTGGGGAAACCCGGGTATAATGAAAGATCGGCAAAAAACTGTCGTTTTTTTGTGTGCGGGGAATGGGTTGGTATTCCATGAGTTTTGTGTTGGCAGCCCGAATCACCTGTGCGCGGACAACGACAGGCACCATTCCTGATGGAAACCGGGTCTGAGGGAGATTTCCGGAGCATGGCGAACAAGGTACTGGTCATCGGTCTGGACGGCGGCACCTATTCGATTCTGGAGCCATTTTCCCGCGAGGGCCTCATTCCCAATCTGGCACGGCTGATGGAGCACGGAGCCAAGGGGGTGCTGCGCTCCACCGTGCCGCCCATCTCCGCCCCGGCGTGGGCCACATTTCAGACCGGCAAGCACCCGGGCAAGCACGGGCTGTTCAATTTTTTCGACATGGCCGACAAGGGGTTCCGCTCCAACAGTGACTTTCGCACCACGCGGGTGGTGAACCACGCCAGCATCCAGTCCGCCACTGTGTACGATTACCTGCGCGAGGCCAGGGTGGGGACCATATCAGTCAACATTCCGCTTACTTATCCGACCCCGGAATTGGACGGATGGCTGGTGAGTTGCTGGCTGGCGCCGCCGGGAGCCAAGGATTTCACTTGGCCACGTTCTCTGGCCGCGGAATTGCCCGAATACCGGGTGGACCAGAATTTTGGGGAGGGCATGTACGCCCTGACTCCGGAGGGGCAGGAACTGGACAGCGATTTTCTGTTCGACGACCTCACCGACATCATGCATCGGCGCGCTGATGCCACCGAGATCCTGATGCGTACCAAGCCGTGGCGGGTGTGCATGGTTTGTTTTACCGAAACCGACCGCCTGCACCACTACCTGTGGCGCGCCGTCAATCCGGAGTATCCCGCCTACAATACTCCCAAGGGGCGGCACGAACTGGAGCGCTTCAAGAATTTCTACCGCGAACTGGACCGGCGCGTCGGCAGCCTGATGGAGACGGCAGGCCCGGACACCAACGTGATCGTCATGTCCGACCACGGTTTTGACGCGCCACCCCGGCGCCGCTTCAACATCTCGCGCTGGATGCGGGACCAGGGATGGGTTGTCACCCAGGCGGCGCCAGCGGTTTCGACCAGCACCGTCACGGGGGAGAGCTCCCAACTTGCAACTCCTCCCACGTTGGCGAACTCCGGAGCGGCAAAGTTGCTGAAGCGCACGGCGGGAATGGCGTGGAAACGACTGGTGCCGCCGTCGCTGCGCGACCAGGTATACGCCCGCCTCGGCTATATCCCCACTCCACAGGTGGTGGACTGGAGCCGTACCCGCGCATGGTCGTTTGGCGTCAACAACAACCTCGGCGCGGTTTGCATCAACGTGAAAAACGACTATTTTTCCGGCTGTGTAGACCCGGCGGAGGTAGAGAAACTGGTGGAAGAGATTGCTGCCGGGCTGCGGCAACTCACTGACCCGCATACCGGTAAACCCGTGGTGCGCCGCGTACTACGCCGCGAGGAGGTTTATCAGGGGCCGCACCTGGAGCGCTTTCCCCATCTGTTGGTGGACATGGATCCGGACTACGAGGCTGATCGGGAGAGCGGCTACAACACCTTCAACCCCCTTGTCAGCCCGGAAGAGGCCTACCCGAACGGCCGCGGCAATCACCGTCCGGAGGGGATTTGTCTGGCTCAGGGGCCGGACATACAGCCCGGCACCAAGGGCGAGCAGAGTCTGGCGTGCATCATGCCCACCGTGCTGGCGTTGGCGGGTGTGGCGGTACCTGACGACCTGGATGGTATGGTGCTGACCGAATACCTGAGTCCGCGCATTTCCGGCGCGGTCGGCAGCCAGGAGGCCAGAGGGGAAGACCAGCACCGTTTCACCCAGCCTTCCGACGACGACGTACTGGCGATCCAGGAGAAACTCAAGCAACTGGGTTACATGTGACGCAGCGCTTCGGGTGGATTCCGCCGGGGATGCCTTGGCGTCGGGCTGCCCCGTGTGTAGACAGCCATTTCCGGATCGGGTGACGGTAATGGCAACCCCCAGGGTCAGCGTCATCATCCGCTGCAAGAACGAGGTAGCTGACATCGGCGGAGTGCTGTGCGCGGTGGCTTCCCAGAAAGTGGATTTCGCGTACGAGGTCATCGCGGTGGACTCCGGCTCCACCGATGGCACACTGGAACTTCTCAAAAATTTCTCGCAGAAATTCCCACAAAAATTCCCACTACGCGTTATCCAGATCTCCCCCGCATCGTTCACCTTCGGATACTCCCTTAACGTCGGTTGTGAGGCGGCGAAAGGCGATGTGTTGCTGGCCCTGAGTGCCCACGTCTATCCGCGCCACTCCCGTTGGCTGGCAGCCCATGCGCGGCATTTTTCCGATCCCCGGGTGGCCGCCACCTGTGTCGGTGAAAAAACTGCGGGTGTTATCCATCAGGATGCTGCGGCTTTTTTAGCCAATCCCCACGCTGGCTGCGACAGCGCCAATGGTGGATACCGGGCTGAACTGTGGCGTCGGCGCCCGTTTCACGAAACCCTGTCCGGCGCGGAGGACAAGGAGTGGGGGTACCACTTTCAGAAACAGGGTTATTTGGTGGTCCTGGACCCGGAGGTAAGAGAGTTGCACAAACACGTGGTGAACGGCTCCCGCGCCCTGATTCGCGACCGCCACATGCGCTCTTTCCGCGAACATAGGGCGTTTGCAGAGTTCCTTCCCAAGCGCGTGCTGGTTGTGTCCCTGCTGCGTCGGCTATTGAAAAAAGGGTTGCCCCGCAACCGCGAAAGCCTCGCCTGGTATGGAGGTGCGATACAGGGTATTTTCGGGGGAAAACGCCAAGTGTGGTAACGGCGCGGCTTGCCGCCCTCGGTGCAGTCCAGTACTGTGACAAAGTGAAACGTCTGGGGCATGCCATGGTCACCGCTGCCGTGGCGCGGGTGGTGCGCCCGGCGCTGCGCTATGCGTCGCACCTCGAGGTGGTGGAGCCTCTGGAGCAGGACGACGGTCTGCTGGCGGACCTGCTGGCAAGGGGGGGCGCCGTTCCCGCACGAGCCGGGAAGCCCGATGGGGAGCCGGGGCCAGTGCATTACCTGCTCAACGGCCACCTTGATCACGATCTCGATATCGTCGCACGCCTCTCTGCATTGCACCAGAGGATGCGCAGGGGCGATCGGGTGGTGGCTGTGAGTTACGCAACAACCTTCCGCGCCGCAGCCGTTCGGCTGGGGCTTACGGTGGTGGCGGGCAGCCGCCACAACGCCCTTACCAGCCACGATCTGGCGGAACTGGCGCGGCTGTCCGGTTTTGAGGTTGTGATGCGCTGGCGGGTAGCGCCATGGGGGATGTTTTCCCTGGCCTCGGTGATCTACCTGCGACCGATCCGGCCCGAGGCCGATTACCCCTCCATCAGCGTAATTGTGCCGCTCTGCAATGAGGAGGGCCACGTCCAGCGGCTGTTCGACGAGTTGCCACGCTTTCCGGGGCCCGCCGAGTTTCTGTTCGTCGAAGGGCAATCGACCGACGACACCGTCGCCGCCGTGCGCCGCGAGATTGCGGCCGTCCCTCCCGATCCACCCGATTTGCCTGCTGTCCGGCCCGCCGCCACCTGGCGCCTGTTGCGGCAACCCGGCAAGGGAAAAAACGACGCCGTGACCCACGGCCTGCTGCACGCCTCCGGCGAGGTGTGCGTCATTCTGGATGCCGACCTGAGCGTCCCCCCGGCCCTGTTGCTGGAGTTCTACACGGCCTACCTGGAAGGGGTGGCCGATTTCGTCAACGGCTCACGACTGCTGTACCCCATCGAAGGGGGCGGGATGCGTCTGGTCAACCGCATGGGCAACGTGCTGTTTGCCCGCCTGCTGTCATGGACACTGCACCTGCACGTCACTGACGCCCTGTGTGGCACCAAGCTGTTCCGGCGTGACGACTGGCGGCGCATGTGTGCCTGGCGCGAGGCGTTTGGAGCCCACGACCCGTTTGGCGATTTCGACCTGCTGTTCGCGACCGCCGATCTGGGCATTGGTTGCGTTAACCTGCCGGTGCGCTACCGGCGACGCACCTACGGCCACACCAATATTCACCGTTTCCGCGACGGCCTGCTCCTGCTTGGCATGGTGTTGCGGGGGGTGGAGTGGTTTTACCGCCGCCGTTACCGCGCCTCCGGGGGATGAGATCGACGCGGGTTCTGGCACAATAACCCGGCGTTGTGCGGTCGGCCCCTGCGCCCCGCCGATATTTTCCCGTCCGTAGTCGTGAGCCCCGTGGACTGCACCGTCGTCATTTGTACCCACAACCGAGCGCCGATCCTGGCAGACACCCTGGCGGGACTGGCCCGTGTGGCGGTTCCCCCAGGGGGTGTGGAATTGGTATTGGTGGACAACGCCTCCAGCGACGCCACCGCCGAGGTCTGGCGACGCCATTCCAACCGGTTCCCGTTTCCCGTCCGCTATGTATATGAGGAACGCCTGGGCCTGTCCCACGCCCGCAACCGCGGGATTGCCGAGGCCTCCGGCAGCGTGGTTGCTTTTCTGGATGACGATGCGGTGCCTGAGCGGGACTACGTGGTCGGCCTTTTATCGGTGTACGAGCGTTTCCCCGACGCCGGTTGCGTGGGCGGTCGGGTCATTTTGCGCTGGCCGGATCCACCTCCGGCGTGGTGGCGGCCAGAACTGGATCACCACCTGAGCGCCATTGACCTGGGAGATGGTATCCACCACCTGCGACACCCCCAGTGTCCGGTGGGGGCCAACATCTCGTTCCGGCGCGACCTGTTTGGCGCCGGGATTGCCTTCGACCCCACCCTGGGGAGGGTCGGCAAGAAGCTGTGGGGTGGAGAGGAGGCCGCCCTGTGTCTGGAGGTCGAACGGCGCGGCCTGGCCACCTATTACGCCCCTGACTCGGTGGTGCGGCACCTGGCCGAAACCTCCCGCGCCAATTTGTCGTACCTGTACCGCAAGTCGGTGCTGCACGGCCGTTCCGCCGCCCGCCTGGAGCGGGGTCATTTCGATTTCGAATACCGCCTGCGGCGCGCCACCACTTTTGCCGTGCAGGGACTGGTGATGGCCCTCACCGCCCGCTCGGTGCGGCAGCATTGCGACTGGCGCTACCGCATGGGGTACCTGTGGCAGACATTGGCGGAGGCTTGGTCATGAAGGCCCCCACCCAGCCGCTTCCAGTCACACTGTCGGTAGTGATCGCCACCCGCAACCGGCCGGACAAGGTGGCCCGTTGCGTGGCGTCTGTGATGGCCGCCGCCACTCCGCAACTGCTCGAGGTGATCGTGGTGGACCAGAGCACCGGTATCCGCGCCAACCTGGATGCGGTGGTGGGGCCGTTGGCGGCGCGCGGCTTTGCCCTGCACCACATTGCGACGCCCACGGTGGGGGTTTCTGTGGGGCGAAACATCGGGCTGCGCATGGCCAGTGGCGAAATCGTGGTGGTGACCGACGACGACTGCGTGGTGGATACGGGGTGGCTGTCGTCCATCCTCGCGGCATTTTCCCCGCGCCCGGAATTGGATGGCGTATGTGGCCGCATTCTGCCGTTGGGGGAGGGGCAGCCGGGGCTGGTACCGGTGGCGGTGTTTCCTTCTGGACAGGCGGCGGAGTTTCCCCGGAGAGCGGATCCGTCACGTTTTGGCTCCGGCGGTAATTTTGCGGTGCGCCGACGGGTATTACTGGCGGCAGGTGGCTATGACGAGACATTGGGGCCGGGCACTGCCGTGCCCGCCGCCGAGGATACCGAAACCCTGTTTCGACTAGTGCGTTCCGGCAAAAAACTGGTCTATGACCCGCGCCCGCTGGTCTACCATGAATCGTGGCGGCCTGCTGGTGAACTGCTCGATCTCACCCGCAGTTATGCCTTCGGATCAGGGGTCTACCTGACCCGAGCCTTGGTGGGGCGACACGATTGGGTGGCCCTGTTCATTCTGGTACGGCGTTTAATGCTGGGTGGCGTGTGGTTGTTCATCGGCGGCCTGCTACTGGGTAAGCCATGGCACCGGCAGGCGGCCTGGCGGCGTATCCGGGGCACTGCCGGAGGGGTGTGGGCGGTACTGACCCGCAACCCGGCATTCGGACTGGGGGGAGACTGGTTAACAAAGTTGCCGCAACCGCTTGTTGCCTCCGGAGACAAGGAGATCGGGGTATGACCCGCCGCGTCCGCGTGGCCCATTTTCCCCCGCCGCTGCGCGACCCGTACCTGATGCGCCTGTGCGCCGAGCTAAAATTGCGCGACCGATATGGCCCGGAGCAGGATGCGGCCAAACTGTCCTTTGGTTGGCTGTGGGCCGCCCGCCACACCGTCCGCATCCTGCACTTCCACTGGCCCAGCGTGTTTTACGAGACATCACGCCACGGAGTGATCCGCAATCCGTTGCTGCGTCTGGTGGCTCTGCTGTGGTTCTACACTCGTCTGACGTGGGCCAGACTACTCGGTTACCGGCTGGTGTGGACCGCCCACGATCTGCTCCCCCACGGTCCGTACCGCCGTCTTTACCGACTGGAGCGACGCATCTCCTGCTCCCTGTTCTGGAACGGCGTAATTGTCCACTGCCCATGGGCCGGGGAGCAGGTTAGACGTCGCTTTGGTTTTCGCCGTGCGGTAGTGATTCCTCACGGCAATTTCGACGGTGTATATCCGGTGGGCAAGGCGGCTGGCAAAAAATCTGGCAAGGCGGCGGCCAAGGCGTCGGGAAAAAAATCGGGAAAAACAGCGGATCAGACAGGAACCACGGCTGACGACAGGGGAAAACACCTGGTACGCCGCCGCTGGAATGCGGACAAAGACGCCACTGTGCTGCTGCATTTCGGGGCGCTACGCCCCTACAAGGGCATCGAAACACTGCTGGATGCATTTGCCAGGCTCGGGGGACAGCAGGAAAACCTGCATCTGGTGATTGCCGGGGGCGGCCCCGATGATTACATGGCGCAACTGGCGGTGCGAATCGGTAGCCTGTCACGGGTGCATTTCGAACCGGGGCGGGTGGCGGATGACAAGGTGGCGGACCTGTTCGCAGCCGCCGACCTGGTGGTATTGCCGTATCGCAACATCACTACCAGCGGCAACCTGATCCTGGCCCTCGGTTTTGGCAAGCGAGTGGTGATTCCGGCGGTGGGGTGTGTGCCGTTCGCTGCCCCCCCCCAGTCGGTGATCCTCTACACCGCCGAGACCGGCGCCGCCGACGGCGGTACCGCCGCGCTGATCCTGGCCATCCGCCGTGCCCTGGCCCTGGACCCGGAGCGTGCCGCCGACGCCGCCCGCGAGCGGGTGAGCCAGTGGGATTGGCCATCCATCGCCCACCGTACCACCGTTTTCTACACGGAAGTGGGGGGCGGATGAACGCCCCCGACCTGCCCCATGTGTCGGTCATCATCCCGGTCCACAACGACCGGGACACTCTGGGCGAAGTTCTGGGAGCCCTGTCGGGGCAGGACTACCCCCACGACCGTTTCGAGGTGATCGTGGTGGATAACAACTCCACCGACGGCAGCGGTGCTCTGGCACGGGAATGCGGGGCTTCGGTGCTGGAGGAGCGGCAGCCAGGCTCCTATGCGGCGCGCAACCGGGGTATCGGCGTCGCCCGGGGAGAAATTCTGGCGTTTCTGGATGGCGACTGCATCCCGGATTCCCAATGGCTGGGAGGGGGTGTCAACGCCCTGTTGTCCACTCCTGCCGATCTGGCGGGAGGGCGCATCGACATCACCGCGCGGCCAGGTGCAGGGTTGCTGGCCCACTACGAGCGGCTAAGCTACATGAAGCAGCGAGAGAACATTGCCGACCACGGCACGGCGGCCACGGCAAATCTTCTGGTGCGAAAAACGGTGTTCGAGCGCGTGGGTCCGTTTCGTGCCGACCTGCTGTCGGGTGGCGACGGGGAGTTCTGCCACCGGGCGCAACAGGCGGGATTTGTCATCACCTACGCCGAGGTGGCTGTGGTCCGGCACCGGGCGGTGTCCAGCGTGGGGCGCATGCTGTCGCGTTACCGACGGCTGGGGCGTGGCGAGGCGGACCTGGCCCGCATCGGCGTGGCGCCATTCCGGCCTCGGGGGTCGTCGTTCCTGTCGCGCCGCATCGCCTATGCGAAGCGGGTGTGGGGTGAGCCGGGCCTGTCGATCGTTCAGCGGGTCGCCATTCTGTTGCTGAACCTGGCCGCCGCTGTGGCCCAGGAGCAGGGCCGTGTGGCCGGAAAATACGCCCGCCGCAGTGGTTCTGGCGGGCCGCTGCGGTAACCTGGACTCGGGAGAGAGCAAGCACAGCGTTCATGCCAGAGCTTCCTGAAGTCGAAACCACCCGCCGGGGCATTGCCCCCCACGTGGAGGGCCACCGCATCCTGCGGGTGACAGTGCGCGAGGCACGCCTGCGCTGGCCGGTGCCACCCGAGGTGCAGCTTGCCACTGGTCAGACGTTGTGTCGGGTGGAGCGGCGTGGCAAATATCTATTGCTGCGGCTGGAGCGGGGAACTTTGCTGGTGCATTTGGGCATGTCTGGCAGCCTGCGACTGGTGAATTCGGGCGTCGCCCCCGGTCGCCACGAACACCTGGACATCGTGTTTGCGACGGACCAATCGGCAGACAAACCCTCAAATAGGGAAGAGATCGCGCTGCGCCTGACCGATCCGCGCCGTTTCGGCTGCCTGCTGTGGTGTGCGGGCGACACCCACCCGCTGCTGGCGAAACTGGGACCGGAGCCACTCAGCGCCGATTTTTCAGGTGCTGGTCTATTCGACCGCGCGCGTGGCAAGCGGGTGGCGGTAAAACATTTTTTGATGGACACCCACGTGGTGGTGGGGGTGGGCAACATCTACGCCAGCGAGGCGCTGTTCATGGCGGGCATTCGCCCCACGCGGACTGCCGGAAGAATTTCCCGCGCCCGCTACGAGACTTTGGCGACGGCGGTACGCGAGGTGCTGGAGAGGGCCATTCGCGCCGGGGGCACCACTCTCAGGGACTTTGTCGGTGGCGACGGCAAGCCGGGCTATTTTGCCCAGGAACTGATGGTGTACGGACGGGGGGGCGAGCCGTGCGTGCGCTGCGCCACGCCGATTGTCTGCCGCCATTTGGGGCACCGCTCGGCCTTCTGGTGCCCCCGCTGCCAGCGCTAGCCGTAAGGCTTCATTTCTCCGATGGGGTGTCGGGTGGCAGCGATTGGTACACTCCGGTCAGCACCTCCGAGTCCGCACCGTGCTTTTGAGCTGTGGCGTACAGTGCCCGCGCGTCGGCAAGCCGTCCACCGAACTGGTAGGCAATCATCAGGTTGACATAAGCCTGTGACTTGGCCGGGTCCTGTTGCAATGCCTGCTCCAGAGACTTGATTCCCCCCCCCAGATCGCCGCCGCGGGCCAGCACGATGCCCAGGTTCACCAGCGCCTGTGGATTGTGGGGACGCCAGTGGATTGCCTCCTCATATTCCACGCGCGCCGCCGCCAGATCGCCCTTGCGGTCGTACACCACGCCCAGGTTGAAATGCGCCGGGGCGTAACGCGGATAGAGGTGGATGGCCTCTTTGAGTTCGGCCTCCGCGCCGTCCAGATCGTCCATCCGCTCCAGCGCGCTGCCCAGATCCGAGTGTACCGAGGTCTCTTGTGGATAAATGGCAATGGCCATGCGGTAGTGCACGACCGCCTGTTCCAGGTCCCCTGCCATCTGCAGCGCGGTCCCCAGGTTGGCGTGGGCGCGGAAATCGCCGGGCGCCTTGGCTACCGCGTCACGCCACAGGAGCAGGTCGGACGACCACACCACGTTGCGCGCCTGCACATCCGCCGCAAACAGGGCCAGCACCACCGCCCCCGGCACCCACACCCGGCGCACCCGAGGGTCGGGCTGCCAGCGGGCGAGCAGGCCACACACCGCCAGCAGGATGCCGACCGCCGCCATGTAGCCCCGGCTCTCCTGCAGCGGGGTGTTCATGGGCAAAAGGGTGGTGGGGGCCAGGGATACCAGAAACACTCCCCAGCCGAACGCCACCAGCGGCACCCGCCGCCACAGCACGACAGACATCGCCGAAACGGCCAAAAGGATGGCGATGCACAGGAACACCTGGGGCGATGGTTTGGCCGGGGGGAAGGCGTGGACCACCGACAGGCCGGTGGGAAGCAGCATCAGCTTTAAAAAACGCACCAGCACCATGGCCACCAGCCACAGATTTTCGCCGACACCCCGCACGGTCCCCACCGTTCCAGACACCACCCCAAGCAGGTATTTGAACTGTCCGATGGCCACCAGGAACCCCACTGCCAGTCCCACCAGCAGAAAATGCAGACTATAGCCGTGGATGCCCCACCGTTCCTCCCGGGGTGGAGGAAACACCAGATCGTAAAGAAAGAACAGTACCGGGGTCACCACCGCGACTTCCTTGGTAAGCACGCCGCACAACCCCATGGCAAAAGCCCCTGCCAGGGACGCCAGCCGCGCCCAACCGACACCCTGCCGGGAGCGGATAAACAGGTACAGCCCGGCCATCATGAAGACGCCGCTCATCGTCGAGGAACGGGCGGTGATGTAGTTGACCGCCTCGCTCTGAAACGGAAGCATCAGGAATAACAGCCCGGCGACCGTGGCCCACGAGGCGGAAAGCCCCAAGCGGCGCCCCAGCGCCACCACCAGCAGGGAACCGATCACATGCAACATCAGGTTGAACAGATGAAAACCCCACATGCGTTCGCCGGTAGTCTGAAAATTGAACAGATAACTGATCAGTAGCAACGGGCGATAGTGACTGGCTGTCGGCTCATTGGGAGCAAAGTAGACGCGCGCGCCCCAATACGAGAAAACATGCTTGAGGATCCCCGGATCCCGCAAAAAGTGGTTGTTCTCAATGCCGTGGCGGTCGTCGAATTGAAATGGGTTGTTCAGTGCCGTGGAATACAGGATTAGCCCCAGGGCCAGAAACGCCGCGCCGAGCGTCAGGCGTTGTCGCAGGGAAAACCGTGTGAGGGGTGAGGCACAATTCATCATGAGGTCCTCCCGGCGGCGGATCGCGAGTTGGCCAGTTCCAGGCCTCGAGCGGCCGCCCAGCACCAGATGAATTTGGCCACCAGCACTGCGGGAAATGCGGGCAGGTCACGCACCAGTTCCGGGTGCCGCAGCCAGATACGCAGGCTGGCTCCCAGCGCCAAAAGAGGAGAGAAGAGGCGCAGTGTGTGCGGGGATTTCAAATACCAGGGGGTGCCCAGGAGATCGGCGTGGCGCCCCCGCACCACGATGGAATCCGGAGCCCAGGCCGCCGCGTGGCGCAAGAATCCGGCCAGGTCACGTCGCCCGTGGCGGTGGGCGGCGCGGGCTCCGGGCTCGAAATACATGGGGTAGCCAAGTCGCCCCAAGCGCATCATCAGGTCAAAATCCTCACCGCACACCAGGGTTTCGTCAAATCCCCCGGCCTCGTCCAGTAGCCTTTTTGGCAGGCACAGATTGGCCGCCGACAGGTGAAATCCCCGGGGTTCCCCGGCGGGGGTAGAGGGCAAAAAACCGTGTGCAGCCGAAATGTTGTCCGCCACCGACCAGAACCCCTCGCGCGGGAACACCAGTGCGCCGCCCACGATGGGGTGACCGGCCCGATGGGTAGCGAGCAACTGCTGCATCCACCCTGCTTCCGGCACACAATCGGCGTCGAGAAACAGGATCGTCTCCCCCCGCGCCTCGCGAATGGCTAGGTTGCGTGCCTCCGAAGGGGTGTAGTCGCGTTCCGTTTCGATGAACCGCACCCGCGCGTCGGCGGGGATAACCCGGTGCCGGTCGCGTCCGGCGACGATCACCTCAAGGCGCTCATCCACGCCGGTCTGATCCAGCGCGGCATTTACCGTGTCCCCCACGCGCGGGCAGTGCAGGTTGGGGATCAGAACGGAAAGCCGGGGTGTGTCTGCAAGCATCTCGGGGGTCAGGCGGAGCGGGTTGAACGAGCCTCGGGAGGCCTCACTCTACCATATGTGGCCGGGCAAGCCCCACGCCCACACCGGCTTCGGTATTGAGCGGGGGCTGGAAAAGGTTGCTTGTGGTATGATGCGCCGCTTTTTGACGATGCCAGACACGATCATGTCCACCCCCATACGCAGTGCACACACCGTTCCAGGGCTGTGTTTCGCCCTTTTGTTGGCCATGGTCGGCCCACTGCAGGCCCAGGTACCGGCCTCGACGCAGGTAATGCCCCAGCCGACTCCCTCCTCGTCTGCGGAATCACCTGACCCGTCCGCCATCACCGATTTGATTGGAGTGGAGGACAAGATCGATACCGCCTCCCTGCTGGGCCGCACGGTAACCAGGGTAGAAATTGCGGGCAACCGGCAGATTGCCGCCAGCACCGTCCTCGGTCTGCTCGGTACCCGCTCCGGCGATCCCCTGGCGGCCCAGCGTGTACGCAGCGACATCGAGGCGGTGTTTTCCCTCGGCTTCTTTTCCGACGTGGCGGTGGAGGGGGCTCCGGAAGGCAGCAATGGTGTGGTGGTGACAGTACGGGTGGTAGAGCTTCCGGCCCTCTCCGGAGCGGTCGGCCTGACCGGCAACCACAAGGTGGTCAAGGAAACCCTGCTGGCCCATACCACGGGAATGGTAGAGGGGGCGTTTTTAACCCCCGCCGACACCGTGCGCGCCCGCAGAGCCATGCTGAGCGACTACTCCTCCGAAGGTTTTTTGCGTGCCAGGGTGGTTCCCGTGGAGGTGGTGGACAAGGACCCGGAAACCAGCACACCTGCCGTTTCTCTGACCTTTGTGGTCGACGAGGGGCGCAAGACCCGCATCCGCAAAATCGATTTTACCGGCAACAGCTCATTCGCCAGCCGTACCTTGCGCGGACGCCTGAAGAGCGAGGAGCGGTTCTGGGCCACTTCCTGGCTGACCGGCTCCGGCGTGTTCCGCCAGACCCATATCGAGGAAGACCTGGTACGGCTGGAGGATTTTTACCAGGATCGTGGTTTTCTGGACGTGTCGGTGGCGCAGCCGGAACTGTCCCTGTCCTCCGATCGCCTGTGGTACACCGTGACTTACCCCATTGAGGAGGGGCCGGTCTATCATGTCGGCAAGGTGACCTACCGGCACGGCGGGGTGGTGCCCGAGGCGGACCTCACCCGCAAGCTGGACCTGCCCACCGGGACGCTCTTCAACCGCAGTACCCTGCGCGGCAACATCCAGACCATTTCCGACCGCCTTGGCGAGCGCGGCTATGCCTTCGCCCAGGTGGCCCCCGAATTTCATCGCGATCCGGTTACCGGCGTGGTGGACATCGACTACAACATCCAGGAGGGGAGCCAGATACGCATCCGGCGTATCAACATCCACGGCAACACCAAGACCCGCGACAAGGTGATCCGTCGCGAGATCCGCCAGCAGGAGGGGGAGATCATCAACACCGCCCTGCTGCGCCGCAGTTTCCAGCGCATCCGCAATCTGCAATATTTTGGCGACGCGGTGGACATCAACACAGTGCCGGCAGGACCGGACCTGCTGGACGTGGACATCACGGTGGAAGAAAAGCCCACCGGCCAGTTTTCCATTGGCGGCGGCTACAGTTCCAGTGACGGCCTGGTGGGCATGACGGAGATCACCCAAGGTAACCTGGGCGGGCGGGGACAGAGTCTGAGCGGACGCTTTGAGCGCAGCGGGCGGCGCACCCTGTACAACCTGCGTTTCAGCGAACCGCACATATTCGACAGCTCCTACTCGGCAGGCTTCGACCTGTACCGAAGCCTGCGGGATTTCCAGACCTACAACGAAAAACGTGTTGGCGGCGGGGTGACCCTGGGCAAGGCCTATGGCGAATACCTGTCGGGTTCCCTGTCTTACCGCTACGAAATTCTCAACCTGACGGCCCCCGGCGGGACCAGCACCAACCCGGTGATCAACTCCCAGTTGGGGCAATCAACCTCCAGCACGGTGGGAACCGGCATTGCCCGGGATACTCGCGACAACTTCATGGACCCGCGCCACGGCTCCCGCCATGCTATGAATGCCGAGGTGGGTGGCGGTTACCTGGGGGGCACCCACGACTACATCAAGGGCGTTCTGGACGACGTGTTGTTCCTGCCGCTGTTCAAGCACAGTTCCTTCGCCCTGCGCTCCCAGGTTGGCTATGGGGTCGGGTACAACGGCCAGGATCTGCCTCCTGGCGAGCGCTTTTTTGTAGGCGGCATCCGTACCGTGCGCGGGTTCAACTGGGGGGAGGCCGGGCCTCTGGATCTGGCCAGCGGGGATCCCTACGGTGGCGACAAAATGCTTGTGTTCAGCAGCGAAATCACCTTCCCGCTGGTGACCGAGGCGAACATCAAGGGGGCACTGTTTGTCGACTACGGCGCCGGATTCGACACCAGCCAGTCCATGGACGTGGGCGAACTGAACGGGGGCATCGGCTGGGAGATCCGCTGGATGTCCCCGGTGGGGCCGCTGCGCTTTGGCTACGGCAAGGTGGTCAAGGACACCCGCCCCTGGGCCCTGCGGCGTTCCGGGGATCAGTTTTTCGACTTCGGCACGTTCTTCTAGCCGGGGGCGGTGGCGGACGGTTTATTTTGTACCCGGCGTGGCTCCCATGTATCCTGTAACGCCACACGGTCCTATCGCCCGGGCGGGGAGTGTGAGTCTGATCATGCAACCAGACACCCGAAAAACCGCATAAGGGGTCATTGCGAGAAAGCATCGCGAGGAATCACAGTCATGACCGGTCGTAGTCATCCAAATGTTCCAAAAGGCCTGGCGCTTGTCCTGCTCTGCGCCCTGGCAGTGCTGCCGTTGTCCATTGCCGGGACGGCCGCCGCGGCCGATGTCACCAAAGTGGGCTGGGTGCGGGCCCAGTCGGTGCTAGAGGGTACAGCCGAAGGTGCCCGTATCCGCTCCCAGAGTGACGAATACATTGCTGCCCGCCAGAAGATTGTCGATCTGGAGCAAAGGGAGTTGGAGACGCTGGAAAAACAGCTCAAGGACCAGTCCACCTTGCTGAGTGACCAGGCCCGTGCCGGAAAAGAGGCCGAATTCCGCCGCAAACTGGATGACTACCGCGAAAAAGTCAGCCAGATGGCGGTGGAGATTGAGCGCAAGCAGGCCGAACTGCTGGGAAGCTTCAGCAAGACCATCAAGGAGGCGGCCCAAAAGGTGGCCCGTCGCGATGGCTATGCCTACGTGTTCGACTCCCCCGAGGA
The DNA here is from genome assembly GCA_029858285.1 of Nitrospirota bacterium. Lineage (GTDB taxonomy): Bacteria > Nitrospirota > JACRHL01 > JACRHL01 > JACRHL01 > JAOUFN01. Next base: position 46,413 of record JAOUFN010000003.1, on the reverse strand, counting down.
CGGCGTGCTGATCTACGCCGACCCGGCCCACGACCTCACCGACAAGGTGATCGCGGAGCTCAATGCCGCAGCCAAATCTCCCCAGTAGTCTTCCCGTCGGCTCCCTTAGCAGTCTGGCCCAGGTTGCGGAGCTGATCGGCGCCCGGCTGATCGGTGACGGTGGCGTGGAGGTGCGGGGTATTGCCCCCATCGGCGAGGCTGGCCCCGCAGACATCACCTTTTTGGCCAATGAGCGTTATCGCAAGGCTCTGTCCGATACCCGTGCGGCGGCGGTGCTGCTGGCCGAGGCGGTACCCAGTGCCAGTTTCGCCCAACTGGTGGTGGGCAACCCCTACGCCGCCTACGCACGGCTGATGGCTCATTTTTACAGCACGCCACGGGTGGCCCACGGCATCCACCCCGATTCCCGGGTGGACCCCTCCGCCCGGGTGGGGATCGACCCCGACATTGCGGCTTTTGTCAGTGTGGGGGCGGAGGCGGTGCTGGGAGATCGGGTGACTCTCCAGGCCGGGGTGCGCATCGGCGCCGGGGTGACCCTGGGAAACGATGTAAACTTGTTCCCCAACGTGGTCATCTATCCCGGCTGTCACATTGGCGATCGGGTGAGCATTCACGCTGGCAGCGTGATTGGTAGCGATGGCTTTGGTTATGCCACCGAGCGCGGCGTGCATCACAAAATCCCCCACGCCGGTTCGGTGCGGATTGAGGACGACGTGGAGATTGGCGCCTGCTGCACCATCGACCGCGGGGTACTGGGTGATACGGTGATCGGTGCGGGCAGCAAGCTGGACAACCTGATCCAGGTGGCCCACAACGTGTGCATCGGGCGTGGCTGCCTGCTGGCGGCGCAAACCGGCATCGCAGGCAGCGCGCGGCTGGGGAATTTTGTTGCCACAGGTGGCCAGGCGGGGGTCAGCGGTCACATTGGCGTGGGTAACCAGGTACAGGTGGCAGGCAAGGCCGGGGTGACCCGGGACATACCCGACGGACAGGTGGTTTCCGGCTTCCCGGCGCGGCCGCACCGGCAGGAACTCAAGGCCCAGGCGGCCTTGGCGCGCCTGCCGGAGTTGCGGGAGAGGGTGGCCGACATCGAACGAAAACTCCGGGGCGACGACTGAAGATCCCGGCGACACGGAGAGCGCGAAGAAAGAGGGAGGACCATGGCGGATTCGGCACTGGACATCAATGAAATCATGCGGATTCTGCCGCATCGCTATCCGTTCCTGCTGGTGGATCGGGTGGACGAAATGGAACTCGGCAAGCGCATCGTGGCCACCAAGAACGTGACCATCAACGAGCCGTTCTTCGCCGGGCACTTCCCCGGCCACCCGATCATGCCCGGGGTGCTGATGATCGAGGCCATGGCGCAGGTTGGGGGCATCCTGGCCTACCGCACGGCGGAAGATCAGAACCCAGGTCTGGGAAAAAAGCTGACCTACTTCATGGGTATCGACAAAGCCAAATTCCGCCAACCGGTTGGCCCTGGCGATACGCTCAGGATGGAACTGACGCTGATCCGAGCCCGCCCACCCTACTGGAAATTGCAGGGTATGGCCTATGTGGGCGAAAAACTGGTGTGCGAGGCGGAGCTGGCCGCCATGCTGACGGACGGCTGAAGAACATTATGGCGCAACAAGTGAACATTCACCCCACGGCCCTGGTGGATCCTGCCGCCAAAATCGGCGTCAGGGTCACGGTAGGCCCTTACAGCGTTATTGGCCCCGAGGTCAGCGTTGGTGACGGTTGCACCATCGACAGCCATGTAGTGCTGTCCGGCCACACCGCGCTGGGGCGTGACAACCGCATTTTTTCGCACAACGCCATTGGCGGCGTGCCGCAGGATCTGAAATACAAGGGCGAGCCGACCCGTCTGGAAATTGGTGACGGCAATACCTTCCGCGAGTTCATGACCGTGAACCTCGGCACCGAGGGCGGCGGTGGCGTCACCCGCATTGGCAACGGCAACCTGTTTATGGCCTATGTCCACATTGCCCACGACTGCATGGTGGGCAATCAGGTCATCCTGGCCAATGCCGTGACATTGGCCGGGCACGTGGTGGTGGAGGATGGGGCTGTGGTGGGTGGCGTGTCGGCGGTGCATCAGTTCACCCGCATCGGTACCCTGGCCATGATCGGCGGCTGCTCCGCCGTGGATCAGGATGTGCCGCCGTTCTGCATGGCCATCGGCAATCGCGTGTCCCTGCGCGGCCTGAATCTGGTGGGCCTGAAGCGCGCAGGGTGGAGCCGCGAACAGATCCGCGACATCAAGGAAGCCTATGGCGAGTTATTCACCGGCGATCGCCCCATTGCCGAATCCGTGCGGGTGGTGCGGGAACGCTGGGCGGACGATGCCCACATCGGCCATCTGATCACCTTCATTGAGGCCAGTGAGCGGGGGGTGTGCCGCTGACGGCCTCTGCCCACAGCCCCTGCCTGTTCCTGTCTGCCTGCGAAGCCTCGGGGGATCTGCATGGTGCACGGCTAATGGGGGCAATCCGGGCAGTGCGGTCGGACTGCCGCTTTATCGGCATCGGGGGTGACCGCATGATTGATGAAGGGCTGGAGGCCGTGTTCCACGCCCGCGAACTGGGTGTTATGGGCATTACCGACGTGCTGGGGCGGCTGGGCACCGTCCGCCGTGCCTTCTCCCGCGCCATCGGCGCGCTACAGGGGAACTGCGGCAAGGTGGATCAGGCGGTGCTGATTGATTCGGCCTCGTTTCACCTGCGTCTGGCGGCTCACGCCAAAGCCGCCGGGGTGCCGGTCACCTGTTTTATCGCCCCCAAGGTATGGGCCTCGCGCGCCGGACGCATGAAGGTCATTCGCCAGGTGGTGGACCAGATGCTGGTGATTTTACCGTTTGAAGAACCCCTGTTCCGCTCCGCCGGGGTACCTGTCGCCTATGTGGGAAATCCCTTGGTGGACGAACAGGCGGAAGAACTGGCCCAGGCGCCGACGGGGGGTTGGAAGCCATCGGATTTCGGGCTTGAGGACGGGCGGCCCACGGTGGCATTGTTGCCTGGCAGCCGGGCCGGAGAGGTGCACTACATCCTCCCCGGCCTGCTGGAAACGGCGCGGGAGGTGCGGCGTCGTCTGCCGGACAGCCAGTTTTTGCTGCCCGTGGCCGCTTCCGTGGATAGCCCCGAGTTGCGCGCGCGTGTGGCGGCGGCGGGGGCGCCGGTGACCGTGGTGGCGGGGCAGGCGGTGGCGGTGTTGAACGCCGCTGACGTGGCGGCGATAGCCTCGGGAACTGCCACCTTGCAAGCGGCGCTGGCGGGAACCCCCGGCGCCATCGTTTACCGGGTGAGTCGCCTCACATGGATGATCGCCCGGCCGCTGGTGCGATTGCCCTACGTCGGGTTGCCCAATCTGGTCGCGGAGCGGGAGGTGATGCCGGAACTGTTACAGAACGACTTTATCCCCTCCCGGGTGGCCGACTATCTGTGTGGGCTTCTTTCCCGGCCCGAGGCGCTGGCCGAGGCGCGCGCCAATCTTGCGGGCGTGGCCCGCAGTATGGGGGAATCGGGCGCCTCCGAACGGGTGGCCGGGTTGGTGTTGAGGCGGCTGGAGGCGGCGTGAACGAGATTTCTCCCCGCCACTATTACCTGCGCCTGCTGTCCTACCTGCGCTCCCATGTAGGGCGGGTGTTACTGGCCATGCTGCTGGCGGGCGTGGTGTCCGGCTGCACCGCCGCCGTGGCCTACCTGGTGCGTCCGCTGCTGGATCAGGCGCTGATCGCCGGGGACCGGCACATGCTAGCGGTCATTCCCGGGCTGGTGCTGGCAGTAGTGCTGATGAAGACCAGCGCCGGATACGCGCAGACGGTGCTGATGCAGGCCATTGGCCAGCGCGTGCTGCGGGACATCCGCGACGACCTGAACCGCGCCATCCTGCGCCTGCCGGTGCGGCATTTCACCCACACCGGTTCCGCCGAGCTCATCAGCCGCATGTTCAACGACGTCAACGTGTTGCAACGTGTGGTTTCGGGGGTGGTCAAGGATCTGGTGCAGAACAGCATCACCGCCGTGTTGCTGGCCGGGGTGGTGATCTACCAGGACCCCCTTCTGGCCCTGATCGCACTGGGTGTGTTTCCCCTCGCCATGTACCCCCTTTCGGTGGTGGCCAGCCGCCTGCGCAAGCGCAGCCGTTTGGGGCAGGAGGCTGCGGCGGAGTTGACCCGGGCCTTCGGCGAGGGTACCGCCGGTATCCGTGAGGTCAAGGCGTTCAACGCCGAGGGCGCCGAGCAGCGGCGTTTTGGCGCCGCCAACATGGTGTACGAACGCAGCATGATCCGCCTGATCCGGATTGTCAGTGTGGCGTCGCCGATGATGGAACTGATCGGCGCCATCGGCATTGTCGGCATCATCGCCTTTGGTGGTGCCCGCGTGGTGCGGGGCGACCTGACCGTGGGCGCCCTGATGTCGTTCATTACCGCCTGCATGATGCTGTATGGGCCGGTGCGAGCCTTGTCCGCCGCCTATGCGGGCATCCAGCAATCCCTGGGCGGCGCCGTACGGGTGTTTGAACTCATGGACAGCCCTGGCGAAGTGCCCCCTTCCGACGTGCAAAAACCGGCGTTGACCGGGGTGCGGGAGGGGATTGTGTTCGACGCCGTCAGTCACGTCTATCCCGACGGCGAGGGTGCCGGGCTGCACGAGGTGAGCCTCCGTGCCGGGGTCGGGGAGGTGATTGCCCTGGTGGGGCCGTCCGGCGCCGGAAAAACCACACTGGTCAACCTGCTTCCGCGCTTTCTGGACCCTACCGGTGGTGCCATCCGCATCGACGGGGTGGACACGCGGGATGTCTCGCTGACCTCCCTCAGGTCGCAGATCGCCATCGTCGGGCAAGAGGCCCTGCTGTTCGACACCTCGGTGGCGGCCAACATCGCCTACGGCGGAGGCGACCACACAGTGTCAGAGGCGGATATCGAAGCTGCTGCGCGGCGCGCCAATGCCCATGACTTTATCACTGCCCTTCCGGACGGATATCACAGCCGCGTCGGCGAGCGGGGCGCCATGCTGTCGGGCGGCCAGCGGCAGCGCATCGCCATTGCCCGCGCCATCCTCAAGGACGCGCCTATCCTGATTCTGGATGAGGCCACCTCGGCCCTTGACTCCGACAGCGAGCGGCATGTGCAGGAGGCCCTGGCCGAACTGATGCGTTCCCGCACCACCTTTGTGGTGGCCCACCGGCTGGCCACGGTGCGTCACGCCACGCAAATTCTGGTGCTGGATCAGGGGCGGGTGGTGGAGCGGGGTACCCACGATGAACTGCTGGCCGCGGACGGCCTGTACCGCCGCCTTTACGACCTGCAATTCTCCCCGGCCGCCCGCGGCGTGGGGTAGGGGGGCCCATGCGCGCCCTCTACAACCTGGCCCTTGGCCTGGCTCTGCCGGGCTTGGTGGTGGCGTTGGTGGTGCGCGTGCTATCGCGCCCGGAGTACCGCCCCCACCTGGGAGAGCGCATTGCCCGCATGGCCCCCTCCCCGACGGGAAAAAAACCGGTGATCTGGCTGCACGCCGTGTCGGTGGGGGAGGTGATTTCCACTGTCCCCCTCGCCCGCGCTCTGCGCGCCACCTTTCCCCACGCATATTTGCTGGTCACCTGTGGCACCCCCACAGGGCGCAGCATGGCGGTGGACCGGCTGTCCGGCGTGTGCGACCGGGTGAGTTACGCCCCCTACGACTACCCGTGGATTGCCGCCCGTGCCGTGTCGCGCATCCGCCCCGATTTGCTTCTGCTGATGGAAACCGAATTGTGGCCCAACCTGCTGTCGGTTCTGGCGCGGCGCGGGGTGCCGGTGTTACTGGTCAACGGGCGCATTTCCGATCGCTCCTTTCCGCGCTATCGGCGATTTTCCGCCCTGTTCCGCGAGGCGTTCCAAGCCATCGGTGGTTTTTTGATGCAGACCGACGCCGACGCCGAACGGGTGCGGGCGCTGGGCGCCCCGGCGGGACGGGTGACAGTGGCGGGCAACCTCAAGTACGACCAGCCGGTACCCCCGGCGGACGCTGCGCAACTGGCCGACTGCCGCGCCGCATTGGGCCTGTCCGACATCACTTCCCAGGTGCTGCTGGCGGGCAGTACCCACGAGGGGGAAGAGGTTGCTATCGCCCGCGTCTGGAAACGGTTAACCACCCGTTTTCCCCATCTGCGTCTGGTGCTGGCGCTGCGCCATCCGCACCGGGCTGCGGGAGTGGTGGCAGACTTGGCGCGCCTTGGCATTGTCGCCGGGCGCAAATCATTGGCACGGGACTACCCGGACGCGCCGTTGCCGCCCGTGATGCTGCTGGACACGGTGGGGGAGTTGGCGCTTCACTACCATCTGGCGACGGTGGCCCTGATCGGCGGCAGTCTCGTGCCTGTGGGGGGGCATAATCCTCTGGAGGCCGCCGCCTGCGGGGTTCCCGTGATCTACGGGCCGCATGTGCACAATTTTGCCCAGCCGTGCCGCGCACTCGAGGGCGCGGGGGCCGCCATGCGGGTGGCGGAGGCAAAAAAACCGGAAGGCAGCCTGGAAAATGATCTGGAAGCCAGTCTGGAAAAGCTGCTTGCCGACCCCGCCCTGCGGGCGCGCATGGGAGAGGCGGGCAAAGCGGTGTACGCGGCTCACCGGGGGGCAGTGGAGCGGATTCTGGATTCGGTGTCGGAGGTTCTGAAGTTGTCGTGATTCCCCCCTGGTTGCACTGGATATGGTCCCGCCCCTCCAGGCGCGCCACAGAACTGCTGTTGTGGCCCCTGTCGGTGCTGGAAGCAGCCTACGGCGCGACGATGGACCTGCGCGCGCGGGCCTACAGCCGCGGCTGGATGCGCACCGAAGAACTGCCGGTGCCGGTGATCTCCGTGGGCAATCTGGTGGTGGGAGGGACCGGAAAAACGCCCCTGGTAATTCACCTGGCGGAAAGACTGCGCGCCAAGGGGTATCACCCCGGTATCCTGTCCCGGGGATACGGCGGCAGCAATGTAAAAAAAGGTGGTCACGCCCTGCTGGTCTCCGATGGTGAACGGGTGCTGGCGTCCCCCGCCCAGGCCGGGGACGAGCCGGTGCTGATGGCACAGCGACTTCCCGCCGTGCCGGTGGCGGTGGGCGCGCGCCGGGTAGAGGCCGGGCGCCTGTTGCTGAAGCACTGCGTGGTGGATGTGCTGCTGCTGGACGACGGCTTTCAGCACCTGTCCCTGCGCCGGGATGCGGATGTGGTGCTGGTGGACGCCGGCGTGCCTTTCGGCAACGGCCACCGCCTGCCCCGTGGCCCCCTGCGCGAACTGCCAACCGCACTGGAGCGCGCCGACCTGCTGGTGGTGCGCCTGACCGGAGACGCTCCGGACAGCGGCCCACCTTTGCTCAAGGACCTGTCCGCACAGACTTCCGGTGCGCCGTTGCTGGTGGCGCGCACAGTGGTCGAGGGAATCCACACCGCCGATAGCACCCCTTTGGAACTGGCGCCGGGCACGCCGGTGACGGCGTTTTGCGGCATCGGCGTGCCGGAACGTTTTCGCGCCACGCTGGAGCAGATGCCGGAGGTGCGGTTGCTGGGGATGACTGCCCTGCCTGACCATGCGAACTACACATCGGCGCGGCTTGCCGATCTGGCCTGGCGGGCCGGACGCGCCGGGGCGGAAGCGGTACTGACCACTGAAAAAGACTGGGTGAAGGTCGCCCCGGTGTGGCCGGGGCCATTGCCCTTGGCGGCGGTGCGTATCGGCTTGCAGTTGGAGCCCCCGGTGTCGCCCGGCGGGCGCGCCCCGCGCGACGGCGACGCCTGGCTCACCTTTTTGATGGAGACGGCGCGGGAACGTTATCGCCGCCGTTCCGGCAGCGGGTGACGGGGCGGGGAGCCATCGTTCTGGGCGGGCATTCACCCGGCGGCCGGTGTTTGCCGTTACAATGTGCCGCGTCGGCGGGAGCCCGACGCGGCACATGTAGAAAAGCGGCAATGGAGTTGGCGAACATGCCAGGCAGAAAGCCGGTGAGCCAGGCCACCGAAGGTCTCAGGAGAGTCGGGAGCAGCGCGTGAACAAGGTTGGACAGGGGATGAACCTCCCCCTTTGGTTGCAGGATACCCGTCTGGTTAGCCGCACCGGTATCGGCGCACTGGTGGGGGGGATAGGCTTCGTGATGGCGGTAAAACCACTGCCCGTGGTGTTCGGCGTGGCCGCCCTGCTGGCGGTAGCCGGCGCGGTGGTGCGTTTCTGGGCGGCGGGAATCATCTCCAAGAACCGCGAACTGGCCACCGGCGGCCCCTATGCCTGGGTGCGCAACCCGCTCTACTTCGGTAGTTTTCTGATCATGGTGGCGTTCCTGCTGTTGAATGGCAATCCGTGGTACATCATCCCGGCGGTGGTGGGCACGTCGGTCATCTATGTGCGTACCATTCGTTCCGAAACCGCCATGCTCACCGAGCTGTTCGGCGAGACTTACCGGGAGTATTGCCGCCGCGTCCCGGCCTTGATCCCGTGGCGCGGCCGAGTGGGCATGGAGGGCGGCAGCGCGGTCTACTCCCTGGAACAGAGCCTGTTCAACAAGGAGTACAACGGCGCCTTGGGCACGCTGGCCATGCTCGCCGCCTTTTATCTGTACCTGCACTGGATTCCCGAAACCGCCTTTCGCGTTGGTAGCGCGCTGGTTCTGGTGGGATACCTGGTGTTTCGCGGCGCCCGCACGGCGACCCGCTCGCGCCGGACGCGTCAGGCCATGCAACAGTCCGGAGGCGACCCGGTTGCTGGCACGCCAGATGCCGGTGCCGCAGACACGGGAGCCCCGGATATCAGCGCAGCGAACTCCCACACCCCGGACAAGGGCTAACCCCCTGCCTGCGGTCCCGCCCTCCATGAACCACCGGTTGACCATCCTGCAAATGCTCCCCGAATTGAACGTGGGCGGCGTGGAGCAGGGGGTGCTGGATTCCGCCCGTGGCTACGTTCAGCGCGGTCACCACTCCCTGGTGATCTCTGCCGGGGGGACAAAAGTTCCACAACTGGAGGCGGAGGGCACGCGCCACATCACCCTGCCGGTACACAGCAAAAACCCGGCGACCGCCTTGGCCATGGTGCCCCGCGTACTGGCCGTTCTCCAGCAGGAACAGCCCGACGTGATCCACGCCCGTTCCCGGGTACCGGCGTGGATTGCCCTGTTGGCGGCCCGCCGCGCCGGGGTGCCGCTGGTCACCACCGTGCATGGCTTTTACACACCGAATTTTTACTCCCGGGTGATGACCCGGGGAGAGCGGGTGATTGCCGTCAGCGCCACGGTGGGGGACTACGCCGTGCAAAAACTGGGGGCCGATCCGGCGCGTCTGCGGGTGATCCACCGGGGGGTGCATCGGGAGCGTTATCCCTATGGCTGGAAGCCCGACGCCGAATGGCAACGGCGCTGGCGCGGGCAGTACCCAGAGTTGGCGGAAAAATTTGTGGTCACGCTCCCGGCACGGTTATCGCGCTGGAAGGGGCAGATGGAGTTCATCCGTGTTGTCGCCGCGCTGGTGCGGGATGGGCTGCCCATTCACGGCCTGATTGTGGGCGGCCCCCACCCCCGCCGCCAGGACTACGCCGACGAGGTGGCGCGGGAGATTGTCCGGGCGGGGATGTCCGGCCACATCACCATGACCGGCCACCGGGGGGATTTGCGCGAAATTCTGGCCGTGTCCGGCGTGGTCCTGTCTCTTTCCACCGATCCGGAAGCATTTGGGCGCACCACGGTGGAGGCCCTGTCCCTGGGCATCCCCACCGCCGGGTACGACCACGGCGGCGTGCACGAAATTCTCGACGTGTTGCTGCCCTCCGGAAAGGTTCCCCTGCGGGACACCGATGCCCTGTGCCGACTGCTGCGGCGGTGGTACAAATCTCCGCCCCGGGTGAGCCCCCATCACCCTTTCACGGTGGACCACATGGTGGATGAGACCCTTGGTGTCTACCATGAAGTCTGCCGGGATGTCTTTCCGGAAGCCCGTAGGGAAATCCATCAGGAAATCCGTCAAGAAATCCGCCACCAGGCCAGCATCGACCATTCTCCCTCCCACCACGCAGCCACTGGTCATGTCTACTGATTCCCGCCTGCCCCTGTCGGTTTTTGTCATCGCCAGGAACGAGGCGGACCGCATCCCGTTCACACTGAAGAGCGTGCGTGACTGGGCCGACGAGGTGATCGTCATCGACTCCGGCAGCAGCGACGACACGGCAAAAATTGCCGAGTCGTTGGGGGCGCGGGTGGTGTTCCACAAATGGCGCGGCTACGGCCCGCAAAAGGTGTTCGGCGAGACGCTCACGCGCAACGATTGGCTGCTCAATCTGGATGCGGACGAGGAGGTCAGTCCGGAATTGGCCCGCTCCATCCGTGCCGCCCTCACTGGCCCCGCCACCCACAGCGCCTGGCGCCTGCGCATCCTGCCTCTGCATACCTTCCAGAAGCGTGGCCACCCCTGGACCTCCACCCAGAATCCGGTTCGCCTCTACCGCAAGAGCCAGGCCGGGTTCAAGGACAGCACTGTGCATGACTCGGTGGTGGTGCGGGAAGGCCTGGTTGGTACCCTCAAGGGCATGGTTGTCCACCGTTCGTTCCGCTCGTTGGCGCACCATGTGGAAAAGGTCAACAGCTACTCCAGTGCCCAGGCCGAAGATCTGTTTCGCCGACGCAGGCGCGGGCCGACGGGGCTGGAGATCGTGGTGGTGCCGGTGCTGTCGTTCTTCAAGCAGTGGCTGCTGCGTCGCGAGTTCGTCAACGGCATCGACGGCATCGTCATCAGCTACATGTACGCGTTCCAGCGGTTCATCCGGCTGGCCAAGGCGCGGGAGAAATTTTTTCAGGCCGACCAGCGGAACGGGAAGGGGGACGAGTGAGCAGCAAGAAGGCCGCGCGCAGCGTATTGTGGTGGGGCCGTTTTGACCCCGACTATTCACGCAACCGCATCCTTCGCCAGCAATTTCAGGCCCTCGGCTGGACGGTGCGGGATTTTCAGCCAAAAGTCAGCCGTCTGGGCTATCTGGAGGCCACTCTGGGCGGCGTGGGGACGGGTGACCAGAAACCCGACCTGGTGTGGGTGCCCTGCTTCCGCCAACGCGACATGCCCGCCGCCCTCGGCTGGGCGCGGCGCCAAGGCATCAGAATCGTATTTGACCCGCTCATCAGCGCCTACGACAAACAGATTTTTGAGAAAAACAAATTTCCCGAGGGCAGCGCGGACGCCCGCCGTCTGCTGGAGTGGGAATGCGACCTGTTCGGTCAGGCCGATCTGCTGGTGGCGGACACGGAGCAGCACCGGGATTTTTTCACCGCCACCCTCGGCGCCCGGCCGGAGCGCGTGACGGTGGTGCCGGTGGGGGCGGAGGAGCCCCTGTTTTCCCCGGTCCCGGTGACGCCACCGGCCAAAAGGCCGATCCGGGTACTGTTCTACGGCAGCTTCATCAGCCTGCAGGGGCCGACGGTGATCGTCGAGGCGGCACGCGCCTACCCCGGTTGCGGCGGGCCGCCGGTGGAGTGGTGTCTGGTGGGGGAGGGTCCGCTTCTGGCCCCGTGCCGCCAGCGGGCCGAGGGGCTTGGCAACGTCCGCTTCGAGCCATGGGTGCCGTACGCGGATTTACCCGCCCGCATCCACAGTGCCGACATCCTTCTGGGGGTTTTCGGGCCGGGTCCCAAGGCAGGACGGGTGATTCCCAACAAGGTCTATCAGGCGCTGGCTGCGGGGCGGCCGGTGATCACCCGCGAGTCCCCCGCGTACCCCCCCGAACTGGTTGCCGGGATGGATGAAGCCGGCAGCGGCGTGGCGTTCATCCCTCCGGGCGATCCGGAGGCCCTGGCGCGAGCGGTGGCCGGATGGGCCGGGCGGGCCGACGCACTGCCTGCGCGCGGGGAGGCAGCGCGCGCTGCTTACGAGCGTTTTTTCGGCAACGACATGGTGCGGGCGCGGCTGGCGGAGACACTGGAGAGGGCGCTGTCGGCCTGAAACAGTGGGGGTAACCCCCACACAGGCGGGTTCAGGCCCCGGCGGCGTTCTGCAGGGGGGTGCGGATCACGCCGATGCCGAATCCGCACTGACCACGGTCCGCCACGAATTCCCGGACGTCGTGCTGACCCCGGATGCGTTTCCAGAAGTGCTGCACCTGATTGGTGGCCAGAGGCTGTTTTTCGGCGATGTCGTGAAAGGCAATCAACCCGCCGGGGCGCACCAACCCGCGGTAGTTTTCAAAATCCTGCCCCACCCCTGCTTCGGTATGGTCGCCATCGATGAACAGAAAATCCACCAGTTCGCCGCGCAGGGCGTTTTTGACCCGCTGGATGAAGTCCGGGGCGTGGGAGTCGCCGATCAGCACCTCTACCTTGCAGGTGGAACCTGGGGGCGGGAACGCCCGCACCAGATCGGCAAAGCCGCGCTTGTCCAGCAGGTCGCAGGTAATGAGTTTATGGCTGGCCAGATGGGCCCAGATCAGGGCGGTGCCGCCACGGGCGGTGCCGATTTCCAGAATCACTCGTGGCTTGATGGCTTCCACTGCCTGCGCCAGAGAGAGAATCTCCGAGGGAATTTGCAGCGAACGCACCCGGTACCAGCCGTGGGTCCCCAGCTTGATGGCCTGCCGCACCAGATCGTCTAGCGAGGGACGGTCGGCGTGCAGGTGCTCCAGACGATGAAACGCCTGACGGCGGTGCGCCGGGGCGCGCAGGTTGCGGCTGATGGTGCGGAAAGTTTCGACCAGGGGCATGGGTGGCCTCAAAAAAATCTGCCAAAAATTGCGGGCAAAAAAAACTGAATGATGATACACCATCCCCCAAGTGGGCTGGCGTGGTAACGGGAGGTTTGGATGGCGGACGGCAACACGGGAAAAATAGGGGGCGTAGCGAAAGGTCCAGATGCACAGCGCTTTGCCGTGATCATCGTCCACCGCAATGGGGCCGAAACCCTGCTGCGCACGCTGGATGCGCTGTCCAAAGCCACAGACATGGCCCGTGACCGCGTGTTTCTGGTGGACAACGGCAGCAGTGATGACTCCCTGTCGCGGGTACGGGCAGCACACCCGTCTGCGGTGATTATCGAGAACGGCTGCAACCTTGGCTATGCGGCGGCGGTGAACCGGGCGGTGCCGGAATCCCGCTCCGCCTTCGTGCTGGTGCTGAACAACGACGCCTTTGTGCCGCCGGAACTGCTGGATCGCTTTGAGGTCCTGTTCATCGCCCACCCCGACGCGGCGGTGATCGGCCCCCGGCTGGTGTCGGCCCATGGCGACACCCAGCGCTCCTTTGGCGACGAGCCCACGATATGGGGGGAACTGGGCATCCGCCTGTTCCAGAAGGGCCGCCCCCCCTTGCCCGATACAGTCCTTACTCCGGTGGACTGGATCAGCGGCGCCTGTCTGGCGGCGCGGCGCAGTGCCATGGAGCAGGCGGGCAGCATCGACAGCGGCTTTTTCTTCTACTTCGAGGATGTGGAGTGGTGCATCCGCCTGCGCCGCGCCGGGTGGCGGGCGCTGCTGGACCGCGACACCCGGGTAGTGCATCTGATGGGCAGCAGCACCAGACGGGTGCGGCGCGGGGCACAGGTAGAGATGCTGCGCTCGCGCCTGCGTTTCTACCAAAAGGTATTCGGGCCTGGGGTGGCGGTGGGGCTTGGGGTGGTGCGTTTTGCAAGGCTGGCGATCAACACGGTGTCTTACTTGTTGCTGACCGTCCTCACCTTGGGACTGGTGCCCAAAATCCGCTCCAAGCTGCTGGATTACGGCTATCTTCTGGCGTGGTGGCTGATAGGGCGACCGCAGCGGTGGGGATTGCCGGACAAGGGGAAGCTGTAGACGAGCCGGGCGGCCAATCTCCCGGAAAATTCAGGCCAACGCTACGGTTTGCGCAGGCAATACACGATATGATCGTCGCCCAGAAAACGGTCGGACACACGGAGCTTGAGGCGGTCAGCCACCTCCTCGAACCAGTCGGGAAAGAAGCGCATGCAATCCACCGGATGGCGGTGGTACGGAAAGCCTGGAACCACGGTATAAAGCACCAGATGTCCCCCCGGGTTCAGGAGTTTCGACAGGTCGCGTACATGACCATAGGGGTCGATCAGATGCTCCAGAATGGCATGGGACACGATAAGGTCCGCGCTCTTCAGGGAGGGAGGGGGCGGATTCTCGAAATTCCACCCGCAGTCGGCGTCGTCATGCAGCCCCGCAGTGACGATGGATGACTCCGGGGTGGGGGTGAGGCGGGCGTAGACGGCCTTGGCCCGTGCGCTTTCACCGGCCAGCAGGACAGACCGGGGAGGCGTTCCGGACGTTGATTCGATGTCCCGGACCATGCGGGCGACTTGTCCGAAGATCACCCCAGATTCGTTGCCGACCACGCGGACCGAGGCGTCACGCCACTTCTCGCCGAAGCGGAAGTTGCCGTAGTGCTGGACAAACCAGGGGTAGGTTTTCTGCCGCAGCCGGATGCGGGCGACCTTCAGGCTGACCAGCCGGGCGACGGCGTCGAACCAGGCGTCCGACAGGCGGTGACGAAAGGAGTTGCGCGATTTGAAATTACCGTGTTCTGCCATAGTGCGCCCTCCGTGGTGGTCGGGATGGGGAGGTCGAAAATTCCTTACACCCGCACCAGGCCGATGCCAAACCCTACCTGGTTGCGGTCCTGGATGAACTCCTCCACCGGCCCCCGATCCTTGAGGCGCTTCCAGAAGTGCTGCACCTCGTTTCCGGGCTGGTCCTGGCGCTCGGCAATATCGTGAAAGGCGATGATACCCCCGGAGCGCACGAAGGGGCGGTACAACTCGTAGTCGGCTTCCACTCCACCCTCCGAGTGGTCGCCGTCGATGAACAGAAAATCCACCGCCGCGCCGTTCAGTTCCCGCTCCAGCCGCCGGGCAAACTCTCGGGAGTGGGAATCACCAGTCAGCAGGGTTACTCGGCACTTCGACATTGGCGGGGGAAAGGCCGTCAGCAGGGCGCCACGCGGGCCGGGAGGGGTGATGTCGCAGGTGATCACTCGCTGGCTGGCCAGTTGCGCCCAGATCAGGGCCGTCCCCCCCTCCGAGGTGCCGATCTCCAGAATCGTCTGCGGACTTATCTTGTCCACCTCCCGAGCCAGTGCGGTGATCTCCGAGGCAATCTGGATAGTCTTGACTCGGAACCGTCCCCTGGTGCCGAAGGCCATGGCCCACTGCACCACCTCATCCAATGGGCGCTGCCGGGAGTGGAACTCCGCCACGCGGCGCATGGCCCGGCGGCGGCTGATGGGGGTTCGCAGCCAGCGGCCCAGATCCCTGAGTTTGCGTCCAATGTTGCGGGTAGGCACTCGTGCTGTCCTCCGTGGGGTGCCAGCCTGAGGGCGCCGGCCCGGGCAAGGCATGTTTCGCCGACGATCATACGGGATCGCCGTGGCGTCCGCCAAGCACGGGCCGACGGGAAATCGGCACGGCATGGGCAGCGTCCTCCGTATCCCGGGCAGGTGACAGGTCCGCGCCGGGAGGCGTATAGTCGAGAACAGACCTTTCCTGGGTGGGCCCACGGCACGTCCCCACGGCATCCAGCGCCATGAGAACCAAATCCCCTTTTCTCCGTTACCTGAACGCCCGTGCCCTCCGCCACGGATTATGTTCCGTTCTGGCCGTGTTTTCCCCACTTCGGCGTTATCTGAATTTTTTTCAGGATGCCGTTGGCTTCGAGTCAGAGGCTTTGGTGGGCTCCGTGCGCACCTTGCGGGTCGACCCGGTAATCGACTACCGGCTGGCGTTCACTCCGGAAGAATGTCGGGAAGTGCTGTGTTGCCCACCGGAACAGGCGGCGAACCTGCCCCTCACTTTCAAGATGGCGCACCTGCGGGACGTGAGCATCCTGGGTAGTTCCGGAGTGACCGTGAGTCGCCGCAGCGGCAAGGTGCTGCACCTGGATGCCAGGCGGACCCGAATGCACCCCAACTGGGTGATCGCCCGACCTCTGAGCCCAGAGGCCGCGTTGGACACGGCCATTTACATAAACCTGTTGGGCGTGCGCAGGGGGCACCGGCAGTTCGCCCATTTTTTTCTGGATACCCTGGTGCCGCTGACGGTGTATCTCAAACACTGGCATGATCCGGGGGAACCGGTGGTGTGTCTGGTGCGCGAGGACCTGTCGGCCATCCAGCGCGACGCCTTCCGGTTCCTGGAGAAGGATTTTGCGGGAATCCGCTTCCAGGCACTACCCGAAAACCGGAAAATAGACTGCGCCCGGAGCATCTACATCGCCTACCAGAATCCACACCACGGGCGGGACAACTGGCTGGAGCGGGAGTCGCTGCTATCCATTCGCGATCTGTTCCAGCGCCATTATGGTGTGGGTCAGGGGGGTGGTCAGGGCGATGCCACGCCGGGGCAGGGGCATCGGGGGAGCAGGGTGTACGTCTCCCGCAATGATGCGGCCCTGCGCCGGACGATCAATGAGGAAGCCGTGATGGATATACTGTCCCGCCACGGGTTTTCCTCCCACGTCACCGGGCGCATGGCGTTCCGGCAGCAGGCGGAACTGTTTTCCGGCGCCGAGGCAGTCGTGGCGGTCCACGGCTCGGGGCTTGCCAACCTGATGTTCTGCCGTCCGGGCACGGTGGTGATCGAGGTGTTTTCGGCGGATTTCCGGGACGACAGCTTTATCAAGCTGGCCCGCGCCATGGGGCTGGATTACCACTTTCTAATCTCCGGAGAAGGCAACAGTCGGCAGGATGTCGCCATTGACGTGGTGGCCCTGGAACGGATGGTGGCCGACGCGCTCCGGGCGTGATTCTGCATGCCGCCCACAGAGGCGGCGGATGGTGCCCTCCCATTTGTCGGACCGAAGCGGTTCCGCTACCCTATGGAGGCCGCACCGGGGTCATTCGCCGTGAATCACGCCTTCTCCGGGGCGGCATCACACCGCTTGCTTCAGGATATCCGTGTACCGCCCGCTGAATAAATTTTTCCGTACACGAAACAAATCGCTGCCCCGCGTGGGTCTCACCGTGGTCTGCATGGTCGCCGTGTTTTCTGCGCTCTCCGCGTGTCACGGCAAAGGTGACCCGGCGGCTGTGGCAACCCCGGAGCGGCGCGCGTCCGTCGAGGTTGTCACCGCCGCCAGTTCCCTGTTTACCGAGACCTATGAAGTCACCGCCGTGGCCGAGCCGGTGCAAAGTTTTCACCTGTCCGCCGAGGTTGGGGGAACGGTGGTGGAATTGGCCGCCGACCTGGGCGACCGGGTGGCCCGTGATGAGGTGCTGGTGCGCTTTGATCCGGTGCCCTTCGAACTCCTGCGCGACACCCGGCAGGCCGAGTACGACCGCGCCCAAATTCGCCGCGATCAGGCGGAAAAAAACCTTGTCCGCTACCGCGCCCTGCACCAGGAGGGTGGAGTCTCAGACATCGAACTGGACGACGCCGAATTGGCGGCCCGTCTGGCGGGATCGGACCTCAAGCTCGCGGCTATCGCCCTCAAAAACGCCGAGCGCGACCTGTCCCACACGGTGGTGAAGGCGCCGACAGACGGCGAAATCACCCGCCGCTTTCCGGAACGGGGTGTGGTCATGTCGCCCGGACAACCCCTGTTCCATCTGGTGCGCGCCGACCGGTTGCGCTTCTCCGCCGGGTTGTCCGAGTCCCAGGTGGGGCACGTTCGGGTGGGGTCCGTGGCCGAGGTGCGGGTGGACGCCCTGGCCGACAAAAAGGCCCTGTCCGGCCGGGTGGTGAGCATCGCCTCGGCGGATTCACTCGGCGAGGCCACATTTCCGGTGGAAGTGCAGGTAGCCAATCCCGGCGGCCGGGTCCGCCCCGGCATGGTGGCGCGCATCGGCCTGGCCGGGCGCTCCCTGCCCAATGCGGTGGTGGTGCCTGCTGTCGCCCTGCGGCGCGGTACCGACGGCGTGGGGCTGTTCGTGGTGGAAGGAGAGGTTGCCAGGCGGGTGACGGTGGATCTGGCCGCCCTGGTTGACGAATCGGCCTATCTGATCTCCGGCTTACTCCCTGGTGCCCGTGTGGTGGTGGTGGGGCAGACCGCGCTGCGGGGTGGGGAGGCGGTGGACGTGGTTGCGGTGGATGGACACCCCACCCGGCAGCGCGACTCCCCGGCGGTGGACGGCCTCCCCTAGGCTCCTCCCGGGGTTTCTTCCATGCGCCTTATTCTGCTGTTCGTCAACAACCCGGTATTCGTCAACCTGCTGCTGGTGCTGACCCTGGCGTCGGGTGGCTATTTTTACGCCACCATGACCCGCGAGGTGTTTCCGGAGATACCCCTTGATCTGGTAGCCATCCAGACCACTTATCCCGGCATCAGTCCCGAACAGATCGAACGCGACGTTACCATCCCCATTGAGGACGCGGTACACGCCATCTCCGGGGTGGACGAAATTTCCTCCCGCTCCCTGGAAGGGGTGTCCATGCTCGAGCTCAAGCTGGAGCAGGGGGCGAACATGGCCAAGGTCGCCCAGGACGCGCGCAGCGAGATCGACCGTTTGGTGGACCTGCCGGAAAATGCCGAAGACCCGGTGGTGATTGAGATCGAGAGCCAGTTTCCGGTGATTAACGTTACCGTGCATGGCGACGTCCGCGAGGATGCCCTGCGGCGAGTGGCCAAAAACCTGGAAACCGCCATCGACGACATCCGGGGCGTGTCGTCGGTGACCATGACCGGCTACCGCGACCGCGAGGTGGCCATCGAGTTGGACCCCATGCGCATGGCCGCCTTCGGGGTGGGCACGGAAGAGGTGACCGGAGCGGTGACGGCGCGCAACCGCAACCTTCCGGCCGGCCTCATCCGTGGCCAGCGCAGCGAGTTTTTGGTGCGCACCGAGGGCCAATACGCCGACCCCGCCGATCTGGGTGGCGTGGTGGTGAGGCGTCGGCCAGACGGCCACCATGTGCGCCTGCGGGATATCGGCACAGTACGCGTGGCATTCGAGGACGAGGAGTCGTTCGGCAAGCTCAACGGCGAACGCGCCATCTCCCTGGAGGTCACCAAGGACCGCCGCGGCGATACCATCGCCATCGTGGACGAGGTGACCAGCATCATCGCCACTGCCCGCGCCGATGCTCCCCCGGGTCTTTCCATCACCACTACACGCGACGGTTCGGTGTGGATCAAATCGCGCCTCCGGACGCTGTACACCAACGGCGGCATCGGTTTCGTGCTGGTTTGCGCCATTCTCTTCGCCCTGCTGGACTGGCGCATGGCTTTCTGGGTGGCAGCGGGCATTCCCACGGCCTTCCTGCTCGCCTTTGTCCTGATGCACATGGCGGGAATGAGCGTGAACATGCTGTCCCTGTTCGCCCTCATCGTGGTGCTGGGGCTGATTGTGGACGACGCCATCATCATCACCGAAAACGTTTACCGCTACCTGTTAAAGGGGGTACCGCCACGGGTGGCCGCGGTGGTAGGCGCGGTGGAGGTGATGACGCCGGTTCTGGCCGCGACCACCACCACCATCGCCGCATTTTTACCCATGCTGCTGATGAGCGGCATCATGGGCAAGTTCATGCGTGTGATCCCCATCGTCGTCACCTTCTGCCTGGTTGCCACCCTGTTCGAATCGCTGGTAATGCTTCCCAGCCACCTGGCGGAGACCGCGCGCGGTCTGGGCCGCAATATCCGCCGCGAGTCGCGCCATTTTGCGCGCCTGCGCCAGCGCTACACGCACCTGATCGTGGTCGCCCTGCGCCACCGCTATCTGACCGTAGGGGGATTGATGGCGGTGGCGGTGCTGTCGGTGGTGGTGATGATCTTCCAGATGAAGTTTGTCATGTTCAACACCAAGGACCTGCCTGGCTTCGCGGTCATGCTGGAAACCCCGGAGGGCAGCAGCCTTACCGAGACCGAGCGAGTACTGGCGGAGGTGGAGGCGGTGGGCAGGCAACTGCCGCCCACCGATCTCAACGCCATGGTCAGTCTGGTGGGCAACCAGTTCGACATTTCCACCGGCAGATCCGTTTCCGGCAGCCACCTGGGAATGATCTATTTCGAACTGGCCGATTTCGATGCCCCCGACCGGCGCAACGGCTATCTGGTGCTGGACGATTTCCGCACCCGCCTGACCGGCATCACCGGCTATGAATCCCTGCGGGTGGTGGAGACTCAGGGCGGGCCACCGGTGGGGCGGGCCGTAGAAGTCAAGGTGCGGGGCGAAAACATGGACACCCTGCGCGCCATCGCCCGCCAGGTGGAGGGATATCTGAAGGATGTTCCCGGCATCTACGACGTGGTCAACGACGACGTGCTGGGCAAGCCGGAACTGACAGTGACTGTTGACGAGGACCGGGCCGCGCTCTATGGCCTGTCGGCCACCACCATCGCACGCGCCGTGCGCATCGCCTTCGAGGGCGAAACGGTATCGGAGATTCGCCAGGGCAACGACAGCCTGGACGTGGTGGTGCGTTATGCCGGGAAGTTTTCCGACCGCCCGCAGCGGTTGGGGGAGGTGCGTATCCACAGCGCCAGTGCCGGGTGGGTGCCCCTGTCCAGCGTCACCCGCATGGAACTGACCCAGGGCGCGTCGGCGGTGATCCGCAAGAACCGCATGCGCACCATTCTGGTGTCCTCGGCGGTCAACAAGGAAGTGATCACTTCCACCGAGGCCAACGCCCTGGTGAAGGAGCATTTTGCCGACATTTCCCGGAAATACCCCGGCTACAACCTTCTGTACGGGGGCGAGAACGAGGAGCAGATCGAATCGCTGCGCTCCCTGGGGCGCGCTGCAGCACTGGCGATGATGCTTATTTATCTGATCCTGGGCACATTGTTCCGCTCCCTGCTGCAGCCCGTGGTGATCATGTCGGTGATTCCGTTTTCGTTTATTGGGGTGGTGGTGGGGCATCTGGTGATGGGCCAGCCGCTGGGAATGCTGTCCCTGATTGGTCTGGCGGGACTGGTGGGGGTGGTGGTGAACGACTCCCTGGTGCTGGTGTCGTTCGTCAACAATGCACGACGCGGGGGGGCGCCGCGCTGGAATTCGCTGGTGCGGTCGGCGCGGAACCGGCTGCGACCGATCCTGCTGACCTCCGTCACCACCATTGCAGGTATGGCCAGCTTGTCGTTCCAGACCCGCGGTCAGGCGGCCTACCTGGCGCCGATGGCGATTTCCATCGTGTGGGGACTGGCGTTCGCCACCGTACTCACTCTGGTGATGGTGCCGTGCGTGCTGGCGATACTGGACGACATGGGTCGGCGCCTCGGATTCCGTATGGGACAGGTTCCAGAGGTCGAGCCGTTGCTGGCGCAGGTGGAGCGCGCCCAGCGCGAATTGCGGCCGGGGAGCGGCATGGACGCCGTCTGAGGGGGCATTATCGCCAATTATATGGCGATCGCGTTTTGGTGGGGAGGTGGTGATCGCCAAAAAACAGGTGATTTTCCAGTGGGCAGTTTTCGGTAAAAACCGGGATTTTCCGATTGACCGGCCCGGAAAAGGTCCATAAAATTCCTTATCCGTGAATGCAGGGACGGGTGTTCCCCGTGTGTGGTGGGCCCCGCGCCAGAAGCGCGCGAAATGCCACGCAACGGGCACCCAGTGCCGAGGGTTGTTTTGCGGTTTTTTCTTATCGGTCGCGATTCGAGGAGTTCGGAGTGAACCTCTACGAGCACGAAGCGGTTGCAAACATCTACAAAAAATTCAAGGTTCCGTGCCCCGAGTTCGTGGTGGCCACGGAGCCCAATGCCGAGGTGGCGGAGTTCGTCCGTTCCCGGGGCGGCGCCGTCGTCAAGGCCATGGTCTTGGTGGGCAAGCGTGGCAAGGCTGGCGCGGTAAAGTTGGTCAAAACCCCGGAGGAGGCGGCCAAGGCCGTCACCGACATCATGGGGATGCTGGTGTGGGGCGAGAAGCCGGTGGCGGTGATGGTCTGCGAAAAGGCCGACATCGTGGCCGAACTGTACTGTGCCATCACCTACTCCACCGAGACTCGCGGCCCGGTGATCACCCTGAGTATGGAAGGTGGTATGGACGTCGAGGCCATCGACCCTGCCCGCATCTTCACCTTCCCGGTAAAGGCCCAGGCCGAAATCGAGCCGTTCGAGATTCGCAATATGCTGGTGAAGATCGGCTTCTGCGATAAATACGCCGGGGTCCTGCGCCAGGCTTCCCTGACCATCGCAGGCATTTACAAGGCCTTTTGGGGTGCCGAATGCCGCCTGCTGGAAATCAACCCCCTGGCGGTGGTTCGCGTCAGCAAGAAGGATAAAAAGACCGGCGAGATGGTCACCTCCCTCGACCTGCGTGCCCTGGACGCTGTGGTCACCCTGGATGACGACGCCACCGTCGCCCCGCAAAAAACCTACGGTGAGCGCTCCGCCTACCGGCGCGAGCCGACCAAGCGCGAGATCGACGCGCTGCAGATCGACCGTGACGACCATCGCGGCAAGGCTGGTTCCTATGTTGAGCCCGAGGATCTCGGTGGCGACATCGCCATGATGACCTTCGGTGGCGGCGGGTCGGCAGTAACCATTGAAACCGCCTACGACGCCGGGCTGCGTCCCGCCAATTTTACGGACATTGGCGGCAACCCGCCGGCGGAAAAAATGTACCGTATCGGTCGCATCATCCTTTCCAAGCCCGGCCTCAAGGGCGTGCTGGTGTGCGGCGGCACCGCCTCCAACACCCGCATCGACGTGACGTTGGGCGAAGGACTGGTAAATGCCATTGACGATTTGGCAAAAGAGGGCAAGCTGGACCGGGAATTGATCTGGGTGGTTCGCCGTGGTGGCCCCGAGGTCGAAAAGGGCCTTAAACTGCTGGCCGAGTGTTTCAAGCGCAACGGCATCAAGGGGCGCATCTTCGACTCTGAACTGCCCATCACCCAGGCGCCGCTGATCCTGCGCGACCTGCTGGTGCAGCACCGGGGCTACAAGGTGTCCGCTCCCAAGGTCAAGAAGTCCGCCGGGCACTAGAACGGTAAGGCGCCCGGACGCGTGTTTTAAGCGCGTCTTCCGGGCGCATCCTTTGTGATTGCTGAGGAGATACTGAAGTGGTGAAGAAGGCCCCCGCCAAGAAGACTGCTGCCAAGAATGCCGCTGCGAAAAAGTCGGCCACCAAGCCTGCGGCCAAATTGGTCGCCAAAAAAGTCGCTCCCAAGAAGTCCACCGCCAAGGCTGCGGCCCGGAAGGTGGCCGCCAAGACGGTTGCCAAGGCCGTAGCCAAAAAATCCGTCGCCAAAGCCGTAGTCAAGAAGGTCGTTGCCAAGGCGGTAGCCAAGAAGACCGTCGCAAAGGCCGTGGCTAAGAAAGTGGTGGCCAAAAAAGCTGCCGCCAAGGGTGCCGTCGCCAATTGGAAGAAGGGTACCTCCCTGCTCAACGAAAAAACCCGTCTGGTGGTTATTGGCGCTACCGGGCGCGAGGCCTCCCAAGTGGTGCGGGAGTCCGAGGCCCTGTTCCCCGGCATCGTGCTGGCGGGAGTGACTCCCGGCAAGGGCGGTACCACCATTGAGCCCAATGTACCCATTTACGACACCGTGGCGGAGGCTAAAAAGGCCCACAAGGCCATCGACACCGCTGTGGTCTACGTGCCCGCCGGATCGGTGAAGGACGCCGCCCTTGAGGCCATGGCCGCGGGGCTCAAAACCGTATTCATCATCACCGAACACACCCCGATCCGCGATTCGGCCGCGGTCTACCGCGCTGCCGTGGAGTACGGAGCCCGCGTGGTGGGCGGTACCAGCCTCGGCTGTTATGTGCCGTCCGTGGGCCGCGTGGCCGCCATCGGTGGCAAGGACCCCTCCGGCGCACTGGCCGGTGGCGGGCTGGTGGTGATCTCCAAAAGCGGCGGCTTGACCGTGACCACCGCCGAAATGTTCAAGCGTCGTGGCCATGGCGTGCTCATGGCAATGGGCATGGGCGGTGACATCATCGCCGGGACCATCTATTCCGACCTCATGGAAGAGTTGCAGGCCAACCCTCGCTGCACCGGTCTGGTGATGCTGGGTGAGGTGGGCGGTACCTACGAGGAGCAGGCCGCCGAGGCCATCAAGGCGAAAAGGTTCACCAAGCCGGTGGCGGCGTTCATCGGCGGTGAGTTTCAGGAGGAACAGGAAGGTGTGGCCTTTGGTCATGCCGGTGCGGTGGTGGAGCGCGGCAAGGGTAAGGCGTCGGACAAAAAGCGCTTGCTGGCCGCCGCCGGCCGCAACGTCCGGGTCGCCAAGTATTACCACGACCTGGTGGACTGTATTGAAGCGATGGGGGTAAAGCCCAATCTCTCCAACCCCAGCCCGCGGCAGGTGCCGCCCCGGTACGCGACCATCTAACGCCCGAAGCGCCACGCGGTGCCGGGCGGTCCACGGGGGAGGGGGCCGATTGAAGCCGCAGGCGGGTCATCACCGAGTTTTTTTACTGGAGTAACCAAGTCATGTCGAAGCAAGCCAAGACCGCAGACATCATCTATACCAAGGTGGATGAGGCCCCCGAACTGGCCAGCGGCTCTTTCCTGCCCATCATCCAGGCCTTTACCCACCCGGCCGGTATCACCGTCGGCACCAAGGACATTTCCCTGGCCGGACGCATCATTGCCTCCTTCCCCGAGAAGCTGACCGCAGCCCAGAAGCAGGCCGACGACCTGGCCGAGCTGGGCGCACAGGTCAACACCCCGGAAGCCAATGTCATCAAGCTGCCCAACGTCAGCGCCTCCATCCCCCAACTGACTGCGGCCATCAAGGAGTTGCAGGGACAGGGTTACGACCTCCCCCACTACCCGGCGGACCCCAAGACCGATGCCGAGCGCGAGATCAAGACCCGCTACGACAGGGTCAGCGGCAGCGCCGTGAACCCGGTGCTGCGCGAGGGTAACTCCGACCGTCGCGCCCCCAAGGCGGTCAAGGAATACGCCAAAAAGAACCCGCACTCCATGGGCAAGTGGGCCGCGGATTCGAAAACCCACGTGGCGCACATGACCAGCGGCGATTTCCGCTCCAACGAAAAATCCGTGACCATTGCGGGTGGCTCTGCAGGCGCCGGCAAGATTGAGTTCGTCGCCAAGGATGGCTCGGTCAAGGTCCTTAAGGACAAAGTGGCCTTCCAGGACGCCGAGGTGGTGGACGCCACGGTGATGAACCGCAACGCCCTGCGCAAATTCCTCGCGGAGCAGGTGGCGGATGCCAAGGCCAAGGGGGTGCTTTTCTCCCTGCACATGAAGGCCACCATGATGAAGGTCTCCGACCCCATCATCTTCGGCCATGCGGTGTCTACCTTCTTCAAGGAGGTGTTCGACAAGCACGCAGCGACCTTCACCAAGATCGGTGTCAACCTCAACAACGGCTTTGGCGATGTGGTGGCCAAGATCCAGACCCTCCCGGCGGACCAGCGCGCCACTATTGAGGCGGACATCCAGGCCTGCATGAAGAAGCAGCCGGACCTGTACATGGTGAACTCCGACAAGGGCATTACCAACCTGCACGTGCCCAGCGACGTCATCATCGACGCCTCCATGCCCGCCCTGATACGGGGTGGCGGCAAGGGGTGGGGTGCGGACGGCAAGGAATACGACACCAAGTGCGTGATCCCCGACAGCAGCTATGCCGGGGTGTACGACGAGACCATCAAGTTCTGCAAGCAGAACGGTGCGTTCAATCCGGCCACCATGGGCAGCATCCCCAACGTAGGCCTGATGGCGCAGAAAGCCGAGGAGTACGGTTCCCACCCTTACACCTTCGTGGCCCCCGGCAACGGCAGCATCCGCGTGGTGGACGCCACCGGCAAGGCCTTGTTGCAGCACGACGTGGAAGAGGGCGACATCTGGCGCATGTGCATGGCCAAGGATGCCCCCATCCGCGACTGGGTCAAGCTGGCTGTCACCCGAGCACGCCTCTCCAGCACCCCCGCCGTGTTCTGGCTGGACAAGACCCGCGCCCATGACGCCCAGCTCATCACCAAGGTGGAGCGCTACCTCAAGGACCACGACACCAAGGGACTGGATATCCGCACCATGTCCCCGGTGGAGGCCACGCGCTTCTCCCTGGAGCGCATGAAGAACGGTCAGGACACCATCTCGGTGACCGGCAACGTGCTGCGTGACTATCTGACGGACCTGTTCCCGATCCTCGAGGTCGGCACCAGCGCCAAGATGCTCTCCATCGTTCCCCTGATGAACGGCGGCGGCCTGTTCGAGACCGGCGCAGGCGGCTCTGCCCCCAAGCACGTGCAGCAGTTCATGGAAGAGGGTTTTTTGCGCTGGGACTCCCTGGGTGAGTTCTCTGCGCTGGCCGCCTCCCTGGAGCACCTGGGGGAGACCCGCAACAACCCCAAGGCCATGGTGATGGCCAAAACCCTCGACCAGGCCACGGGCAAGTTGCTGGACACCGACAAATCGCCAGGTCGCAAGGTGGGCATGCTGGATAACAAGGGCAGCCATTTCTACCTGGCCCTGTACTGGGCACAGGCACTGGCGGCCCAGAACGACGATGCTGCTCTCCAGAAGCACTTCGCGCCCCTCGCCAAGCAGCTTGAGGCCAACGAGGACAAGATCGTGAAAGAACTGGCCGCGACGCAGGGCAAGCCGGTGGACCTGGGTGGTTACTACCACACGGATCCAAAGAAGGTGGCCGCCGCCATGCGCTGCAGCAAGACGTTCAACGACCTGCTGCTGAAAGCGGAGCACGCATAACGGTTCGGGATGGACCCCCGGGGCGGCGGGGAAGGAGCGACCTCCAGCCTTCCGTCGTCCCACAGGCAGAGTTGCCTGTATCAATTATATAGGGTGCTCTCCGGACCACAAAAACGGAGGGCACCCCTTTTTTGCGGTCGGGGCGGGGCCCCACACACCAGAGCTTGACCGGAGGAGAACACAACCGATGTCCGACGTACTTTGGAAAACCGGTGTAGCCGGGCAGATCGACGGCACCACCGTGGTGCGCGGCTACCCACTGGACGACCTGATCGGTAACATCAGCTTCCCGGAGACCATCTACCTGGTGCTGAAGGGGGAACTCCCCTCCAAGCCCGAGGCAAAGATGATGAACGCCATGCTCACGGCGTGCATCGACCACGGCATCGCCCCCCCCAGTGTGGTGGCGGCGCGCACTGTGTTTTCCGGCGGCAACAGTCTGAACAGCGCGGTGGCGGCGGGTGCCCTGACCCTGGGGGACTTCCACGGCGGCGCCATTGAGCAGTGCATGAAGTTGTTCATGGAGTTGGTGGGCGATTTCAAGGGCGATGTGCGCCAGCTTGCCAAGGACAAGGTGGCCGAGATGAAGGCCAACAAGGTGCGTTTTCCCGGCTTTGGGCATAAGCTTTACAAGCGTGACCCGCGTACCGTACGTATGCTGGAACTGGCCAAGGAGTACGGCTTTGGCGGGCAGTTCATTGATTTTGCCGTGGCGGTGCAGGATGTGCTGGAAGAGACCATGGGCCGCCCCATGCCGCTGAACGTGGACGGTGCCATTGCCGCCATTCTGTGCGACATGGGTTTCGATTGGAAAGTTGGCAAGGGTTTTTTCATCATCGCTCGCATTCCGGGGGTGGTGGCGCACATCGTTGAGGAGTGGTCCCGCGAAAAACCGTTCCGACGCCTGCCCGAAGGCGCCTACGCCTACGATGGTCCAGGTCTGCGGGAAGTACCTGGCGCCAAGTAGTTCACTGCCGCGAGCCTGAGCCGCAATCCGGCCGTGAGCCAGTTGCGAGGTTGCCGCGGGTTATTGAAGAGGGAATCAAGATGCTGATCGACATCAACGACGTCAAAAAACTCTACGCCCGGCTCGACGCGGTACATGCCGCCGCCCGCAAGCGGCTGGGCCACCCACTGACCCTGGCAGAGAAGATCCTGTTCTCCCACATGGAGGACTTCGAAACCTGTGCCATCAGCCGGGGCAAGGACGACGTGTGGGTGCGCCCGGACCGGGTGGCTATGCAGGACGCCACCGCCCAGATGGCGATTTTGCAGTTCATGACCGCAGGCATGCCAAAAACGGCGGTGCCTTCCACGGTGCATTGCGACCACCTGATTCAGGCCCACAAGGGTGAAAAGCAGGACCTGCTCGCTGCCGAGGACACCAACAAGGAGGTTTACGACTTCCTGTACTCCGCGGCGCAGCGCTACGGCATGGGCTTCTGGAAGCCCGGCTCCGGCATCATCCACCAGGTGGTGCTCGAAAATTACGCCGTGCCGGGCATGATGATGATCGGCACCGATTCCCATACCCCCAATGCGGGTGGTCTGGGCATGATTGCCATCGGCGTGGGCGGCGCGGACGCAGTGGACGTGATGACCGGGCAGCCATTCAGCACCCGTATGCCCAAGCTGGTAGGCATCAAGCTGATCGGCCAGATGCAGGGTTGGACCTCGGCCAAGGACGTGATCCTCAAGGTGGCCCAGATCATGACCGTGAAGGGTGGCACCGGCAAGATTGTCGAATATTTCGGCCCCGGCGCGCGCAGCATCAGTGCTTCGGGCAAGGCCACCATCACCAACATGGGCGCCGAGATCGGCGCCACCACCTCGCTGTTCGGCTACGACGACTCCATGGCCCGCTATCTGCGCGCCACCGAGCGCGCCGAAGTGGCGGAACTGGCCGACCAGTACGCCCGCTACCTCACTGCCGACCCGGAGGTGGAGGCCGAGCCCGGTCGCTTCTATGACGAAATCCACGAGATTGACCTGTCCATGCTGGAGCCGCAGGTGGTGGGTCCGCACACCCCGGACTTGGGACGCGCCGCCTCCGCCCTGGGCGCCGAGTGCGACAAGGAAGGCTGGCCGAAGGAACTGACCGCCGCGCTGATCGGTTCGTGCACCAATTCCTCCTATGAGGACATGTCGCGGGCCGCCTCCCTGGCGCGTCAGGCTGCGGCCAAGGGGCTGAAGAGCAAGTCCTCCTTCCTCATCAGCCCGGGTTCCGAGCGGGTGCACGAGACCATCATCCGCGACGGCATCATGGCTGATTTCAACAACGTGGGCGGCATCGTGCTGTCCAACTCCTGCGGCCCGTGCATCGGGCAGTGGACCCGCGATGATGTGAAGAAGGGCACGGTGAACAGCATCATCACCTCTTTCAACCGCAACTTCCGCGCCCGCAACGACTCCAACCCCGAAACCAACAGCTTCATTGCCAGCCCGGAAACGGTGGTGGCGATGGGTCTGGCCGGGCGGCTGGATTTCAACCCGGCCACCGATGAACTGACCGCTGCGGATGGCAGCAAGTTCCGGCTGGCCCCGCCCCAGGGGCGGGAGTTGCCGGAGGGTGGTTTTGCCACCAAGGACGCAGGCTATGTGGGGCCGCGTGCCGATGCCCCGGCAGTGCAGGTAAACCCCAGGTCCGACCGTCTGGCGCTGCTGGAGCCGTTCCCCAAGCTGAATCTGGTGAATGACTTCAAGGACATGCCGGTGCTGGTGAAGGCCAAGGGCAAGTGCACCACCGACCACGTGTCGCCTGCCGGTCCGTGGCTCAAGTACCGGGGGCACCTGGACAACATCAGCGGCAACATGTACATCGGTGCCATCAACGCGTTCACTGGCGAGGCGGGCAAGGGTGCCAACGTGCTCACCAGGGCCAAGGGTCTGGACTACAACGTGGTGGCCCGCGACTACAAGGCCAAGGGGATCGGCTGGGTGGTGATCGCCGACGAGAACTACGGCGAGGGCTCGTCCCGCGAGCACGCCGCCATGGAGCCGCGCCATTTGAATGGCCGGGCGATCATTGCCCGTTCCTTTGCGCGCATCGCCGAAGCGAACCTCAAGAAGCAGGGAATTTTGCCGCTGACCTTCGCCAACGGCGCGGATTACGACAAGATTGCCGAGGATGACCGCATCACCCTGAAGGGGCTGGATAAACTTGCTCCTGGACAGGCGGTGACTATGGAAATCCGCCACGCCGACGGCAAGTTGGACAGCGTGCAGGCGAATCACTCGTTGAACACAGAGCAGATCGGCTGGTTTGTGGCCGGTTCCGCGCTGAACAAAATTCGCGAGGATCAGGGGCGGTAGTCTCTGTGGCCTCCGATTCGGGACTGGTGGTCCCCCCGGTCCGACATCGGGCCTGGGGTCCCCCGATTGCCCCGACAACCTCCGGGGGTGGAGTCCCCCCCGGAGGTTGTCGGGGATTTTTGTTTTCGGCAGTCGGCCTCCCCCCTCGCCCTTCCCCAGGAGAATGGACGCTGCCGGGTCCGGAAGAGAAAGGGACAAATAGCCGACGAATACCACTCGGGCTCGTAAAATAAGGCGAGCACGTCATCTGGACGCATTGGTCGGACAAGGGCGAAGGTGAACGGGAGTAACTCTTGATGGCAAACGGTTTGGCAGGGGCGGTCAGGGACGAGCTCCGCTTTTTTGTTCAGGCCGCACGGTACTTTGCGGCACGGCTGCTTCGGGGGCTCGGGATTCCGCGTGACGACTCCAGGACGGATGCGTACCGGCACGAACGGATGGCCTCGTTTTCTGTCGTGGTGTTCGAGGACACGAATATCTGCAATGCCAACTGCGTGTTTTGCGGGTACCAGTATCAGGAGCGCCCGCAGGGCATTCAGAGTTTCGAGGAGTTCCGGGTCGCCGCCGACCTGTTTCGGGCTCGGGGTCGAGCCGTGATTGCCAACTTTACCCCAGCGGTGGGGGATCCACTGGTCGACCACGAAATCACCCGGAAAATCAGGTACTGCAAGGAGGTGGGGTTCGAGCGGGTGTGGCTTACCACCAATTTGATCGGCCTGAAATCAGTTGGAGAACTGCTCGAATCCGGGGTGGACCTGATCACCATCTCCATGCCCGAACCGCAGCGTGAATCGTATCTGGAAATTTACCGAAGCCCCAAGTTCGACTTGTTTTTCCGGAATCTTGACCAGCTTCTGTCGGAGAACCAGCGGCGTGGATTTCCGGTTCGTGTCGGTTTGGCGCTGCGTTGTCCTTATGGCGCATTGCGGGTGCTGTTACGAAATGCCGCATTGCGGCGCTTGGTCGGACAGCTCAAATTCGGCCTGTGGGATATATCGGTCGAAACCCGGTTTGATGACTGGGGGGGGAGGATTACCACGGAAAACCTTCCACCGGGAATGTCGATCCGGCCCAACCCGGAAAAGGCGGTGCCCTGCTTCATGTTGCGGTTTCCCGGGGTTACCTGGGACAACAAACTGGTGGTGTGCCCGTGCCGGGATCTGAACGCGGACAGTACCTTGGTGGTGGGCAGGGTCGAGGGGACGGATCCGGCGCAACTGGTGGCGCTTGAGGAACGGGCGTCACAGATCACGGACCGGTGGAAAAGCGGGGAACTGCCGGATATCTGCCAGAATTGCAGGCAGTACCGGCCCGCCACAACTTCCCGCCAGGGCGGCCGGACCAGTCACCCTGGACGTTAATTTTATTTATCCTCCGGGGGGCATTACTGTGGCCCTGTGCGCGCAAACAGAATCACCGAGCGCAAACCGAAGGGGCGAACCAGCAGGCCGCGCCGCAAGGGGGTACGCTCAGCAGCGGCCTTGATACTCAAGGGTGCCAGCAACAGGCGGCGGATGGGCTGAGGCAACGACACATAGGAACGGAGCGGAGACAGGGGGCTGCGCAGGTCCGTGAATCCGGCGGCGGAAAAAAGCGCAGCGGCATCTGTATGGCTGAGTTCGTTCAGATGTAAACAGCGTGCGGCTGTACCTTCTGGAAGGTAACGTCGGCTGATGTCGAACGGCCCGAACAGGCGGTTGGGGATCAGTGAAAACAGCAACCCGCCGGGCCGCAGCCATTTGGCACAGTGAGACAGGGTTCGCGCGCAATCGGCCGGGTGCAGGTGCTCCAGAAAGTCATTGGAGTAGATAACGTCAAAGGGGCCGATGCCGTCAGGCGGATCGGTGGTGCTTGCGACCAGAAATTGGGCGTTTGGTGCCGTGACCTGCTTACGGGCCAGTTTGATGGCGACGGTGCTGGCATCCATGCCCGTGTAGGAAGCTGCCAAGCCGCACGCCGTTCTTGCAAAGGTTCCCGTTCCGCACCCCAACTCCAGCACGGTTTTGTTGGTAATGTAGGGTGCCACCAGGCGCAGGACATGCGGGCTCACGCCGTGGTCCATCTGGTTACGAACCTCATGAATGGCGCTCAACTCAGAGTAAGCCTGGCGGTAAAGATCGGTCCGTCTGGAAGGGTCGGACTCGGCCAGAATGGCGCGCCGGTAGTGCTCTTCCAGGCAAGAGATCAAAATCAGGTCGTCGTCAAGGTGGTGGTCCCTCATGCGGGAGACTGCCTGGGTTTCAACCCGGTAGTGTCCGTTCACCACCGTCCAGCCATCCCCCTGTGGGACGGCGGTGACCGATAGTGTGTCGGAAGGGGGGAGCATCATCGGGTTTCTCCTGTAGGGGGATCCTGTCTCCAGTGTGGTCCGCAGTGGCCCTCAACGCCACGATTTTGTCATCATCCAAGGGGATTTGCACCCTCTGCGGGACCTGTGACCCACTGGTAACCCTGGGGGGCGGGAATGTTATTGGGCGTTTCTGGGTGACGTTGCGCGCAGGAAGGGTGGGGGGCACTCTCAAGAAGAGACGCCCGCTGATGGGTAGGGGGCACCCACCGGGTCGTGTGTTGCGTATGGGCTGGGGACTCCCCCACGCCTATGACCCCTGTCATATCCCCCCTGCCCCCCGGTTCTGGTATCATCCGCCCATCTGACGCACCTGTTTTTGGCCCGGCGCCGGGGGGGAGCCGGGACTGTGATGATGTAGACGAATGTCGAGACACGCCATGCAGCCCATACCCATCACCCGCGCCAAGGCCATCGTCCTTGTGGTGGCGGGCACCCTCGGCGGCGGCAGCGCCGGCATTCCCGTCTGGCAGTCCGTCGTGCAGGCAGGCTCCTTCGGGTTTCTGATCTCCCTGGCGGTGGTCATCGCCCAGTTCCGCATTCAGCAAATGGGCATTGCCGGACGGGGGAGCTGGGAGCGCATCAAGTGGCTCACCCTGGCTGGAGCCCTGTGGGGCGGTGTCGTCGGCGCCCTCACCAGCAGGGGGATGTTGGTGGTTGAATACGGCGTCAAGAGCGTTACCTACGGCTCCCACTACCCGCGCAACAACACCTTTGGCCTGCTGGTGGAAGGGGTGCAGCCGGATCTGCTCGCCACCATCGTTACCGGAGTGTTCGTGGCCGTGGCGTTGGGGCTGGCCTTCGGCATGCTCAAGGAGGAGGACCACATGTGGTTCCTCATTCCCTGGGCCGTCCCCCTCGGCTGGTGGACCGGCGCCGAATCCCTGGCCATCGGGCAGGCGCTGGGTTACCTCAATTGGGAATTCATTGGCCCGGCACAGACCCAGGGCATGCGCTTTGGCATCCCGTGGATGGAATGCATGATCATCTCCCGCTGGGCGCTGATGCGCTCCACCGGCGAGTTGCAGGCTCTGCGCGCCCGCATCAAGGCCGCCGACGACGCCAAGTGGGCTGCGGCCCGGCAACAACAAGGCCAGAAATCGGAGCCATCCTGATGCGTCCCTTGCGTCAGATCGTACTCACCGGACTGCTGGTAACCCTGTCGGTGGCCACAATGGGCATGGGGAGTTGCCGTGAGGAGTCATCGGCCATGAAAAAAGCCAACCTCGGGCGCGCCCTTACCGAGCGAGGCGACACCGAGCGCGCCATCCGCACGCTGGAAGAGGCCCTGCGTCTTGACCCCGGTCTGGTGATGACTTACGAGTTCCTGGCCGACGCCCACAGTCAGGCCGGGCACGCGGAGCAGGCGGCGGGATTTTACCGTGAAACCGTGCGGCGTGACCCGGTGCGCGATACCGCTTTTACTTCGTTGGGATGCCTGCTTCTTTCCACGGGGGGTGACCTGGAAGAGGCGCGGCAGGTGCTGGAAAAGGCCACCGAAATCAACCAGACTGACAGCCGTTCTCTGGCCTGTCTGGGGGCACTGGACCTGGAAAGCCGCGATTTCGCTGCCGCCATCACCCTGAGTGAAAAAGCGGTCAGCCTCAACCCGCAGAACGTGCAGGCTCACCTGAATCTGGGGCTGGCATATATGGAGACGGGGCGTAACGAGGAGGCGCGACGCGAGGTGCAGACCGTCCTCGCCCAGTCCCAAGGCAATGAGGAACTGCGTGGCCAGGCGCAAATGCTCCTCGACGTCCTGTCCCACCCGGACGTGCCCGGCGCGGGAACCTGACCCGGTTCCGGGGTGGAAGCGGGGAGGTCTGTCCGAACAACCTGCCGGAGGAATCAGCGGAACAGAGAGGCGGGACCGGGGCGCAGAACGGGAATTACCCCGCCGACTCCACCGTCACGCGCTCGCAGAGCGCCTCCAGATACCCTTGCTGGTCGGTGAACGGCCCTTCCCAGAACATGCGGTAGTGCTCCAGCCATTCGGCCGCCCGCGACAGCGGCTCGGCCTTGAGGCGGCACCGATGCGACCGCCCCACCACGCGGCGCTCCATAAGCCCGCACTCTTCAAGCACCTTTAGATGTTTGGTAACCGCCGGCAGACTCATGCCAAGGGGGGCGGCAAGCTCCCCCACGGTGTGCTCTCCGGTCAGCAACTGGGCCAGTATCACGCGCCGTGGCGGGGCCGACAGGGCGTAGAACAGACGATCCAATATGGGATTTCCCTCTACCATCGCCAATCAAATCTAGCGCGCTTCCGGAAAGTGTCAACGTGGTGGCGATAAGAGCGTATGATCGCTGTTTTACAGAACAATGCGCTTCCCCCATGGAATCGCGTACACTGGGCATCATGGATGCGATTTTGCGTCAGCTCAGGGATATCCTGTCCGAGATCAACGCCCTGGAGGGAGCGTCCCACGTCCTGACGTGGGACCAGTTTACCTACATGCCCACCAGCGGGGCCTCGGCCCGCGGTCGGCAGGCGTCGGCCCTCAAGCGGGTGATCCACGAAAAATCCACCAGCGCCGATCTGGGCAAACTGCTGGATGCGGCCGCAAACTTCCTGCCGCAGATGGACCCGGACAGCGACGATGCCTCCCTGATCCGCGTGGCCCGGCGCGACTTCGAGCGTGCCTCACGCGTGCCGGACGATTTTGTGGAGCGCTTTTCCTCACACACCTCCGTAAGTTACATGGCCTGGGCCGAGGCACGGGCCGCCGACGATTTTTCGGTGGTGGCGCCATTTCTACAACGCTCCATTGATCTCAGCCGGGAATATTCCGGTTTTTTTCCCGGGGCCGCCCATGTGGCCGACCCCCTCATTGAACACTCCGATCCGGGGATGAGCGTGGCCACCATCGGCCCCCTGTTCGGCGAACTGCACCGTGGACTGCTCCCCATCGTGCGCGACATCGCCGCCCGCTCCCAGCCGGAAGACGGGTTCCTCTACCACCACTACCCGAAAAAACGCCAGATCGACTTTGGCGCCATGGTCGCGCGGCGGTTCGGTTATGACTTCGAGCGTGGTCGTCAGGACATGGCGCTGCACCCCTTTTCCATTACCCTCGGCGTGGACGATGTGCGCATCACCACCCGGGTGAAGGAGGACGACCTGTGGGAGGGGCTGTCATCCACCCTGCATGAGGCCGGGCACGGCATGTACGAGCAGGGCATCGACGTAATGCTGGATGGCACCCCTCTGGCATCGGGAGCCTCCTCCGGGGTGCATGAAAGCCAGTCGCGCCTGTGGGAAAACCTTGTGGCGCGCAGCCTGCCGTTCTGGGAGTGCTTTTTCCCGTTGCTGCAGAAGCAGTTTCCAGAATCGTTGCAAGGGGTGAGTGTGGACGCCTTCTACCGCGCCATCAACCGCGTTGAGCCCACCTTCATCCGCACCGATTCGGACGAGGTGACCTACAACCTGCACGTGATGCTGCGCTTCGATCTGGAGGTGCAACTTCTTGAGGGGAAACTCAGCGTCCACGACCTGCCGGAGGCGTGGAACGAACGCATGCACCAGGACTTGGGGGTGTGCCCCGAAAGCCCCAACTACGGGGTTCTTCAGGATGTCCACTGGTATTGCGACCATGTGGGCGGTGCCTTTCAGGGCTACACACTGGGTAACCTCATGAGCGCCCAGTTCTTTGCTGCCGCGTTACGGGACCACCCGGAAATCTCAGCCGAAATGGCCCTGGGGCGGTTCAACCTCCTGCACGGATGGCTGACCCGCAAAATCTACCGTCACGGCCGCAAGTTCAGTGACGATAAACTGGTGCTGCGTGCCACCGGCCAGCCGCTGACAGTGACCCCGTTCCTCGATTACCTCAAGAACAAGTACAGCGCACTGTACGGGCTGGCAGCGAACGCGTGAGTGGCGCCGACTGCTGGATCGTCACCGACGGCCGCGCCAGCATGCGCAACCAGTGTCTGGGGCTGGCCGAAGCGCTGGGGTTTGCCGCCGTGCACAAACTGGCGCGTCCGCGCCCCTGGCGGCGGGTGTTGCCGGTGGGGTTTTGGCCGCCGTCCCTGGCGGTGCAGGGGCCTTCCGGCGACCCTCTTTGCCCTCCCTGGCCCCGGGTGCTGATTGCCTGCGGGCAGAATGCCGTGCACTTGTCCGTGGCCGTGCGCCGCGCCAGCGGGGGACGCACCTTTACCGTGCAACTGGAAAATCCCGGTGTCGCGCCGCGCCACTTCGATCTGGTGGTGCCGCCGCGTCACGACGGCCTGAGCGGCCCCAACGTGTTTCCTTCGCTGGGTGCCCTCAACCGCGTCACCCCGGCGTTGCTGAAGGAGGCCGCAGAGCATTTTGGGCCGCGCTTTGCGCACCTGCCGCGCCCGCTGGTGGCGGTATTGGTGGGGGGCACCAGCCGCCGTTACCGCCTTACCGACGGCGTGGCCCGGCAACTGGTGGCGGCGCTGCATAAGGCGGCCGACGGGGGGGCGGGGCTGCTGGTGACCGCCTCGCGCCGCACTGGCCCCACCGCCATGACGATCCTCCGCGAAGGGCTGCGCGACCTGCCCGCCGTGTTCTGGGGCGGGGAGGGTGAGAACCCGTACAGCGGCTTCCTGGCCCTGGCCAATCACCTGGTGGTAACCTGCGACAGCGCGGTGATGATCTCCGAGGCCATCGCCACCGGAAAGCCGGTTTATCTGGCGCAACTGGAGGGCGACGGCGGCAAGTTCGCCCGCTTTCACCGCGATCTGCGGTCCGAGAGGCGGGTGGTGGATCGCCCCTTCGACGGCACACTGGTGTCCGACTGGACCCCCAATCCCCTGGACGATGCCGCCCGGGTTGCCGCCGAGGTGCTCAGGAGACTAAAATCAAACCGCCCGACGGGGCGGCAATAAAGGTCCGAGGAGCAGCCGGGCGACAGACAGTCCGGTCGGGGCGTTCGGGGGCGAACCGCAGGAGAGGTGTAACAAATCCATGTCGTACATGAATCTGGACGCTCTGAAGACGGCCGCAATGGTGCGCGACCCATTTCAGTTTTTCGTCGCCCCCGGCTTTTTGAGCCCCGAGGCCGCGCCGGAGATTTATGCCGATTTTCCCGCCATCGACCGGGGCGGCAGCTTTCCGGTGTCGGAACTGGATTACGGACCGGCCTTTGCCCGCCTGCTGGACGAGGTGCAGGGAAAGCCGTTCTGGAGCGCCATGTCCGAAAAATTCGGTATTGATCTGTTCCAGCACCCGCAGATGATCACGGTGCGGGGCCGTTGCCAAAAGAAAGACGGGCGTATCCACCCCGATACCGAAAGCAAGATCATCACCTGCTTGATCTACCTGAACAGGCCCGGATGGAACAGCCCGGACGGTCGTTTGCGCATGCTGCGCAGCGACGACAATCTGGAAGATTACATCGCCGAGGTGTCGCCCGAGTGGGGCACCTTGTTGACCTTCCGCCGTGCCGACAACTCGTACCACGGCCACACGGTGTACGAGGGGGAACGCCGCTCCATCCAGATCAACTGGGTTACCAGCCAGGAAGTGGTGGATAAGGAACTGGCCCGCCATCGCATGTCGGCGCGCCTGAAAAAACTGGTGCCTTTTTCCTAGGGGAGCATGGCACGCCTCGGTGAACGGCGTGGACCGGGGAGCAGAGGCTCACTGGCTTCCACGCCTGAATGGCCCCACCCGGCCCGCCCGCGCAAAACAGGCTCTATAATGATCGGGTAGAACCCGAAGAGGGATCTATCCCCCCGCGCCATTTGGGCGTTCGGGGGGCGAGACGGAGAGGGCCATGCGCAAAGCCAAAATCATCTGCACCATCGGCCCCGCCAGTTCCTCGGAGGAGGGTATTGCCCACCTCATCCGGGCTGGCATGGACGTGGCGCGCCTCAATTTTTCCCACGGTAGCCACGATACCCACCTGGAGGTCATCCAGCGGGTGCGCCGGATCGCCGAGCAGGAGGGGCGGCCTGTGGCCATCCTCCAGGATCTGCAGGGCCCCAAGATCCGCATTGGCCGGCTGGCCAGCGGCCCGGTGGACCTGGCGCGCGGCGCCCGCATCACCATCACCACCCGCGAGGTGCCCGGGGACGCCAGCATTGTCACCACCCCTTACCGCAATCTGCCCCGGGACGTGAAGCCCGGTGACTATGTGTTGCTGCACGACGGCCTCATCCGCACCCAGGTGGTGGAAACCACCGATACCGACGCAGTGTGTCAGGTGGTGGACGGCGGCACGCTCTACGACCGCAGCGGTATTACCCTGCCGGGCGTCCGCATCTCCGAGCCGTCCCTTACCGAAAAGGACCGTCACGACCTGGAGTTTGGTCTTGCCCACGGTGTGGACTTCGTCGCCCTGTCGTTCGTGCGCGAAGCGGATGACCTGAACGGCATCCGGGCCGCCATGGGCACGCGCCAGGTACCGGTGGTGGCCAAGCTGGAGACCGCCGAATCCCTGGCGCACCTGAACGAGATCGTGCAGCGCGCCGATGCCGTCATGGTGGCGCGGGGCGATCTGGGTGCGCAGATCTCCGCCGCCCGCGTGCCCGTGGTGCAAAAGCAGATCATCGAGGCCTGCCACCACGCGGGCATTCCGGTCATCACCGCCACGCAGATGCTGGAATCCATGAGCAGCAACCCCATGCCCACCCGCGCCGAGGCCTCGGACGTGGCCAACGCCGTATTCGACGGCTCCGACGCCGTGATGCTGTCGGTGGAAACGGCCTTTGGCAAGTACCCCATCAAGAGCTGCGAGACCATGGCGGACATCATCCGCGAGGCCGAGAAGAGCAGCCGCTATTTCCGTTTGGGCGAGCCCGATCCCGTCGCGGGTGAGTTGTCCAGCGCCCAGAGCATCTGCCGTGCCGCCTGGTACCTGGCCGATGGTTCCGGGGCGCGGGCGGTGGTGGCCTTCACCACCACCGGTCTCACTGCACGGCTGCTGGCCAAGTACCGCCCCAAGGCGCCGATTGTGGCCTTTACGCCGTTCCCCGAGGTGATGCGGCAGCTTTCCCTGCTTTGGGGGGTCATGGCCATGCAGATGGATTTTCAGCAGGACCCGGAAAAGGCCGTAGCCGAAATGGCCGTACGCCTGTCGGCCAACGGCATGATCGGCTCCGGCGACCGAGTGGTGGTGACCGCCGGCTCCTCCCTGCGCGCCGGGGGCACCAATCTGGTGCGGCTCTACACCCACCCGTAGGGGATGGGGAGAACGCAGGACATGGGCAGCAGCCAGCAGACCGGTCGGCGAGCGGAGGACCGAATCCACGCCCATGCGGCGCCGGGCAAGGGTAAACCCCTTGCGCCTTTTGCCTATGAACCCGCCCCCCTCGGTCCCCACGACGTGGAAGTGGCCATCAGCCACTGCGGCGTCTGCCACAGCGACGTGCATCTGGTGGACAACGACTGGGGCGTGTCGCGCTACCCCCTGGTGCCGGGGCACGAGATTATCGGCACCGTGTCGGCGCTGGGGGAGGGAGTTCCACACCTGAGCCGGGGCCAGCGGGTGGGCATCGGTTGGCAACGCGGCTCCTGTCTGTCCTGCCACTACTGCGTCACCGGTCGCGAGCCGCTTTGCGATGCCAATCAGGCTACCTGTCTGGGGCATTATGGCGGTTTCGCAACCCACATCCGGGTAGACAGCCGCTTTGCCTTTCCCATCCCCGATGCCCTCGATTCCGCTACCGCTGCCCCCCTGTTGTGCGGGGGGATCACGGTGTTTTCGCCCCTGCGCGACTTTGCTGTCACCCCGCAGATGCGGGTCGGGGTGGTGGGGGTGGGGGGGCTGGGCCATCTGGCCATCCGCTTCGCCCGCGCCTGGGGGTGCGAGGTCACCGCCTTTTCCAGCACTCCGGACAAGCACGACGCGGCCCT
Source organism: Nitrospirota bacterium (assembly GCA_029858285.1). Classification (GTDB taxonomy): domain Bacteria; phylum Nitrospirota; class JACRHL01; order JACRHL01; family JACRHL01; genus JAOUFN01. The sequence goes on along the minus strand of JAOUFN010000003.1, from coordinate 6,390 downwards.
GCAACTGGGGGCGCACCACTTTGCCGCCTCCACCGACCGGGGCGCCGTCAAGCGCGCCGCAGGGCAGGATTTCATCCTCTCCACTGTCATGGCCGACCTGGACTGGGGCGCCTACATAGATGCCTTGGCACCGGGGGGTACCCTGTGCGTGGTAGGAGTTCCCCCTTCGGCGTTGAAGGTGGAAGCATTTTCCCTTATCGGTGGCCAGAAACGCGTCTGCGGCAGCGCCATCGGGGGCCGGGCCGCCATGGGCGAAATGCTCGGTTTTGCCGCCCGCCATGCCGTAGGAGCCCAGGCCGAATGCCTGCCCATGGCCGAAGCAAACACGGCACTGGACCGCGTGCGCCACAACCGCGCCCGCTTCCGCATGGTGCTTACGGCATGAGTGGTACAGAGGGGCCTGAGCCGGGCTGCTGGGCGGTAGTGTTCACCAGCCGCCTGAAGGAAAAAGCCCCTGGTTATGCAGCCGCAGCCGACAAAATGGAGGCGCTGGCCCGGCAGCAGCCAGGTTTTCTGGCTGTACACAGCGCGCGTGGCGCGGACCGCTTCGGGATCACCGTGTCCTGGTGGGAAAGCCGGGAGGCCATCGCCGCCTGGCGCGCCCACCCGCAACACGCGGCGGTGCGCGCGCAGGCCGGGGAATGGTACGAGGACTGGAGCGTGCGCATTCTGAAGCTGGAGGAGGGGCATGGAGCGCCACACTGACGCGGTCACCGAACGAAAATTTTCCGCATGAGCGTCCGGGGCCGCATTTTTGAATTGCTTGCCAGACAGGCAGTGTCCTTTGAGGAGATCTCCCACCCCCCGGTGAGCGGCTGCGACGATTCCCGGTCATACCGCGCTGCTGCGGGCTGGCCGGTGGCGTCCGGGGCGTCCTCCAAGTGCATCCTGTTCCACGCCAAAGAGCGCTTTTATCTGGTGGTGACCACCGCCGGGGAGGACATCAAGGCGCGCAAATTCAAAAAGGAATTCGGCACCAAGGACATCCGTTTTGCCACCCCGGACGAGGTGTTTCAGCACACCGGCTGCACTATTGGCTCCATGCCGCCGTTTGGCGTGCCGGAAGCCATTCCGATCTTTGTGGACGGCCGCATTTTTGAAAAAAAACACTTTATGTTCAATCCGGCGGACCCGGAACGGAGCATCCGCATCGCCACCGAGGCCTTCCATAATCTGCTGGCCGGATTGCCCAACCCCACACAGGTTTTTACCCTCACAGCGGATGGGACCGGCGCGTTGACCTTCACCCCGGTGTCGCCCGCCTGAGGGCGGCCAATATGGGGACCGGGGGGGCGGGCGGATGTGATAGGCCAAAACGGGGACGGTAAAATGCCGGGCATTGCCGATAAGATAGCGCCATGAACGACCTCACCCCCGCCACTGACCGGCCTTGGGTGATCGCCCATCGGGGCGCCTCCGCCGACCGGCCGGAAAATACCTTGTCCGCCTTTGATCTGGCGGCCACATTGCCGATTCAGGCCATCGAACTGGATTTGCAATACTCGGCGGAGGGGGTCCCGGTGGTCTACCACGACCGCACCCTGAAAAAATTCGGCCTGCCCCGCAAGCGCATTTCCGGCCGCACCTGGGCGGAACTGGCCAAACTGGACGCCGGGAAGTGGTTCGATCCACGCTACAGCGGCGAGCGCCTGACCACCCTGGACGTGGTGCTGGACCGCTACGCCGGCCGCGTGCCCCTGATGCTGGAGGTCAAGCGCCGCGGCGCGCCGCCGTCCTTCCGCAAGCACGTCGAATTGGTCGAAACCATACTAGGCATGATTCACAGCCGGAGATTGGAAACACGCGTTTACATGCTGTCGTTCTGGCCAGAATTGCTGGAGACTGCCATCGACCGCCAGCCCGGTTTGCGTTGTGTGTGGAATCTGGAGCACCCTGAACGCCACACCTCCGCCGTGGCCGAGCGGCTGCAACGCATGGCCGGGGTGTGCGTGAATCTGCGCACCCTCACGCGGGAGTTTGTGGCATTTGCCCACCAGTGTGGCCGACCGGTACTGTCGTGGGCGGTCAACACCCTGGCGGATGCCCGGCGGGCGCAGGAATTGGGTGTGGACGGATGGATCAGTGACCGGCCCGGCTGGTTGTGCGGGCACCTGAAGGAGATCGGCAAACGATGATGCGGCGGGATTTTTCCCAATTGGAGGAGTACGGCCCCTTTGACGTGCTGGTAGTGGGCGGTGGCATCTATGGCGCGTGGATCGCTCAGGACGCCGCCTTGCGCGGCCTGCGGGTGGCTCTGGTGGAGCGTACCGACTGGGGCGCGGGCACTTCTCAGGCCTCCTCCAAATTGTTGCACGGCGGCCTGCGCTACCTGGAGCATTTCAAATTCGGTCTGGTGCAGCGGGCGTTGCTGGAGCGGCGGCGGTTGGCCGAACTGGCGCCGCACCGGGTACACCCGCTGCGCTTTGCTATTCCCGTATACCGGGGCGACCGCGTTGGCCGCCTCAAGATGGAAGCCGGGTTGTGGCTTTATGACCGCCTGGCGGGTGGCAAGCAGCCGGTACCACCGCATCGCATGCTGTCCCGCAAACGGGCCATGGAAGACTGGCCATTTCTGGGGACCGAAGGCCTGGTCGGGGGATTTACCTATGGCGATTGCGGCACCGACGACGCCCGTTTCACCCTTGAGGTAGTGGCGGGCGCCATGGTCGCTGGCGCCGTCTGCGTGAACCACGCCGAGGCGGTGGAACTGGTGATGGGCAAGCAGGGGATTTCCGGCGCCATGGTGCACGACGCACTGTCTGGCCGTACCTCCCAGGTGATGGCCCGGGTGACGGTGAATGCCGCCGGTCCCTGGGGCGGGAACCTCAAGGGCATGCGGGCGGAGGGGCGCGGGCTGGCGCGGCTGGTGAAGGGGGTGCACCTGGTGCTGCCCGCGTTGCCCGTTGACGACGCCTTTTTACTCACCGCCCGTCGTGACGGACGGGTATTTTTCCTCATCCCCTGGTACGGCCGCACCTTGGTGGGCACCACCGACACCGACTATAGCGGCGATCCGGGCGAGGTCACCGTCACCCCGGAGGATATCGAATACCTGCTCACCGAAGCGGGACGAGTGCTGGGGGCAAATGCCTGGACAGAAAGCGACGTGCTCGGTTCCTTTGCCGGGGTACGCACCCTCATCAATACCCCGGGCACCGATTCCTCTCCCACGGATGTCACCCGCGAGTGGACGCTGGAAAGTCCCCAGCCCGGTCTGCTGATGCCGGTGGGAGGAAAGCTCACCTCGGCGCGGGTGGAGGCGGCGATCACCGTTCAGCACCTTTGCTCCATGCTGGACCGCGCCCCCGGGGCCTGCCCCACCCGGCGCAGGCCATTCGCATGGGCGCCGCGCGATGGCATGGACTACGCCGATTGGGAAGGGGGAGTGACCAACGCCGGCACGACCCTGGGGCTGGATCCGGCCACCGCCCGCCAGTCCGCCCGCCGCCTGGGCAACACCCTCACCACCTTGCACCAGCGTTTGCGGGAAGCTCCGGATCTGGCCCGGCGCATCCATCCCGACCTGCCGTTCTGCATGGGGGAGGCGGTTCACGCGGCCAGTCAGGAGATGGCCGTCACCTTGGATGACGTGTTGCGCCGCCGGGTGCCGCTGGCGATTCTGGCGCGCCTGACCCCGGAACAGGTGGTGGAGGTGGCGGATCACGTCGCCCCTGAACTGGGCTGGACCTGGGAACGGGCGGCGGATGAGGCGACCGGATGGTGCGAGCAGCATGGCATTGTCCCTCGCTCTTGACCTCGGCAGCACCACACTCAAGTGTGCCCGGCTGGACCGGGAGGGGCACCTGCACGCCTTGGGTTCCACCCCGGCTCCCCCGGTTTTTGGGCAGGGCCTGATCCGCGAGGCCGACGCAGACGGCTATGCCGAAGCGGCTCTGGACCTGTTGCGGCGGGCTGCCGCCGAGTGTCCCGGCATGCCCTTGGGCATTGCCAGCCAGCGCTCCTCATTTTTGCTGTGGGAAAGGCAGACGGGGGACGCGGTGACCCCGGTCATTTCATGGCAGGACCGTAGCCCCGAGGCGTGGTGTCACACCCACACCGGGCTGGAACCAGAACTGGAGCGCCGTACCGGTCTGGTGCTGTCCCCCCATTACGCAGGGCCCAAACTGGCCGCCATTCTGGAGCAAAATCCGGCCTTCCGGGATGGACTTGCCAAGGGTACCCTGTGCTTCGGAACCCTCGAAACCTGGCTTATCTGGAAACTTACCGGTGGTCGTGTTCACCGCACCGACCCGTCCATGGCGGGACGCACCGCCATGATGGATCTGGACAGCGGCATCTGGTCCCCGGAACTGCTGTCGGCATTCGGCATCCCCGAGGGCGGCCTGCCCGCTATCGGCTCCACGCGCTGCGGGGCCATTCCCCTGTACAACGGCCTGCATCTGGGTGCCAGCATCAGCGATCAGGCGGCGGGAGCGCTGGCCGTGCTCCCCCCCGACGGCAGCGAGGCGCTGGTCAATCTGGGGACCGGAGGGTTTGTGTTGCGTCTGACACACGACCGTTCCGCTTCTCCGGCGCGGTTCCTCACCGGCCCGGCGCTGGACGGACAACCGCCGACGTTTACCGTAGAGGGTACCATCAACGCCATCGCCCCGCTGCTGGAGGAACTGGGCCGCGGTCCCACCTTGATGCCCGCCACCGATCCGGCACCCGGTGGCTTTTGTCTGCCGGACAGCGCCGGGGTGGGGGCGCCCCACTGGCGGGCCGACATGGGGCCGGAGTTTTCTCCCCAGGCGCGCCGCCTGATGCCCGCCGACCTGCGCCGCGTGGCGTTGGAAGGGGTGGTGTTCCGCGTGGTGGAAATTCTCCACGGCTTGGCGGCACTGGGGCCGCTGCGCTGCGTGCGTCTGGCGGGGGGGCTGGCGCGGGAGCCGTTTGTGCCCAAGGCATTGGCGGCAGCCTCGGGCCTGCCGGTAGTGCTGCTGGACGAGCCGGAGGCTACCCTGTTGGGGGCAGCGCGGCTGGCGGCGGGATTGTTGCCGTTTGCGGCTCCGGCCGGGCAAACGGTGGACCCGGACGGGGCGTGGTTGGCCGACAAGTACCGCCGCTGGAAAGCGTGGTCCGGGGCACTGTTGGCATGAGGGAGCATGCTCCGCCATCCCCCGCTCCTCCGGAACGCATTCCCACCGGTTCTCCGATCACCTACCGGCTGTTCATCCACCTGCCCGACGCCGCAATGGTGCGGGTGGGACGGCTGGGCGCGGTGCACCTAGCGGCGGGGGATTACATCTATACCGGCAGCGCCCGGAGGGGGTTGTCCGCCCGCGTGCTGCGGCACCTGGGATACATCCGCCGCACGCCGCGCTGGCACATCGATTTTTTTCTGGAAACTCCCGGTTGCCGGGTGGAGCGGGTAGACCTGCACCGGGAGGCCGAGTGCACCGTGAATCAGGCCACCCCCGGCACGGTGCCGGTGCCCGGCTTTGGGGCCTCGGACTGCACGGCGGGCTGCCACAGCCACCTCAAATACACGGGGCATCCCGCGAGCTGGGGGCCGGGGGGCGCGGCGTGAGGTGGGCACAAATGGTGTTCGTCTACGGCACCTTGAAGCGGGGCGGAAAATTCAGTTCCCTGCTGGCGGACGCCGAATGCCTGGGGGAGCTATGCACCCCGCGCCGCTACCGCCTGTTCGACCTGGGGCCGTGGCCGGTGGCGATGCCGCCGGGGGCGGGCCAGAGGAAGGGGACCGCGTTGCACGGCGAGGTGGTTCGGGTGGACCGCCGCATCTTGGCGCGTCTCGACCGGCTGGAGGGCAGTGCCTACCGGCGTGAGCGCCTGTCCACCCCGTGGGGGCCGGCCTGGATTTACCTCTCCCGTCATTTTTCCCCGACTTCCCAATCTTCTTCGGCTGTCCGAGGCGCCCCAAAAAATAAAACGTCCCGGCGGGGGCGGATGCTGCCCCATGGAGTGTGGCCGCCGGGGAGTCGGACGAGCAACAGAAAAGCCGGGGTGTGTAGTTGAATCTGCACATTTCGATTCGTAAAGTGCCCCGGTCACGTCAGGAGACCCTGTGTTTGGGGTCGGCCACGCCGCCTGGGGAGGCCGCGTGGTGGTTTTGTATCTGTCACCCGCCTCCGGCGTCCGTCGGTGGCAACCAGACAAGCAAAGGGGTAGAAAAAAATGACCTATTGGATCGTGCTGGCCGTTCTGGCCACGGTGTTTGCGTCGGTGGTGTACATGGTGTCCCGTGCCCTGAGCATGGAGACCCGTGGCTACGGTCACGGCGGCTACGGCAAGTTGTCCGAGGGCGACCGCCAGGCGCAGTGGGAAGCCACCCGCAAGGCCCAGGCCAAGGCATAAGGACACACCGGCCCGCAACACGGGCCAGTCTTTCCGACCGGGCCGCCGGGGCGCATGAGTGCCCTGGCGGCC
>JAOUFN010000018.1 GCA_029858285.1 Nitrospirota bacterium | reverse complement strand
GGTGGATGCGGCCCATGCCCAGTTCTCCCAGCATGGCGTCCGGGCGCGCGGTCACCGCCCGGAAGGCGAAGTGCAGGGCCTCCAGGGCCCGGTTCAGCTCTGCCTCACGCGGGTCGGCGGGGGGGGTGGGGGGATGTGGGCTGGAGGGGGATGTCAGGTCAACCATGTTGACATATTACCTTGGGGTGGCTATTCTGTAAAAGGTCAATAATTGTTTACCTATGTGTCCCCCGCGTGGACGCGGGAGGGTGGAGGACCGACGATGAGTGCGGAGGCGGTGTGCTGGATCAATGGCCGGGTGGTCCCGGCGGCGGAGGCGGCCGTGCCGGTGATGGACCACGGGCTGCTGTATGGCGACGGTGTGTTCGAGGGGATCCGCTTTTACAACCGCCGGGTGTTCCGGCTGGTGGCACACCTGGAGCGGCTGGCGCACTCGGCCACGGCCATTCGCCTGGATCTGCCCATGCCCCTGGCGGAGATGAATCGCGCGGTGGAGCAGACGGTGGCGGCCTTTTCCGGGGCGGACGGCTACCTGCGGCTGGTGGTGACGCGGGGGGCGGGGCCGTTGGGCATTGATCCGCGCGGCTGTGCCACGCCGGGACTGTTCATCATCGCCGATCACCTGTCCATGGCCGGGGCCGAGGCGCGGCAGCGCGGCGCGCGCGTCATTGTCGCCGCCACCCGCAAGACGCCGCTGGACGGTCTGGACCCGCGCATCAAGAGCCTCAATTACCTGACCCACATCCTGGCGCGCATGGAGGCCAACCACGCCGGGGCGGACGAGGCGGTGCTGCTGAACCGCGAGGGGCGGGTGGCGGAGGGGGCGGCGCAGAACGTGTTCACGGTGCGGGGCGGCACCCTGTTTACCCCGCCCACGGTGGATGGCGCGCTGGCCGGAGTGACCCGTGATGTCGTGCTGGAACTGGCCGCCGGGGCGGGCATTCCGGCCCGCGAGGCATCCCTGACCCGCTATGATCTGTACACGGCGGACGAGTGCTTTTTGACCGGCACCGGCACCGGGTTGCTGCCGGTGGCCGAGGTGGATGGTCGCCGCCTGCGCAATTGCCCCGGACCGGTGTTCCGGGAACTGGAAAAACGCTTTCAGGAGTGCGTGGCGGCGGGGTAGGCAGGAGCGGTCGGCAGGAGCGGTCGGAAGCCGCTCCCCCTCACCCCTGGGGCGCGGTGTCGGCCCGCACCTGCTTGCGGAAGCCCCGGTCGCGCTTCAAAAACCACTCGCGGCGCATGGCCTCGGAGCGGGTTTCGAACTGCTCGGCGTAGAGCAGCTCCCACCTGCGGCCACGGGTGGATTTGGCCCCGCTGCCGCTGTTGTGGGCCGCCAGCCGCTGCTCCAGGTCAACCGTCCACCCCACGTAGGTGCGGCGGTCGCCGCCGGTGGCGCCCAGTATGTAGACATAGCAGGACATGCGGCGAATCAGGGCGTGGCGGGCGGGCGGCCGCGTCAGACCCGGACCCCGCCTCGGGAGGCCAGCTCCAGCAGGCGGCCGGTGTCCACCATGTTCTTTTCCAGCCCCAGTTCCCGAGGCTCGATGCCCAGCGCCAGCCCCACCAGTTGCGGCAGGTGCAGGATCGGCAGACCGATCTTGCGGTCCATCTCCTTCTCGGCGCGCCCCTGATAGATGTCCAGGTTCATGTGGCACAAGGGGCAGGGGGTCACCAGACAGTCGGCGCCCTTGTCCATGGCCTCCAGCAGGTTGGTGCCCACCATGCGCATGGCGGAGGACTCCTGCTCCAGCACGATGGGGAAGCCGCAGCACTTGGTGCGCCCCGAATAGTCCACCGGCTGCGCCCCCAGGGCGCGTATCACCTGCTCCAGGCTCTTGGGGTTGTAAGGGTCGTCGAACCCCAGGTATTCCGACGGGCGCAGGATGTAGCAGCCGTAAAACGGCCCCACCCGCAGCCCGGTGAGGGGGTTTTTTATGCGCTCCTCAAGGCGCTTGATTCCGTAGTCCTGAATCAGCACCCACAGCAGGTGCTTGGGCTGGATGGTGCCGCCGTAGGGACCGCCGCTGTCGGAGATGACCTCGTTGATGCGGCCGCGCAGGTCGTCGCCCTTCAGGTCGTGGTTGGCGCGGGACAGCACCCCCTGACAGGTGCCGCACACGGTGAGCATGTCGGTGCCCATGCGCTCCGCCAGCGCCAGGTTGCGGGCGTTCATGGCCAACTGGGTTTCGTATTCCAGCTCGCCGATGACCCCGGCGCCGCAGCACGAGGCGGATTTGAGTTCCACCAGTTCGATGCCCAGGGCACGGGCCACGGCCAGTGTGGACTGGTGCAGTTCCGGGCACACCCCCTTGGCGGCGCAGCCGGTGTAGTAGGCGTATTTGAAACTCACTTGAGGTCACCCTTTCCGACGACAAAACTCTTGCGGCGCGCCCCGCCCTTGCGGTCCATGATGCGGCGCACCTGGGACACTCCGGGGATCGGCCAGTGCCACGGCAGGGGCAGTTTTCCCTTGCGCCACATGCGCCACGCCAAAGGCAGCACCGGCAGCAGCTTGAAGGGATTGAAGCCCTTCATCTGCATGGGCATGCGCCCTTCGTTGAGGCGCCCTTCCTGGCGCACGATGCTCAGGAAATCGGTGATGTGGCGGCTGCCGATGGTGCCGGTGAACCCGGCGCGGATTGCCTCGCGGCGCAGGTGCACGATGGCCTCCATGGGTTTGACGTCCTTCGGGCACGCCTCCACGCACTGGTTGCAGCGGGTGCAGTCCCAGTAGCCGCCGCCGCCGTTGAGGGTGGCCAGCCGGTTTTGGGTGTTGGTGTCGCGCGGGTCGGCCACAAAGCGATAGGCCTTGGCCAGCGCCGCAGGGCCCAGAAAGCGCGTGTCCACCTCCGCCACCTCGCAGGCCGAAAAGCAGCTCATGCACATGATGCATTTGGAGGTGTCGTCCATCTCCTCGGCGGCGGACTGGGGCATGCGGGTTTCCTGCTCCACCGGCCAGGAGGGCTCCGCCTCGCGGGGGCGCTCCACCCACGGCTGCACGGCGCGCACCCGGGCCCAGAAGGGGTCGATTTCCACCGCCAGGTCGCGCACCACCGGCATATGGGCCAGGGGCTGGATGCGCAGCTTGCCGTGACGGCGCAGTTCGCCTTCCACCTGGGTGTCGCAGGCCAGCCCGGAGCGGCCGTTGATGCGCATGGCGCAGGAGCCGCAAATGGCGCTGCGGCAGGAGCGGCGGAAGGTGACCGAGCCGTCTTCCTGATTTTTCACCGCCATCAGGGTGTCCAGCACCGTGGCGTGGCGCGGCACTTCTACATGGAAGCTCTGGAAGCGGGCCGCCTGTCCCTCGCCGGGGCAGGAACGTTCTATTTCGATCTCGATGCGCATGGTCTGGTTGCCTGTCGGTAAAATGCCTGTCCCGGCCCCGCCTCAGTAAGTACGCTCCTTGGGTTCGAAGCGCGTGAACGCTACCGGCGCGTGGCTCAGCTTTGGGCCGTCCGGGTCGGGGTGGGCCAGGGTGTGGCGCATCCATTTGGCGTCATCGCGGGTGGTGAAATCCTTGCGGAAGTGGGCGCCGCGGGACTCTTCCCGCGCCAGCGCCCCGGCGATGATGACCCGCGCCAGCTCGGTGACGTGCTGCAATTCAAGGGCTTCGGTGAGGTCGGTGTTGAAGATTTTCCCCTTGTCCATCACCCACTGGCGTCTGGCGCGTTCGGCCACGTTGGCGGCCACCGTCACTGCGGCCTCCAGCCCGGCGCGGTCGCGGAACACGCCGACGTTGCGGTTCATCATGGTGCCCAGCTCCTCGCGCAGCGCCCAGCCGCGTTCGCCGGCGGGGCGCGCTACCATTTCCGCCAGGCGTTTTTCCTGTTCCACCCGGTGGGTGTCGGCGGGCGACGGCATGGGCCGCCCCACCAGATAGTCGTTGACGAAGGCGCCGGTGCGGCGGCCAAACACCAGGGTTTCCAGCAGCGAGTTGCCCCCCAGACGGTTGGCCCCGTGCACCGAAACGCAGGAGCATTCTCCGGCGGCGAACAGGCCTGGAAGGGGGGTGGCGCCGTTGAAATCGGCCTTGATGCCGCCCATGGAATAGTGGGCGCCGGGGCGCACCGGGATCGGCACCTCGATGGGATCGGTACCGGCAAACTTGATGGCCAGTTCGCGGATCTGGGGCAGGCGTTCCAGAATCTTTTCGCGTCCCAGGTGGCGCAGGTCCAGCAGCACGCAGCCGTCCACTCCGCGCCCCTCGAGAATTTCGGTCTGCTCGGCGCGCGACACCACGTCGCGGCTGGCCAGCTCCATGGCGTTGGGGGCGTAGGTCTTCATAAACCGTTCGCCCAGGGCGTTGATCAGGGTGCCGCCCTCGCCCCGGCTGCCTTCGGTGATGAGCACGCCGTTGGATTTGAGGGTGGTGGGGTGGAACTGGACGAACTCCATGTCCATCAGCGGGGCGCCCGCCTCGTAGCACACGGCCATGCCGTCGCCGGTGTTGACCAGGCCGTTGGAACTGGTGCGGTAGACCCGCCCGTAGCCGCCGGTGGCCATGACCACGGCGCGGGCGCGCATGGACACCACCTGGCCGGTGGGGATGTCCAGGGCCACGATGCCCCGGCACTCGCCGTCCTCCATGATCAGGGACAGCAGAAACCACTCTTCATAAACCTTCACGCCGCGCCGCATCACCCGTTCGTACATGGCGTGCAGCAGGGCGTGGCCGGTGCGGTCGGCGGCGTAGCAGGTGCGCGGATAACCGGCCCCGCCGAAGGGGCGCTGGGCGATGCGCTCCTCGTCATTGCGGGAAAAGATCACCCCCCAGTGCTCCATCTGGCGGATGTCGGAGGGGGCCTCGCGGCACATGATCTCGATGGCGTCCTGGTCGCCCAGGTAGTCGGAACCCTTCACCGTGTCGTAGGCGTGGTTCTCCCACGAGTCGTCTTCGTGCAGGGCGGCGTTGACCCCGCCCTGGGCGGCGCCGGAGTGGGAGCGCACGGGGTGGACCTTGGAGATCATCGCCACGTCTACGCCGGGGGCGAACTCCAGCGCGGCGCGCATGCCCGCCAGGCCCGCGCCGACAATGATGACGTCGTGGGACAGCATGCTCATGGGGTGCCTCCGGGGGGCGTGGCAAGGTGTGACGGCGCCGCCGCGGTGGTGGCGCGGGCAGGCTGATGTCCATGATGGAACGCACGCGTGCGTGGGTGCAAGTGACGGTCTCCCCTCTCCTGAAGCCGGTTACCCGATGTCGTTTCCCGGATGTCCTGACCCTGTGCCCCCGCTGGCCACGGTGGCCGCCGGGGGTCTCCTTTTCGGTCGAAGCGGCCCTCGGGATGAGCCACCGACCGGTGTGCCGGGCGATTTGCCGGGCGATTTGCCGGGCGATTTGCCGGGCGATTTGCCGGGCGATTTGCCGGGCGATTTGCCGGGCGATTTGCCGGGCGATTTGCGAAGGTCCGGTGACCGGGTTACCGGGTCACCGGATCAAGTCTCCCGCTAAGACGATAGCCGACTTCGGCATCGGCGTCATGCGCGGGGTGTTTTTTGCGCCTCAGGCGTCGGCGGGCAGGGGGCGGTCGCGCCCCAGCAGCCGGTCGATGGCGGCCACGCCGAACAGGCGGAAGCCGCGCAACGCCTCCGGGGGGTGCCCGGCCACGCAAACGATGGGTTTGTGGCCGCCCTCCGCCACGCCCATGATCAGGGGGCGGCCGGATTTCATGGGCACGCCGTCCACCAGCAGTTCGCCCACCTCGCGCAGCAGGTCCGACACGAAGTCGCGCCCGCCCACGGCGGTGCCCCCGGCGATGACGATCATGTCCGCGTGCTTCAGGGCCTCGCGGATGATGTCCACACAGCGGGCAAAGTCGTCCTGCATGATGCCGCCCGCGTTGGCCACCCCTCCGGCGGCGGCGATGGCCGCGCACAGCATGGGGGTGTTGGAGTCGCGGATGAGGCCGGGGCTGAGTTGCTGATCGAACGGCACCACCTCGTCGCCGGAGGCGAACACGGTGACGCGGGGGGCGCGGGCGACGCTCACGCTGGCGATGCCCTGGGTGGCGATCAGGCCGATATGGTCCGCTCCGAGCACGGTGCCGGCGGGGGCGATCATGGCGCCAAGGCTCATGTCGCAGCCGGTTTCCTCGATGAAGAAGCGCGGCGGAAACGGACGGCTGACGCGCACGGTGTTGCCGTCGCGTTTGGCCTCCCACATGCGGGCCAGGGCCACGGGGCCGTCCGGCACCAGACTGCCGCAGGCGACCTCTACCGCCTCGCCGGGTTGCAGGGGTGGAAAGGTGGCGTCCCCCGGCAGGCAGGTGCCCACAATCTTGAAGGACCTGGGAGACTCCTCCGACGCGCCGTGGGCCGATGCGGCATAAATGATGAAGCCCTCGGCGATGGCGCGGGGGTAGGGCGGGGCGGGTTCCGGCGCGGTGACGTCGGCATGCAGGGTGCGACCCAGTGCGTCGGCGAGGGGAATTTTCTCGGCGGCGGTGGTACGATGCGGCAGGCGGTCCACAAAGGTGGACTGGGCCTTGCCCAGGGGATTTTCGGGTTCAGTCACGGGTTATTGGCCTTCCAGAAAAAAACAGCGGGACGGGGGGCATACACCAACGGCAGCCGTGGCCGGGAGGCGCGCCGCCCGGTTTCGGCCCATGTGTTGGCCCCATGTGTCGGTCATTGTAACGGAAGCGGCGCCAGACGTCCCCCTGCCGAATCCCCCAGGCTTGACGCCCCGGGCGTGGCTGGCCACAATCGCCCCCATGCAGACGACGGTGCAAAAGGCCTCCAGAAAGGCGGTGATCCTGCTGTCCGGCGGGCTGGATTCGGCCACGGTGCTGGCGCTGGCGCGGGAGGCGGGGTATGTCTGCCACTGCATCAGCTTCGACTACGGCCAGCGGCATCGGGTGGAACTGGAGGCGGCGCGGCGGGTGGCGTCCGCCCTGGGGGCGGCGGGGCATGTGATCGTGCCGGTGGGGCTGGACGTGCTGGGGGGCAGCGCCCTGACGGCGGACATTGCCGTGCCCAAGGGGCGCAGCGCGGCCCGGATGGGCGCGGACATCCCCGTCACCTACGTGCCGGCGCGCAACACGGTGTTTTTGTCACTGGCCTTGGGCTACGCCGAGGTGTTGGGGGCGCGGGACATTTTTATCGGCGCCAACGCCCTGGACTATTCCGGCTACCCCGACTGCCGCGCGGAATATCTGGAAGCCTTCGAGCGGCTGGCGAATCTGGCCACCAAAGCCGGGGTGGAGGGCAGCCCCTTTACCCTTCACGCCCCGCTGCTGCGCATGAGCAAGGCGGAGATTATTAAAGAGGGGTTACGGCTGAGGGTGGATTATTCCATGACCCGCAGTTGCTACGACCCGGATGAACAGGGGCACGCCTGCGGCCAGTGCGATAGCTGCGTGCTGCGGCAGAAGGGGTTTACAGAGGCCGGGGTGGGGTGAGGGGGGACTCTCGTCCCGGCGGAGACGTTACACCCCCGGCGGCTCGGTGCCGCGCTCCATCACATCAACGTAGGCGGCATAGCTGAACACCCGGTTGCGCCTTTGCCGGGTCCGTTCCCGGACGATGCCGAGTCGCGTCAGGTGCGCCAGACAGCGATTCACCGTCGCCGGGGTGAGCCCCGTCCTGTCCGCCAGCCCGCCCGCCGTGGCGATGGGGCGCTCCAGCAGTGATTGATGCACCCGCAGGGCGGAAGAGGCGGGGCGGCCCAGAGCGCCGATCTTGTCCCGGTCCTCGCGGGCGAGGGACATCAGTTGGTTGGCCGTCTCCACCGCCTGGGTGGCGGTGGCGAGAACCGCGTCGGCGAAAAACTCCAGCCACGCCTCCCAGTCGCCCTCCAGCCGCACCCGGTTGAGAAGTTCGTAATACCGGTTGCGGTGCGCCTTGAAATACAGGCTGAGGTAGAGCATGGGTTCCCGCAACACATTCTGCTCACACAACAGCAGGGTGATGAGGAGGCGACCGACACGACCGTTGCCGTCCAGAAACGGGTGAATCGTCTCGAACTGGACGTGGGCCAGGGCGGCTTTGAGCAATGCCGGAGTCGGTTCCGGCTGGTCGTGAAGAAACATCTCCAGACTGCCCATGCACTCCGGCACCCGCTCCGCCGGAGGTGGCACGAACGCGGCGTTGCCGGGGCGCGTGCCGCCAATCCAGTTCTGGCTGCGGCGGAACTCCCCGGGGGCCTTGTCGGCGCCCCTGCCAGAAGACAGCAGCACGTCGTGGATCTCCCGCAGCAGGCGGAGCGACAGCGGAAAGCCCTTCGAGAGGCGAGCCAGGCCGTGGTCCAGGGCGACCACGTAGCGGCTGACCTCCATCACGTCGTCCAGCGGCACCCCCGCCTCCTGATCCAGTTCGAACAAAAGCAGGTCGGAGAGAGACGACTGGGTGCCCTCAATCATGGACGACAACACAGCCTCCTTGCGCACATACATGTACAGAAACAGCGATGTGTCGGGCAGCAGCGTGGAGATGGCGTCCAACCGACCCAGGGCCAGCAGCGCCAGATCGAATTTGTTGCGCAGTTCCGGGTTCCAGGTCACGGGGGGATCGGGGGGCAGGGGGGCGGGAACGAAGGCCCGCACCGCCTCACCCACGGTGGATGTGGTCACGTAATGTCCTTGCGGTTCCCGCTTCATCCGTTCCGATCCTAAAATAGTGCCCGATGTTATTTTACAAAAATGCCGAATCCTAAAATAACGCCCCCCGCAATTTTAAGCAACCTCCCCCCTGGTCCCCCTTCCCCGCACAAAAAAAACCGGGGGCAGGCCTGACGGCCTGCCCCCGGTTCATTTTTTCGGACGCCTTCAGGCGGGAGACGTTATGTCTCCGGCCGGAAAGGGGTCAGCGGGCGCCAAGCAGGGAATCTGCTAGTAGCGCTCGCGACGACCACCACCGCCGCCACCACGGTTCGACTCACGGGGCTTCGCCTCGTTGACGCTCAGGGTGCGACCGTTCAGGTCCTTCTGGTTCAAACCTTCGATGGCGGCACGCGCATCGGTGTCGGACATCTCGACGAAGCCAAAGCCGCGCGAACGGCCGGTCTCGCGGTCGGAGATCACCGCCACCGAGTTCACCTGACCGAACTGTTCGAAGGCTTCGCGCAGGTCACGGTCGGTGGTTTCAAAGGAAAGGTTGCCAACAAAAAGATTCATCGCTTTTCTCTCAACATGGATTAATCAACAGCGTTGTCTGGCCGTGCCGGTTCCAGCGGGGCGCCAATGCGACGCCCGCGCCCGCCCGTCACGGGAAGGGTGTGGACTGAAGTGAAGGAAACCGCGTCTGACCGTTCAGACGCTCGCGACTCCACTGGCAGGGGAAAACGCGGGATCCCCGGGCGGCACGCCACGACGCACCGCACCGTTGCGTCTCCAACCTGTGGTCGCCTGCTGTCAGAAGGATGCCGGAAGGGTGGGAAACGGTGCCTCCCTTCTGCGGGAGGGACAGGGCGTACTGTACCGCGTTTTTCCCTCCGTGGGGGAAAAATCACGAATTTGGCAAAATAAATATTTTCGCGCCGCGTGGCGCCGGTGCCTGGACGCCACACCGCCCGGTCATTCCGCAGCGGCAAGGCGGCCCGCGCCAAGGGTCGCCACGGGGGACGGCACCGGCATCATCTCGGAGGGGACAAGGGCGCCGGGGCTCAGGTCTACCTCCTGCCGGTACAGGTCGATGTGGTCCGGCGTCGCGGGCGGCAGGCCATGGCGTTTGACCAGGCCCTTCTTCTGGTGCGCGGTCAGGATGTGGTAGTTCACCGTCACCCGCAGCCGCCAGCCGCGCCGGGAGCGCACCTTGTATTCAAAGTCGCGGAACGACAGGGGGGCGATGCGGCCGTCCTTGACCTCCACCGTCACCGGCTTCCACAGTATGCGGCGAATCACCTTGTCGGTGCGGTGGCGCACCACCCGGCCCTTGTCGTTGATCAGCTCCCAGTGCACCGTGAAATGGCGGTTGGGGTCGCCAATGGGGATTGGGTGCCCGGCGCCGCTGTTGGTCAGGCGCGCGGTGAACACCAGCCGCTGCCCGTCGCCCCACAGGGGGACATCCGGGGCCAGACGCACGGTGAGCGCCTTGCGCAGCATCTCCGGGGCGTGGCCGCCGCGCCAGATGTGGCTGCGGGTGGAGCGCACCGGGGAACCGGAGGCCACCGCCCGGTCCACCGTGGGCATGTGGCAGCTTTGACAGGTATAGCCGTTGCGCGCGTAGGGGCCGTTGCGAAACTGGAAATCGTCGGCGCAGGGGCCGCCGGCGAAGAACGGCATGGCGCCGTCCGGCACCTGATGGCAGCGGTAACAGGCCTCCGGCGACAGCAGATTGGGGTCGTAGGCGGTGGGGTGCGGGGCGCCCGGCGCAGGGGTGCGGTTGGGGCCGAAAATCGTGCCACCGCGCACATGGCAGGAGGCGCAGGTGACCCCTTCGTCTACCAGCGCCGGGTCGTAATGTTCGTTGGGCTCGGTGACGGGGCGGTCGATGTGGCCGTCTTCCACGGCCAGGACGGTCACCGGCTGCTGGGCCTCCAGGGGAGTGTGGCAGGTGCGGCACACCCACAGCTCCCCTTCCTTCTTCCAGTAGGACTGCACCAGCGGATCGGTCCAGGCGCGGGCGTGCATGGTGGTGCGCCATTCGGCATAGATGGCGGCGTGGCAGCGCCCGCATTCCTCGGCGGACAGGGAGGTGACGGAGACCGGCGGCGGACCGGTCTGGATGGGGCGGGCAAATTCGGTGTGCTGGGCCAGATCGGTCTGCTCGTGGGTGAACCATGAAAACGCCCCCAGCGCCACGGCTGCCGCCGCCAGCACGGTGACCGCTCCGGCGGCCCGCAAGGTGACGTGGCGGGGGGCGCGGGAGCCTTGCCCGCGAGGCGCCTGTCCGGAAGGAGCCTGTTCGGGGGTTTGGGGCTGATGGGGTTGGCGTGGCATGGTGATCCCGTCCCTGGGATGGCCGCAAAGGCGGGGCGTCAGCGGCCCCAGGTGCGGTCGAAAAGGCCCTTGATGGCGCCCCGTTCCAGCACTGCCGTCACCGCCCGGCCGTGGGGACAGGTGTGGGGGTTGGCGGTTTGTTCCAGGTCGGCCAAAAGCTGCTCCATCTGCGGGTGGGTCAGCGGGTCGCCGGCCTTGACGGCGGCGTGGCAGGCGACGGTGGCCAGCAACCGGTGCAGCATGCCCGAAAGCGCGGCGCTTGCGGCGCCAGCGGCGTTCGCGCTGTCCTGCTCCGCCAGTTCGTCCACCAGATCGGTGAGCAGGTGGCGCGGATCGCGTCCGGCCAGGGGTTCGGGCACGGTGCGGATCACCACCGCGCCGCTGCCGAAGGGCTCCACCTCAAGGCCCAGCCGGGCCAGGTCGGCGGCGTGGGTTTGCAGCCGGGCAATGGCGCTGGCGGGCAGTTCCATGTCGATGGGCACCAGCAGGCGCTGGCCGGGCAGACCCTGACGCTCCACCCGCGCCAGCAGCCGCTCGAACAGCACGCGCTCGTGGGCGGTGTGCTGGTCCACGATGCGCAGGTGGTCGCCCTGCTCGGCCAGGATGAAGGTGTGTTGCATCTGCCCCAGCACCCGCGCCGGAGCGGTGTCCGGGAGCAAGGGGGGGAATGGAGTTGCGTCAGTATCGGCACCTGCGCTCGGCGCCGGGGTACCCGCCGGAGTACCCATGGCCGCACCTGCGGCGAGGCTGCGCGGGGGGGCGGCAAACAGGGTGGCCGGTTCCCGCGCCACGGACAGGGAACGCACCGCCGCCTGGCGCACCCGCTCGGCCCAGTCGCCGCCGCCCGGCGTCGGGCTGGCGTCCGGGGCGTCGGCGGCGGGCAGGCGGGTGAGGCGCAGGGTGTTGCCCCTGAAGCCCCCCAGGGCCTCGCGCACGGCCTCGCGCACAAAGTGGTGGACGGCGTTGCCGTGGGCCAGGCGAATCTCGCGCTTGGCGGGGTGGACGTTGACGTCCACCTGGGCCGGGTCGAGGCTCAGGGACAGAAAAAACACCGGGTGACGCCCCCCCGGCAGGGCCGTTTCGCAGGCGGCGTAAACGGCGTGGCCGATGGTGGCGTTGCGTACCGGGCGGCCGCCCACGATCAGCCGCTGGTGCTCGCGGGTGGCGCGGTGGAAGCCGGGGCGGGAAATTACCCCTTCCAGCGCCATGGCGCCGGTGGCGTCGGTCTGTTGCAGGGGAAGCAGTTGCTCGGCCACCTCTTCGGGGCAGAGCTGGCGGGCGCGCTCCGCGAAGGAGGCGACGGCCTCCAGACGGCGCGCCGGGCGGCCGTTGTGGGTGAGGACAAAGGTCACGCCGGGGGCGCCGAGGGCGGTTTCGGTGACGGCCTCGACGATGTGGCCCCACTCGGTGGTGTCGCCCTTCAGGAATTTGGCGCGGGCCGGGGTGTTGTAGAACAGGTCCACCACGTCCACGGTGGTGCCGGGAACGGGGGGGGAGGGGCGGACCTGGGGCCGACTGCCGCCGGACACGGTCAGGCAGCACCCCTCGCCGGAACCGGCCAGAGTGGAGGTGATGGTCAGGTGCGAAACCGACGCGATGCTGGGCAGGGCCTCGCCCCGAAAGCCCAGGGAGCGGATGGCGCTCAGGTCGTCCAGGCTGCGGATTTTGCTGGTGGCGTGGCGGGTGACCGCCAGCGGCAGGTCGTCCGGGTGGATGCCGCCGCCGTCGTCGCTGATGCGGATGCGCCGCTTGCCGCCGTGCTCCACGTCGATACCGATGCGGGTGGCGCCGGAGTCGAGGGCGTTTTCCAGCAGTTCCTTGACCACCGAGGCGGGGCGTTCCACCACCTCACCAGCGGCGATCTGGTCTACCAGGGGGTCGGGGAGGAGGCGGATGCGTGGCGCGGAGGGCACCGGACCTGCCGGGGCTGCCGGACCTGCCGGGGCTGCCGGGTTCACCGCCCCTGCCCCTCCAGTGCCTTGATGCGCTTGTTGAGATCGGAGAGCAGGGTCTGGATGTCCTTGATGGCCTTGTTCTGGGCGTCCACCTGGGTGGGCAACTGCTTGCCGAGGAAGTCCACCTGCTTGCGCAGGGCGGCCACGTCGGCGCTGCTTCCGCCACCCGCCTCGCCAGCGCCCGCAGCGGGAGCGGCGGCCAGTTTCTTGTCCAGGGCGTCGAGCTTTTTGGCCAGGGTGACCAGGGTCTTTTGCTGCTTGGTGAGGGAGTCGGACAGGGTGGCCACGCGCACGGTCAGGGCATCCAGATCCTTGCGGTCGGCGTCCACGCGGGTGCCGACCTCGGTGGCGAACTTGTCCAGGGTGGTGGTTTGGGCGTCCAGACGGCCTGCCAGTTTGGTCTGGTTGGTGTCGATGCGCTCCGACAGCGCCCCCATGCCCACGGCCTGGGTGTTCTGCAGGCCCTTGAGGCGGTTGTCCTGGCTGGCGATGTCTTTTTCCAGCGCCGCCAGAGAGGTGCCAAGGCGCGCCACCTGACTGGCGATGGACTCGCTTTCGGCGCGGAACTCGCTCTGGGAGGCCGACAGGTGGCTTTGGGTGGCCGCCAGTTCACCGGCGCGCTGGTCGAGGCGCGCGGTCAGGGCGCGGTAGTGTTCATCCTGGGTCTGGCGCAGGCTGGTCAGGTCGGCCACCGCCATGTCCATGTCGCGCTGGGTGGCGCAACCGGCCAGCAAGGCCGCCGCCAGCGCCAGGCACCCCAAGGTCTGGCGCCCCGGTGTCCTGAGCCGCTCCGCTTGCCCCGGCCAGCGCAGGCGGGTCATTGCCGTTCCCCCGCCTGCCCTCCGGAGGCATTGCCGGAGGAACCACCGGGACCGAACTCGTGCAACAGGTCGAGCATTTCTACCGAAAACGCCTCCATCTGCGCGGCGCGGGAGCGGATGCCGTTGATAAAAAAGTTGTAGAACACCACCGCCGGGATGGCGGCGAAAAGGCCTGCGGCAGTGGCCACCAGGGCCTCGGCCACGCCGGGCGCCACGGCGGCGATGCTGGCGCTGCCCTGCGCGGCAATGTCGCGGAAGGCGTCGATGATGCCCCACACGGTGCCGAGCAGGCCGATGAACGGCGCCACGTTGGCGGTGGTGGCCAGAATGCCCAGGTACTGCTCCTGGCTGGCAACCTCCTCGCGGATGGAGCCGCGCAGGCGACGCTCCAGAATGGACAGCCAGTCGGAGGAAAACTCGCCCTGATGACGCCGCACCTTCTGCATGGCGTCGGTGAACACATAGCCGAGGCCGCGTTCCGGGTTCAGGCCGCTTCCGGCCAGTGCCGAGAGGGACGGAGCGGTGCGGTAGGAGGAGAGGAATTTACCGTCGGCAATGCCCACGGCGCGGGTGGTCCGCCATTTGGAAAAAATCACGGCCCAGGTGACGACGGAGAACCCCACCAGGGTGGCCAACACCAGTTTGGTGAGCCATCCGGCGGAGAGCACCATCTGCAGGACGCTGTCGTTCATGCCGATGTCGTTCCGGTTCGGGGTTTGCGCGCCGACCCTGCGGGAGCCCTGTGCTCCCGACATTCCGGCGCGGCGACTCCCGCCCCGCAGGGGGGGAGGCGCGCAGCGGGTAATGATACAGGAAGAACCGCGCGGGAGGGGAACCCCCGAGCGGACTGGATGGTGTGTGGCGGGGCCGACGAGACTCGAACTCGCGACCTCCTACGTGACAGGCAGGCGTTCTAACCGACTGAACTACGGCCCCTGATACACACCCCCGAAAAGGAGCAGAATCCTAGCCTGCGCCCCCCTCTGCTGTCAACGGACATTTTATGCGGCCACGCTCCACCGTGCGGGGGACGGGGCGTGGTCTAGGCGGTGTTCGGGTCGACCTGGGGACGGGTGATGGCCATCAGCGTGACCGGGTTCTGGGCCTCCAGACGGGTCAGGTCCAGAATCGGCACTCCGCGCGACACCTGAATCTGGGTGATCTCCATGGGGATGCCGCGTTCCTTGAACCATGCCTGGGCCTGGGCCTGATTTTCCAGCGTGGCGAAGGTCAGCACCAGCCTTCCGCCGGGTTTGAGGCGCGGCAGCACCTCGTTGAGCAGGTAGCCCATCTGGCCGCCGGTGCCACCGATGAAAACGGCGTCCGGATCGGCCAGGTCGGCCAGCCCCTCGGGGGCGGTGGCGTGGACCGGAGAGACGTTGAGCACCCCGAACGCGGTGACGTTGGCGCAGATGTTCTGCACGTCCTCGGCGTTTTTTTCGATGGCGTACACATGCCCCTGGGTGGCGAACAGGGCGCATTCCACCGCCACCGAGCCGGACCCGGCGCCGATGTCCCACACCACCGAATCCTCCGCCAGATGCAGGTTGGCCACCGCCAGGGCGCGCACCTCGCGGCGGGTGATGAGGCCGGCCTTGGGCTTGCGGTGGACAAAGGTTTCCTCGGGAAGGCCCAGCACCAGCCGCCGCCGGGGCGGTTCGCGGTGGACCAGAATCAGCACGTTGGGTTCGGGAAAGGTCTGGCCGGCGGTCTCTTCCAGATTGGCGCTTTTGATCTGCTCGTCGGGATGGCCGATGCGCGACACCACGTGGCAGGTGACTCCCTTGAACCCGGTGCTGATCAGGTGGCGGGCGACGGCCTGGGGGGTGTTGTCGGGGTCGGTAAACAGCCCCACGATGGGGTGGTGGCGGGCCAGCGCCGAGGCGATCTCGATGGGCTTGCCGTGTACCGAACCCAGCGCCGCCTCGTGCCACGGCAGCCCTGCGCGGGCAAAGGCCGTCTGCATGAAGCTGGCGGCGGGCTCGATGCGCACGCTGGCGGCCCCCAGTTGGGAAATCAGGTAACGGCCGATGCCGAAGAAATTGGGGTCGCCGGAACCCAGCACCACCACGCGGAACTTGCCCAGCGCCGCCTTGCAGGTGGCGGTGACCTCCTGCATGTTGCTGGTGATGGCCAGGCGCTTGCCGGGGAACTCCGGGAACAGTTCCTGATGCTCCCGGGAGGCGATCAGCAGTTCCGCGCCGAGGATGGTTTCCGCATGGCCGGGGCAGATGCCCGCGCGGGCGCCGCTGCCGATGCCGATGACGCGGATGAGGCTGTTCGGACTGGCTTCGCTGGTGGGGTTCATGCGGACTCGACGGCCTTCCTTGTTTCCGTGTTTTCCTGGGCCTCGGCCAGCGCCAGCAGGGCGTGCAGGGCGGCCACGGCGATGCTGGAGCCGCCCTTGCGGCCCCGGCAGACGATGTGTGGCACCGGCAGGGTGAGGACCTCTTCCTTGGATTCGGCGGCGGACACGAAGCCCACCGGCACCCCCACCACCAGCGCCGGGAGGATGCCCTCCTCGCGCACCATGCGGCACACCTCGAGGAGGGCGGTGGGGGCGTTGCCCACCGCCACGATGCCGCCGTGCAACTGTGTTCTGGCCTTGCGCATGGCCATCACCGCGCGGGTGGAGTTTTCGGCGCGGGCCTGCTCGATCACGTCGGGGTCGGAAATGTGCACGTGGGTGCGGCAGCCAAAGTGCTCCAGCCGCGGTTTGGAAAGGCCCACGGCGATCATCTCGACGTCGCACACGATGGGGGCCCCGGCGCGGATGGCGGCGATGCCTGCCGTCACCGCGTCATCCGACATGGCGGTGGCGGTGACAAAGTCGAAATCGGCGGTGGCGTGGACGATGCGGCGCACCACCTGCCATGGCGCTTCGGCCCAGTGGTGGCCCCGGGCCTCGGCATCGACGATGGCAAAACTGCCCTCTTCGATGGCACGCCCCCTGGCGGTGAGCTGTTCGGTGACGTTGACGGGCGGCGAAGTGGACACGGGGACTCCTTGGGGGCGGGATCAAATCATCGGGAGGGGGTGGGTTGAGGATAGGCGGGACGGGGTGGAACGGTCAATGTGTTGAGCGGGACGAATGGGCTGCCGGCGCCTTCAGCCCGCAGTCTCCACAGTCCCCGGATACCGGGAGCGCCCCGTCACCACCCCTTCCATATCGGTCATCACCACGTCCACCGCCACGGTGTCGCCGGCAAAACGCCCGGCGTGCCCGGCGGCGCGCCGACACACTGCGTCCGGCAATCCCGCGATGCCCGCCGCCGTGGCCAGGTCCATGGCGTGACGGCCGGTGTTGGCCACCGCGATCTGCGCCGCCAGCACCCGGTCGGCCCCCAGCTTGCGCGCCAGGGTGGCGAGCATTTTCGTATTCACCTGACTGCCCGCCGCGTGGGTCTGGCGCTTGCCGTCCGCCAGTTTGGACAATTTGCCGATCATGCCCACGATGGTCACCCGGCGGAGACCGGCGCGGGCCGCCTCGCGCAGGGCGTGGCCGACGAAATCGCCCATCTGCACAAAGGCGCCGCCGGGCAGGTGCGGCAGCAGGGCGCGGGCCGCCGTTTCGCTGCGTCCCCCGGTGGTGATGGCGATGTGGGTACACCCCTGGGCCGCCGCCGCGTGGATGGCCTGGGTCACCGAGGCGCGGAACGCCGAGGTGGAGTAAGGCCGCACGATGCCGGTGGTGCCGAGGATGGAAATGCCCCCCACGATGCCAAGGCGGTCGTTGAGGGTGTGTTTGGCCATTTCTCCGCCGCCGGGCACGGCCAGTGTCACGCGCATGCCGCCGCTGAACTCCGGGGTGGCGTCGATGACTTCCTGCACCTCGCGCAGGATGTGTTCCCGGGGCACCGGGTTGATGGCCGGTCCCCCCACCGGCAGCCCCAGACCGGGGCGGGTGATGGTGCCGACGCCGTCGCCCCCTTCCAGCGTCACTCCGGCTTCGGGGGTGCGCCGCACGGTGGCGGTGAGGTGGGCGCCGTGGGTGCAGTCGGGGTCGTCCCCGGCGTCCTTCACCACGGAGCAGGTGACGGAACCGTCCGCATGCCGTTCGTGGCGCTCGAGGGCAAAGGTCACCCGGCGCCCCATGGGCAGCCGCACGGTAACCCGTTCGCGGTCCCCGCCGCTGGCCAGCATCTCTGCCGCCGCCCGCGCCGCCGCCTGGGAACAGGCTCCGGTGGTGAAACCGGTGCGCAGGGTGGATTTGTCTTTGGGCTCCCGGTCCATCGTCGGGGATTATACCTGTGGGAGGAGGACCTTATCGCGCCGGGATGTGGTGATTGGTCGGCGCGCCGTTGACGGTGGAGGCGGCGGTGGAGGCGGAGTGAATCCGGTCAGATGGCGATCTGGGTTTCGAACAGGCTGGCGTAGGCGCCCTGGCGGGCCACCAGCTCGTCGTGGGTGCCGCTCTCCACGATGTGACCATCGTCCAGCACCAGGATGCGGTCCACGGTGCGCAGGGTGGACAGGCGGTGGGCGATGATGAAGGTGGTGCGCCCCTCGATCAGCCGTTCGGTGGCGTCCTGAATCAGCCGCTCGGTGGCGGTGTCGACACTGGCGGTGGCCTCGTCGAGAATCACTACCGGGGGGTTCTTGAGCAGGGCGCGGGCCACCGCGATGCGGGTGCGCTCGCCCCCCGACAGGCGAATGCCGCGCTCGCCGATGCGGGTGTCATAGCCTTCCGGCAGCAGGCTCACAAAGGTGTCCACCTGGGCGGCGCGGGCGGCCTCCAGCATCTCCTCCGGGGTGGCCTCCAGCCGTCCGTAGAGGATGTTTTCGCGCACCGTGCCGTTGAACAGAAACGGGTCCTGGGACACCAGGGCCACCTGATCGCGCAGGTTGACGACGGGGATATCGCGCAGGTCGTGCCCATCCAGGGTGACGCGCCCGTCGGTGGGGTCGTAAAAACGCATCAGCAGCTTCACGGCGGTGCTTTTGCCCGCGCCCGACGCCCCCACCAGCGCCACGTGCTCCCCGGCGGCCACCGACAGCGACACATGGTCCAGCACCGGAATCTGCGGCCGGTAACGGAAGGAGACGTCCTCGAACATCACCTCGCCGCGCACCGGAGCGGGCAGGGGCAAGGCGCCGGGGCGGTCGGCGATCATCGGTTCGGCGTCGATGATCTCGAACACCCGGCGGCACGAGGCCAGGGCGTGCTGCAGCATGTGGTTGATGCCGTGAATCTGGTTCACCGGCGCGTAAAACAGCGCCAGGTAGAGCAGCATGGCCACCAGACTGCCCAGGGACAGGCTGCCGTTCATCACCCGCGGGCCGCCCAGCCCCACGATCAACACCGTGCCCAGGGCGCCGGTGAACAGCATGGAGGGGGAGTAGACCGACCACAGGCGCATCACCTTGAGGTTGGCTTCGGCGTACTCCTGGCTGGTGGCGGCAAAGCGTCCGCGTTCGAAATCCTGGCGGTTGAAGGAGAGAATTTCGCGAATGCCCGAGATATTGTCCTGCAACTGGGCGTTCATCACCGCCAGCTTGCGGCGGATCAAGGTGTAGAGCAGGTGCACCCGGCGGGTGTAGAGGACGCCCCCCAGCACCAGCAGGGGGATGGGGGCCAGGGCCGCCAGCGCCAGCTTCCAGTCGAGCAGGAACATCATGGTGGCGACGCCGGTCAGGGTCAGGGCGGCGATCAGGAACTGTTCCACACCGTCGATGAACACCCGCTCCATGTTGTTCACGTCGTTGTTCACCCGCGACATGATTTCGCCCGTGGCGCGGTCGTCAAAATAGTCCAGGGACAGCAGTTGCAGGCGGCGGTAAACGTGGTCGCGCATGTCGAACACCACGCGCTGCTCCAGGGTGTTGTTGAGGCGGATGCGCCCCATGTTGGAGCAGGCGCGCCCCGCGTAGGCCAGCACCAAAGCCGCCATCAGCCCATAAAACAGGTGCAGGCGAGAGCCGGGCAGGACGTCGTCGAGCACGGTTTTGAGGATCCACGGCGGCGCCAGCTCCAGCAGGGTGGTGAGGGCGGCCAGGCTCAGCGAGGCCAGCGCCAGGCGCCGGTAGGGGCGGATGTAGGAGAGTGTGCGGAGCAGTGGGTGCATGGTGTCAGGATCGCCCGGCGGAGGGGGGTTGCGCAACCGCCATGGTGCGGGAGAGTGTCTCGCCGCGGGCCTCCCGCGGGGGAAGCGGCAAGGGGCGCGGACCCGTGTGGTACGGACCCGCGCCCCATGACGACGCAGCGGAAATGTCCCACCCCGGACCGGGGCCGGTTTTTTCCCCTTAGGGGGTGTAGTCGGCGGGCACTTTCACGCCCTCGGGGGCGCCGGTGCCCTTGTCGTGCACGTGGCAGCGGTTGCAGTCCGAAAGCGGGAACGCGATGCGGTTGTGACAGCGGCCGCAGTACTCGCCGGAAGCCACCTTCGGCATGGTCATGACCTTGTTGTTCATGGCCCCGTTCATGGCGAAAATTTCCGGGTGGCAGTTGTTGCAGGTCAGCCACATGGTGTGGATGTCGTGCGGGAAGATCACGTCCGGCATGCTCTCGGACTTGGCCGGAATGAGCAGGGCGAGGCCGAACGGCTTGTCGTCCGGGCTGTCCTGCTTGGCCGGGTCCAGGGTATGGCGCGGGGTGACATAGCCTTCGCGAATGGCGCGGGCCCAGTCCACCAGGCCGTAGACGTCGGTGGGCAGTTTGGACAGTTCCAGCGCCTCGGGATGGGCGCCGCGCCCCATCTTGAAGGCTTCGCCCGCGAAACCGTTGGGGTCGCCGGTGCCGGCAATCTGGCCGGTGCTGTCCATCCAGATCGCCTGCTTGGGGTCGATGAGGGACTGGAAGAAGGCGTCTTCCGTCGGCTTTCCGTCGGCGGGTTTGGCTGCGGTCGGCTTGTCCTGCGCCTGCACCACGGGGCCGTGGGCGAACAGCGCCAGTACCACGGCCGCGCACAGGGCCGGAACAATGAGGAGTTTCCGAAGATGGGTCATGGCATCAATCCTTGCTCAATCCTTACACACGCAACGCATCAGTCGCGGCGCCACCGGGTCACTTCACGAAGCCGCGGGCCTTCGGAATGGTGATGTCGCTCTTGCCCGCGTGACAGCGGTCGCAGTAGAGCGGCGGCCAGGAGATGGTGCCGTTGTGACAACGGCCGCAGAACTCCTTGTTGACGATCTTCTTCATGGTGATGTCGTTGGAGCCCGCGCGCATCTCGAAAATGGCCGGGTGACACACCTTGCACTTGAAGCGGATGCGGTGGAACCAGTGGGGAAACACCACCGGCGGCATGCCGGCCTTTTCGGCGTGGCGGTTCAGGGTGATGTCCCCGTATTCCGCCCGCGAGGTATTTTGGCCCCCGAACACAAACAGGCCGCTGACAATTGCTGTCAGCGCAAGGAACAGAACGATGGGCCTGGCGATGGGCCGCTTTTTCATGGTCAACCTCATTGTGGCCTTGCGCTACATCCCGCAGGCGCCCGAACGCCCGGCCGGAACCACGCTACACCGGATCAAACGCAACCCCGGATCAACTGACGCACCGGACAATCCGCAACACCGGGCGGCACCGGTTTTAAACAAACGCATCCTGACGACGGAATCAACTGAGCAGGTTTTTTAACAATTCTGGCCAGTGGATGTCAAGTCATCCGACGACGAAAAACGTGGAATTGATCCCCGGCGGGGGGAGGAAGATTGCGGAGACTTTTTTCGGACCCCGGGGGAGTGCCCCATCGGCATGTTCCTTGCACCGGTTCTGCCGGAGGGTGTCCGGCGGGGCCGTTGCCGGGGAGGCAGCGCGGGGGCTTCATGCTGGCGTTTCGCAGGGGTGGGCGTTGTCTCGTTCCGGTGGCCCGGAGGGCTGCGGGGGCGATGCGGGGTGGGTTTGTGATGCGGCCCTCGTGGTGCGTTTTTGCGGTGGCTTGCGTGGTGATGCGGCCCGTGTTGCGGGGCGGAGATGTCCGCGTGGGTTGACGCGGGGGCTCCGTGGCCGGTAGCATCGCGCCCGCCCCCACAGTTTATAAAACCCGGTTGTTGTTGGGAAAAATGTAGGACGGATGTGTCCGAACCTGTGAAAAAAACTTCCCTGAGCCGGTGTCTCCCGCACCGGGCGGCCCCGTTTGTCCCGCCCTTGTCGGCAGGGAGAATGGCGCTTTTTTCCGGGTTTTTTGTCTTCTGCGCAAAAGGTTTTCCGAAAATCAGTTTGTCCGTACCGCCCCATTGCCGGCTGATTTCCCTCTTGCTCCCGCTGGTCGCGGTGGTGGGCGTGCTGCTGGCCGGCTGTGACCGTCAGGGCGGTTCCCAGGGGGATGCTGCCCGCTCTGGATCGATGCCGGAAACCGGCCGCTCTGCCGTGATTCCGGCAGCCGCCACCGCGTCGGCAGCCGTTCCCGCGCTGCACCCCCGCTGGACCCAGTTCGAGCTCAACACCAGCGTGCACGCCATGGCCTTTCAGGGCGACGAGGTGTGGGTGGGCACCGAGGGCGGGCTGCTGCGCTACAATCAGGTGCGGGACGAGGTGGTGGCCCGCTACGACACCAAATCCGGGCTCCTCTCCAGCAACGTGATGGCGGTGGAAGTGGCCCCCGACGGCGGCATGTGGGTGGGCACCCACGGCGGCGGCCTGACCCACGTGCTGAACGGGCGCTGGACCCACACCAGCGTGCCCAGGCTGGGCGATCCGTTTGTCTATCAGGTGCTCGCCGACGTGAGCGGCAAGGGCTACTGGGTGGCCACCTGGAGCGGCCTGTCGCACTTCGACGGCAAGCGCTGGAATACTTTTCACACCACGGACGGTCTGGCCGACGACTGGGTTTATGCCATGGCCCAGGACAAAAACGGCACCCTGTGGCTGGGCACCGAGGGCGGGGTGAGCTCCTTCGACGGCAAGCTGTGGCATACCTGGACCCACTCCGACGGCTTGGGGGCGGAAGCGTCGCGGGTGGCCGACGAGGAGCCGCTGGGCAACCCCAGCCGCCACCACCGGGAAACCCCCGGCAAGGATGCGGAGGGGCCGAATCCCAACTATGTGCTGTCGGCGGCCATCGACCGCGACGGCAACAAGTGGTTCGGTACCTGGGGCGCCGGGTTGTCGCGTTTTGACGGCAAAAGCTGGCAGACTTTCACCCGTGCCGACGGGCTGGCGGGAAATTTTGTGACCGACCTCTACGCCGATGCCGACGGCACCCTGTGGGCCACCAGCGACGGCGGCGTGAGCCTGCTCCGGAACGGCCGCTGGCAGTCCCTGACCAGCCGCGACGGGCTGATTTCCGACTCCGTGTTCGCGCTGGCGGTGGACGGCCGGGGGCGCAAGTGGTTTGGCACCATGGCCGGCATCAGCCGCCTGGACGGCCTTGAGGGGGGCGCATGAGGGCGGCGCGCCTGACTCCTCTGCTGTTGGCGCTGGTGGCGCTGGTGACCGTCGGCGTGGCGGGCGCGGGCACCATCATCGGCTCGCGCCACGACCTGTCGCATTTCAACCAGCGCGGTTACGGCGGTTCTCCCACGGGTCCGATGCAGGGCTTCACCTTCAACGACTACCGCGAAGCGTGTATCTATTGCCACACTCCCCACAACGGCAGCCCGGTGGCGCCGCTGTGGAACCGCAATCTGTCGGACACCGTCGGCTACAGCATGTATTCCAGCCCCAACTTCAACTCCGGCCCGGTGGCGGCGCCGGACGGTATTTCCCTGGCCTGCCTGTCGTGCCACGACGGCACCGTGGCGGTGGACGACGTGCGCAACAAACCGCAGTACCACAAGTGGTCGGACTCCCAGGTGCACTACAAGATGGACGCCACCGATGCGGCGCGGGGCTCCGAATCGTGCGCCAAGTGCCACAGCCGCGCCGAGGGGGGCATTGGCGGCGTGAACGCGGCCCACGACGCCTCCATCCGCTACCTTACCCAGAATCTGCGCGACGACCACCCCATTTCCATGGTCTACCCGAACCGCCGCGTCGATCCCCAGTTCCACCAGCCACCCCTCGACAAGGGCGACGGCGGCAGGGCTTTTGAAAACGGCATACAGACCTACGAGGGGAATAAGGTACAATGCGCGACTTGTCACGATATTCATAACCCGGATGAGGACAACTCCGAGGGGCGCGACCCGTTTTTGCGGGTCTCCAATCAGGGCAGCGCCCTGTGCCTGACGTGCCATGAAAAATAGACACGCCATATCGAATCCGTCTGCCCGCCGCCCGTCGCTGCGGCGCCTGTCGGCCGGCCTCCTGCTGGCGGCCCTGCTGGTGCCGTGCGCCGCCATGCTGGTGTTGTCCGGTTGCGCCTCCGGCCCCAAAAAGCCCCCCCCCGAGGTGGTGTGGCCGCTGCCGCCGGAAAAACCGCGCATCCGCTTTGTGAAGAGCATCTCGTCCAGCGCCGATGTCTCGGCCAAGGCCACCAACGCCCTGATGAGCCTGATTGCCGGGAGCGACACCGCCACCGGCCTGAGCAAGCCGTACGGCGTGCATGTGGACGCCTCGGGCCGCCTGTTCGTGGCCGATACCGGCTGGCGCAAGGTGCTGGTGTTCGACGAGGCGGGCAAGAAATTCTGGATGCTGGGGGTGGACGGCCTGGGGGTGCTGGCGCAACCGCTGGCCATCGACACCGACGCCCGGGGCCGGATCTACGTCACCGACGCCCAGCAGGCGCGGGTGGTGGTGTATGACCACGA
Source organism: Nitrospirota bacterium (assembly GCA_029858285.1). Taxonomy (GTDB): domain Bacteria; phylum Nitrospirota; class JACRHL01; order JACRHL01; family JACRHL01; genus JAOUFN01. The sequence goes on along the minus strand of JAOUFN010000018.1, from coordinate 24,364 downwards.
CGGAAATTATGTGAACGCCATGGGCGGTCACGACCATCTGGCCAAGCCGGTGGGGCTGGCGGTGCATGACGCCGCCGGGCGTGTCTACGTGGCCGACACCCGCGAACAACGGGTGGCGGTGTTCGACCTGGACGGCAATTTCATCAAGACCTTCGGCGGTCCCGGCTCCCTGGACGGCGCCTTCAACTGGCCTACCAACGTCTCGGTGGGGCCGGACGGCAATGTCTATGTGGTAGACATGCTCAATTTCCGCATTCAGGTGTTCAACCCGGAAGGGGAGTTCCTGTGGAAGCTGGGCAGCGTGGGGCGCGGTTTCGGGCAGTTCTCCAAGCCCAAGGGCCTGGGCATCAACTCCGCGGGGCACATCTATGTGACCGACGCCGCCTTCAACAACGTGCAGATTTTCGACTCTCAGGGGCGCCTGCTCCTGTTTTTCGGCGAGATGGGCGCAGGCCCAGGGCAATTCTGGATGCCGGCGGGGCTGGCCGTCGGGCCGGACGACCGGATTTACGTGGCGGACCAGTTCAACCGCCGCATCAATGTGTACGAGTACATCCGCTATCCGGATGACCCTGCGGGGGAACCCGCAGGGGAAATCAAGGCTGACACACCCCCCCCGGCGCCAGTGGCGCCTTCGGCGCCCTGATGCCGACGACAATGGACCGGGAGTGGTGTGATTCGACAGGGGCGGGGTTGCCCGTGCAGGGGCGCCCCCGTTTTGGGAAGACAACAAGGAGGAAACCATGTTTCGCAAACTGACTTTTGCAACCGTCGGACTGGCCCTGGTGGGGCTGGCGCTGGCGATGCCGACCAAACAGGCCCACGCCCAGGCGTGGCCGAACGCGACGTTGCCCGCCGAGGACGTCAAGAACACCAAGCACAACTTCTTCCGCAATCCGGACATCATGGTGCCGACCGCCGCGGCGCCCACCACCGAGATCTGCGTGTTCTGCCACACCCCGCACGGTGGCCGCACCGACAACGCCGCCGCGCCGTTGTGGAACCGCGCGCTGCCGGCGAGCGCCGGGTACACCCTGTACTCGAGCCCCAACTTCAACGCCACCGCGTTGCAGCCCCAGGGCGTATCCCTGGCCTGCCTGTCGTGTCACGACGGCACCATCGGGATTGATGCCCTGATCAACGCCCCCGGCTCGGGTGGCTTCCTGCCCGGCAACAAGACTGTGGGCGGTACCGTCACCAGCATGGGCATGCTGACCCCCAACACCCTGGGTGTGGGCGCCGCCGGCGTGCTCAGCGGCGCGCTGCGCAATGCCTGCGGCACCGCGACCACGGTGGCCTGCTTCCAGACCGTGCTGGGCCCGCAGACCGCTTCGCAATTCTTTGCGGGTGCGGACAACACCGGTGCGGTGCCGACCACCGGTACCTGGGGTATGGCGCCGTTCCCCAACCTGACCAAGGACCTGAGTGACGATCACCCGATCAGCATCCAGATTCCGACCACCGATCCGCAGTTCGCCGAAATCATCGCCAACTTCAACAAGCCGGCCGGCAGTTTCGTCACCTACCTGAACCGCAATTCGGCGCTGGAAGCGGACTACAACACAGACATTCGCGACCGCATCCGGGCCTACCCGGATCCGACCACCGGCACCACGGGTGAGTTTGTGGAGTGTGCCTCGTGCCACAACCCGCACACCCCGCGTCCGTTGTTCCTGCGGTTGCCGAACGTGAAGGCGGCTGCCACCGGGCTGCCGCTGCCGCTGCCTTCCGGCGGTGGTGTCACGGCGTGGGCTGCTGTGACGGGGGTCGCTGCCGACACCCAGAACCTCAGCAACAACCCGAACTTCCAGAGCGCGATCTGCCTCTCCTGCCACCAGAAATAGCTGGTGCGGAAGGGACGGAGACAGAGAGTCATCTGTAACCGGGCCGCCGGCCACGTGCCGGCGGCCCCAGTCTCTGGAAAATGATGTTGGTGTCTTCCTGCGGTAAAGCCTGTTTAGGCAAGACATGGCACCGGCCCGGCCGGTGGTTCATGCCGGTATGGGTGGCGGCGGTCCTGTGGGCCGCCGCCACTGCGCCGTGGTGTGGTCGCGCCCTTGCGGCCGACGCCGCGGGGCCAGCCGCGACTGAAAGCGCCGCGGCTCCGGCTGCCGGGGCGGACGCCGCAAGCGCCGCCCCCGAGGCGGCGGGCGCGGGAAAAGCAGAGGAAGACCCGGTGCTGGTGCGGGTCAATGGCGACCCGATCCTGACCTCGGAGTTCAACGCCCGCATCGTCCTGCGCCTGCCCGCGACGGGCAGCCACGGCGAGTTGTCGCCAGAGCGCGTGGCGAGGTATCAGCGTGAACTGTTGCAGGAAATGGTGTTTTTCCGCCTGATGTTGCAGGATGCCCGCAAAAAGGGCATCCGGGCGACCGACGCCGAGATTGACCAGGAGGAAAAGGCCCTGCGTGACCGCTTCCGGGACGAGGCGTCCTATCTCAAGGCGGTGGCGGCTCGGGGGCTGGATGTCGAGCGCATCCGCGAGGGCCTTGGGGATTATGTGCTGGTGCGCAAGGTGGAGGAGCAGGTGGAGGGCAGCGTGCCCCCCCCCACCCAGGCGCAGTTGCGGGAATATTACGCCGCCAACCCGGACAAGTTCCGCATTCCGCCCCAGGCGGAGGTGCGCTACCTGCTGGTAGAGGTGGAGGCCAGCTCCCCGCAGGATGTGTGGGAGGCCGCCCGCGAACAGGTGGCGGCCATCCGCCAGCGGGTGACCGACGGCGAGCCGCTGGACGTGGTGTGGCAGGAGGCTGCCACCCGGAAGGGGGTGCGCGCCGAGGATCTGGGGCTGATCCACGAGGGTCAGGCGGACCTGGATGAAGTGGGCAAGGCGGCTTTTGCCCTGAAGCCGGGGGAGATCAGCGAACCGGTGTTTACGCTGTTCGGATATGCGCTGGTGCATGTGACGCGGCGCGTGGAGGGGCGGCTGATGGCATTTGACGGACTCAAACTTGAACTGTTTGCCTCGGAATGGCTGGCTGCGCGCCGTATGGAAGCCCGTGACGCCTGGCTCAAGGGCCTGATGGGCGGGGCCAAGCTGGAGTTCCCCGAGTAGGGGGCGGCGGGTCCATGCCGCGTCAGCGTTGCATTGGACCCGGCCAGCGTCCCCTGAGGCGGGGTGCCTGGCCGGGAGGGGACGGCAAGTCCCGGTGGCCGGGGCTTTTTTTGCCGGCCGCGCTGGCGATTTTCGCCGCGCTGGCCATCCCGCAGCCCGCCGCCGCCATGCAGTTGGGCGGGGCGTTGAGCTGGTCCTATGGCCGCACCGAGGTGAACACCCCCTCCTCCAACTCCGTGCGCACCGAGTTCCAGCAGGTATACCGCTTCAACCTGTCCGGCAATGTGCTGCGGCGGGAACTGGGGATGTGGACGTTCGGCGCCGGACTGCGGGACACCAAAAGCGACGACCACGGCACCGGCGGCGGCGCGCGGGCTAACAATTACCGCACCACCGACCTGAACTTCGGCCTCACCCTGTTCCCCACCCGGGTGCCGATGAACCTGACCCTCACCCGTTCCATTACCGACAACGGCAACGGGCGGCCGGTGGACCGCTCCGCGCTGGGAACCAGCGTGGACTTCAATACCCGGGTGCCGATGCCGGACGGCAATCCCCTGGGCGTGTCCCTGCGCCAGACCTCCCAGACGGTGGATTCGGCCGCCACCGGCATCGGGCGCATGGCCAGCCTGGACAAGCGCTTTGACCTGGGCAGCGCCACGCGCCTGCAGAGCGCCTACCGTTTTTCGCAGTTCCGCGCCGCAGGCAGCGAGACCAGCGCCCACGGGCTGTCCCTGTCGTCCGCCACGGACTGGTCGGAGCGGATTTCGTCCAACCTTTATGCCAACCGCACCACCCGCGACAGCACCTCGACGCGGATCGCCGGGGGCCGGTCCATCTTCCTGTCCAACAATTACGGCGGGCTGGTCAATTACCGCAACAAGGCCATTTCCAGCGGCTCGCTGGCTTACGACTTTTCCGAAATACCCCAGGAGCAGACCGATCCGCTCACCAGCCAGCAGATGTACGGGCGCGGCACCCGGCGTCTGGGCACCCGCACCGACGTGAACGGCAGCGTTGCGGTGCGCCGTCTGGACATTCAGTCCTCGCAGCTGGACACCGGCAGCGCCAGCATGGGGGTGGTCCATCGGCCCCGGCTGGGCTGGAGCACCGGCCTGAATCTGGGTGTGGCGCAGAACGTCACGCGCAATTCGCTGGGGCAGGAACACCGCTTTGGCGCCTACAACAGCGGCGCCTTTTTCACCGCCCGCCATGAGTTTCAACCCCTCACCTTCGGCTGGGGGGTCACCACCGGCTATGTGGTGTCGTCCGGGGGGACTGCCAGCGACCGCCTGACCGACACCCTGAACCTGACCCTCGCGGATCACACCGTGGACTGGGTGCGCCTGACCAGCTTTTACCAGTTCACCGACATCCGCGAGGCGCCGCCGGGGCACGGCATGTCGCCCTATACCCAGGAGCACTACCTGACGCTGAACGGCAATTTTCAGCCGCGCACCGCCCTGCTGCTGCCCAGCGACGTGCTGTCCGGGGATTTTTCCATGACCCAGTCCCGCAGCCGCCTGTTCTGGACGCAGCAGGATATTTCCACCTCCATTTTCACACTGGACGGCACCTACCGCTTCTGGTCCGGGCTGGAGGCGCGCAGCGGTTACAGCATCGCGCGCAGTTCCGAAGACATGCAGGGGGCGCACCAGGAGGCGCACAGTACCCTGGCCTGGAACGGCACCGCCTTCCTGCGCGGCACCCAGCGGCTGGAGGGCAATGCGCGGCGTACCTGGGCGGGGGGCGGGTATCAGGTGCAGGAAGCCGGGCTGGCCTATGAGCTTGGCTATTCCATCGGCCTGCTGCGGGCCAGCCTGAACGCCGACACCACGTTCCGCAACGAGGGCAGCTTTTATGGCCGCGACAACGTCAACAACGTGCGCCTGAACGTGACGCGGAGCTTCTGATGCGCACCCCTTTCCGCATCACCCCACGCCTCTGGCAGCGGCCCGCTTCCGGGTTGCTGGCAGCGGCCTGCGCGGCCCTGCTGCTGGCCGCCGGGTGCGCCTCGGCCCCCAAACCCCTGCCCGAGCCGGTGCCGGACATGCAACGGGTGTGGCCGGTGCCGCCGGACGCCCCCCGGGTGGCATTTTTGCGCCAGATCGCCGTGCCCGCCGACATCGGCATTCAGGAGCGTGGCGCCAGGCGCCTGTTCCGCGCCGTGGTCGGCAAGGAAAAGCCGCCCCGGGTGGAGAACCCCACGGGGCTGTACGCCGATGCCGACGGCTGGCTGCTGGTGGCGGATACCGGGCTGCAGGTGGTGCACATCTTCAACCTGAAAAAGCCGTCCTACGCCCAGGCCTTCCGCATTGTCGGGGACGACCGGCTGGCGTCACCGGTGGGGGTGGCCTTCGACGCGGCCGGGCAGCGCATCTTTGTCAGCGATTCGATCCTGAACAAAATTTTTCTGTACCGCACCGACGGCCGCCTGATCGGCTGGTTCGGCGAGGGGCTGGTCCGCCCTTCCGGGCTGGTCTGGGATGCGGTCCGGGGCCGTCTGATCGCCGCCGACACCGGCAACCACCGGGTGCTGGTGTTCGATGGCGACGGCCATCTGTTACGGGCGATCGGCCAGCGCGGCGATGGCGAGGGACAATTCAATTTTCCGACTCATGTGGCACTCGACGGCGACGGCAATATTTTTGTCAGCGATTCCCTGAATTTCCGCGTGGAGGTGTTCGGTTCGGAGGGCGATTACCTGCGCCACGTGGGCCAGTTGGGGGATTCGGTGGGCAGCTTCGCCAAGCCCAAGGGGGTGGCGCTGGCCGCCGACGGCACCCTGTTCGTGGTGGACGGCATCTATGATGTGGTGCAGATGTTCGGCGCCGACGGTGGCCTGCTGATGCATTTTGGCGAGGCGGGCAGCCGTCCGGGGGCACTGTGGCTGCCGATCGGCGTGGCGGTGGCGGGCGACGACGTGTTCGTGGCCGACACCCACAACAACCGGATTCAGGTGTTCCGGCGACTGCCGCCTCCCGCGCAGCCGGCGGAAGCCGGGCAGCCGGCAGGGACGGAGCAGGCAACGGACCCGACACAGGCGGAGGAATCTGCAGAAGGCGGTAACAGGTGATGAGAGCAATCCAGATGTCCCGGAAAACGTTTGGCAAGGTCGCGCTCGGCATCCTGGGGGGGGCCTGGGCGGGGGTCCTGATGCATGTCCTGATCGCGGGGGCCCAGGTGCCTCCGGCGGTGGAGGCGGTGGAAGACATCGCCAGCACCAAGCACAACCTGTCCACCCACGGCCCCGCAGCCAGCGGTCAGGCGGGATACACGGTGTATTCGGCCAGCGGCGAGATCTGCGTGTTCTGCCACACCCCGCACGGCGGCACCGAGGGTACCCAGGTCAACGGCCCGCTGTGGAACCGCCACCTGTCCAATGTCCCCGGCGGCTATAAATTGTACGATCAGGTGTGGTCGCGCTCCTTCGAGGGCGAGGTTCACCCCGGCGCCCCCACCGGCTATTCGCGCCTGTGCCTGTCGTGCCACGACGGCACCATCGCCCTGGGCAGCATGATCAACGCCCCCGGCTCCGGCGGCTTCAACTCCACCACCCAGGAAAGTGTTCCGGTACAGCAGCGCACCACCTCGGGCACCCAGGCCCCGGGGGCGGTCAGCGGCGGCCCCTCCGGCATCACCATGCCCGCCGGGCTGGCGGACGACCCCAACGCCAACGCCTACGGCGGCGATACCCGGCGTCTGGGCACCGACCTGACCAACGACCACCCGGTGTCGTTCCGCTTCGACTCGCTGCTGGCCCAGAAGGACGCCGAACTGGTGGATCCGGGCCCACCGCTGGCCAACATCGCCGGGGGCAGCCCGATCTCTCCGTTGCGCCGCGCCGAAGGCACCACCCAGGGGGTGTTCGATTCGGTGCAGTGCACCAGTTGCCACAACCCGCACGCGGTCACCTATCCCAAATTCCTGCGTGCGCCGATCTGGCAGAACGACCCGGCCGGCTCCGACATTCTGTGCCTCAACTGTCACAACAAGCCCGGCTGGGCGGGCAGCACCCACGCGGTCAGTCCGGCGGTGCGCAGCCAGTATCCCAAGCGCGGCACCAGCACCGACGGTTACGACTTTGACGGCACCCACACGGTGGCGCAGACCGCCTGCCGCAACTGTCACGATCCGCACACCGCCCAGGGCGCCAAGCGCCTGCACCGCGAGGGGGTGGGAGCCTATGCGGCAAACGCCGAGGACGCGGTGGAAAGCACCTGCTTCCTGTGCCACGCCCCCAACCAGAGCGCCATCGGCGCCAACGCCGCAGGCTATACCGTGGCCGCGGGTGACCCCACCAACGCCGCCAATCCGCGCTTTACCACCGCCACCGTGGCGCCGGACATCTACAGCCATTTTGCCAAGGACCAGTTGCAGCAGAACTGCCAGCCCGCCAACGGCAGCGTGCCGCCGGTGTACAGTCCCGCCAGCACCCATTGCGGGTCCGCCATGAACCTGAAGCTGGCCACCGGGCACGATCCGGTGTTTATCGCCAATCCCGGCGAGGGGGTGGAACTGGCGTCGCCGAACCCGCCTGCGGGCAACGAGGGCATCATCGGCCTGGGCAAACCCGACAACGCCCACATCGAATGCACCGACTGCCACAACCCGCACCAAGTGGTGCCCGGCAACCGGCTGAAGGGAATGCGCGGCATCGACATCAACGGCAACGTGGTGGGGCCCGGCGTGCCGGGCAACGACCGCGAGGCGTATGTGTTCGAGGTGTGCCTGCGCTGCCACGGCAACAGCTATGTGAACGTGTTCGTCGGCGACCGCTTCCCGGACGATACGACGCACCGTTCCGACCCGCGCGACCTGTTGCCCACCAAGCCGTCCTTCAGCTACCGGGGATTTTCCAACAAGCGCAAGGAGTTCGACCCGAACACCCCGGACACCGCCATCGATCACACCCAGCAACCGGTCAACGCCGCCTTTCACCCGGTGGCGTCGCCGGGCCGCAACCGCTCGCCGCAACTCGACAAGCAGTTGCAGATGTCGGGTTCCGGGCTGACGGTGAACAGCACCATCCAGTGCACCGACTGCCACAATTCCGACCAGACCAGCGTGGTGGCGGGGCCGGTGACCGAGTCCAACCTGCGCGCCACCGACACCCCTTCGGGGTTCCTGCCGCTCAAACCGGTGTTCCCGGACTACCCGGCGATCGGGCCGCACGGTTCCACCAAACTGCGGCTGCTGCGCAACAACTACAACACCGACATCCTCAATCCGGACCGCTGCTACGAGGGCAACCCCGCCGTGGGCGGCGTGCCGCCGGGCAGCAAGCTGGGATGTACCGCCAGCGACGGCGCCAGCGCCAACCACTGGAACAACTTCCTGCTCTGCTTCCAGTGCCACGACCGGCGCGCCTTCGATCCCAACTGGCCGGGGGCCGACCGGGTGGACCCGAGCTGGACGCGCTTCTTCGGCTCCCCCGCCTACCCCAGCGGGGTGCCAGGACAGGGAACGAACTGGTGGAACGGCAACCTGCACATGTATCACCTGCAGTGGACCGGCGCCTATTGCCACGAATGTCACTACAACGTGCACTCCAACGTGGAGGCCACCAACACCATCTACGGCAACGGCGCGGGCGGACTGCTGCCGCCGGACGCCACGGACGGCGCCCTGGACGGGGTGGTCAACACCCACCTGATCAACTTCGGTCCCCAGGCCGAAGGCACCCTGGCGGCCAAACCGGTATGGAGGTATCAGAACAACCGCTTCAGTTGCGCGGTGCGTTGCCACGGCGAGGTGATGGACTTCTGCAGCTACCAGTCCCCTGACGTGGCGACCACCTTGACTCCGGATGGCACCACCGTCCTGTGGTGTGCGGGGGGGGATGTTCCCGGCTAGGGCCGCGGTGGGGCTTGCCCTGCTGCTGGCGTGGCCGGGGGGGGGCGAAAGCGCCGCCGCCGGGGCGCCGCAGGGCATGGTCTGGATCGCCCCCGGTCCCTTTCAGATGGGCGCGGATGCCAGTAATGGCGAGGTGGGAACCGAGGTGGGGGTGGACTCTCTGCCGCGTCACGCGGTGACCCTGCCCGGGTTCTGGATCGACCGCACCGAGGTGACCAATGTGGCGTATCGGGAATTCGTGACCGCCACCGGGAGAGAGGCCCCCGCCGATCCGCGCTTCAAGGAGTTCTTCGCCTGGAAAGACGGGGACTATCCCCAGGGCCTGGCCAATCATCCGGTGGTGTACGTCACCTGGGACGATGCCAATGACTTCTGCGTCTGGGCGGGAAAGCGCCTGCCCGGCGAGGCGGAATGGGAAAAGGCCGCGCGCGGCACCGACGGCCGCAACTATCCGTGGGGCGATGACTACCGGGCGGGAAACTGCAACACCCAGGACGCCAACTTCGCCTGGACCACCCCGGTGGGCACACTGGAGGGCGATGTCAGCCCCTACGGGGTGATGGACATGTGCGGCAATGTCGCCGAATGGGTGGCCGACTGGTACGCCGCGTATCCGGGATCGGACCTGCAGCGCAATTCCTTCGGCGAGGTGCTCAAGGTGTCCCGGGGCGGCAGTTGGCTGATGCCGGGACAACCCTATGGACGGGTGAGCAACCGCACCATGGCGTCGAAACCGGACAAGCGTCACCGTTCCATGGGGTTTCGCTGTGCCCGTTCGGCGCAGGAGGGGGGGGAACCCTGATGCGTTCTGCCCTGGTTGTATTCGGGTGGGCCGCCGTACTGTTACTGGCTGCGTGCGCTGCCCCGCAACGGCTGGCCGCACCCGCCGTGGAGGGGATGGTTCGGGTTCCGGCAGGGGCGTTCATCATGGGGCAGGATGCCGCGGATGGCGAGGTGGGGGTGGAGGTGGGCATCGACTCCATGCCCAGGCACCGGGTGGTGCTGCCGGAATTCTGGATCGACCGCACCGAGGTGACCGTGGGTGATTACCGGGTTTTTCTGGCCGCCAGCGGGCACCAGCCGTTTTCGGACTGGGCGTGGAGCAACACCACGCCGCGCGAAGACCAGCCGGTGATCGCGGTGAAATATGACGATGCGGCGGCCTACTGCGCCTGGGCGGGCAAGCGGCTGCCCACCGAGGCGGAGTGGGAAAAGGCGGCGCGGGGGAAGGACGGGCGGCTGTACCCGTGGGGCAACCGGTTCGACGCGGCCCGCGTGGTGTCGGTGGAGAACGGGCATTTTCCCGATCCGGTCGGCAGCCACCCGGATAACGCCAGCCCCTACGGGGCGCTGGACATGGCGGGCAACGTGGCGGAGTGGACCGCCACCTGGTACCGGGCGCACCCCGGCTCCGACCTGCAACGTGTTGCCTTCGGGGAGCAGTACCGGGTGCTCAAGGGGGGATCCTGGGGGGCTCCCGAGGTGTTTTTGAGGTCCGCCAACCGGCACGCCTCGCTGCCGGAACTGGGGGCCCCGGCGTTTGGTTTCCGATGCGCAAAATCGCAGCCATGACGACCTGTTTTTCGGCAAATATTTACCCTTACTGGCACCGTTTCCCCCTCCGGATCATGGGGTGCAAGGTTTGAAAAAAAGTGAAAAAACAGGTAGAATCGCCAGCATTTATAGGAATTTACGAAATTTGATGGCGTTGTGCGTCGATGCGGCAAAGTCCATGCATGTCATCGGGGAGGCGTCGCCTGCGAACCGCCCGTTGTGGTGTGCGCCGTGTCGCCTGCAGTTCAGGGAGTGGTCCCGGATCGTAAACGAATGCGTTTGACCTCACCATTGCGCCTGTTTTTCCTGTGTGTGGCCGCCAGTCTGGCGGTTCTCGGCGCGGAACTGCGCGATGCCCAGGCAGAGGCCGTGTGCGTGGTGGGGGCCATCTCGACACCGCTGAATGCCGCCGCTCTCGAAGGCACCGTCTGTGCGGGAAATCTGTTCATCCGTCAGGCTGCGGGCGATCCGCCGGACCCCGACAATGCCGCGCTTACCGTGGCGGGCATCATCCGCAATGGCGGCTCCGTGTCCGCCGTCGGCAACCTGACCATCGAGCCGGGGGCAGTGCTGAAGGTCACCGCAGTCACCCAGATGGCGGTGCTGGACGCCGGTGGTAACTTTTTGCTGGACACCAGCGCCCGCATCGATCTCGACGGCCAGGCGGCGTTGTCCCAGCCCGCCGGTACCGGAGGCGTGGGGAACAACTCCATCAGCGCCAGTTGTGGCGGTTCCGGTGGCGGCCACGGCGGTGTCGGGGGAGGAGCCAGCAAGGGGGGGGCCATATTGCTTCCGGGGGGGCTTGCCTACGAGGAATCCCTCGGCCCCCAACTGCCGGGCAGTTCCGGCGGCATGGGGCGGAATGCGTTCAACGTCAACAAGATGGCCGGTGGCAAGGGCGGCGGCAGCATCCTCATTCAGGTCGGGGGCATCTCCACCCTCAACGGATTGATCACCGCCAACGGCACCGGTGGGCAGACCTGGGGGCCGGGGATATTCAGCGTTTTCCAGAGCGACGGCGGTGGCGGCGGCGGTGGCTCGGGCGGTACGGTGCGACTGATCACCGCCGGGCTTCAGGCGCCGGCGGGTGTGCACCTGAGCGCCCAGGGCGGCGCTGGCGGTTCCGGATATGGCGGTTCCGGATATGGCTGTTCCGCGGGCGCGGGCGGTGGTGGTGGCCGTATCGCCGTGTATTACCGCGATCCAACGCTGGTGGATGCCACTGCCCTGAGCTGCCCCGGCGGCCCACGTGGCAATGCGGGGCTCCCGAGTGACCCGAAATATGTCGAAAACGGGGCGGCGGGGAGCTGCCACGTTACGTTGCGGAGCGTGGCGCCGACGTTTACCGCCATTACACCGGCGGTTCGCGGTCAGGGGAGCCCGGCGGTTCCGATCACCGTGACGGGGGCGGACTTCCGTACCGCAGCCGTGCCGGAGATTGATGGCGCCCGGCCCGGACTGACGAAGAACGGCATTACCATCACCAGTGTCACGGTCACGCCGCCCAACCGGCTGGATGCGTTTGTGTCCATCGGTGCGGGGGCAATTCCCGGACCCAAGCCGGTGCGGGTGATCAATGCCGACGGCTCCGCCTCCACTCCGGTGTCCGCGTTTAGCGTTTCTCCCGGCCCGGTGATCACCCAGGTGCGGGTGAACGGCGTGGCGGGCGCCCCGGCGCCGCGAGGCTTCAACTACACCCTGACCCTGGCGGGACAGAACTTCCAGGTCGGCGCGGGTGTCGCGTTTGGTGACCTGGCGGTGTCCGCCACCGGCCCGGCTACCGTGGACACCGCACTGGGTACCCTGTCGGTGCCGATCTTCATCTCTGCGTCCGCCACCGCGGGCAACGTTGCGGTCGATGTAACCAATCCGGACGGCGGCGTGGCCCAGACCCCCGGAATTCTGGTCGTGCAGTCTCTCCCGGTGATCTCCTCCATCAGCCCGGCGTCGCTGTTCGCCGGTCAAACCTCGGTGCCGGTCACGGTTCTCGGCACCGGATTCATTCCTGGCGCCACGGTCATCCCGGGCGGCACGGGGGTGACCCTCACCTCGCGCTACGACAGCTTTACCCAAATGACCGCGTGGGTCAGCGTGCCCGTCGAGGGCGAGGTGAACCTCACCGAAACCTGCACCAGCACCCCTGCACCCGGCACCCCGTGCCGCGATTTGTGGATCAACAACAACGATGTGGCCGGTGCCGTTTCCACGCCTGTGCCCCTGAACATCATGCCGGTCCCGCCCGGCACCAACAGCGCCGACATGCTGCTGCTGGATGGAAGCGTGCAACCCCTGTCGCGGCGCTGGAACGGTTTTGGCTGGAGCAGTCCGGCCGGGGTGGGGGGCGTCTTGCCGCAGACCGCCGCAGCGCTGGTGTTCGCCCGGCTGCCGTCGGGTGACTTGATGGTGGGGTTGCGGGACACGGGTGACACCCTGAGCTTCCGCAGGCGCAGCGCCGGGGTGTGGGCCGATACCCCGCCGGTGACCCTGCCTGCCGGTGCAAGCCAGCCGTTTGACGTGGCCGCGGTGTCCGCTGCCGGCAGTGGCGCCGGGTTCTTTGCGGCCTTTGGCGGCGCGGACGGCAAACTGTATTTCCGGACCGCGTTCAACGGCACGCCGGACGGCGTGTTCCCGCCGGGCATTGCCCAGTGCGACAACGCCCTCAGCCCGGTGGCCTGGGTGCGTCTGGCGGCCAACCGCGCCGGCAACCGGGTGTTGCTGGCCTTCGCGCGCCAGGACCGCACCCTGTGCGCCGCCGAATGGAACGCCACCGGGGCTTCCGGGGTTTTCTCCGGGCCGCGCCTGCTGGCCGATCCGCTGACCGGGCCGGGGCTTTCCACGGTGGCCGCGCGGGCGTTTGACGTCACCTATTGGGGGGCGGGGCAGCGTGGCATGGTGGCGTGGGGCAAGGCGGGTTCCGTGGTCCCCGACTCCGCGGTGTGGGACAGCACCGGAGGCACCTGGACGGTAATCCCGGCCCTGTTCGCCGCCGGATCCCCGACCGCCGTGTTGCGCACCGTGCGCCTGGCCGCTGCGGGAACCTCCGAACGGGTGGTGCTGGTGAATTCCACCGAAGGCGGGGAGCTTTTCGCCCAGTTCTGGTCCGGGACCATCTGGGGACTGTTCGCGCAGGAGTTGCCCCAGCCCCTGGTTACCGCGCCGGACGTACTGCCGACGGTGGCGGGCGTGGTGCCTTTCGATATTGTCTGGTCGTCCCTCGAGGAGCGGCTGGCGGTGGTGTACGGGCTGGATGGTCAATATGGGCCGCAGGCCCGGTGGTGGACGCCGCTGACCGGATGGGGCTTGCCGAGCGCGCTTGTGCCCCCCGTGCTGTCCCCCCTGCCGGCATCCATGCCGCGACCGTTGCGCATCACCGCCGTGGCCGACCCGACCACCACCATGCTGCTGGTGGCGGCGGTGGACTGGAATGGCGACCCGGCCCGGCCCACGACCCTTTCCACCTATGTGTGGGACGGCCTGGTCTGGAGTGAAGGAAGGACGTCGGCCAACGGCACCCCGGTGGCCCGGCAGGGACAGTCCATTCAGTTCGGCGCGGGCGTTCCTCAACCGTTGCAGGTTACCGGCACCGCCTACAAGGGGGTGCAGCCGGCGGCAGTCCGCGCCAACTCCACCGGGCAGGTGATCCAGGTGACGGGTTCCGGCTTCATCAATCCGCCCAGGGTTGTGGTGTCCGATGCCGCCGTGACGGTCACCGGCACGCGTTACCGCACCCCCTCACTGCTGGATGTGACGCTGGACATCGGCGCCGCGTCCCAGCCCGGCAGCAAGGGGGTGCAAGTTATCAATCCGGGGGGTGCCACGGCGGCTCTGGGCAGTGGCCTGACCGTATTGCCCCGCCCCGTGATCACAAGGGTTCTGACCACCCCCGGTGTCGGGGATCCCGCCTGCGTTCCCGTCGCCCCTGCCGGTTGCGGGGTGCAGACCGCCGGGGCGGTCCAGGTTCAGGTGGAGGGAAGCGGCTTTGCCCCCGGCGCGGTGGTTGTTTTTTCCAATCCGGGCATTCACGCGGCGGCCGCACCGGTGTTTTCCTCCGCAGGTGGCGTGGACCGTCTGTCGCTGACCGTCGGGGTGGACAGCAACGCCGCCCCCGGCCTTTCCGATGTGACGGTGGTCAACACCGACAGCAGCACCGGAGTCGGCAACGGCCTGATGAACGTTCTGCCTTACATCGTCGTGACGGCGGTGTCCCCGGCCACGGTTTCCACTGGCGCGGTGTCCCAGCTTCTGGTGGTGGACGGCGCCAATTTCCAGGGTGGGGTGCAATTTGCGTTCGGTGTGGGCATTGCGGTGCAGTCGGTCACCCTGTCCGCCACCAACCGCGCCCTGGTGACCGTCGACGTGGCCGCCGCTGCGGCGCCGGGGGCGCGCCCGGTCACCGCCACGAATGCGGATGGTGGCACCACGACGGTGACCACCCCCGGTTTCTTCGGGGTCATTTCCGGCCCCACGATCACGGCCATCACCCCGACCACGGTGGCGCAGGGCGGCGTGGTGACGGCGCAGGTGGCCGGCAGTGGATTTACGCTGCTGAATCCGGCCACGGCGGTGACCCTGAGCGGTACCGGCATCGGGGTCTCCGGCGTGACGGTGCTCGGCGACACCGCCTTGCAGATGACCCTCACCGTCGCCCCGGACGCCCCCTTCGATACGGCCCGCAGCCTGACACTGACGGACACCAATGGCGGCCGGGGAGTTCTGGCCTCCGCCATTACGGTGCGGCCGGTGCCGCGCATTTCCGGCATCGTTCCGGTTTCCGCCACGCTGGGCGAATCGGGCAAGCTGTTTACGCTGTCGGGCTCCGGCTTCATGTCCGGCGCATCGGTGCAGGTGAGGGGTGGGGGTGTGCTGGTGTCCCAGCAGGTGGTGTCCCAGACGCAGATCAACCTGACCCTGGACGTCACGGCGCTGGCGGACATTTCCATTGCGGTGCTGAATCCGGACGGCCAGTTGACGTCTCCTCCGCTGCTGGTGCCGGTGGCCGCGCCCGGCGCGTGCGACGCGATCGGCAGCGGAACGCGGGTGGACCTGAGTTCCACCGGGTCGCCCCTGGCCTGCTCCTCGATTACCGTGGACACGGGTGCGGTGCTGGCCCTGCTTGGCGACATTCAGGTGGTGGTTTCGGGTGACGTGCTGGTGCGGGGTGGCGGCATCCTGCTGGTGGATTCGGCCAACTCTTTTGCGCGCCTTAAGGTGGGGGGCAACCTGACGGTGCAAGCCGGTGGTTTGATCTCGGCCAATTCCTACGGCCAGTCCGGGGGACACAAGGGCGCCCCGGGGACGGGCTTCGGAGGCGGCGTGCAGTCGGGGCGGCTGGATCTTCTGGCCGCTTCCGGCGCTACCGGCGGCGGCTATGGCGGGCGCGGCGCCGACGGCTCGCGCACCGGGCTTGGCGGCTCCGCCAACGACCTGAACGGCAAGTGTGTCAGCCCCGACTGTATCGGCGGCGCCCCGCTGATGGCGGGCAGCGGCGGCGGCAGCGGGCTGGCCTATGTGGCATTGAACGGCTCCGGTGAAAGATGGTGGCGCTTCGGGGGTTCCGGGGGCGGCGCCATGGTCCTGGACGTGGGCCTGGGGCTGGTCAACGACGGCACCATCAGTTCCAACGGTGGAGCCGGCAGCGTCGCGGCGGAAAGCAGCACCACCAGCTCTGTCCTTGCCACCGTACCGGGCGGCAACGGCGCGGGTGGCGGCTCCGGCGGCTCGGTGCTGATTCGTGCCGGGAGCGTGGGGGGAACCGGGGTGATCGCGGCACGTGGTGGCGCGGGCTCGTCCAATACCGGCTCGGGTGGATACCAGGGCTCGGGCGGCGGTGGCGGCCGGGTGGCGGTGTACTACCGCAGCGGGTTGCCGTTCGCGGGCACGCTGGACTGTTCCGGCGGTCCGGGGGGGACGTCGGGAGTCACCGATCCACTCTACATTGGCAGTGCCGGAACCTGTCTCCACCAGCCACAGCGCGACATCGCCTCGATCACTCCCGCCCTGTTGTATCCGGGGGATGCGGGCAATTTCACCTTGACCGGGGGGCTGGCCGCCGGTGACTTCCTGCAGGTGCTGGGAACCGGTGTGAGCGGTGGCCTTCTGGCCAGCGCGACGGGCGGCTTCAGCGCGCCGTTCACGGTGGCCGCCGACGCGGCGCTGGGGGCGCGAGACCTGGTGGCGCTGGGGGGAGACGTGGCGGTGCCCAGGGAATCCCGTGGCAGCGCCATCCTGTTCGGCGGTGTGTCGGTGCATCCCCAGGTCACGCTGCTGAGCCTGTCCCCCGCGAAGGTGGTGGTTGGGCAAACCGTGACCGGGACGGCGGGCGGCACCAACTTTGAAGCGGGTGCCGTGCTGCACTTTCTGCAGGGCGGTGTCGAACCGATGTGCCTTGGCGTGCCGTGCGTCTCCGCCACGGTGGACGGGGCGGCCTCTTCCGTCAATCAACTGGTGATTTCGTCCCTGAGCGTGGCGGCCTCGGCCCCCCTGGGGTTGTACGACCTGCAACTGGTTCAGGGGCGTGGCATCGCGTTGCTGCGCGGGGGCCTTGCGGTACTCAGCGCCGACGGCAGCGTGCCGGTGGTGACGGACCTGACTCCCGCCGTGATCGGCGAAGGGGTCAGCGGGCGGCCTGCGGTGTTGTGGGGATACGATTTTGTTTCGCCGGTGGGCGCGTCGCAGGTGACCGGCATCGCCACCTCCCTGGGCGCCAATGCCGTCATCACGGCGGTGCCGGGGGGCTGTTTGAGTGTTCCCGCGCAGTGCCAGACGACCGCCAGCGGGTTGCAACAGGTGGCGGTGACCGTGACCACGGCGGTGCTGGGCGGCACCGCGCCCACGGCGGCGGACGTGACCGTGACCGGCGCTACCGGCGCCAGTACCGTGCGGGGTGGCCTGACCGTCAATCCGCGCCCGGCGCTGACCTCCAGCGCCCCGGCTGGCGGCACCGCCACCTTCACCCTGACGGTGCAGGGGACCCAGATCGTCCCCGGCGCGGTGATTTCCCTGGACGATGCCTCGGGCGATGGCCTGCCCGCAGTGGTCGGGGCCGGCAGCGTGACGACGGGTGTCGGCACCGCCAGCATCACGGCCAGCGTGACCGTGCCGAGCCTCAAGGCGAGCACCTTGGTGGGGGTGCGGGTGACCAATCCGGACGGCGGCACCGGGGTGCTGCCCGCAGCGCTGAATCTGAACCCGGCGCCGACCCTGACCAGCATCTCGCCCACCTCGGTGGCGCGGGGTGAGACGGCGTGGATCACCCTCACCGGCAGCGGCTTCCACCCGCAGTCGGCGGTGGCGGTTTCCAACGCCCTTTATGGCAGTAACGGGTTCCTGGTCAATCAGGTGCAGCGCACCGATGTCAACACCCTCCTGGCGCAGGTGAGCGTGGCGAGCACCGCCAACATTACCGCCATGGACATTGTCGTCACCAACCCCAACGGCGGCACGGTCATCCTGCGGTCGTCCCTTTCCGTGGTGTTGCCCCGGGTACTGAAGCTTTCCAACGTGACGGTGGGCTCCACCGGCCAGGCGGCGGTGGGCGCCGGGGCGGAAACGGCTGCGGTGACCCTCACCGGCACGGAATTCGGTTCCAGCCTGAGCCTGGGGAACATTCATTTCAGCAACCCCGGAATTCATCGCCTGACCTCGAAGACCGGCTCGGTGTATGACGAGAGCCAGAGCTATCCCTCTGCCGAGACGACACTGGCGGTGCGTTCTGCGTCCATCGGCGGCATCACCATCAGCACGGTGACGGTGCCGGTGCGGGTGGATGCGGGCGCCGCGCCGGGGACCGGCACGG
Organism: Nitrospirota bacterium; assembly: GCA_029858285.1. GTDB lineage: Bacteria > Nitrospirota > JACRHL01 > JACRHL01 > JACRHL01 > JAOUFN01. Next base: position 6,104 of record JAOUFN010000018.1, on the reverse strand, counting down.
TGACCCTGTCCCGGTCCGGTGCCTATGCGTCCCACGCCTTCACCGTCAATCCGCGCCCGGTGGTGGCCACGGTGGCGCCGTCGGTGCTGGTGCGCGGCGCGACGGGCGCCCGGTTGGCGGTGGGTGGGTTCAATTTTGTAGACACGCCCCGCGTCTGCGCGGGCTCCGGATGCAGCGTGGCGAGCGGTGGTTCCGATGTGCGGGTGACGAAAGTTTCGCTCAACAGCAGCGGGCTGGAGCTCACGGTCACCGTAGACCCCCTGGCGTCACTGGGGTGGCACCCGCTGACGGTGGAAAACCCGGATGGCGGCCGCTTCACCCTGTCCAGCGCGGTGCGCGTGCTGGCGGGCTTTGCCGTCACCGGCATCGTGGACACCACCACCCTGACCCCGGCCCCGGAAATCGCCGCTGGCGCCACCGCGGCGCGGACCATCACCGGCAGTAATTTTGTGACCACCCCGGCCAATCCGGCGGTGGCCTTCCTGCGCGCCGACGGCAGTGGCAACATGGTGGTCGACACCGCGATCACCGCCAGCGTGTCGGGGGCGACCGCCGGCGCCATCAACCTGTCCCTCTCGGTTACGGCGGGCGCGCCCCTCGGCTACCGGACCGTGCGCGTCACCAACGGCGACGGGGCGAAGATCGAAATCGCCGACTTCCTGCTGGTCACCGGGAGCGGGCCGACCATCGGCAAGCTGCAACTGCCGTCTTCGGCCACCCGGGTGGCGGACGCCCTGGGTCTGTTGCCCACGGCCCGCACCGTGTCCGGGGTGGTGCTGGCGGGTGTCGGGTTCAACCCGGCCAGCTTCTCCATGCAGTTCGTGGATGCCGCCACCGGCAGCCCGTGGCCAGGTATTTCCCTCACCGCACCGGTGGTGGCGGTGGACGGTCGCAGCGCGACTTTCGATCTTACCCTTGCCCCATCCACTCCGATCGGCCGGGTGGCGGTCAAGGTCACCTCCGGGGCGGCCACGGATACGCGTGCCGCACTGTTGAAGGTGAACGCCGCGCCGACAATCACCGGGCTGAACCCGGCCACCCTCGCACCGGGAGCCTCGCGCCAGACCGTGCGCATCGACGGCGCCCTGTTCCAGCCGGGGGCCGATGTCGCCGTGGTTTCCGACGGCACCGGGAGCGTGGGCGGCATCACGGTGTTCGACCTGGATCCGGGCATTGCCGGAGTGCAGGCCGGGTGGGTGAGCGGCACGTCGATGCAGACGGTGCTGAGCGTCGCCGCCACCGCGCAGGGGGGGTACATTTTGAGCGTGACCAACCCGGATGGCGGCCAGTCCCCGGCGCGGATCAGTCTGGTGGCGCAGAGCCAGGGCACGCGGGGCAAGGTTGCCTATCTGGCGGAAAACAGCACCCAGGGACTGAAGGTCCGTGACTGGCTGGGCGCCGCCCCGGTGGCCGAGCCGGTGCTTTCCGGCGGCCCCTCCAGCGCGATCCCCCACACCACCACCCGTAACGACCTGTGGAATGTGGTGCGCAGCAACCCGATGCAGCCCGGCCAGTACCTGATGGCGGTCGGCGCCGCAGGCACCCTCGCGGTGCCCTCCGCCAGCGGCGTGCGCCTGTACCGTTCCGTGGCGGGCAGTACAAACTGGACGCTGGCGGATGTTCTGGGTTCCACCTCCTCGACGCTGACCCAGGCCTTCGACCTGGCCTTCGAGCAGGGGGGCAACGGCGACGCCCTGCTGGTTTACGGCGCCACCGACAACCGGCTTTACTACAAGTTCATCAATGGCGCCACCGGTGCGGTGACCGGCCCCTTCGTGGTGCAGCCCGCCGGGCAGCCGCTGGCCACCACGTCCTCTCCGGTGCGCTGGGTGCGCCTGATTCCCCAGTCGGGTACCCGGCGCATGCTGCTGGTTTATTCCACCGAGGCCCGGCAGATTCATGCCGCCGTGTGGGATGGCGCCAGCGGGGCGTTTGTCACCCAGTTCGGTCCCGGTGTCCTGGTGCCGTCCAACGGCGGGCAGTATTTCGCCGGCGTGTTGAAGCCGTCCTTTGACGGCGCCTGGCAGGCACTCAGCGGCAACGCCGTGGTGGTGTGGGGGCAGGGCAGCAGCGGCAGCCTGTATGCGACAACCTGGAACGGCGTGACCTGGAGCGGCACCAGCAGTGTCAGCGCGGTGTCCTCGAGCGGCGGCCCGGTGTTTATCGAGGCCGAAGCGGATCGCACCAGCGACCGGGTGGCGGTGTTTGCCCAACTGGAGTCGAGTGGCCAGCACGCGCTGGTGAGCGCCTTCTGGAATGGCGCATGGAGCGCGCCGGGATTGCGTGCCTCCGCCTCCTCTTATGTTTCCGGCACCAGCGTGGCGGCCGGGCGGAATTTTGATCTGGCGTGGGACGGTCGGGGCCGACTGGTCACGGTTTATTCCGATTCGTCCCGAATCCTTTCGCGCACCTGGACCGCCGCCGGTGGCTGGTCGGCGGAAGTTCAGGAACTTCCACAACTGGTGCCGTCCAGGGCGATACTCGGGACGTCGGAGTTGGGAGTGCAGACGGTGCCGGCGGCGATGCAAATCGTGGCGGATCCGTGGTCGGACGAAATGCTGATGACCATCGTGGATGGCGCGTCTCCGTCCAGTATCTACTACAGCATTCAGATGGCCACCGCGATGTACCGCTGGGATGGCCGGGGGTGGGCGGGGCAGAGCGTCATCGCCGATTCGGGCAGTGTGACCCGCTGGGCCGAACGCGCGGATACGTTTGCCGCCAACGGCGTGTCGCGCCATTTTGGCGGCGCGGTGGACGTGGCCTACGAGGCCGATCTGGTGGCCCCCGCGGGCATGCTCCTGACAGAGACCGGGCGCACCGCCACCGGCGTGCGCGTCGGCTGGAATGCTCCCGGCGACGATGGCAACACGGGCCGTGCGGGCGGCTATGATCTGCGCTGGTCGAACCGCCAGATCGTGGACGGCAGCGGCGCGGTGGATTGCGCCGCCCTGCTGGCCGATCCGGCCGCTACCCAGGTGTGCTTTGCCGATGCCGAGCAGGTGCTTCCGCTGCCGGTGCCCGCGACCTCTGGCAGTGCCGAATCCGCCCTCATTGATTTCACCCGCACCCTGGTCGGCGAGGCGCCGGGCACGTGGTATGTGGCGCTGCGCGCCGGGGACCGCCCGAACACCGTGGATGCCGCCAGCGGCGCCCAGACCCTGCACGGAAACCTGTCACCCATGGCCACCCTGGCGGTGATTCTGAGCAACGACGCCGTCGCGCCGGAGGCGGTGACCAACCTGGCGGTGGTGGCGGGCCCCGATCCCCGCACCACGGTTCGCCTCACCTGGACCGGCGTCGGCAATGATGCCGGGGTGACCCCGGGCGGCGCGGTGCTGGGGTACGACCTGCGCATTGCCACGCTGCCCATTTCCGAAGTGGGCGGCAACAACAACTTTGCGATTCCGTTCGACAAGGTGCAGCGTTCCGAGTTTGTGGCGCCGGTAGTGGTGGCCGGAGAGACCCGTGGCACCGCCACCACCTGGCTGGTGACCGGCCTGGCTCCTGGCATCACCTATCATTTTGCGGTCAAGGGCATCGACGCCAATCCCGGCCATTACGCGCCGATCTCCAACGTGGTAAGCTTCACCACGGCCCTGGCGCCCCTGGCCCCGGTGACCGACCTGAGCGTGAACCAGATCGGCAGTGGCAGCGCCACGCTGGTGTGGACCGTTCCTGCGGGTGGCGCCGAGAGCTACGACATGCGTCTGGCCACCCTCCCGATCACCGATGCCGCCAGCTTCGCACTGGCCACGCCGGTGCAGGGGGTGCCGTTGCCGACCCTGGCGGGCAGCCGCCAAACCTTTACCGTGTACGGCCTGGCCACCGGCACCACCTACCACGTGGCGCTGGTGCCGGTACGCTGGGATTGGGTCAACGGCGTGCGCGAGCGGCGCCCGGTGGAGCTGTTCCGCGTCACCGACGCGGTGGTGTCGTTCACCACCACGGTGGATGCGGTGCCGGGCTCTTCCGGGCCGGACGGGGTGGGCGACCTGCAACTGGTGACGGGATCGGTACGCACCCACGAGGCCCGGCTGTTCTGGACCGCGCCACAGTCCGCCGGTGGCCGCGCCGCCCGCTATGAGTTCCGCTGGGCGTTGCAGCCCAATGCGCTGGCGCCGCCGGTGTCGGTGAGCCGCGTGTGGGTGCCGCTGCTGCCCGCCGATCCTGGTACGCGGCAGGAGTTCACCCTCACCGGTCTGCCCGCAAATGCCGGCGTGTATGTGGTGCTTTTGGCCTATGACGCCGCCGGACGGGTTTCGGTGACTTCCAACGAGGTGGTGTTCCAGAGCGCGCTGCGGAACGGCCTGAACGCCATTTCGGTGCCCGGCCAGTTGAGCCCGGCGGACCTGCAAAGCAACCTGTTGCCGATTGTCGGAAGCTGTGTCTCCGGTGGCGTGGCCGCCTCGGGCAGCGGCGCGGTGGGCGCCTGCGGGCCCGGCCAGACAAAGGGCGTGAGCGCCTGGGGCTGGGATCCGACGCGCGGCGTGGACGCCAACGGCGACGGCCTCCCGGATGGCGACTTTGTGCCCCTGACTGCGACGCTCGCCAATTTTGTGCCGGGCGGCGGCGTGTTCGTGGCCGCTTCCGGTTCCAGTTCGGTGTTGAACCTGGCGGGGGCCGACCTGGGCAGCTATCCGCCCATCCCCCTGTCGGGCACCGGCCTGACGCTGATTTCCAGCCCGTTCACCAAACCGGCGCCGGTCTCCAGCCTGGTGGTGCGCGGCCCCGCCGGAGCCAACTGGAGCTTCGCCCAGGCGGTGGCCGCAGGCATCGTGGACGGTTCCCTGCTGTTCCTGGACGACAGCGCCGGTGCAGTGCTGTTCCAGCCGGTGGGCAGTGCCGACATGTTGCTGCCGCGGCGTTCCTACTTCATCCGCCTGACCGTTCCGGTGCCCGGCTCCGGTTACAGCGTGGAGGTGCCCCGGCCATGATGCTGCCCGCTCCGCTTCAGCCCGCTCCGCTTCAGATGCCCCCTCGCCGGTTATGGCGGGCCGGAGCGTGGCTGGCCCTGGCATGTGGCCTGCTGGTCGTCTCGGCGGGGTCTCCGGTGCTGGCCCAGTCCCCCGCGTCCCCGTCCGTGGCCCTGAATTTGACCGCGTCGGTACCCTGGGGGGCCTCGGTGGCCGCCGCGCGGGTGACCGCCGCCATCCAGACCGGCGCCAGCACCGCCTTTGACCCCGGCGTGGACAGTCCGGCGGTGCAGGCCGGGCCGGTGCAGGCCTGGTTCCGGCCACCGGTGCCGAGCGGCGGTCCCGCGGCGGCGGATCTGCGTCGGGACGTGCGCGGCGACGCCGACGTGTGGGAACTGCATGTGGCCACGCCGCCCAGTGGTCTGGGGGCGGCCGTGGCGCCCGGCGCCACCGTCACCCTGACGTGGGACATGCCGTCCTCCGGCGACGTGTGCGGCGGCCGCGCCCTGCTGCTGGCCGATCCGGCCACCGGCACGGAACTGGACATGACGCAGGCGCGTCAGTTCCAGTTTCCGGCCCCGGTGATTTCCAGCGGGACGGCGTTGGCTACCCACGTCCTGCAGGTGACCATCGGCCCGTTGGGCACGGCCCCTGCGGGAACGGTAGCGGCGCCGGACGCGCCGATGATTCCGCGCGTCACGCGGCGCGGCGTGCTGGTGGTGTGGCAGCCGGTGGCTGGCGGGCGTGTGGCGGGCTATCAGGTGGAACGCAGCGACAACCCCGGAGACAGTTCCGGCGGCGCCCCCCCGGTTTATCGTCGCCTTACCCAGCGCCCGATCACCGAGGTGCGCTGGCTGGATGCGGAGCCCATGAACGGCGCTGCGGTGGCCTATCGCATAGTCGCCGTCTCCGGCAGCGGCTGCGAGTCGGCGCCTTCCGAAGCGGTTCTGCTTTCCCCCTAGCGATTTTTGCGTGGCAGTCGCCGTGGGCCGATTGCGGCCCTTTCAGGGGGCGAATATGCGGTTTTCGCCCCCGTCCCCACCGCATTGGCGAAGACCCTTTCAAGGGCGCAGAAGCGGCGTTCAGCCCCTTGCGTTGCCCTTGCGGGGGGCGGAAGAAAAGACGCGGTCTGGTTCGCGATGAAGCTGGCCGCGCCATATGTTTTACGCGAATACGCCCGCCGGGGCT
>JAOUFN010000051.1 GCA_029858285.1 Nitrospirota bacterium | reverse complement strand
GGGCTTTACGGCCTTTTGGCCGACTATGGCGAGAACTATGTAAAGTTGTTCCTGTGGATGCTGGGCACCATCCTGCTGGGTGCCTCGCTGGCCGCACTGGTTGACGCATCGTTCACTGTGGATGGGTTCACCGCCATCGTCACCAGCGCGTTTCACTCAACCATCATCGCGGGCACCCACCTGAAAATGGCGTCCATCGGGATGCTGCCGTTTTCGACCTCGAAGGCTGTGAATTGGGAAAATGTTCACGGCCTGGCCCTGCTGGTCTTCGCCGTGGAGGGGATGGTCCTCTACACCCTGGCCGCCCTCTTCGTCATGGCCGTCAACCGCCGCTTCCGGCGCTAGCGGGCACGGCCCGCTGCGATATTCGCGAAAAACCCATGTCTGATCCGCGTTCATCGCGAATCCGGCCACGCCTTTTCTTCCGGTGCCCCACAGGGATACTGTGCCATCCGCAGCGCCTTGGCCTGCGTATGGTCACATGCGGGTCATCGCCGTGATTCGCCGGGGGGCGTCCCCCCCTCCGGGTGGAAGAAATGCGTCACCGCCTCGATGCGCGTGGTGCGCCGCATGGGGGGCAGGGCGTTTAGAAAGACTTTGCCGTAGGGCATGCGCGTGATGCGGTGGTCCAGTACCGCCACCACACCCCGGTCGTCCACGGTGCGGATGAGCCGCCCCACCCCCTGCTTGAGCGCCAGCGCCGCCATCGGCACCTGATATTCCACAAAGGCGTTGCGCCGCGCCATTTCCAGGGCTTTTACCCGCGCCGCCACCACCGGGTCGTCCGGCGCCGCAAACGGCAAGCGGTCAATCACCACGCAACTGAGCGCCTCCCCCGGCACGTCCACCCCCTGCCAAAAACTGCCGGTGGCGAACAGCACCGCAGGGCTTTCCCGCACAAACGTCTCCAGCAGGCGCGCGCGGGGCATGTCGCCCTGCCGCAGCACCCGCCCCGGCAGGTCGTCGGCGCAGCGGCGATAGACCTCCTGCAACATGCGGTAGCTGGTGAACAACAGCAGGGCGCGGCCCCCGGTGATGGCCATCAGCCGGGCGATCTCCGCCGCCACCGCATCGGCATAGTCCGGCGCCTTGGGGCTGGGCAGGTGATCGGGCAGGTACAGCAGCGCCTGCTCCGCATAGTTGAACGGCGAACCTACCGACAGGTCGTCCGCATGGGCCTGCGTCGCGGGTTCGGCAGACGCAGACGCAGACGCAGACGCAGACGCAGACGCAGACGCAGAGGCGGCACGGGCGGAGCCGGGCGCCGGGGCAACCGGGGCGAACCCCAAGCGATCGCGCACATAGGCCATGCCGGGGCCGGTGGACAGGGTGGCGCTGGTGAACACCGTGCCCTGCACCGTGGCGTAAAGATGTTCGTTGAGCAGCGGCCCCACATGCAAGGGCGAGGCCCCCACCGTGCCGTGGGCGCCGCGCCGCTCGTACCAGTAGACCGTTTCCGGCAGGGCGGGGCCGAGCACGCGCAGCAGGTCGGCCGACAGCGCCTCGGCCCGGCGCGCCAGGGCGAACAGGTCTTCCGAGGCGTTCTCGCACCCGCCCAGCGCCGTCGCCAGCAGGCGCGCCCCGTCCATCAGGCGGTCGGCTTCGGCGCGCAGTTCGGGATTAAAACGCTCCGGTTGCAGGGTGCGGCGGGTTTCTCCGCCTTCGTCACCGCCCCCACCCCCGCCCCCGCCGCTCCGGGACTGGAACGGCGCGGCCCCCTCGGTGGCCGCCAGCCGGGCGAAGAACGGAGCGGCACGATCCAGCACCCGCTGGCTGTCGGCCAGCAGGCGGCGGGCGTCGTCCGGGTCCAGCGCCACGATCTCGCGCTGCACGTCCCCCGCCAGATCGCGGATGCGGTGGTGGCTGACGCGGGCGCCAAAGAAGGCGGTGGCGACGTCTTCCACCAGATGGGCCTCGTCGAAAATCACCGCGTCGTAGCGCGGAATCACCTCGCCGAAGGCGCCGGACTTGAGGCCCAGATCGGCAAACAGCAAGTGGTGGTTGACCACGATCAGGTCGGCCTTCATGGCGTGGCGCCGGGCGCGGGTGATGAAGCAGGTGTCGAACTCCGGGCATTTGCCCCCCAGGCACTGCTCGGCGGACACGGTGACCTCGCGCCAGGCCGGATGGTCTTCGGCCAGACCGGGGAATTCGGCCTTGTCGCCGCTGTGGGTGGCGCCCGCCCAGTGGCTGAGGGCAATCAGGTCGCGGCGCGTGATGTGGCTGCCCGCCCCCGCCGCCGACAGGCTGCCGAAGCGGTGCAGGCACAGGTAGTTGGAGCGCCCCTTGAGCACCGCCACGCGGTCCTTGAGGGGGTGTCCCTCCCGGGAAAACACGCGGCCCAGGGCGGTCAGGTCTTTTTCGACGATCTGGTCCTGCAACACGCGGGTGCCGGTGGAGACCACCACGCGCTTGCCGGAGAGCAGGGCGGGAATCAGGTAGGCGAAGGTTTTGCCGGTGCCGGTGCCCGCCTCCACCAGCAGGTGGCCGCCCCGATGCAGGGCGCGGGCCACGGCCTCGGCCATGGCGATCTGTTGCGGACGCGGAAAAAAGCCGGGCAGCAGGCGCCCGAGGGGGCCCGCGGCGCCCAGCACTTCGGCCACCGCCGCCATGGCCGCCGCCGTGGCGGGGTCGGCGTCGGCACCCGTGGCCCCGGTGGCCCCGGCAAGGCTGACGGCGGTGGATGGGGCGGCCTCAGCGGGCCGCTTCGTCGTCATGCACCACGATGGGGTCCAACCCCGCCTTGGACAGGGCCAGGCTCTCCCAGCGGGCGGCGGTTTCGTCCGCAAAGTGGCCCACCCGCACGCGGTACCAGGTGCCCCGGCCATCCAGTTCCACCTGCTTCACGTAGGTGTCGTCAAAACCTTCCTTCTTCAGGCGCAGCAGCAGTTCCTGGGCGCTGTCCTTGCGGGAGAACGAGGCCACCTGAATGGCGTAGGCGCCGGATGCCGTTTTGGCGGCGGGCTTTGCCGCGCCCTGCGCCGCGTCCTGTGCCGCGACACGGGTGCCGGGTTTGGACGCGGACATCGCTGTCTCGCCGGAGGGGGCTGCCGCCGCGGTGGCGGGGTGGGGGTCGGGTTTGGACGCGGACGCCAGCGCCGCCGGTTCCGGCGCGGAGGCCGGTTTGGAGGCCGGGGCCGGGGGGGTGGGCCGGGGGGGATCGGGCAGGTCGCGCCGGTTGGTGCGCATGGCCTGCTCGGTCAGGCCCGCCGCATCCTTGCCCTCGCCCAGCACCTTGTAAAAATTCACCTTGGGGGGATCGGCCACGGCGGCGTCTCCGGCCCCGGCAGCCCCGGAAGCCATGGAAACGCCACCCACCACAATCTGCCCCGGCTCCATCACCGGCCTGGCGTCGCCGATTGTCGGGGCGACCTCCGCGCCCGCGCCCGCGCCCGCGCCCGTGTTCTGGCCGGTGTTCTGGCCGGTGTTCTGGCCGGTGTTCTGGCCGGTGTTCTGGCCGGTGTTCTGGCCCGCCTTGGCCAGATAGGGCAACATGGCCGACTGGCGGCGCTGCTCGGCCACGAACATGGCCACCATCAACACCAGCACCACGCCCACCCCCAGCAGCACGGGGCGCAGGGAAGGCCGACCGGGGGTTGTTTCGGGGTCTGATTGCTTCATGGGTCTGATTTTCCCTCACCGCCTGCCGCCACCCGCCCGGAACAAGGCCCCTCCCCGTTCCTGCGCTGCGGGCGCGCGCGTGACGCGAAATGTATCACATTGCCGGGGGCCGGCGTCACCCCCGGCGTCACCCCCGGCGGCGGGAATTCCCCCCCGGCGCACCGGCCTAAAGTCCACCACGGGGCGTGCCGACAGGAAGCGGTCCGCCCCTGCGCCCTGCGCGGACAGGTACGACGGGGGAATCCGGCAGGGAAAAGATCAGGGAAAAGATCAGGGA
>JAOUFN010000041.1 GCA_029858285.1 Nitrospirota bacterium | reverse complement strand
CAGGGAAAAGATCAGGGAAAAGATCAGGGATAGTTCCGGTCGATTCGGACAACACCAGAAAATCGGATCACATGAACGACGATACCCGGCAACGCAAGTTCACCCGCAATTCCATCCGCCTGAATGTGCGCCTGCAACCCACGGCGGGGGGCGATACACCTTCCGGCGCGGAGATTTCCGGCTCCACCCGGCAGATCAGCATGAACGGGCTGTTTGTCGAATGCCCCCCCGGCGACCTGGCCGTGGGCACCGACTGCCGCGTGTATCTGACCCTGGCGGACACCACCACCACACTGGAAATGGAGGCGCGGGTGGCCAACCGGCGCAGTTCCGGGCTGGGGGTCGAATTTCTTGGCATGGACCCGGAGAGCTTTGCCCACCTGAAGCGGCTGGTACTGTTCAACGCCAGCGATTTCGAGCGGGTACGCGAGGAAATCGGCAACCACGCCGGGTTCAAGAACCGCCTCGATTCCTGAAGCGGCGCCCCGGCGGTACCCGCCGCGGGCGACGGCCACTTTTCATTGGCGGCGTCCGGCCCGCGCCGCATGTGTGAATGGGGAACGCAAATTGCGTACAATCACCCATCGTGCAACGGCCCTCTTTCCCCCCAGACGTCCCGGATTTGCCGTGACAGAAGCGACCCCGACCGCGTCGGCGCGGCGATTTTCGCGCGCTCTCCTGTTGTGGACCGCGCTGGCGTGGGCCTGCCTGTTGACCGGCCCGGTGGGGGCCGCCGCCGAAACCCCCTCCGACGCGGAGCGGATTCACGAGCAGGCCGTGGAACTGGCCCGCGCCGGTGATTTTGACGCGGCCCTGTCCCTGCTGACGCCGCTGGCCGAGGCCCCCGACGCCCCCCTGGCGGTGCGGTACGACCACGCCACCATCCTCGGCTGGGCCGGACGCGATGCCGAGGCCCTGCAAGCCGCCGCGCGCTTTCCCTGGAACACCGCCCCACCCTGGGCGCTGGAGGTGGTGGCGGAGGCCGCGCGCCATCTGGAGCGCCATGCGGACGCCGTGCGCGCCTATGAACTGGCGGTGCGCGGCGAGCCATCCCGCATCGGACTGCGCATCGGGCTGGCCCTCAGCCGCGCCGAAGGCGGCGACGTGGCCCGCGCCCGCGCCGAACTGAACGACCTGGACGCACGCTACCCGGAACCCCGTCCCGAAGCCGCCGAGGTGGCCAGGGCGCTGGCCGATGTGGCGGAAATGGAGGGCGACCTTGCCGTCACCCTGAGCCAGTTGCAGCAGACCCTGGAACGGCACCCGGAGGACCGCGAGGCGCGCCGCCGCCTGATTTTTCTGAGCGCCGACCTGGGGGCTCCGCAGCGCGCCGCCGAGTTGGCGCAGGCCGCCCCCCCCGGCCTGCTGTCGGCGGACGACCGCGCCCGCCTGCGCGCCGCACAGGCCGACGCCCTGCTGGAGTGGGGCGTGACGGTGGACCCGGAAAACCCCGCCGAACCGTACCGGGACGTGGACCGGGCCCTTGCCCTGCTGGACGAAAACCTGCAAGCCGCCCGCCGTACCGGTGGCGTGGAGGCGGAGCGCGACGCCCGGCTGGCGCGCATCCCGGCGCTGGTGGCGCGGGGCCGCCCCGCCGAGGCCATCGCCGGGTTCACCGCGCTGGCGGGGCGGGCGCAGGGGGCGGCAGACGACGAGGCCGCCACGCCACCCGTTCCGCCGCAAGTGCTGGAGGCCGCGGGCGACGCCTGGCGCGACCTTCGCCAGCCCCGGCGCGCCATTCCCCTGTATCAGGCGGCCGCCGACGCCGGCGCCGACCCCTTCGACATGCGCCTGAAGCTGGTTTACGCCCACAGCGAGGCCCACCACGGCCGTCGCGCCGTGGCCGAAGGGCGCAAGCTGGTGGCGGACTACCCGGCGCTGGTCACCCGTGACGGCAGGCCGGTGCCCGGTTGGCGCCATCAGGAGGCGCTGCTGGCCCTGACCGTCGCCCAGGCGGACGCCGGTCACCCGCAGGCCGCACGGCGGCGTCTGGCGGCCCTGCACCGCGCCGCCCCCGGTAATGCCGAGGTGGCCACCCGGCTGGCGGTGGCGGAGCGCAATCAGGGGTGGCCGCACCAGTCCCTGACCACCAGCCGCACGGCCCTGAGCCTGTACCCCACGGACGCCGGACTGCGCGAGGTGGAGGCCTATGCCCTGCTGGACCTGCGCCGTTACCGCACCGCCCGCGCCCGCAGCGGGGAGTTCTTTCGCCTCTATCCGGCCTCCACCGGCGCGGCGCGTCTGGCGCGGGACATCGACACCGGGGCGCGGCCGGAACTGACGCTCACCGCCGTGCGCCGCACCAGCAGCGGCGTGGCGCTGGGCAGCAGCGGGCTGGACATTGACGCCCGCCTGTACAGCCAGCGCCTGCGCGACGCCTGGCGCGTGTTCGTCCACAGCGCCGTGGGGCAGGCGCGTTTTTCCGGCTCCCGCTCCACCCTGCGCCGCGCCGGAGCGGGGCTGGAACTGGCCCGCGCCGACCTGCTCGGCAGCGTGGAACTGCACACCGACCACTACAGCGGCGGCGGCCGCAGCGGCAATCAGGGCGGCGCGGAGCTGGAGGCGGAGTACCGCGCGGGCGACCACTGGTGGCTGAACGCGGGGCTGGACACGTTCTCCGCCGACACCCCGTTGCAGGCACTGGAGGCGGGGGTCCGGGCCTGGAGCGGCAACGCCGGGGTGCGCTGGCAGCCGCTGGAGCGGCGCGCCCTGAGCGCGGGCATCGCGCGCATGGAATTTTCCGACGGCAACCGCCGCGACGCCCACCGCGCCGTCTGGCGCGAGGGGTGGATCGGCGGGCCGGTGTGGCATCTGGGCACCGAACTGGAGCTGTCCCGCTCCCGCAACACCCTGACGGGGGCACCGTACTACAATCCGTCGAGCGACCGGACCCTGAGCCTGTCCGTCAGCAGCCGCTGGGGCATTGCCCTGACGCCGGGCCGGGCCTGGGAGCGCTCCCTCGACCACGGCTTCACCCTGAGCGGCGGACGCTACGCCCAGAGCGGATTTGTCACCCAAAACACCTGGCGGGTCGGGTACGATCAGCTCTGGCAGGTCAGCGACCGCCTGAACCTGGGGTGGGGAATTGCTCTGGGCCGGGCCGTCTACGACGGCAGTCGCGAAACGGAGCGGGAGGCGTTCATCACCCTGGACAGGAGGTTCTGACCATGGTGTGTTGCGGGCAACATGCGAACCCGAGGCCGGGCCTGTCACCGGGCCTGTCACCGGCGACGAGGCTGGCGCTGGCGCTCGGTCTGGTGGTCGCCCTGCTGTTCGGACCGGCGCCGTCGGCGTCGGCCGCAGAGGTCACGCCGGAGGTCCGGATGCCGGACGGCCAAACGGCGGACGCCGCCGACGGCGACCTGCTGGTGCTCAACTACCACGAGGTGGTGACCCGCCCGGAAGACGCCTCCGGCGACATCTATGCCGTCACCACCGCCAGTCTGGCCGCGCAACTGGACTGGCTGCGGGGCAACGGCTGGACGCCGGTATCGGTGGATCAGGTGCTGGACGCCCGCAGCGGCAAAAAGGCCCTGCCGCCCCGCGCCGTCCTGCTCACCTTCGACGACGGCTACGCCGGTTTCTATACCCAGGTTTTCCCCCTGTTGCGGCTGTTCGGTTATCCGGCCGTGCTGGCGGTGGTGGGTGAGTGGATGGAGACTCCCGCCGGAGGCACGGTGGACTACGGCGGCGTGCCCACCCCCCGGCAACGCTTTGTCACCTGGGAACAGTTGCGGCAGATGCAGGACTCCGGACTGGTGGAGGTGGCCTCCCACAGCTATGCCCTGCACCGGGGCATCCTTGCCAACCCCCAGGGCAACGAACTGCCCGCCGCCGTCGCCGCGCGCTTCGATCCGGCCAGTGGCCGCTACGAGGAGGCCGCCGCCCAGGTGCGGCGGGTGCGGCAGGACCTGGAGCGCAGCCGCGAACTGATCGCCCGCAACACCCGCCGCGCCCCGCGGGTGCTGGTGTGGCCCTACGGCATGTCCGGCGGCGCCGTGGAGCAGGCCGCGAAGGAGGCGGGGTTTGCCCTGCAGATGGGCCTGACCCACGGCGTCAACCACTTCGCCGGGGCCGGGGCCGGAACGTCCACCGACGCCGCCCGCCCCCTGCGACGCATCCTGATTCAGGGCGATCCGGGTCTGGGGGCCTGGGTGCACGACCTGCGCCACGCCACCGACGTGCACCCCCGGCGCGTGCTGCACGTGGACCTGGACTATGTGTACGACCCCGACCCGGCGGTGCGCGAGGCCAACCTGGGCAAACTGCTGGAACGGGTAAAAAGCCTGGGGGTGACCACCGTCTACCTGCAGGCCTTCGCCGACCCCGATGGCGACGGCGCGGCGGACGCGGTGTATTTTCCCAACCGCCACCTGCCGGTGCGCGCCGACCTGTTCGGGCGCGCCGCCTGGCAACTGAAAACCCGCACCGGGGTGACGGTGTACGCATGGATGCCGGTGCTGGCCTTCCACCCCCCCGAAGGCATCCCGGCGGGCGCATCCGGCGCCGACGCGGGGGCACGGGAGGTGGCCGCCCTGCCCCATGCGGACGGTAAAACACCCCGCCACCAGCCCTATCACCGTCTGTCCCCCTTCGACTCCGGGGTGCGCGCATGGATCGGCGACCTGTACGAGGATCTGGCGCGCCACGCGGCCTTCGACGGCCTGCTGTTCCACGACGACGCCGTGCTCACCGACTTCGAGGACGCCTCTCCCGCCGCCCTGGCGTTCTACCGCGAACAGTGGCACCTGGCCGGGGACGTGGCGGCGATTCGCGCCGATGCCGACCAGTTCGCCCGCTGGTCACGCCTGAAGAGCGAATTCCTTACCGGCTTCACCGACGAACTGACGCAGCGGGCGCGGGTCTGGCGCGGCAGCCTGGCCACCGCCCGCAACCTGTATGCCCCGGTGGCGCTGGACGCGGGCAGCGAGGCGTGGTTCGCCCAGTCCCTGCCCCTGTTCCTCAACCATTACGACTACACTGCGGTCATGGCCATGCCCTACATGGAGCAGGCCGACCACCCGGAGCGCTGGCTGCGCAAGGTCGTGGCCGCCGTGGCCGCCCACCCCGGAGGACTGGAGAAAACCGTGTTCGAACTGCAAAGCGTGGACTGGCGCAACGGACAGCCGATTCCCGCCACCACCCTGGCCCGTCAACTGGCGCTGCTGGCGGCAGGCGGGGCGCGCCACATGGGGTATTACCCGGACGACTTCCCGCGCGGCCTGCCCCAGGCCGGCCCCCTGCAACCCCTGCTCTCGACCCGCAGTCAGCCGGAGGCGCCATGAACTGGTGGCACGATCCGCTGTACGCCGCCGCCGAACTGATGATGGCCTACGCCTTCTACTACCCCCTGCTGATGGCCTGGCTGTGGATGAGCGGCGCCACCATCTACTATTTCCGCCGTGAGCACCACCGGGCGCGGGGGCCGCAAAACCCGCCGCCCCTGGACGTCCAACCGCCGGTGTCCATCATCATCCCGTGCTTCAACGAGGAGGACACCTGCCGCGAGAGCATCGAGGCCGCCGTGCGCCAGCACTACCCGGCGTTCGAGGTGATCGCCGTCAACGACGGCAGCTCCGACGGCACCGGGCAGGTGCTGGACGAAATGGCCGAGCTGTACCCCATGCTGCGCGTCGTGCATCTGGCGGAAAACCAGGGCAAGTCCATGGCCCTGCGCATGGCGGCCATGCTGTCGCCCCACGAATATCTGGTGTGTATCGACGCCGACGGCGTGCTGGACCGCAACGCCACCACCTGGCTGATGAGCCAGTTGCTGGACAACGCCCGCGTGGGGGCGGTGAGCGGCAATCCGCGGGTGCGCAACCGCTCCACCCTGCTGGGGCGCATTCAGGTGGGGGAGTTTTCCGCCATCATCGGCATGCTCAAGCGCACCCAGCGCATCTGGGGCCGCCTGTTCACCGTCTCCGGCGCGGTCAGCGCCTACCGCAAAAGCGCCCTGCAACGGGTCGGCTACTGGAGCCTGGACATGGTCACCGAAGACATCGACATCAGCTGGAAATTGCAGCTCGACAGTTGGGACGTGCGCTTTGAACCCAACGCCCTGTGCTGGCTGCTGATTCCCGAGACCCTCAAGGGGCTGTGGGGGCAGCGGCTGCGCTGGGCGCAGGGCGGCGCCGAGGTGCTCATCCGCCACTACGGCTTTGCCAAATACTGGCGCAGCCGCCGCATGTGGCCGATCTACATGGAATACTTCGCCAGCGTCCTGTGGGCCTATGTCATCGCCGTCATCGCCGGGCTGTGGGTGGCGCGCCATTTCATCTCCATGCCCGCGCCCCTGTACGTCGATTCCCTGCTGTTCTCCTGGTACGCCACCATGCTGGGCATCACCTGCCTGTTGCAGTTTGCCGTCAGCCTGCTCATCGACTCGCGCTACGAAAAGGGGCTCGGGAGATTCTATTACTGGCTGGTGTGGTATCCGGTGGTCTACTGGACCATCAACGTGTTCACCATGCTGGTGGGCTACCCAAAGGCCTATTGGCGCATGCGCAAACGCGGCGGAGAGCGGGCCCGCTGGCGCAGCCCGGACCGGGGATTGAGGCCGGTATGAAGCTCGACAAAAACCGCCCCGCTAACGATCCCGCCCACGATCCCGTAACCGGTCCCGCGGGTGGTCCCGCCCGCAGGCAGCCGTTGATCATCGATCAACCCGCCCTGCAGGGCCGATCCTCACGGCGCTGGTCCACCGCGTTCACCCTGCTGTTCTGGCTGCTGTGGTTCGCCCTGTGGATCCCGGTCATCAACCTGGGGGCATGGCTGCTCGGTCACGAACCCCTGCTGTTCTCGCCCCCGGAGCTGTTCAGCGGGCGGCATCAGTTCTGGATGATGGTCACCTGGCATGTGGTGGTGATTGCCATGATTCCCGGTACCCTGGGGGTGTGGGCCATGTATAACCTGGTGAAATTCAAGGGCAAGGAGCGCCGTGTCCTGCCCCACAGCCTGTCCCTCGAGGACACCGCCGTGTGGTTCGAGGTAGACCCCCAGGCGCTGGTGCGCTGGCAGCGCAGCCGCCGTCTGGTCATCCACTTTGCCGGCGACCGCATCCACGCCGTGGGCGTCGCCCCGCCCCCGACCCCGCCCTGAGCAGCGGTCAATCGACCCCCGCCCCGCCCCGCCCCGCCCCAGACGCCCGAAAAGCCGGCCCTGTCCGGCCTTTTGTTCGCCACATTAATTGCCGATAAGATGGGCATGTCTTTCCGTCCCGAAAAACCCGTGGCCCCTCCCGGACTGCGCGCGCCCCGCGTGGACGTGCGCCTGTCCATCCGGGTGGTGGCGTGCCGCGCCACGGGCGGGCGGGAGATTCTGGGTTGGGTGCGCAACATCAGTCCGGGGGGCATGTTCATCCGCTCCGCCGACCGGTTTCCAACCGACACCCACTGCCGTTTCGAACTGATTTCCCAGGAAGGGGACACCCCCCACTCCGCCACCGTCGAGGGGTGGGTGGCGTATCACGCCATGGACGGCATGGGCATCCAGTTCCGCGACCCCGATGCCGCCGCCATGCAGGTGATTACCACCCTGATGGAAGGCCATGCGGCAGGGATTCCGGTGGGCTGAAACCCCGGCCGGTTCCGGCAGGGGCTGATCAAATAAAACCAGTCCCAATAAAACCTGCGCCGAAAATCGGAGCCGGGCGCTGTGGCCTGTCCGGACCGCGAACCGAAACCCGTTCAGGGGTTTTCCGGTTCCGGGAAATCCCCCGCCACCAGACGCTCGATAATCTGCCGGCTCTCCGCTACCAGCCCGTGGAACTCCAGCCCCATCCCGGTGTGATTGTGGTGCCGCACCACCGCCTCGGCGGTCACCGTGTGCAGAACATCCCCCTCGCGCACGGAAAACGTCAAAATGCAGGCGGAATCAATAGGAAAAAAGCTGTCGCATTCCACGAACACGCCGCCCAGGCTGACGTTGCGCGCCCAGCCCGCCACGGTCAGCTTGACCGAACCGCGAAGCTGCATGCGGGCACGAACACCGACCCGCAGGTGGGCGCGGCGCTCCTGGCGCGGCGGAGAAAAAGATTCATCCCTATCGGCTTTCAGCATGGCACCCCCGCCTGCGGCTCCAATTTCGGGGGTAATGGTGTACCCCATGCACCCCCATGCATCCCCCCCCACGAGCTTTATCGGCAGGAATCCAGCCCGACTATACGATGACTGCGAAACATTATATTCGCGCTGAATCTGCCGCACCCCGCTGCTGTCCATTGCAACCCCCGGTGCTTTTGGATTTAACTAGACCCGCCGGAGCTGGCGCCCCGTTCCCGGCCATACTCCCCCGGGGCGCAGCGGAGACCTGTTGTATGGCACACACCCTCGTCAACCTGTTGCCGGAGCCGCTACCCCCGGCCGGTCGGCCCCGCACCCTCCGCGCCCGGTGGCGCCGTGCCCTGGCGGCGGCGGGGCTGCTGGTCCTCGCGATGCTGGTCTCATCGGCACCGGCGCTCGCGGCGGAGCCCGCCGTCGGCATGGATTCCTGCACCACCTGTCACAACCAGTTGCCCGCGAACAGCAAAATGGCCGGGCGGCACGCGGACTTTGCCGGTTCGGTACACGACCGCGCCGGGGTGCGCTGCAACGCCTGCCACGGCGGCGATCCGGCCGCCGCCGTGGCCGACAAGGCCCACAAGGGGGTGTTGCCCGCCAGCGACGCGCGCAGCCGTGTGCATTTCAAGGCCATTCCCGAAACCTGCGGCGGCTGCCACACCGCGCAAAAGCGCGCCTTCCTCACCAGCCACCATTATCAAAAGCTGGAGACCACCGGCAAAGGCCCCAACTGCGTCACCTGTCACGGCTCCATGGCCACCCGTGTGCTGGCGCCGGACCAGGTGCGGGAGTTCTGCATCACCTGCCACAACCCCCGCCTCGGGGTGCTGCCGGAAAAACCCTACGAGGCCGCCACCACCCTGACCCTGCTGCGCCAGACCGCAGTGCTGGTAAAATGGGCAGAAGAATTCGCCGCCGCCACCCCCGAACCACAACGCGCCGCCGCCCACGCCGAAGTGGAACGCGCCGTCACCGAAATGGCCATGGCGCGGGGCGCCTGGCACACCTTCAATCTGGAACAGGTGCGCTCCCACGCCGACGCCGCCACCCAGTCCGCCATCGCCTCCAGAAAACCCCAACTGCCGGGGAGCCCCGGCGGGCGTTAACGGCGGTTTACGGCATGTGGCCCCCCACGGGCCGCTCCGCAGAGCGGACTACACAATCTCCCTGCGGGACGTCCGAAAACCCCAACTGCCGGGCAGCCCCGGCGGGCGTTAACGGCGGTTTACGGCATGTGACCCCCCACGGGCCGCTCCGCAGAGCGGACTACACAATCTCCCTGCGGGACGTCCGAAAACCCCAACTGCCGGGCAGCCCCGGCGGGCGTTAACGGCGGTTTACGGCATGTGACCCCCCACGGGCCGC
>JAOUFN010000002.1 GCA_029858285.1 Nitrospirota bacterium | reverse complement strand
GGTTGCCTCCCACGTCGATTCCGGCCCCCCCTATCCCCAGCCCTTTCCCCCCCAACGGGGAGGAAAGGGAGGTGCTGTGCGCACGGCACGTGATGCGGAAAGTGACTGATCGGATTTGTCCCGCGTGAGACCGGCTGGAATAGCCGTCACGTATAGTTTGTCGTCGAACGGTGACACTGGCAGGGGGACAAAAACCGAGGAAAAGGCGCGGTCTGTTTCGCGATGGACGGGGCCGTGACGGGGGTTTTACGCGAATACCGCCGGGGGGCGTCCCCCCCTGGGTTTTACGTGAATGCCGCCGGGGGGCGTCCCCCCCTGGGTTTTACGCGAATACCGCTGCGGGCCGTGCCCGCTGCCCACCGGGGCTCCCCGGCCCCCCCCTAGGCGAGTTCCTGGGTGGTGAGGAAGCGGATTTCGGGGTTGGCTTCTTCCACCCGGCGCAGGGACCAGATGCTGTCTGCCAGATAGGTCAGTTTGCCTTCGCCGTCTTCCGCCAGGTTGTTCCTGGCTTTGGTTTTGAACGCCTCCATGGCTTTGGAGTCGGCTGCTTCCACCCAGCGGGCGGTGCTGTAGCTGACGGCTTCGAACTGTCCTTCCACGCCGTATTCGTCCTTGAGGCGTGACAGGATCACGTCGAACTGCAGTTGTCCCACGGCCCCCAGGATGTAGCCGCCTCCGGCCTGGGGCACGAACAGTTGCACCGCGCCTTCTTCGGCCAGTTGCGACAGTCCCTTGGTCAGGGCTTTGCCTTTCATGGGGTTGAGCAGGATGAAGCGGCGGAACAGGTCGGGGGCGAAGTGCGGGATGCCGGTGAATTTGAGGGGTTCTTTTTCCGAAAATGTGTCGCCGATTTTAACGGTTCCGTGGTTGTAGATGCCGACGATGTCTCCGGGCCACGCCTCGTCCACCGACTCTCGCGCCTGGGCCAGGAACACGGTGGCGTTGTTGATGGCCATGTCGCGTCCCAGGCGGTGGTGGCGTACCTTCATGCCGTGTTGGTAGCGGCCGGAGCAGATGCGCACAAAGGCGATGCGGTCGCGGTGGGCCTTGTCCATGTTGGCCTGAATTTTAAACACGAAGCCGGAGAACGCCGGTTCGGTGGGGGTCACGGAGCGTTCCACGGCCTGACGCGGGCCCGGGGGCGGGGCGAATTCCACGAATGCCGAAAGCAGTTCGCGCACGCCGAAGTTCTGCACCGCGCTGCCCCAGAACACCGGGGTCTGGCGGCCTGCCAGATAGGCTTCCACGTCAAACGGATCGGCGGCGCCGGTGACCAGTTCGGCCTCGTCGCGCAGCAGTCTGGCTTCGTCGGCCCCCACCAGTCCTGCCAGACGCGGATCGTCCAGGGCGATTTTCACGTCTTCCTGTTTGCGTCCGTCGGGGGTGCGCAGCCAGCGGTGCAGGATGCCGGAGTGCAGGCCGTAGGCGCCCTGAAAACGCTGCCCGGTGCCCACCGGCCACAGCAGGGGGGCGCAGCGGATGCCCAGGCGCTGTTCGATTTCCTCGAGCAGGTCCAGGGGTTCCTTGCCTTCGCGGTCCAGCTTGTTGATGAAGGTCAGCACCGGGGTGTTGCGCATGCGGCACACCTGCATCAGCTTGTCGGTGCGTTCCTCGACGCCCTTGGCCACGTCGATGACCATCATCACGCTGTCGACGGCGGTGAGGGTGCGGTAGGTGTCTTCCGAAAAATCCTCGTGGCCGGGGGTATCGAGCAGGTTGACGGTGCGGTCGGCGTATTCGAAGCGCATGACCGAGCTGGTGACGGAGATGCCGCGTTCCTGTTCCACGCGCATCCAGTCGGAGCGGGCGTGGCGCAGGGATTTTCGTGCCTTGACCTCGCCAGCGAGTTGAATGGCGCCGCCTGCCAGGAGCAGTTTCTCGGTTAGCGTAGTTTTACCGGCGTCCGGATGGCTAATAATGGCAAACGTGCGCCTCTTAGCCACCTCGGCCGCGATCCGTTGCGGCGTGGGGTGTGTCATTCGGGTGCGATCCGCAGGTTCGGGGGCGTTGATGTGCGGGACTGTCTCCGCAACGGCTGTCCGTGTAGCCGTGCCGGGTGTTATTCGTGGTTCCCGGCGTGGCCCGTTTCTCTTGTGGGGTGTATTATAGCCGCTTCGCCGGTCTCCGGCACCGGTCTCTGGTCCTGGTTTCCGGCCCCAGCAGACCGAACCCAGCAGGACGAGTATGCCGTGCCCACCGTTCCCGACACCCTGATCCTCTATCACGACGACTGTATCGACGGCTTCGGTGCCGCCTGGGCGGCCTGGCGCCGCTTTGGCGAGAAGGCCGAATATCGGGCGGTAACCCACGGCAACCCGCCCCCGGACGTGACCGGGAAGTCGGTGTTCATCCTGGATTTTTCCTACACCCGCGACGTGCTGCTGCGGATGGCCGGGGAGGCCGCCGCCCTG
This sequence comes from Nitrospirota bacterium, assembly GCA_029858285.1. Taxonomy (GTDB): domain Bacteria; phylum Nitrospirota; class JACRHL01; order JACRHL01; family JACRHL01; genus JAOUFN01. The sequence continues at coordinate 180,113 of JAOUFN010000002.1, read as the reverse complement.
GAGGTGGTGGACCACCACAAAACCGCCCAGGAGAACCTGGCCGGCCTGGATTTCTGTACCTTCGACATGGACCGCTCCGGCGCGGTGCTGGCCTGGAACCACTTTCACCCTGGCACCCCGGTGCCGGAACTGCTGGCCTATGTGCAGGACAAGGATCTGTGGCGCTGGGAGCTGGCGCGCTCGCGGGAGATCACCTGCGCCCTGCGCGGGCACCCGTTCCGGTTCGAGCGCTGGTCCCAGTGGGCGGACGACTGGGCGCGCTGGCGCGAAACCCTGGCCGCAGAGGGGGACGCCATTCTGCGCTATCAGCAGGGGGTGGTGGATTTGCTGGTCGCCTCCGCCGCCGAGATTGTGCTGGACGGCCACAAGGTGCGGTGCGCCAACACCCCCATTTTGCAATCCGAGGTGGCGGGCCAACTGGCCGAGGGGCGTCCCTTCGGCGCGGCCTGGTACGAGGCGGACGGCAAGCGCTATTACTCCCTGCGCTCCCGGGACGGTGGCATCGACGTGTCCGAAGTCGCCAAGAGATTCGGCGGCGGCGGTCATGCCAAGGCGTCCGGATTTTCCGTGGCGGCTTCGGCGCTGGATCTGATTAGCGCGCCCTGAGTGCCCTTTCGGGTGTCTTCCTGAGGGTTTTGCCCTGAGCGTTTTGCCCCGACTGTTTTGTCGGTCGTGGGTTGGACCGTCGGCGTCAGCCCCGCGCCTTGAGCCATTCGCGGGCGTCGGCGATGCGCCTGAGGGCCCGTTCGCGGCCTACCAGCGCCAGCACGTCGTAGATGCCGGGGGACACGGCGCGGCCGGTGACCGCGGCGCGTACCGGGCTGGCCAGTTTGCCCAGCCCGAGGCCGGTGGACGCCAGCAGGTCGGCGAAGGCCGCCTCCACGCTGGCGGCGTTGAACGGCTCCAGCGTGGCCAGCTTGTCGGCCACCTGTTCCAGCACCAGATCCGGTTCTCCCTTGAACGCCTTGGCGGTGCCCTCCGCGTCGATCTCGACCGATTCCGTGTAGAACGGCGCGATCATGGCCGCCAGTTCCGCCACCGTGCGGCAGCGCTCCACGCACGCCCCGTACAGGTGACGGCGCCAGGCGTCGGTGATCCCGGCGTCGATGGCAATGCCGCCGCCGGCCAGCCGCGCCTCCGCAGTGGCCATCACCGGCAGCGCATCGGCGGCTTTCATGTGCTGGCCGTTGATCCAGTAGAGCTTTTCCCGGTCGAACACCGCCGCGCTCTTGCCCACTGCGTCCAGACCGAACTTTTCGATCAGTTCGTCCACCGTGAACACCTCCTGGTCGCCGTGGGACCAACCGAGGCGCGCCAGGTAATTGATCATCGCCGAGGGCAACAACCCCTCGTCCCGGTAATCGGTGACCGAAGCGGCGCCGTCGCGCTTGGAGAGTTTTTTCTTGTCCGGCCCCAGAATCATCGGCAGGTGGGCGAAGCGCGGCAGTTCATGGCCGAGGGCGGCGTACATCACCGCCTGCCGGGGGGTGTTGTTCAAATGGTCGTCACCGCGAATCACGTGGGTGATGCCCATCTCCGCATCGTCCATCACCACGCAGAAATTGTAGGTGGGGGTGCCGTCGGAACGGGCGATGATGAGGTCATCCAACTGGCTGTTCTCGAATACGATCCTGCCGCGGATCAGGTCGTCCACCACGGTCTGTCCGGTGGTGGGCGCGGCGAAGCGGATGGTGTGGGGGTGGTCCCCCATGTCCCGCTGCACCTGCCCCGCCCGGGGGCGGCAGGCGCGGTTGTACATGGGGGGGCGCTTTTCCGTCATGGCCTGCTCGCGGCGGGCCTCCAGCTCCTCCTGGGTGCAGTAGCAGCGGTAGGCATGGCCGGTGGCCAGCAGCTTTTCTACCCCGGCGCGGTACAGGTCCAGGCGTTCGGTCTGGTAGAACGGCCCTTCGTCCCAGTCCAGCCCCAGCCAGCGCATGCCATCGAGGATCAACTCGATGGCCTCGGGGGTGGAGCGCTCCCGGTCGGTGTCCTCGATGCGCAGAATGAAAACGCCCTTGTGGTGGCGGGCGAACAGCCAGTTGAACAGGGCGGTGCGGACCCCACCCACGTGCAAAAAGCCGGTGGGGCTGGGGGCAAAACGGACGCGAACCTCGGACATGGTGGCCTGGCCTTTGGGGTCGGGGGTTTTTTTCACGGGGCCCCGCCGGGGGCTGCGGAATTATCCCGTCCACGGTGGTGGATGTAAAGCCGTCGCCGGTTGACACAGGCGGGGTGGGGACGGTATAACTTGCGCCTTTCCGTTCGCGCCACGTTTTGTTACGAGTACCATCATCGCGAAGCCGGGCTCGAAAACGGGGGCAGAGATGCAGGGGGGGCTGAGCCTGGCGGTGCGTATTGGCACCGAACTGGTGGTGGCCACTTTCATGGGTGCCGGACTGGGGTATTGGGGGGACCGCAGGTTTGGCACTACTCCGTGGCTGCTGCTACTGGGATTTGTCCTCGGCACCGCCGCCGGCATCCGCAACGTGATGCGGCTGGCGGCCCGGATCGAAACCGGGGCCGGGGCCGGAGGGAAGACCGGAGCGGGCGGCGAGACGGGGAAGGATTCAGGCGGCGACGACGATCGGGGTTAGCCGCAGGGCAGCAGAAGGCAGGCAGGGCAGGCAGAAACAGTGAACGAATCCGCTACCGCCGATCAGGCAGTCGACATGACCGGACATGCAATGGCTCTCGTCCCGGACGCCGTGGCGGAACACGCCGCAGGTGCTGCCGGGCATGCCGGTGGCATGGGCAATCCCCTTCACCACTTCGAACTGCACAACATCGTTAACCTGAACCTGGGTGGGCTGGACATATCGATCAGCCAGGGCGTGGTGTGGATGTGGATCGTGGTGGGGGTGGTGCTGGCCCTGTTTACCGTGGCCTCGCGCAGTGGCCAACTGGTGCCCGGCATGGTGCAGAACCTGGTGGAAATCGTGGTGGAATTCGTGCAGTCCATCGCCGTGGATGCCATGGGCGAGGAGGGCAAAAAGTACGTTCCGTTCATGATCGCCCTGTTCTGTTTCGTGCTGTTCTGCAACCTGCTGGGCATGATCCCCGGCTCGTTCACCGTCACCAGCCAACTGTTCGTCACCGCATTGCTGGCCATTCTGGTCTACGGCATGAGCCTGGTGGTGGGTTTCTACAAGCACGGCTTCGGATTTCTGAAGATTCTGGTGCCCGGTGGCACCCCGGGGTGGCTCGTCCCGCTGATGATTCCCATCGAAATCCTCAGCCAGCTGGCGCGCCCGGTATCCCTGGCGGTACGTCTGTTCGCCAACCTCACTGCGGGCCACACCATCCTTGCCGTCATGTTCGGCCTGGTGGTGACCATCCCGGTGTGGGCCGCGTGGTTGCCTTTTACATTCTCGGTGCTGATCAGTTTCCTGGAACTGTTCATCGCCTTCATTCAGGCGTATATCTTCGTCATGCTCAGTTGCGTGTATCTGGCGGATGCGGAGCACCCGGCGCACTGACGTTCCGGTGTTCAAAGTGGATTTTTTGGGTTGAATTTTTTGGAGTCACGCCGGGAACGGCGGATGTGAAGGAGGCAGGAAAGTGGATTCCAGTGCAGCAGCTCTGATTGGTATGGGTATGGCCGCCGCAGGTGTGGCCGGTTCCGGTGTGGGCATCGGCTATGTGTTTGGCAAGATGATCGAGTCGGTCGCCCGCCAGCCAGGCGCCGAAGCGCGGGTCAGCAAGTACCTGTGGATCGGCTTCGCCCTCACCGAGGCGGTGGCGCTGTACGCGCTGGTGATCGCGTTCATCCTCATGGGCAAGGCCGGTTAAGGGACCAACCGGTCCGTAGCGGAGACACCCATGCCACAGTTTGATTTCCAATTTATGCAGCCGACCATGTTCTGGTCGGCGGTCTCGTTCCTGGTGCTTCTGGTGCTGCTGTGGCGCATGGCGCTGCCGGGCATCCTGGGGCAACTGGAGAACCGTCGCCAGCGCATTCAGGACGATCTGGACGGCGCCGAGAAGGCGCGCCGGGAGGCGGACCGCATCAAGGCGGACCTGGAGGCCAATCTGAAGGCCGCCAAATCAGCCGCCGACGAGATCATTGCCCGGGCCCAGGAAAAGGCCGCTGCCCTGCTTGGCGAGAACGAGAAGCGCATGCAGGACGAGGCCGCGCGCATCCTTGCAGATGCCCAGCGCGCCATGGCCCAGGAACGCACCCAGGCGGTGGCCGACCTGCGCAAGCTGGCCGCCGATCTGGCGGTGACGGCCGCCGGCAAGTTTGTGTCCGCCAACCTGGACGAAGCCGCCCAGTTGCGGCTGGTGGACGAGTCGCTGGCCGAGCTGCAAAGCCACTACCGCCGTTAGGCCTCCTCCGCATCGGGCGCCGTCGGCCGTTGCAACGGTGGCGGTCCGGCCCCGGGTGGGTGGCGTTGTCCAGCAACCCGCCCGGCGGGAAGTTGCCAGCGGGGGGTAACCCGCAGGGGTTGTCCCGCCCGGCGGTTCTTGACAGGCGGCGGGTGGCCTCATTACACTCAGGGGCGCATGCGTAGACAGTCCCGCGGCCGTTTGCTGCGGCGAGACGCCGGTGGCGCCCGAAAAGGCGATGGACCGGAGCGCAAGCCCCCAGCCTGTTCCGCTTTTTCCCGGTTACATGCAGACCGGCCGCAGCGCCGGTCCCCTGGCAGGCCAAGGGCCGGCCGGTTGGTCCACCGGGGACAGGCAACATCACCGGACAGGAACCCCCGACAGGGGTTCCGGCCCCCCCAGGGTCCGCCGCGCCGTGCCGCAGGCCCTTGTCCTCCCACCCGATTGCGGTGAACTCGGCCGCACGTCAACGCCCAGGCGGACTCCACACCCACAAAGGCCCATCCCATGGCAGACACTGACCAGATTACCGATACCGACGCCGAGGCATTGACCGACGCCTCCGCCGCGACTGCGCCCGGTGCCGAATCGCTCAACCTCACCGAGATCAAGCGCTTCGGCATGGAGGCGCTGACCGAGTTCGCCGACAAGCTCGGCATCACCAACATCGGCGGCATGCGCAAGCAGGACCTGATCTTCGCCATCCTGCAGGCCCACACCGCCTCCGGTGGCCAGATCTTCGGCGCCGGGGTGCTCGAAACCCTGCAGGACGGTTTTGGCTTCCTGCGTTCCCCGGACTACAACTATCTGGCCGGGCCGGACGACATCTATGTCTCCCCCAGCCAGATCCGCCGCTTCAACCTGCGCACCGGCGATACGGTTTCGGGCCAGATCCGCCAGCCCAAGGAAGGGGAGCGCTACTTCGCCCTGCTGAAGGTGTCGGAGATCAACTTCGACGCCCCGGAAAAGGCGCAGCGCAAGGTTCTGTTCGACAACCTCACGCCCCTTTACCCCGAGGAGCGGCTGAAGACCGAGTATCACCCCAAGGAATACTGCACCCGGGTGCTCGATCTGGTGACCCCCATCGGCAAGGGCCAGCGCGGCCTGATCGTGGCGCCGCCCCGTACCGGCAAGACGGTGTTTTTGCAGAATATCGCCAAGGGCATCCTCACCAATCACCCGGAGGTCTACCTGATCGTGCTGCTGATCGACGAGCGGCCCGAGGAAGTCACCGACATGCAGCGCCAGGTGAATGCCGAGGTCATGAGCTCCACCTTCGACGAACCCGCCGAGCGCCATGTGCAGGTGGCGGAAATGGTGCTGGAAAAGGCCAAGCGTCTGGTGGAGCACGGCCGCGATGTGGCTATTTTGCTGGACTCCATCACCCGTCTGGCGCGCGCCTACAACGCGGTGATGCCGTCTTCCGGAAAAATCCTCTCCGGTGGTCTGGACTCCAACGCCCTGCAGCGCCCCAAGCGCTTTTTCGGCTCGGCCCGCAACATCGAAAACGGCGGCAGCCTGACCATCATGGCCACCGCGCTCATCGACACCGGCAGCCGCATGGACGAGGTGATTTTCGAGGAGTTCAAGGGTACCGGCAACATGGAAGTCCACCTGGAGCGACGCCTGGCCGACAAGCGCGTGTTCCCGGCCATCGACATCGCCATGTCCGGCACCCGCAAGGAAGAGCTGCTCATCCCCGAGGAGGACCTCAACAAGCTGTGGATCCTGCGCAAGGTGCTGTCTCCCAAGGACACCGTGGAAAACATGGAGTTCCTGCTCGACAAGCTGATGCGCACCAAGAGCAACCGCGACTTCCTCGACACCATGAACCGCTAGCCGGGAAGCCCGGCGGGCGAAAGCGGCGCAACCACGGCATGTGGCCATGCGCGGGCCGGGGTCGCCGGGCTGTCGGGCGGGCGGCCAGAGGCAGACCTGTGAACCACCAGCGCGGAACCCACAACTGACCTCCATGCTCCCCGCCCAAGCGATATTTATTTCCGACGCCCACCTGTCGCAGCCGGGGGACGCCAACTACCAGCGCATGCTGGCATTTCTGGGGGGTCTTGCGGACCTTCCCGGGGGGTTGCCCGAGCTGTTCATCCTGGGCGATTTCTTTGCCTTCTGGATGGGGTTTGCGTCCGTCCCCGAGCGCTATCGGCCGGTGGTGGAATCCCTGCAACAACTGAGCGCAACCGGCACCCGCCTGCACTTTGTGGAGGGCAACCACGACCTGGACCTGGGGCGTTTCTTTGCCCACCGTCTGGGGGCCACGGTGCACCCGGATCAGGCGGTGGTCACCCTGGGGGGGCGGAGGCTGCTGCTGGCCCATGGCGACCTGGTGGATCCGAGCGACCGGGGTTACCGGTTTCTGCGCGCCGCGTTGCGCTCCCTGCCGATGAAAATGTTGTCCCGCACGGTGCCGCCGGAGGGGGTGCTGTCCATCGCCCGGCGCTTTGCCGAGAATAAACGCTACACCGCCAGCTATGCGGCCCACCTGCCGCCCCTGTTTTCCGAATACGCCCGGGGGCAATGGATGGAGGGGTTCGATGGCGTGGTTCTGGGGCACTGCCACCACCCTGTCTTCGAGCAGGAGGAAGCTGTCGAGGGGAGGCGACCGCGCTTTTACGTCAACCTGGGGGACTGGATTCGGCACTTCACCTATCTGCGTTTCGATGGCGCCGATTTTCATCTGGAGCGGGCCTGACACCTGGGGGCGCGCGCGAGGGGGCGCTGTGTGCGGGAAAGCTGGTTTTTTAGCGGTTACAGTGTTAGAATGTCCGATTCCCGAGGTAGGCTGAGGCTGGTTTCGGCACGCCCCGGCGGCTTTTTTTGTTTGGAGATCGCGCGCGCCATGAAGGAAGGCATTCACCCGGACTATCACGACACCAAGGTGCACTGCGCCTGTGGCAACGAATTCAACACTCGCTCCACCATGGACAAGATCTCGGTGGAAATCTGCTCCGAGTGCCATCCGTTCTTCACCGGTACCCAGAAAATGCTGGATACCGAGGGCCGGGTGGAGCGCTTCAAAAAGCGTTACGCGCAGAAATAGCCCCACCCCCTTGCTGCAGGTGACCCGGTGACCGCCGGTGCCAACGGCAGCCTCTCGGACAGCCTTAGGGAAAAACTCCTGGGCATTGCCGAGAAGCACCGGGAGCTTACCGACCGCCTTGCCGATCCGGTGATCGCTGCCGACGCGGCCCGCTACCGGGAGTGCGCCCAGGAGGCGGCCGAGGTCGAGGAGGTGGCAGAGGCTTTCGCCGCCTACGAAAAAATCCTGCGCCAGCTCTCCGACACCGCCGAGATGTGCGAGTCGGACGATCCCGAGATGCGTGATCTGGCCGATGCCGAGTGCCGCGATCTGGCGGAAAAAGAGGCCGAGGCCGCCGAGGGCCTGAAGCGGCTGCTGGTGCCGCGCGATCCGCACGACAACGCCAACGTGTTTCTGGAAATTCGTGCCGGCGCCGGGGGCGACGAGGCCGCCATTTTCGCCGGTGACCTGTTGCGCGCCTACACCCGTTACGCGGAAGCGCGTGGCTGGCGCATGGAGGAGGTGACTTCCTCCGATTCCGAAAAAGGCGGCTTTCGCGAGATGGTGGTGCAGGTGACCGGCCGGGGCGTCTACGCCCGCCTCAAGTACGAGGCCGGGGTACACCGGGTGCAGCGGGTTCCCGCCACCGAGGCGCAGGGGCGCATCCACACCTCCACCTGCACCGTGGCGGTACTGCCCGAGGTGCGCGAGGCCGATGTGGACATCAACCCCGCCGACTTGAGGATCGACTATTACCGCGCCTCCGGGTCCGGGGGGCAGCACGTCAACAAGACCAGTTCCGCCGTGCGCATCACCCATAACCCCACCGGTATCGTGGTGCAGTGCCAGGACGAGCGCTCCCAGCACAAGAACAAGGATCGGGCCATGTCCATGCTGCGTTCGCGCATGGTCAAGGCGCAGGAGGAGCGGCTGGCCGCCGAGCGTTCCGAGCAGCGCCGCGACATGGTGGGCAGCGGCGAGCGCAGTGAAAAGATCCGCACCTACAATTATCCCCAGAACCGGGTGACCGATCACCGCATCGGGCTGACTTTGCACAAGCTGGACCAGATCATGGACGGACACGGCTTCGACGAAATCGTCGATGCCCTGATCGCCCACGATCAGGCTGCGCTCCTCGGGGAGTTATAAAAACGGTGGGCGGCCTCTCCATGGAAACCCCGGTCCGTGCGGGCGCGGCGCTGAGCGAGGCCGTGGCGCGGCTGGCGGCAGTCGGCGTCGAAGAGCCGCGTCATGATGCCGAGCGTCTTCTGGCGCGGGTGCTGGGCGTGGGGCGTCTGGCCCTGCTGACCGATCCGGAACGCCCCCTGGCGGCGGCCGGGCAGGCAGCCTTCGAGGCCATGATCGCACGGCGTGCGGCCCGTGAGCCGCTGCAATACATCCTGGGGGATCAGCCGTTCCGTACCCTGGAGCTTTGCGTCACTCCCGCCACCCTGATCCCGCGGGGGGAGACCGAGGAGGTGGTGGAACGGGCCCTGAGGGCGCTGGGCGATCTGCGGGGGCGGGGAATCACCCGGCCGCAGGTGCTTGATCTGGGCGCTGGCAGCGGTTGCATGGCCCTGTCGATTGTGGCCGAATGGCCCACGGCCCGGGTGACCGGGGTGGATGTTTGCGGCGAGGCACTGGCGGTAGCAAGGCAAAATGCTGCGACCGCCGGAGTCGCCGGGCGGGTGCGGTTGCTGGAAGGGGATCTGTACGCACCGTTGCAAACCGGGGAGCGGTTTCATCTGATCGTCTCCAACCCCCCCTACCTGACGCCGGAGGAGTGGCAATTGGCCGCGCCCGAGGTGCGCGACTTCGAGCCGCGCCGGGCACTGCTGGGAGGGGAAGACGGTCTGGAGTTTTACCGCCGCATCTTTGCCGGGGCGCCCCGGCACCTGTTGCCTGGCGGTATTGTGGTGGTGGAAATTGGCTGGACCCAGGGGCAGGCGGTGGCGGACATCGCCCGCCGCGCCGGGTTCCGCACGGTTGCGGTGGAGTCCGACCTGGGCGGCCGTGAGCGCATGGTCGTGGCCACGGGCCCCGACAGGGAGGACTGAACACATGGAAGCATTCCGCATCAAGGGGGGCACCCGACTGGCCGGTGAAATTCCCGCCGACGGCGCCAAGAACGCCGCGCTGCCGCTGCTCGCCGCCACCCTGCTTACCGCGGACCCCTGCACGATTGAGCGGGTGCCGAATCTGGCGGACGTGCGCACCATGGTGCAACTGCTCCAGGCGCTGGGGGTGGATGTGCAGGTGCAGGGCGGCGTGGTCACCGCCCAGGCGCGCACCCTGACCGCGTGCGAGGCACCCTACGACCTGGTGAAGACCATGCGCGCGTCGATTCTGGTGTTGGGGCCGTTGCTGGCCCGCACCGGGGAGGCGCGGGTGTCCCTGCCCGGCGGCTGCGCCATCGGCGCACGCCCCATCAACCTGCACCTGGAGGGGCTGGCGCGCATGGGGGCGGAGATCTCCATCCAGCACGGCTATGTACATGCCAAAGCCAGCCGCCTGAAAGGGGCCCGGCTGTACCTGGATTTCCCCACCGTCACCGGCACCATGAACCTGATCATGGCCGCAGCGCTGGCGGACGGCGTGACCATTCTGGAAAACGCCGCCTGCGAGCCCGAGGTGAAGGATGTCTGCGATTTTCTGGTGAAAATGGGGGCGCGCATCGACGGTGCCGGCAGCGGCCGGGTGGTGGTGGAGGGGGTCCGCGACCTGTCCGGCGCCCGCCATGCTATGATTCCGGACCGTATTGAAGTGGGCACGCTGATGCTGGCCGGGGCCATCACCGGCGGGGACGTGACCGTCACCGGGACGCGGCCGGCGCATCTTGAGGCGCTGATCCAGAAATTGCGCGAGGCAGGGGCATCCGTGGAGGTGACCGCCACCACCATCCGCACCCGGGTGGAGCGGCGGTTGCACGCGGTGAGCATCCGTACCCAGCCGCATCCCGGCTTTCCCACCGACCTGCAGGCCCAGTTCATGGCATTGATGAGTGTGGCGGACGGAATGGGCATCGTGTCGGAAACCGTTTTCGAGAGCCGTTTTACCCACGTGGCGGAGTACGCCCGCATGGGCGCCAACATTCGCCTCGAGGGTCAAAACGCCGTGGTCACCGGGGTAGAAAAGCTGTCCAGCGCCGAGGTCATGGCCACCGATCTGCGCGCCTCCGCCGGACTGGTGCTGGCCGGACTGGTGGCGGACGGCGAGACCCTGGTGCGTCGCATCTACCACCTGGACCGTGGCTACGAACGGCTGGAGCACAAACTGGGCGTACTGGGGGCGGAAGTATCCCGCGCCACCATGCGCGGCTGACCGGAAAGGAAGCCGCAAGGGCCACATCATGACTGCGATCACCATCGCCCTTTCCAAGGGCAAGCTGCTGGAGGAAACCCTGCCCCTGTTCCGGGCGGTGGGGCTGTACCACGAGGGGCTGGACGACCCCGGACGACGGCTGCTGTTCGAAAATCCGGACGGCGACCGCTTTCTGGTGGTGCGCGCTGCGGACGTGCCCGCTTATGTGGAGCACGGCGGTGCCGACCTTGGCGTGGCGGGACGCGACGTGCTGGCCGAATACCCGGATGCGCTTTATGAACCGGTGGATCTGGGGGTGGGGTACTGCCGCATGGCGGTGGCCACGCGTCAGGGCTTCAGTCTGGACGACCGCCCCGGCACCCGCCTGCGGGTGGCCACCAAGTATCCCGCCGTGGCCGAGGCCCACTTCCTGTCCAAGGGGGTGACGGTGGAGATCATCAAGCTGTACGGCTCCATGGAGCTGGCGCCGCTGGTGGGCATGGCGGACTGCATCGTGGACCTGGTTTCCACCGGTCGCACCCTTAAGGAAAATGGCCTGGTGGAACTGGAAACCATCTGGGAGTCCACCGCCCGGCTGGTGGTCAATCGCGCCAGCATGAAGGTCAAGCACGCCCGCCTTGCTCCCCTGCTGGAGGCGTTGCAGCAGGCGGCGCAGGCGGCGCTCAAGAGCGGAAAGGGACGCTGAGCATGCGGGTGGTGCACGCGGGAACGGCAAAATGTGACGCGCAACTGGCGCTGCTGGCGGCGCGGGGTGATGCCGACGACCTGGGGGTGGCCAGCACGGTGCGGGAGATCCTCGACGCGGTGCGCCAGCGGGGCGACGCGGCAGTGTGCGAATACACCACCCGCTTCGACCGGGTGACCCTCACCCCGGAGCGCATGGCGTTCAGCCGTGACGACTACGAAAAAGCTTACCGCGCCGCCGACCCCAGGGTGGTGGAGGCACTGCGCTACGCCGCCGAACGCATCCGCTCCTTTCACCAGCGGCAGGTGCGCCAGGGGTACCGCTATGAGGCCGGGTCCGGCATCAGTCTGGGGCAGATCATCCGCCCGCTGGCGGCGGCGGGGATTTACGTCCCCGGTGGCAAGGCGGCCTATCCCTCCACGGTGCTGATGAACGCGATTCCGGCCAAAGTGGCGGGTGTGGAACGGGTGGTGATGGTCAGCCCCACCCCCGGCGGGGAGGTCAATCCGCACATTCTGGTGGCCGCCGATCTGGCCGGTGTGGATGTAGGGTTCCGCATCGGCGGCGCCCAGGCGGTGGCCGCCCTGGCATGGGGTACCGCCAGCGTGCCGCGGGTGGACACCATCGTGGGGCCCGGCAATATCTATGTGGCCACCGCCAAGAAAATGGTGTTTGGCCAGGTGAACATCGACATGATCGCCGGTCCCAGCGAGATTCTGGTGATTGCCGACGACTCCGCCCACCCGGCGTTCGTCGCGGCCGACCTGCTGTCCCAGGCGGAGCACGACGAACTGGCCAGCGCCATTCTGGTGACCCCCTCGGAGGATTTGGCCAAGGCGGTGGAAAAACAGGTGGCGGCACAGCTCAAGGTGTTGCCCCGAGTGCGTATTGCCAAACAGTCGATCAAGCGCTTCGGCACCATCATCATCACCGCCTCCCTGGAGGAGGCCGTGCAGGTGGCCAACCGCGTGGCTCCGGAGCATCTGGAGCTGGCGGTGGCCGACCCGGAGGCGTTGTTGCCCGCCATCCACAACGCGGGCGCGGTTTTCCTCGGTCATTACACCCCGGAGGCCATCGGCGACTATGTGGCGGGCCCGGACCATGTGTTGCCCACTGGCGGTACGGCGCGCTTTTCGTCGCCCCTCAACGTGGACGACTTTATCAAGAAGACCAGCGTGATCCGCTATGGGAGGCAGGCGTTTCTGGATGTCGCCGACACCTGCAAGACACTGTCGGACGTGGAGGGGTTGACCGCCCACAGTCATTCGGTCACCGTTCGTCTGCAAACCCCGCCCGGGGAACTGCCCCCGGGGTGACCCTCGGGTGGAAGGTTCCTCCGGAGAAGCTCTTCCGGAGACATTCCATCGGAGCCGTGCCGTCGGGAGCCACAAGGAGACCCACCGTGAGTGCCAGCCGCCCGCAAACCCGCAGCGCCACCGTCCAACGCGCCACCAAGGAGACGGACATCACCCTGAGCCTGGGGCTGGACGGTTCCGGCAAGGGCAAGAGCCACACCGGCCTGCCGTTTTTCGACCACATGCTGGACCATGTGCGCAAACACGGCCTGTTCGATCTGGACGTGGCGGCGCAGGGTGATCTGCAGATCGACGAGCACCACACCGTAGAGGATGTGGCCATTGTGTTCGGGCAGGCCCTCACCGAGGCGCTGGGGGACAAGCGCGGGGTGCTGCGTTTTGGCCACGCCCGCGTGCCCATGGACGAGGCGCTGGCGGATGTCACCGTGGACCTGTCGGGGCGCGCCCATTTCATCTGGCAGGCGGAATTCCCCCACGGCTACCGGGTGGGGGACATGAACGGCGCTATCTTCAAGCACTTTTTCGAGACCCTGGCGTCGGCGGCCAAAATGAACCTGCACGTGGTAGTGCCCTACGGCGAGAACACCCACCACATTCTCGAGGGCATTTTCAAAGCCTTCGGGCGCGCGCTGGACGAGGCCACCCGCAAGGACTCCCGCCGCGACGACGTGCCCTCCACCAAAGGGAGTCTATAGGGTTCCAATGTCCGCGCCGCGCATTGCCATCATCGACTACGGCCGGGGCAACCTGCGTTCCGTCCAGAAGGGTTTTTCGAAGGTCGGTTACGACGCCATCGTGACCCGGGATGCCCGGGTGATCGGCAACGCCACCCATGTGGTGCTGCCGGGGGTGGGGGCGTTTGCCGACTGCATGGCCAACCTGGAGGGGTACGGCCTGATCGGCCCCATTCAGCAGGTGGTGGCGAGCGGCAGGCCGTTTCTGGGCATCTGCGTGGGCATGCAACTGCTGTTCACCGAGGGGGCGGAGTTCGGCATCCACAAGGGGTTGGATGTGATCCCTGGCCGCGTGGTGGCGTTTCCCGCCGGGATGACCGAGGGCAACACCCGCCTGAAGGTGCCCCACATGGGATGGAACCGTTTGCATGTGACCCGGCAATCACCTCTGTTCCGCCATATCGGCGAGGGAGAGTGGTGCTACTTTGTCCACTCCTACCATGCGGTGCCGGACGACCTGTCGGTGGTGGCCGCCACCAGCCAGTACGGCGTGCTGTTTGCCGCTTCGGTGTGGAAGGACAATGTGGTGGCCACCCAGTTTCATCCGGAAAAGAGCGACACCGCGGGCCTTTCCATGCTGCGCGCCTTCGCCGAGTGGGAGGTTTAACCCGTGTTCGACGTGATTCCGGCCATTGATTTGAAGGATGGCCAGTGCGTGCGCCTCAAGCAGGGGCGGATGCAGGACGCCACCGTTTACGACAGCGACCCGGTGACGCAGGCCCGGCGCTGGGCCGGGTTCGGCGCCCGTTGGCTGCATGTGGTGGATCTGGACGGGGCGTTCGCCGGGGAGCCGAAAAACCTTGAGGCGATCATCGCCATCCTGGGCGCCGTGGACATGCAGGTGGAGGTCGGGGGCGGCATCCGCGACATGCAGCGGGTGCGCGCCTACCTGAACGCGGGCATCGGCCGGGTGATTCTGGGCAGCGCGGCGGTGAAAAATCCGCAGCTGGTGAGCGAGGCCGCCACCGAATTCCCCGGCCGCATCGTGGTTGGCATCGATGCGGCGGACGGCAGGGTGGCGGTGCAGGGGTGGGCCGAGGTGACCGGCGTGGACGCCGCCGAACTGGCCGCCGATATGGCTGCGCGGGGCGCCGCCGCCATTATCTACACCGACATCGGTCGCGACGGCATGCAGACCGGCACCAACGTGGCGGCGACCCGCGAGGTGGCGCGGCGCTGCGGCATCCCGGTGATTGCCTCGGGCGGTGTGTCCACCCTGGAGCACGTGCGGGAACTGCTGGCGGTGCAGGCCGACGGCGTGACCGGTGTCATCACCGGGCGCGCCATCTACGAGGGCACCCTGGATCTGGCTGCGGCCCTGAAACTGGCAGCGGGGGAGGGCTGAAGTCGTGCTGGCGCGCCGCATCATCCCGTGTCTGGACGTGAAGGACGGCCGCGTGGTCAAAGGGGTGTCGTTCGTCAATCTGGTGGACGCCGGCGACCCGGTGCAGATCGCCGCCGCCTACGACGCGGCCGGGGCCGACGAGGTGACGTTCCTCGACATCACCGCCAGCCACGAGGGGCGCGACACCATGCTGGAGGTGGTGCGGCAGACCGCCGAACAGGTGTTCATTCCCCTGACCGTGGGGGGTGGCGTGCGCTCCGTGGAGGACATCCGCCGCTTGCTGCAGGCGGGGGCCGACAAGGTGGGTATCAACACCGCCGCGGTGGAGCGGCCGGAATTCGTGGCGGAGGCGTCCCGCGCCTTCGGCAGCCAGTGCATCGTGGTGGCGGTGGATGCCCGGCGCAGAAACCCCGACGATGCCGCCGCCGGGTGGGAGGTGTACACCCACGGCGGCCGCAAGGCCCGGGGCATTGACGTTATCCAGTGGGTACAGCGCATGGAGGAGCTCGGGGCCGGGGAAATCCTGCTCACCAGCATGGATCAGGACGGTCAAAAAACCGGCTATGACAATGCCCTCAACCGCGCCGCCTCCGGGGTGCTCACCATCCCGCTGATCGCCTCTGGCGGCGTGGGGGAACTGGCGCACCTCCATGACGGGTTGGTGGAGGGGTGCGCCGATGCGGTGTTGGCGGCCTCCATTTTCCATTTCGGCACCTATACCATCGGCCAGGCCAAGGCGTTTTTGGCCGAGCGCGGCGTGCGGGTGCGCCTGTGAGCGCCCTGGAGAAGGCGGTCCGATGGAACGCCGACGGGCTGGTGCCCGCCGTGGTGCAGGACGCCGCCGACGGCCGCGTGCTGATGCTGGCGTGGATGAATGCCGAAAGTCTGCGGCTGACCCTGTCCAGCGGCTATACCCACTTCTGGTCCCGCTCCCGCAAGGCGCTGTGGAAGAAGGGCGAGACTTCCGGCCACCATCAACGGGTGCGGGAACTGCGCCTCGACTGCGACGGTGACACCCTGGTGGTGAAGGTGGAGCAGACCGGTCCGGCCTGCCATACCGACAGCCCCACCTGTTTTTTCAATCTGGCGGACGGCGCGGGCGGTCTGCGCGACGCGCCGGAAAGCCCCGGCCTGGGGCCAGTGCTGGAGCAGGTCTACCGGGTGATTCTGGAGCGCCGGGCGGCGGCCGACCCGGAGTCATCCTACGTGGCCAAACTGTTCGCCAAGGGCACCGATACCATCCTCAAGAAGGTGGCGGAGGAGGCCGGAGAGGTACTGCTGGCGGCCAAGGGCGGCACGCCGTCGGAGTTGACCGGTGAGGCCGCCGACCTGGTGTTTCACCTGCTGGTGGCGCTGGCCAACGGTGGGGTGACGCCGCAGGATGTTTCCGCGGAACTGGCGCGCCGCTTCGGCATGTCCGGGATTGCCGAAAAAGCCGCGCGCAAATCCAAATAGGGGAAACCGGGGAGGCCACACATGTCCGACTGCCTGTTCTGCAAGATCGTCAGCGGGGCGATTCCCGCCAAGCCGCTGTACCAGGACGATACCGTTCTGGCGTTCGAGGACATTCAGCCCCAGGCTCCCAGCCATTTTCTGGTCATCCCCCGCGAACATCTGGCGGACCAGCGCGGCATCGACGCCGGGCGCGAGGCGCTCATGGGACATCTGATCCGGGTGGCCAGCCAGGTGGCTGCCGACAAGGGGCTGTCCAGCTTCCGCACCGTCATCAACACCGGCGCCCAGGCGGGGCAGACGGTGTTCCACCTGCATGTGCACGTGCTGGGGGGGCGGGCCATGAACTGGCCGCCGGGGTGAAGTTTTCCGGGGTGGGCTTTTGGCCGCCGGCGACTGGCTTTGCATCCCCTGCCCCGCTTCCCGCACCCAAAGAATTGACCGACCCCCGGGGCCGGGTTATGCTTATACCGACCATTTTGGTCGCCATTAGGCGAGGCGCTGTCTCCGGGCCGGTCCGGGGGCGTGTTTGCGGCACACTTTTGGGAGGATCACCCGCGTGACCACCGAGACCACGTTTTTGACCATCGACCCCACTGCGTCCCAGGCCATCAAGGCGCTGTTCAAGCGCCAGGGCAAGGAGGGCTATGCCTTCCGCATCGGCATCGTGGGGGGCGGCTGCTCCGGCCTGCAATACATCTTTTCGGTGGCGGAAAAGCCCGCTGCGGACGATCAGGTGGTGCGACAGGACGACGTCACCGTGGTGGTGGACCCCAAGAGCGCGGTGTTTATTGCCGGTTCCGCTCTGGTCTACGAGCGTTCCATGATGAAGGAAGGCTTTGTGGTCAAAAACCCCCAGGCCGGGCAGGCCTGCTCCTGCGGCGAATCGTTCTCCGGCTGATGCGCGTGGCGCCGGAAGGAGAGAAAAATCCCGCATGAATGAAATCAAGGTCAAGTGTCTGGGCTGCGGCTCCCTGGAAAAAGGGGATTTTTGCGGCGGTTGTCACACCATCCTGCCCATCGACCACGACGAAGTGGATTTTTTCCAGTTGTTCGATCTGGAGCCGCGCCCGGCTCTGGACCGGGAATTGCTCGACCAGCGCTTTCTGGAATTGAGCCGCAAGCTGCACCCGGACCGCCACACCGCCGAGGGGAGCGACCTGCGCCTCAAGGTGCTGTCCATCTCGGCGGAACTGAACCACGGTTACCGCATCCTGGCCGACACCAAGGAGCGCGTGCGCTACCTGGTGGGCAAGGTTACCGATCAGGAACCCGCCGAGGCCAAGCAAGTGCCGCCGGAGATGATGGAACTGTTCTTCGAGGTCCACGACTTGATGGGCGAGGCGGATGCCTATCTCAAACAGCGCAAGCCCGCCGCCAGCCGTATTGAGGCGGCCCTATCCATGTCCGACAGCGGACGCCGGGAGTTGCGCGAGCGCATCAACGCCCTGCGCCAGCGGGGGAATGAAACGGTGGCCAGGGTGGAGCAGGAAATCACCCAACTGGATGCCGCCTGGGATGACTCCGCCGAGCGGCCCCGCATTCTGGAGCGGCTCAGCCGCCTGGCCGACGTGCTGTCCTACATGGGCCGCCTGCGCGGCTCGCTGGACGACAAGGAACTGAAACTGGAAATGTGAGACACCCGCCCCCGGCGCGGGGTATTTTGTGCGGGTGAACGGGATTTTAGGCCGGAATGAGCAAGATTGTTGGCATTGACCTGGGCACCACCAACAGCGTGGTGGCGGTAATCGACATGGGCCTGCCGGTGGTGATCCCGGACGCCGGTGGGTTGCGTCTGACGCCGTCGGTGGTGGGGTACAACGATCCCGAAAAGCCTCTGGTGGGGGTGGCTGCACTGCGTCAGGCGGCCCTGCATCCGGCGGACACGGTCACCTCGGTCAAGCGCTTCATGGGCCGACGGGGCAAGGAGATCGCCGGGGACGAAATGCCCCGCACCTACGCGGTGATCGGGCGTGGCGATCAGGCCGCCAAGGTGGTGGCCGGGGGCAATGCCTGGCGGCCCGAGGAGGTCTCGGCCCGGGTGTTGGCCAAGCTCAAGGCCGACGCCGAAGGCTATCTGGAGCAGGAGGTGACCCGCGCCGTCATCACCGTTCCCGCCTATTTCAACGATGCCCAGCGCGCCGCCACCAAAGCCGCCGGGGAACTGGCCGGGCTCACCGTGGAGCGCATCGTCAACGAGCCCACCGCCGCCTGTCTGGCCTATGGTCTGGACCGGGTGGAAAACGCCACGGTGGCGGTCTACGACCTGGGGGGGGGGACCTTTGATATCTCCATCGTCGAAATCCGCGACAAGGTGTTCAAGGTGCTGTCCACCACCGGCAACACCCGGCTGGGGGGCGACGACTTTGACCGCGCAGTGATGAACTGGCTTCTGGCCCAGTGTGGCACCGCCGACCTGGCCGGGGATCTGGTGGCGTCGGCGCGCCTCAAGGAAGCCGCCGAAAAGGCCAAGATCGAGCTTTCTGATCGCACTGAAACCGACATCAATATTCCATTTTTGAAGGGTGATTTCAGCCTTTCCGCCCGCCTCACCCGCGCCACCTTCGAGAGCCTGATTGCGGCCCGTCTGGACGAAACCCGCTCCGCCTGCCTGCAGGCCCTGCACGACGCCCATTTGAAGGCGGCGCAGGTGGACACGGTGATTCTGGTAGGGGGGTCCACCCGCATCCCCCTGGTGCGGGGATTGGTGGAGAGCGTGTTCGGCCGTACCCCGGACCAGTCCGTCAACCCGGATGAGGCCGTCGCCCTGGGGGCGGCGATTCAGGCCAGCATCCTGCAGGGCGGCATCACCGACACCCTGCTGCTGGACGTCACCCCCCTGTCCCTGGGCATCGAGACCTTTGGCGGCTTGATGAACGTTATCATCCCCCGCAACACTACCATCCCCACCAAGGCCGGGGAGTTGTTCACCACCGCCGTGGACAACCAGACCGCCGTCAACATCCATGTGTTGCAGGGGGAGCGCGAAATGGCTTCCGACAACTGGACACTGGGGCGGTTCTCCCTGCCGGTGGCCCCGGCCCCGGCGGGCAGCCACCGGGTGGGGGTGCAGTTCACCATCGACACCGACGGCATCCTCAAGGTGCTGGCGCGAGACGTCAACACCGGGCACGAACTCAATGTGCAGGTGAAGGCGGTGGCCGACGTGTCGGACGCCGAGGTGGAACAGATGGTGCGGGAGTCGGTGGCCCACGCCCAGGCGGACATCCTCAAGCGCCAGTTGGTAGAGGCCCAGATATCCGCCGACGAAATGCTGCGCGCCACACAGAAGGCCCTGGAACGCTATGGCGATCGTCTGGAAGCCGGCGAGCGCAAGGCCATCGACAGCGCCTGGAACCGGGTGCGCGCCGCTATCGACGCGGACGACCTGAGCAGCCTGAAGGCCGCCAAGCAAGATCTGGACGAGGCCACCCAGCGCCTTGCGGACCTGATGTTCAGCGACGCTGTGCAAGGGGGGGACGCCCCCCGGCGATAGAGGTGGCGGTCATCGGGTGTTCCGGGCGAATGCCGCTGTGGGTAGGGCCGCACCCTTTACCGCAAGGCCACGCCCATCCGCTCCCAGCGAACTTCCCAATCACTGAACGACCAGAAGATCAGCCGCGCCCGGCCCTGCATGTCCGTCTGCGGGACGAAGCCGAAGAAGCGGCTGTCCAGGGACTGGTCCCGGTTGTCCCCCAGCACAAAATAGTGGCCCCTGGGCACCGTGATCCCGCTCATGTTGTCCCGGGGGTTGGCACCCGCCGGGTAGGTGGTGGGGTCCGAGTGCCATGCGAGGGGAACGGTGGTCGGCTTGCCATTCAGGTAGACGCTCTTGTCGACGATCTCAATGTGGTCGCCGGGCAGGCCAATGACCCGCTTGACGAGGAGGCGATGCGGCTCTCCCGGATAGGCAAAGACAACGATGTCGCCGCGCTGCGGGGCCCGGTCGCGGGTGGCCCGGATGGTGACCAGCACGCGCTCTCCGGCTTCCAGTGTGGGCGACATCGAATCGCCGGGGATGGAGTGGGTCTGGAACACCAGGCGTTGCGCCTCCCCGATTCCGACGTTCGCCAGCGTGGTCAGCAGCACGAAACCGGCGTACACCACCAGCCGGTTGCAGCGTTGCAGGGGGTAGCCATCTCCCGCCTGTCTGGCGATGCGCACCGCCCACACGGTCTGCCCTAGCCACACCACGCCCCACAGGCCGAGATACAGGGAGAGGGCGGGGACCGGCGGCCCGTTCAGCAGCATCCACACCACCAGCAGTCCCGGCAGGATCAAATCGGGGATCACCACCAGGGCGATGGCCGCGCGCGGTCTGCCGCTGTAAAGATGGCCCATGCCGATCCAGGAGGCGGCGAGGAGTGCCGCCAGCCAGGGGTTGCGGCGTTTGATCTTGGATGGGCCGGGGGTGGTGGTCGGTGCCTCGGTCATCTTTCCGGTTTGTCCATGGCGGGGTAATCCCCCCATTTTTAGCGGGGGCCAGAAGTAGAACGGTTAATGGTCCACTAGGGCCAGCTTCTGTCTGGGCGTGATACCGCCCAAGGCCATGTTAGGCATCTCGTGGTTGTAGGTCCATAGCCAGCGGGTGGCGTACTCCTGAACCTCGGCGATCGAGTCGAACAGGTACTGGTTCAGCCAGTCGTACCGGACCGTGCGGTTGTAGCGCTCCACATAGGCATTCTGCTGTGGCTTGCCCGGCTGGATGTACTGGATGTCGATGCCCATCTGCTTGGCCCAGGTGGTCAACGCACCGCTGATATATTCGGGTCCGTTGTCACAGCGGATTGATGCTGGCCTTCCCCGCCACTCAATGACCTGCTCCAGGGCACGAATGACCCGTGCCGATGGTAGCGAGTGATCCGCCTCGATGGTTAAACCCTCCCGGTTGTAGTCGTCCAGCACGTTGAACAGTCGGTAACTCCGTCCATCGGCCAATTGGTCGTGCATGAAATCCATGGACCAAGCCTGGTTGATCGCTTCCGGCACCTGTAGCGGCTCCGGCTTTGCCCGTACCAGGCGCTTCTTCGGCTTGATCCGCAGGTTCAGTTCCAGATCCCGGTAGATCCGGTACGCCCGCTTATGGTTCCAGCCATAGCCCTTCACGTTGCGCAGATACAGAAAGCACAGGCCGAATCCCCAGTTGCGTTGATTGTGGGTCAGTCGGACCAGCCAGTCGGCCACCTCGGCGTTTTCGTCGGACAGTTTGGCCTGGTATCGATAGCAGGTTTCACTGATGACGAATGCCGCACAAGCGGTCCGAATGCTGACCGGACCCTTGGCCACCGCTGTTTTGGCCATCTCACGTCGATGAGACGGCCTTACCACTTTTTTGCCATGGCCTCCGAAACGATCTCAGCCTTGAGCCGCTCTTCCGCGTACATCTTTTTGAGGCGTTTGTTTTCCGCCTCCAGCTCCTTCATCCGGGCCATCAGCGATGCGTCCATGCCGCCAAACTTGGATCGCCACTTATAGAAGGTCGCGCTGCTCATGCCGTGCTCCCGGCACAGATCTGGCACTGGCGTGCCCGCCTCCGCCTGCCGCAGAATCGCCATGATCTGGCTGTCGGTGAATCGTGATGTCTTCATGCAGAATCTCCTCTCAAACCATAATGAGAAAATTCTACTTCTGGCGACCACTGTTTTTCGGGGGGATTACCGCGGCTGTGGCGGCGTCCGGGTCGGCTAGCGCCGGGGGGAAATTTCGCTGTCCACCACCAGCAGGGTGGTGGCCATGACGATCAGGGGGATGGCCAGCAGGTTTACCAGCGGCAGAAAGGCGATCACCAGCACCGCCAGGGAGAGGCCGAAAATGGCTCCGGCGTTGCGGGCGACGAAGGCCGCCTTTTGTCCCAGCGTCAGTTCGTGCCGCGCCAGGGGCACGTCCAGCAGTCCCAGGGTCAGCACGAAGGCGGTGGCAAAGATGAAGATCAGGTGCCCCACACCCACGAAGAATTGCAGGGGTAAAAGGGCGATTTCCACCGCCAGCAGCACCACGGCGGTTTTGGCCCCCTCGCGCAGGGACTTCAGCAGCCCCATGGAGCCGGTCTGCAGGGTCTCGGGTCCACCGGCGTTGCCTTTCTGCAACCGGACAGCGGTCTCGGTGGCCGCCGACAGGCGGTCGTGGAACGGCGCCGACACCAGCGTGGCGCCGATTACCGTGACCAGATAGGCCAGGGCGCCTGCCACCAATACCGCCACAAAGGTGCCGAAGCCGGTCAGGATCGGGTCCCACCAGGCACCCACGAAGCGCTCCAGATAAAGGTCCACACGGGCGGTAAGCCACTTGGTGAGCAACGACCAACTGCCCAGAAAGATCACTGCCGAAATGGTCCATGGCGCCAGAAACAGCATCAGCAGCAGGCGGCGGCGGGCCCGGAACAGTTCCACGGCGCGCCACAGGGCGGCCGGGCCACGCAGGGGAGAGACCAGATTCACGCGGTCCCCTGAAATTTACGTTCCAGCTCCAGCAGTTGCAGCTTGTATTCAATGCCGCCGGTGAAGCCGCCCGGCTTGCCGCCGGAGGCCACCACCCGGTGGCAGGGGATGAGCAGGGGCACAGGATTGCCGCCCAGGGCCTGACCCACGGCGCGCGCCGCGCCCGGCTTGCCAAGGGCGTGGGCAATGTCGCCGTAAGTACGAGTGACGCCGGAGGGGATGCGGCGCGCCGCGTCCCACACCGCCATCTGGAAATCGGTGCCGGTCACGTCCAGGGGCACTTTCAGCAAATCCGCCGGGAGGCCGCTCAGCCAGGCCACGATGGCCTTGCCGCCGGGGAAGGCGTGGGGAAACACATGGGTTGCTGCGGGCAATTCGGTCTCGGCCCAGCGTGGTGCGGCGCCCAGTTCCACCCGGCACACCCCTTTGGGGGTGGCGGCCAGACCGACGGGGCCGAGGGGGGAGATCACATAGGTCCAGGAGACCCCCGGCGGGAGGGGGATCACCGGTATACTGGCACCCATGGTCACGAATGTCTCACGCATGTGGTGTTCCACCTTTCCGCGTGTTGCCTGTTTGTCTGCCGTCCTGCTGGGGGCGGCGTGCAGCCGCCCGTCCCCCCACATG
Organism: Nitrospirota bacterium; assembly: GCA_029858285.1. Classification (GTDB taxonomy): domain Bacteria; phylum Nitrospirota; class JACRHL01; order JACRHL01; family JACRHL01; genus JAOUFN01. Next base: position 156,836 of record JAOUFN010000002.1, on the reverse strand, counting down.
GTACACCGCGAGGAGCCCCATATGGGCACCACGGTGGCAATCACCGTGGTGGCGCCCACCGACGCCGAAGGTTACCGGGCGCTGGAGGCCGGGTTTGCCGAAGTGGCGCACATGGATGCGGTGTTTTCCAACTACCGGCAGGACAGCGATCTGGCACGGGTCAACCGGCAGGCGGGAAAGGGGCCGGCGACGGTGCCGGAGGTGTTTGTGGACCTGACCCGGCGCTCCCTGGACATGGTGCGGATCAGTGGCGGGGCCTTCAACCCGCTGGTGGAACCGGCGGTGAAACTGTGGGGCATCCCGCAGACCCCCAGAGTACCGACCGAAGCCCAGTTGGCGGTGCTGCGGCACCTCACCGATCCCGCCAACGTGCGAGTGACGGCGGACAGCGTGGAACTGGTGCATCCGGGCATGTCCATCGGCTTCGGGGCCATTGCCAAGGGTTACACCGCTGACCGGGTAACCGCCCTGCTGCGGGCGCGGGGCATCCGGGCGGGCATTGTGGCCGTGGCCGGAGACGTGCGGGCGTTTGGGCATCGCCCGGACGGCGCCCCGTGGCACATCGGGGTGCGACCGCCACGGGGTGACGGCCCGGACGCCCAGCCCCTGGACACACTGGAGATGACCGATGGCGCGGTTTCCACCAGCGGCGATTATGAGCGCTTTTTCGAGATTGATGGCGTGCGCTACCATCACATACTCGATCCGCGCACCCTGTGGCCATCGAAAGGGGTGCGCAGCGTTACTGTACGCGCTCCGGATGGTGCCACCGCCGACGGCCTGGCCACCGCCCTGTTCGTGATCGGCCCGGATGCGGGCGTCCCCCTGGCGGAGTCCCTTCCCGGAGTGTCGGCGCTGTTCGTGGATCAGGCGGGGCGGGTGATTGCCAGCCGGGGCTGGCCGGGGCGGCGGGTTACGGATTCAGAATTTTTGAGTGGTTCTTGAACTGGGGGCGGATGTCGCGGCCACAAACCTCGGTGAGGATCTTGGCCATGGCTTCGGTAAAATCGTACATCGGCCGGGTGGTGAGGGCCTTGTACAGGGTGGTGTCGTCCACGTAGATCTCGAGAATCGCCTTGTCGCGGTTGAAGTGGTGCGGGATCAGGTTGCCGGGGTTGAACGGGGCAAACTGGGGGTCCTGATGCAGTCGCGCGATGACGCGGTCCCACAGCACCTCGAAGCTGTCCAGATCGAGGTTGTCGTAGAAGCGGCCGATCATCTTTTTTACCTGGGACAGGGTGCCGTCGTGAATTTTGGTGTAAATGTCGATGTAGCGGGCAAGCGCGCTCTGGTGGATGATGTTGACCGAGTAGAAACTGTCGTAGGCAGGTGACCGGTAACGGTTGACGTACTGGATTTCGTCGGTTTCGGTGAGGTCCACATCGCCGTTTTCGGCGATCTGCGCTTCCAGGATGCCGCCGTCGAACACCACCAGGGGAAATACCAGGTAAAACCGCTTTTCGTCGCGGGCGATCTTGCGGTTGCGGTAAAAATCCAGTTCCGACGATTGCGCCTTCATGGCCCCGAAGATGGCGTTGTACACCGTGTTGCTGGCGATCACCCGGAAAAAGGCCGAGGACTGGGCGGTACGGTGTTCCTCGGTGACTTCGGAAAAGGTATAGGCCTTGCGCGGGAACTGGAACAGGTCGAGCTCCTCTCGCTCGCCCATGCCGGCCAGCAGGCTGCCGGGGCTCAGGTAACGGCTCACTTCCTCGATCTCGTTGTGGTAGTAGAGGGGGGCGGTGTGCATGTTGATGTCGCCCTGATACCCGCCCTTGGTGAAGAACACCCAGCGGTTGCGCTCGCTCTTCTTGGCCTCGATCACCACCACCGTGATGTAGGCGGTTTGTTCGCGTACCTCGGAGATGCGGTACGCCACCAGGTCGATCTCCTTGCCCTTCTCCTCGTCCTTGTCCACATAGAACTTGTTGGGGATGATCATCCACCCCTTGTCCTCGAACAGCTTGCCGATCTGGTGTTCGAAGATGTGGCCGGTCCGGCTCAGGGCCTTCTTGATCTTGTCGAGGTCCTGTGTGCTCATTGCCAAGGGGGGCCGCCGGGGCGGCCTGTTCCATGCTCCGTCGTGATTGGTTACACCGGTCCTGCGCCACGGGCCCGCATTCGAGTCCCTGCCCGCACGGCCCCCATCGCCGCGAAGCACTCTTCCGCCGCCCCGGCTGTGCCCCCCGGAGATGGCGGTTCCATTCCATATGATTACCCGCAGAGGGGAAAATTGTCCAAGGAAATTGACCGTCGGCCCCGGCGCGAGGCCCGAAAAATCCGCCCCGGGGGGCTGCAATCCGGTCAGAATTCGATGCCCTTCTGAGCCTTGATGCCCGCCTCGTAGGGGTGTTTGACCTTGACCATTTCGGTCACCAGATCGGCGGCTTCCAGCAGTTCCGGCGGCGGGTTGCGGCCGGTCAGCACCACGTGCAGGCTGGCGGGCTTTGTGGCCAGGAACTCCAGCACCTCGCGCGCCTCCATGTAGCCGTAGGAGAGCACATAGTTGATCTCGTCCAGGATCAGCATGCGGAAGCGGCCGCTGCGCACTTTGTCCATGGCCAGTTCCCACCCTTCACGCACGCGGGCGATGTCCTGGGCGCGGTTTTTGGTGTCCCAGGTAAAGCCGTCGCCCACGGGGTGAATCTCGAAGCGCTCGCCGAACACTTTGGCAGCCTCGTGCTCGCCGCAGCTCCATTTGCCCTTGATGAACTGGATCATGCACACGTCCATGCCGTGGCCAAGGGCGCGCAGGGCCAACCCCAGTGCGGCGGTGGTTTTGCCCTTGCCGTTGCCGGTGTGCAGGACGATCAGCCCGTCCTTGCGGCGGGTGGCTTTGGGGGGAGGCGTGGTGGGGGCGGATTTTTCGGCGTCCCCGTCGCCGATCGCCGCATCCAACTCCGGCTTCGGCTCTGGCTCTGCGGCCATTGCGCTCAGGCGCCCAGCCCGGAGGACAGGGAGCGGCCCGGGGTCTCGCCCGCGCGCACCGTGCCGCTGCCCAGATCGTATTTGTTGGTGTAGCCGCGGGGGGTGACCATCAACCCCTCGAAGGTGAAGGTGGCGGAGTTACCCACCAGCACCGTGGTGAGCATGCCGATGGGGTGCTCCAGCATCTCCGCCAGGGTGGTGAGGACAATGTCCTCGCGCTCGCGGTAGGCGCTCTTCACCAGCGCCACCGGGGTGTCGGGCTGGCGGTGACCGAGCAGGATCTCCTGGGCGCGCACGATCTGCCGGGTGCGGCGGCCACTTTTGGGGTTGTACAGGGCGACCACGAAATCCGCCGACGCGGCGGCTTCCAGGCGGCGTTCGATCACCTCCCAGGGGGTGAGCAGGTCGGACAGGGAGATGGCGCAAAAGTCGTGGGTGAGGGGCGCCCCCACACGGGCGGCGCAGGCGGACAGGGCGGTGACACCGGGGATCACCTCCACCTCCACCCCGCAGCCCGGCTTCCAGCCCGCCTCGCGCAGCACTTCGAAGGTCGGCCCGGCCATGCCGTAGACCCCGGCGTCGCCGCTGGAGACGAGGGCCACCACCTGACCGGAACGGGCGCGCTCCAGGGCCAGCTCACAGCGGTCCAGTTCCTCGGTCATGCCCTTTTCGATCACTTCCTTGCCCGCCAGCAGGGGGGCGACCAGGTCGATGTAGGTGGAATAGCCGATCACCACCTGGGCCTCGGCGATGGCCTGATGGGCACGCCCGGTGAGGTGGTCCAGATGGCCGGGGCCGAAGCCTACCAGCAGGATGCGGCCCGGAGAAGGGACGGCGTCGGCGCCGCCGGGTGGGGTCGGGGGAATGGTCATGATGATGGGTCTGTGTCCTAGGGCATTTTGAAGGTGTGGCCGGGCATGCGCACGGTGAGCACCGGGCACGGTGCCTTGCGCACCACCTTTTCGGCCACGCTGCCCAGCAGGGCGTGTTCCAGGGCACTGCGGCCGTGGGTGCCGAGGACGATCAGGTCACTGCGGTCCTCACGGGCGATGCGAATGATCTCTGCCACCGCGTTGCCCTGCACCAGTTCGGCACGCACCGGCATCGGCTCGCCGGACAGGGAGGCGGCCAGTTCGTCCATCATTTTTTGCAGCGTGTGGTGCACCGCTTCGTACTGCACGGTGGTGTCCATGCCGAAGTCCACCACATAGGAGAACAGTTGCACCACATGGATGATGTGCAACTCCGCCTTGTACTGGCGGGCCAGGTCCAGGGCAAAACCCTGGGCGTGGGCGGCGTGGTCGGAAAAATCGGTGGGGAAGAGGATACGTTCAAATTTCATTCCGGGGCTCCTTGGCTGCAAAAAAAATCCTTCAGGCCGGGGCCGGGAGGGTGCCGGGGCCGGGCAGGGTGAGGATGGCGCCGTTTTCGGGTCGTTCCGCACCGGTGGCCAGGACCAGCACCCGTTCCGCCACGGCCTGTGGCGCCAGCAGGGGAACGCCGTCCACGTTCAACAGGCCGCGCACCATGGGGGAATCCACCAGGTCCGGGCACAGGGCGTAGACGCTCACCCCGCAGTCGTCCAGTTCCTCGGCCCAGGACTGGGTGAGGGACACCAGCGCCGCCTTGGAGGCGCAGTAGGCGGCCAGAAACGGCGCCCCCTTGAGCCCCGCAACGCCCGCCAGATTGAGGATCAGGCCGGAGCGGCGCTGGATCATCTCCTCCACCAGGGCGGAGACCACCAGAAACGGCCCGCCCACGTTGGTGGCCAGGGTTTCCGTGAAATTCTCCACCGGAGCATCCAGTACCTGGTCCATGTGCATCACCCCCGCCGCGTTCACCACGATGTCAATTCGATGGTAACGCTTGAGCAGCTTTTCGGCCATGTTGCGGACCGAAGGGGGCTTGGTGACATCGAGTTCGATGGGCAGGCAGCGGCTGCCGGGGAAGTCGCGCTCCAGGGTGCGCACCAGCGTCTCGGAAAGGTGCAGGGTGCGCGACGCCACCGCCACGTTCGCGCCCGCCTCCGCAAGGGTGCGGGCAATCGCCCCGCCAATGGCGCCGGTGGCGCCGGTGACCAGCACCACACGGCCCTCCAGCGGTCGGTCGGCTGCGGGGCGGTCGTTGGCTGGGGGGGGATGGGGCGGAGTATCGGACATAAACTCGCGGGCGGCCTTTTTTGCGGGGTGCGGGCACACACTATACGGGGGGTGTCGGGGGCGCGCAAGGGCACACCCCGGGGCATTCTTGACAGCGCTGGTCGCCTGCCGCTACATTCCGCCCCTCGCCCCGACCTGCCGCGCTATCGGGCCATTTTTTATGGCTATGTCCGGCATTTCCCGAGTTTTCCGGAGCCGTCCATGAACCGTTCCCAGTCCCAATCCCTGTTCAAGCGCGCCGCCCGTGTGCTGCCCGGTGGCGTCGACAGCCCGGTGCGCGCCTTCCGGGGCGTGGGCGGGACTCCTCCCTTCATCGCCCGCGCCGACGGCGCCCGGGTGTTCGACGCCGACGGCAACGAATATATCGATTACGTCGGCTCCTGGGGGCCGATGATCCTCGGCCACAACGCCGAACCGGTGCGCCGCGCCCTGGCCGAAGCCCTGGGCAACGGCACCAGCTTTGGTGCCCCCACCGAGCTGGAAATCATTTTGGGCGAGATGGTCATCGACGCGGTACCCTCGGTGGAGATGGTGCGCTTTGTCAGTTCCGGTACCGAAGCGACCATGAGCGCTCTGCGCCTGGCCCGCGGCTTTACCGGGCGCGACCTGATCCTCAAGTTCGACGGCTGTTACCACGGCCACGGCGATTCCCTGCTGGTGAAGGCGGGCTCCGGCGCTGCCACGCTGGGGGTGCCGGACAGCGCCGGGGTGCCGTCGGACATTGCCCGCAATACACTCACCTGCGCCTACAACGATCTGGACGCGGTGCGTGAATTGGTGCGCCAGCACGGCGACAGCCTCGCCGCCATCATTGTCGAGCCAGTGGCGGGCAACATGGGGCTGGTCAAACCCGCCACCGGTTTCCTCGAGGGGCTGCGGGAGTTGTGCAGCGGGCACGGCATCGTGCTGATTTTCGACGAGGTGATGACCGGCTTCCGGGTCGCCTACGGCGGCTACCAATCGCTGTGCGGGATCACCCCGGACCTGACCACCCTGGGCAAGGTGATCGGCGGCGGCCTACCGGTGGGCGCCTACGGCGGGCGCCGCGATATCATGGAAAAAATCGCCCCCTTGGGGCCGGTCTATCAGGCGGGTACCTTGTCCGGCAACCCATTGGCGATGACGGCGGGGATCGCCACCCTCACCGAGCTTCAGCGCCCCGGCGTGTACGAGCGGCTGGAAAAACTTGGCAATCGGCTGGCGGCGGGACTCAAGGGGGCGGCCACCAATGCCCACACAGCGGTGTGGCTGGACCGCCAGGGTTCCATGAGCTGCATGTACTTCCGCAAAGGCGCGGTGCGCAACTACGCCGATGCGGTGCAGAGCGACACCAAGCTGTTTGCCAGATATTTCCATGCCATGCTGGACCGGGGCATCTATCTGGCGCCGTCCCAGTTCGAGGCCGGATTCATCTCCCTGGCCCACACCGACGAGGACATTGACCGCACCGTGCAGGCCGCCGCCGAGGTTCTGGGGGGGAGCCCCCCCGGGCATTAACGGCGGTCGTCGGCATGTGACCATCCGCAGGCAGAGCCGCAGGGCGGACAGCACAATATTCCTGCGGGACGGCGGGAAAACAGGGGGGAAGACGGACAGTTGCCCGTCTTGTCCGCCCCCGGCGTGACTTGGGGAACAGAGAGACCCCCCGCGTGCTCCGGGCGTGGAGGCCCGTCAGAGGGCCACAACCCTGCAACCGCCTTGGCTACCGCTGGGGGGAGTCCCCCCCCACAATAATGCGCAGGTGGTCGGTGGATTCGGAGACGGCAGTGATGGCGTCGAAACGCTCGATCTGATTCAGATGAATCGGCTGTGCGTCGCTGTCCATCAGGGTGCGCACGAAGTTGGGCAGGGCGTAGGCGGCACGGTGGGTGTCGCCGTTGTAGACCTGTAGATCCGTCAGTCCGCGTGCGCGGATGCGCGATTCCACCTGCACCGGCGACATGCCGCGCGGGTCCAGCGTCTGGCTGGCGTTGCAAAACGACCACAGGGTGCCGTACAGCGGCACATATTGCAGCAACGGATGCACGTGGTGATACACGGCGCGCACGTTGGCCACCAACTGGGCGAACAACTCTTTGCGGGTGACCGGGTTTTCCAGGTGTTGCACGTGAATGCCGGTGTGCCCGATGAGGCGCGCGATGGCCGCGTAATACTCCACCGTGTACAGCGGGCGGCTGGGGCCGATGGGGTCGGTGAGGTCGAGGATCACGGCGTCAAAATGCTCGCCGCGTTCCGCCGCCTCCATCACCCATTGGTAGCCGTCGCCGATCACCAGTTGCATGCGCGGATCGTCGAAGGCCCCGCGGTGGATGTCCCCCAGGTATTTTTTGGAGAAATCCACCACCTGACCGTCGATTTCCACCATCACCACCTCGCGCACGGTGTTGTGCTTGAGGGCCTCCTCGGCCATGCCGCCGTCGCCCGCGCCGATGATCAGCACGCGCTCCGGGTTGGGATGGGTGATGAGCGCCGGGTGCACCATCATCTCGTGGTAGAAATATTCATCTCCCGCCGAGGTCTGGAACACGTTGTCGAGGCGCAACGCCTTGCCGAACTGGGGCGAATCGAACAGCTCGATCTTCTGGAATTCGGTCTGCCCCTCGTACAGGAGCTCGGAGACGCGAATGAAGTGACCGAAATTCGGGGTCAGCGACTCGATCAGGAACTGTTCGTCCTTGCCGCGCTTCGGCTGGCCGGGCTGTGGCCCGCCGGTCACCGGGTGACCTCGCGGACGCGGGCCTCCTGGGCGGCGAACAACTCGATCAGCCGGTTGGCGACGCCGCGGGCTTTTTCGGAGTTGTCCGAGGTGTAGTTGCACACATAGACGTCCAGCGACACGTAGCCGTGTTCCGGCCAGGTGTGCAGGCACAGGTGCGATTCAGCCAGGATCACGGTACCGGTCACGCCGCCTTCACCGGGGAAGGCGTGGAACAGGATGCCCACGTCCAGCAACCCAGCGTCCCGAACGTACTCCACGCACGTTCGTTCCAGCAAACCCGCGTCGGTCATGATGGCGGACCTGGGACAACCGTACAGGTCTGCGATCACATGGGTTCCCGAAACGACCCCAAAAGTTTTTACTTCGGGGACGGAAACGGTAGATGTCAGCATGGTGAAACCCTCACCCCAGCCAGAGGTTGAGAAAAAACACCGGAGCACGCCCGGCACCTTTGGAAAAGCCCGAAAATATACAGCAAGACCCTGCCAAATGCACCCCCTTTTTTTGGGCATTTTTCGGGGGGGGCGCGACCGATGTGGAGGGTACGGTGCAACTAGCGGATTTTCAACAAAAAAATCGCGATTCTCGAAAAAACTTCGCGGCGGATCGAAAACACCCGGATCGAGGGGTGAGGTCGCCCACACGTGCTTAACCTTCGGATTCCGAAACGCTTTTTGGCGTATTTCCTGTGATGGATGCTATTGACAGCCTTGGTAAGCGTCGATACAGTCTGGCTTCCATAGGGGCGCCGCGTGGGCTTGCGGCGCGCCTGAAGGGTTGCCCTCCGGTAGTTTCCGGGGGGCGGCGCGGTGAATCGCCGATGCGTGCCCATACACGCCGGCGGGCTTTCGACCGCGCCAATGGGAAGAGGGCATTTCGCCTTTGGGACGGAACAACGTCCTTGCGATTTGAAAAGGAGGACAGGGATGAAGAAGTCAATTATGGCGGCGGTTGCCGCTGCAGCGTTCATGGGTCTGGGTACCGTGGGTACCGCCGTGGCCGCAGACGTGTCCGGGTTTGCGGACATCCGCTATCACGCGCTGATGGATGTCGAAGGTCTGGCGGCCACCGCCTCGCTGTTGCAGGGTTTTTCGGCCCCGCAGGCGGGACAGTTCAGCCTCAACGCCGAGGTGGACGTGATCCACAAGGCGGATGACGCCACCGTGCGCATCGACCTGGATCTGCTCAACGCCCTGAACCCCAACGGCCCCACCGAGACTGGCAACACCGACGTTGCTGTGGGCGCGTTCAACGGCGAACCGGTGTTCTCCCAGGTCACCGTGGAGCAGGCCAATGTCAGCATGCCGCTGAATGACATGATCAGCCTCACCGCAGGTCTGTTCAACACGCCGTTCGGGATGGAAGGGCAGGACGCCACCGACGTGAACTTCGCCTACCAGGGTGCGTTGCAGCACACGGTTCCGTCCAACGTGGGCGGCGCCATGGTGACCGTGGCTCCCACGGATCAGGTGAGTGTGAAGGCGGGTTATACCAACGCCCGTTCGGATGTCACGGGTGCGTTTGACCGCGCCAATGACTACTTCGTGGTGGCCAGCTTCGCGCCCAGCGAGACCATGGCCGTGACCGCCGGTTACCAGACCGACAACGGCACCACGGGTGGCATCAAGAATGCGGTGGGCAATCAGATCGACGTCAACGTCACGGCCGACCTGGGTATGGCCAATGTTGCGGCAGAGTACCTGGTGGGTGATCCGGCCACCGGCAGCAACAACTTCGACAGTGGCTACGGCCTGACCCTTGGCTATGACGTGATGGACAAGGTGAACGTGGGTTACCGCTACCAGGCCTGGACCAACGAGGGTGCCGGCCAGCCGGACATGAGCCTGCACTCCGCGTCGCTCAACCTGCGCTCGACCGACAGTTGCGTGATCCGCGTGGACTACACCAACATAGTCGTGGATGGCTCGGGTGTCACCACCCACGGTGAAGACGTGACGGTGCAGATGGTGCACAGCTTCTAAGGACTCGTTACCGCGAGGCCCTGGAACGTGAAGGCCCCGGAGGCGACCCCTCCGGGGCCTTTTTATTTTCGAGGGTGGGGGGGCGGGCGGGGGGGCCGGAGCATCCCCCCCCATTTGACAGGAAGGGGTATTCCGGCAATAACTGATAGGCTGCGGGGAACTGTCGGGGGAGTGTCAGGAGGGGTTTGCGCATGTCCGTTCATCCGCCGCGTGCGGTCCGCCGCCGCGCCTTTGCCGTCCGTCTTGCCCTGTCAGCGGCGGCGCTGGTGGCGGCGTTGGTGGCCGCCTGCGCTACCAGCAACATCGCAGTGACGCCGGGCACCTTTCGGACATTGGGCAGCCAGGTCAATGGCGGTCTGGGCCGTGCCTTCCACGCCGCTGCGGCGCTCTCCAACGGCGATGTCCTGCTGGTGGGCGGACAGGATGCGGTCGGTGGCCCCCTCTTCCTCACGCAGTACGCGGAGCGCTTGCGTTGGGATTTTTTCAGCTTCGAACCGGAGACCAGTCTGGCGGGATCGTCCGTTGGCGCCGTCAACGTCGGCCGCATTCTGCCAACGCTGGCGGTGGTGCCCGGCACGGCCGCCAGCGGGGCGGACGAGGTGGTGATCGCCGGGGGGCAACTCACCGGCGTGGGGTACAGCCCGCCACCGACTGCCCCCATCCCCCTGCCGTGGCTGGATATGGCGGGCACGTTGTTGTTCACCGGTGGCGGTGAAATGTACCCCGCCGGTGTGCGCAGCGCCCTGGCCCCGGTGGAGATCGTGGACGCCGGTCCAACCCCTGTGGACCTGCACGGCGCGGCCCTGGTGGCGGTGGGGGGCGACCTGTTCCTGATCGGAGGCCGCGACGGCGCGGGCGCGGGCACGGTGCGGGGCGACATCCGCCGCTACAGTCCGACCGCAGGCACGGGAAACATTGCGGCACTGGTGGTGGACACCGTCGTGGCCCTGAACACCCCCCGTTACGGTCACACCGCCACGGCGTTGACCGGTGGCAAAATTCTGGTGGCCGGGGGGTGGGATGGGACGGGGGCCTTCCTGAGCAGCGTGGAGATTGTGGACGTGTCCGTACCGGCTTCCCCGAAGGTAAAGGCGGGAGGGGCGCTATGGTGGGCGCGCACCATGCACACCGCCACGGCGCTCAAAAGCGGTACCGAAGTATTGATCGTCGGCGGGATTGGCCCCAGCAGCCTGCTGGCGGACACACCGGTGGCCGAGGTGTGCACGGTGACCGCCTGCACCGCGGTGACCGATCTTCTGGGGCACACCCCCACCCCCCGCGTGTACCACAGCGCCACATTGCTGGGTTCCGGGGAGGTGCTGGTGACCGGCGGGCTGGTGGAGACGGTGCCCGGTTCCATGACCTATACCGCGACGGTGTTGACCGAACTGTATGACCCGCTCACCGGAGAGTTTCGCGCCAGCCCCGGCGATCTGGCCTTTGCGCGCTTCGGCCACACCGCCACGGCCATCCCCGGTGGCACCGTGGTGGTGGCGGGGGGGCTGAGCAAATGGGGGGCGGGCAGCGCCGTCCCCGCCGCCGAGCGGTATTTTCCGGAGCGCCCGTAGTCCGCCTCCCATGAGCATCCCCCGCAACCCGTTCCGTCGCGTCCCGCAAGCGTCTGCGGCCCCTTCCGTGTGGCGCCGGATTCGCCAGTGGCGGGCTTCGCCCGCGCATTTGCTGGTGGGTGGCGCGGGCAGTGTGATCCTGTTTGGCACCCTGCTTTTGATGCTGCCGGAGGCCGCCACCAGCGGTCACTCCATGGGCTTTGTCAACGCTCTGTTCACCGCTACCAGCGCGGTGTGCGTGACCGGTCTCAATGTGCTGGACACCCCCCGGGAGATGACCAGCTTCGGCCACGTTGTATTGCTGCTGCTGATGCAGGCCGGGGGGCTGGGATATATGACCGCCGCCACTTTCGTGGCGGTGGTGCTGGGGCGGCGCATGGGACTCCGGAACCGCCTGCTGCTCAAGGAGGCCATGGCCTCGCCGACCATGGAGGGGCTGCTGCGCTTTGCCACCCTTACGGTCAAGGTGACCCTGGTCACCGAGGGGGTGGTGGCGGTGGTGCTGGCGCTGCGCTTCATGGTGGACATGCCCGCCGGGCGGGCGCTCTGGTTTGGCGTATTCCACGCCGTATCGGCGTTCAACAACGCCGGTTTCGCCCTGTTTTCCGACAGCCTGATGCAGTATCGGGACGATCCATATGTGCTGGTGCCCACCGGGGTGGCGGTGGTTGTCGGCGGCCTTGGCTACCTGGTGCTGGCCGATCTCTCCCAATGGCTGCGTGGCGAGGTTCATCGCCTGACGGTACACACCCGGTTGACGCTCATCATCACCGTGGGGCTGGGCTTGTTCGGCGCCCTGGCCCTGTTCGGCATGGAGATGAACAGCCCGGTATTTGCCGCCACCACAAAGTCGCATCTTTTTGGCGAGGCCCTGTTCCAGTCGTGGTCTTCGCGCACGGCAGGACTTGCCACCATGGACATGGCGCAACTGATGCCGCCCAGCGTGTTTCTGCTGATTCTGCTGATGCTGATCGGGGGCGGCTCCGGCTCCTGCGCCGGGGGCATCAAGGTGACCACCATCGGCGTGATCCTGGCCAGCCTGTGGGCCACCCTGCGCGGGCGCGAGCAGGCGGTGGTGTTTCATCGCACCCTGTCGGCATCCACCGTGCAGAAAAGTTTTTTTCTGGGCACCGCCGCCCTGTTCCTGACCATCATCGCCACCTGGATGGCGCTGATCATGGAGCACGGCAAACTGATGCCGGTGATGTTCGAGGTGGCCTCCGCCGTGGGCACCGTGGGCCTGTCGTTCGGCGACGGCGCGGGGCGCAGTTTGTGCGCCGGGTTCGGCCCCGGCGGCAAGCTGCTGATCACCCTGTGCATGTTTCTGGGCCGACTGGGACCGCTTACCATCGGCATCGCCGTGCTGACCAGCGAGTATCAGCAGCGCTACCGCCTGCCCACCGAACGCGTGCTGATCGGCTGATGACGGCGGTGTCGGCGGCAGGAGCGGTGCTCTGCTATGCTTTCGCCGGGCTGGCTGCGGACGGCCCGGTAACCGGGAGATTTTCATGCGACAGACGCGCACATTTGCGGTGATCGGCCTGGGCCGGTTCGGGGCCGCAGTGGCCGAGACCCTGGTGGAACAGGGCCTTGAGGTGCTGGCCATCGACAACGATGGCGACAAGGTGGACCAGATGAGCGACCGCGTTACCCACGCGGTGCAGTGCGACGCCACCGACGAGCGCGCCCTGCGCGCAGTGGGCATCGAGAACGTGGACGTGGCGGTGGTCAGCATTGGCGAAGGCATCGAGGCCAGCATCCTGATCGTGATGACGCTGATGGACATGGGCGTGCCCGAGGTCATCGCCAAGGCGGTGACCGTCAAGCAGGGAAAGGTGCTGGAAAAGCTCGGCGTGGCGCGGGTGGTGTATCCGGAACGCGAGGCGGCGGTGCGCCTGGCCCACGGACTGGCCATTCCCAACCAGCTCGAACACCTGGAACTGGCCAAGGGGTTTGCCCTGGTGGAAATGCCCCTGCCGTCCCGGTACGGCGGCATGCTGCTGCGCGAGACCATGATCCGCTCTCGCTACGACGTTAACGTGGTGGCCATCAAGCGCGCCCCGGACCCGATTACCGGACAGCAGCCGGGGGGACAGGAGGAGGTCAACTTCCAGCCCGCCCCCGACGACCTGCTGCGCGACGGTGACGTGCTGCTGGTGATCGGCCACGAAACGGATCTCAAACGCTTGCAGGAAGAGGCCTGAGCCGGTGGGTTTGAGGGTCGGGTTGACCGGTGGTATCGGCGCGGGCAAGAGCACCGTGGCCGGACTGCTGGGGGAACTGGGGGCGCGGGTGATCGCGGCCGACACCCTGGCGCGGCAGGTGGTGAGCCCCGGCAGCCCGGCGCTGGAGGAGATTGCGGTCGCCTTCGGCCCCGAATTTCTTGCCCCGGGGGGAGAACTGGACCGACCGCGCATGGGCCGACTGGTGTTCTCCGACGCCGCTGCCCGTCACCGGCTGGAGGCCATCCTCCATCCGCGCATCCGCGCCCTGTTCCTGCACACCGTAACCACCATCCTGGGCGCCGAACCGGGGGCGGTGGTGGTCTACGACGCGCCGGTTCTGATTGAGGCCGGAGCCCACAAGGAGGTGGATCGGGTGCTGGTGGTGGCCGCCGATGAGGCCACTCAGGTCGCGCGGCTGGCCACCCGCGACGGTATGTCCTCCGCCGACGCCCTGGCGCGCATCCGCTCCCAGATGCCTCTGGCGGAGAAATTGCCCTATGCGCACCACGTACTGAATGGTACCCTCCCCCACCCGCGCCTGAAGGCGCGGGTGGGGGAATTGATGGACGAATTTCGCCGTGCCGCCGGTGGCAACTTTGGTGGCCAGATCGGCAGATAGTCCGGCGGGGTCTGTTACACTGGGGATGCAGCCCCGCCGGGCCGCGCGCGGCAACGCCCGCCGCCCGCCGTCGGGAGAAGGCAACTTTTCGCCGGGGCATACAGGATGGAACCAATGGCACTCAAGTCCACGGCATTCAGGCCGATTCGCAAGGCGGTGTTGCCCGCCGCCGGGATGGGCACCCGTTTTCTGCCCGCCACCAAGGCCAGCCCCAAAGAGATGCTGCCGCTGGTGGACAAGCCCCTCATCCAGTATGTGGTGGAGGAGGCCGTCGCCTGTGGCATCACCGACATTATCATCGTCACGGGTCGCGGCAAGCGCGCCATCGAGGACCATTTCGACGTCTCCTTCGAATTGGAGATGCTGCTCCAGGACAAGGGGCACGACAAGGCCTTCGAGGCGGTGCGCGCCATCTCCGACATGGCCAATTTCGCCTATATCCGCCAGCCCCAGGCGCTGGGCCTGGGGCACGCCGTGGGCTGTGCCCGTTCCCTGGTGGGGGATGAGCCGTTCGCAGTGCTGCTGGCCGACGACATCATTCACCATCCGACCTCGGCCCTGGCGCAGATGTTGCGCGTGTACGAGGAATTCGGCACATCGGTGATCGGCCTGCAGGCGGTTGCGCCGGAGGAGGTGGTCAACTACGGGGTGATTACCCCGGAAAAGGTGCGCGACGGGTTGCACCGGGTGATGGACCTGGTGGAAAAACCGAAACCCGCCGACGCTCCCTCGAACCTGTCGGTGATTGGCCGCTACATCCTTGATCCGGCTATTTTCAATTCCCTGGAACAGATCAGTCGCGGAGCGGGTGGGGAGCTGCAACTCACCGACGCCATCCGCATGATGCTGCAGGGTCGCGTGGTGCACGGTCTGGAACTCAAGGGGGAGCGCTACGACGCGGGCAGCAAGCTGGGCTTCCTGAAGGCCACCGTGGCCCTGGCCATGGACTCCCCGGAACTGGGGGGAGAGTTCCGGGCGTTTCTCCACGACCTGAAGCTGTGACCCGACTGGCCGGGCTGTCCCGGGACGAGCTGCCGGGTTGGATCTGCCTGGCCTGGCTTGCAAGGATGGGGGTGGCGGCGCGGGTGTCTTCCGTTTTTTCCATCTCGATTTGCGTTGAGGATCACCAATGAACGAACTGCCAGATACCGTCCCGGAGTCCGTGACGATCCCGGAAGCACTGCCGCTGCTGCCGGTGCGGGATATCGTGGTATTCCCCTACATGGTGCTGCCCTTGTTTGTCGGTCGCCCACGCTCGGTGGCGGCGGTGGAGGCGGCCCTTGAGGACAACCGGCTGATCCTGCTGGCCACCCAGAAACTGATCGAGGTCGAGGAGCCGGACCCGGAGGACGTGTTCACCATGGGCACGGTGGCGCAGGTGATGCGCATGCTCAAATTGCCGGACGGACGTATCAAGATTCTGGTGCAGGGGGTGGGCAAGGCGCGCATAACCTCGTTTACGGGCTCCGGAGAGTATTTTCGCGTGGCCGTGGAGCCGGTCAGCGACCAGGCGCCGGACATCGAAGGGGTGGAGTTGCAGGCGCTGATTCGCACCGCCACCGAACAGATGGAACGGTTGGTGGGCTATGGAAAGAGCATGGCACCGGACATCCTGGTGCTGCTGGAGAAAATCGACGAACCGGGCCGACTGGCGGACATGATCGTCTCCAACCTCGGGCTGCGGGCGGAAATCGCCCAGGAGGTGCTGGAGAACCTGGATCCGGTGGACCGCCTGAAGCGGGTCAACGGCGTTCTGGCCACCGAATTGTCGGTGCTCGAGGTGCAGCACCAGATCCAGACCGACGCCAAAAGCGAGATCGACAAATCCCAGCGGGAGTACATCCTGCGCGAGCAGATGAAGTCCATCAAGCGGGAACTGGGCGAGGAAGACCGCGACGCCGAGACGCGGGAACTGCTCACCGCCATCGAAAACGCGCACATGCCGGACAAAGTGGAGAAGGAGGTGCGCAAGCAACTGGCGCGGCTGGAGCGCATGCACCCGGACTCTTCCGAGGCCTCCATCACCCGTACCTATCTGGACTGGATCACGGAACTGCCGTGGGCGGTCTCCACCCAGGACGTGCTGGACCTGGAACAGGCCCGCCTGGTGTTGGACGAGGACCACTACGGGCTGGAAAAAATCAAGGAGCGCATCCTGGAATACCTGGCGGTGTGCAAACTCAAGGGCGAGATGAAGGGGCCGATCCTGTGCTTCTTCGGCCCCCCCGGCGTGGGCAAAACCTCCCTGGGCCGCTCCATTGCCCGCGCCGTGGGGCGCAACTTCGTGCGCGTGGCCTTGGGGGGCATGCGCGATGAGGCGGAAATTCGAGGCCACCGGCGCACCTATGTGGGCGCCATGCCCGGTCGCATTGTGCAGTCCCTCAAGCAGGCCGGGTCGTACAACCCGGTGTTCATGCTGGACGAGATCGACAAACTCGGCTCCGACTTCCGTGGCGACCCCGCCTCGGCCTTGCTGGAGGTGCTGGACCCGGAGCAGAACGCGTCCTTTACCGACCACTATCTGGGTGTGCCGTTCGACCTGTCGCGGGTCATGTTCATCACTACCTGCAACCAGCTCGACACCATTCCAGGACCGCTGCGGGACCGCATGGAGATCATCTCCCTGTCCAGTTACATGGTGACGGAAAAGGTGCAGATCGCCCGCCGTTATCTGCTCCCCAAGCAAATGGGCGAGCACGGCATCGGCGATGCCCACATCCACCTTTCCGACCGTACCCTGGAGCACATGGTTACGCGCTACACGCGGGAGGCCGGGGTGCGCAACCTGGAGCGCGAAGTGGCCAACGTGTGCCGCAAGGTGGCGCGCCGGGTGGCAGAAGGGCGTGACACGCTGTACCGCATCACCCCCGCCAACCTGCACCGGTACCTGGGGGTGCCGCGCTTCCTGGACGACGTCGAGGGTGCCCGCGACAGCGAGCCCGGCAGCGCCACCGGTCTGGCCTGGACCCCGGTGGGGGGCGACCTGATCCGCATCGAGGCCACCCTGGTGAAGGGCAAGGGGCAACTGATCCTTACCGGTCAGCTCGGCGACGTGATGAAGGAGTCGGCCCAGGCGGCCTTCACCTGTGTGCGTTCCCGGCAGGCGGCGCTGGGGATTCATGACGACCTGATCTCCGGGTACGACCTGCACATCCATGTGCCGGCCGGGGCCATTCCCAAGGATGGTCCCAGCGCCGGAGTCACCATGGCCAGCGCCATCGCGTCCATTTATTCCGGCGAGTCGCTGCGCCCGGAGGTGGCGATGACCGGCGAGGTGACGCTGCGTGGCCACGTGCTGCCGGTAGGCGGCATCAAGGAAAAAGTGCTGGCCGCCCGTCGCGCCGGATTGGCCACGGTGATCCTGCCGCTGCAGAACCGCAAGGATCTGGACGAACTGCCCCGCGAGGTGCGCGGCTCCCTGCGTTTTGCCTTTGCGGAAACCCTGGATCAGGTGTTTGCCGAAGCCTTCGCTTCTCCGCCGGGGGGCAGCCCCGGCCCACATCGCCCCGGTGAGACGCCTCGCAGCCCGGCGCCTCAGATGATGGTGTGACTTCGGTCGTGCGGGCTGGTTCGGGTCGGTTCGCGTGTAGAATGACCCGGACAATATCCCGTTGTGTCTCCGCTTCAGGTTTGAGTCGGTGGGGTGCCTGCGGCTAACATGGGCGAGCCCGGTCTCGCGGTCAGGATTTTTCCCAGGTGGTAGCCGAATTCGATTTCATTCAGCGTGTGCGGGCCGTGGCCCCCTCTGGCAGCCTTGCGCTGGGCATCGGTGACGATTGCGCGGTGTGGAGCCCGGCCCCCGGGTGTGACCAGTTGGTCACCTCGGACCTGCTGATCGAGGGGGTGCATTTCACCCTCGGCCACGGCACCCTCGAAGATTTGGGGGCCAAGGCCCTGGCTGTGAACCTGAGCGATGTCGCCGCCATGGGGGGGACTCCCCGGCATGCCGTTTTGGGACTGGGGTTACCGGGGAGGGAGCCTGCCCGCTTCCTGCCGCTGGTGGATGGCTTTTGCACCGTGGCCCGTCGTTGTGGTGTTACCTTGGCCGGTGGCGATACCTGTGCCTCGCCGGGGTCCCTGATGATCGCGGTCACCGTGTTGGGCGAGGTGCCCGAGGGGCGGGCGGTACGGCGCTCCGGCGCCCGCGCGGGGGACGCCCTGTACGTCACCGGAACCCCCGGTGACAGCGCCCTGGGGTTGCGCCTGCTGACCGACGGGCCGGGCGGGGTGCCGCAACCGGCACGCGAGGAACTGGTGCGACGACACCTGGCCCCGCGCGCCCGGGTGGCCGAGGGGCCATTGCTGCGCGAGGCGGGAGTGAGCGCCATGATCGACATCTCTGACGGCCTGTTGCGTGATCTGGGGCACATTCTGGAGCAGAGTGGCGTGGGGGCGCGTGTGGATGCGGAACTGCTGCCGGTTTCGGCTGCGTTGCAGGCCGCCTGCCGGTCCCTGGGGCTGGATGCGGTGCCGTTCGCCGCCGGGGGCGGGGAGGACTACGAACTGCTGTTTACCGTGCCCGCCGATGCAGTGGACCGGGTGGAGGCGCTGGTGCGGGCAGGCAGCGTGGCGGCAGTGCGCATCGGCTCCATCACCACCGAACCCGGACTCCAGTGGTACGCCGACGGTCGGGCGTGTCGGCCTCCGGCGCCCGGCTACGAGCATTTTCTCCAGTGACGACCAAGCCCACGCTGCGTGAGCGCCTGCGCGCCCTGCTGGTGTTGGGTGGAGACCCCCATCACCTGGCGCAGGCCTTCGCCGTGGGGGTGTTCATCGCCTTTTCCCCGTTGTTCGGCTTGCATGTGCCGCTGGCGGTCGCCGCAGTAGCCCTGTTCCGGCTTAACCCGGTGGCGCTGTTCGCAGGGGTGCTGATGAATAATTTCTGGACCATGGTGCCCCTTTACGGTGCCTGCCTGTGGGTTGGGTTGCACATCTGGGCGCCAGGGAAAACGCTGCCCCCGCTGGATTTCGCGGGCCTTTCCTTCAGCCAGTTCATCAGCCAGCTTGGCCCCTACGTCATGCCGTTTGTGGTGGGCTCGACGCTGGTAGGTGTGGTGTGTTCCGTCCTCAGCTACTGGGGGGTGAGGGTGCTGGTCCGCAGCTACCGGCGCCACCGCCCTCCCCATCCGCCGGAAGATTTGCCGGAAGATTTGGCGAAAAACTTGCTGGAAAAATCGCCGGAAGGCGAATAGCCCGCATCCGCCACGGCCTCAACGGCCCGGCCACTCCGTACCGGACGGGGCAGCGCTTCAGCCCGCGACCAGCGACTGGGTCCACTCCTCGAGGCGCATCAGGCGACCGGTGGACTGGTCCACGTCACGGGCCAGCTCCACCAGGAATTCACGGGCCTCCTTGTCTCCCCCCACCGCCGCGGCCGCGGTATTTACCACGGACGCCAGTCGGCCAAAGAGTTCGCAGGTCAGCCGCCAGTCGTTGACGAATTCGGGACGCGGGGCCTTTGTCCGGTATTGGGCCAGGGCTTCCTCAAGGGCGGCCCCCAGGCCTTCCAGCAGGATGGCGCCGGACCCGGCACTGGCAAAACTCCGCGCCGTGTTCACCACATTCAGGATCAGGGCGGTGGCGGCGCGGGGCGGCATTTGCATCAAGGCTTCCAGCGCCTGCCGCGCCTCGGTCGCGGCGGTCTCGGGTTGCCTGTCCTGGGCACTGGCCTGGGCCAGGCCAAACATGGCGGCGATTCGCAATTCCGGTGAAAGAGTGCCCTCCGCGTAGAGTTCCAGGGCGTCGGTAAACTCTTCGTGGGCGTTCTCGTACTCGTGGTCTTTCAGATAGACCTGTCCCAGCAGGGTGCCCACCTGGGCGGCGAACATGCGGTTTTTGTTGCGGCGCAGCACGGGCAGTGCTAATTCGAAATACTCCCGCGCCTCCGCCAGATTTTGCATGTCCAGCGCCAACTGGCCGAGGTGGTAAGCCGTCATGGCAGCGGGCTGGTCATCGTCGGAGTTGCGGAAGGCCTGCCAGGCGAGGAGAAAATCTTCGCGGGCCAGCTCCTGCTGGTTCATTTCCACCCGCAACAGCCCCCGGTAGTCGTACAGCAGTGCCAGTTCCTGGGGGCGTCCCAGTGTCTGGCCAGCGGCCAATCCCCGGTCCAGCCAGCGGATGCCGTCGGCGGTCATGCGGCGGTAGGTGAACAGGTGGAACAGGCCGAGGGCGAAATCCATCACCACAGCTTGCTGCTCCTCCATGTCCGCGCCCTGTTGTTCGATGCGCTTCACGGCCCAGGAAAAGGCAGCTCGCAGGTTGCTCCACTCCCCGTCCATGTAGCGCAACACCGCGCCCATGTTGCCGCTGGAAACCTGTTCCTTGCACGCATTGAGCATGTGCTGCAAATAAAACGCCACCTGATCGCGGTAGGTGTCCAGCCGCCATTCATCGGCGTGCTGCTCCAGCCACAGGGTTACGGCGGGGTGCGTGGCGTGGCGCGAGCCGGAGGCAATGGCCAGCCCGGATTTTTCCAGCGCCTCGAGGCCGTCGTTCCAGTCGTCGCCGATGATGGAGTGCAGCGCTTCACCGGTGACACCACCGGGGAGGGCGCTGAGGATGACCAGCAGCCGTCGACCGGTGGTATCCAGGTGCGTGGTGGCGCGCTGAATGGCGGTCTCTGCCGTGTCCGCCACCTGCGGGGCAGTTCCATTGGCGCTGGCGTGTGCCGCCAGCAACAGGGCCAGGGGATTGCCCGTGGCACCTGCGGGCAGGGTTGCCGCGCCGTGGATGCCGACCGCCTTCCGGGTGGCGTCGAACACGCTGGCTGCGAATTCCTGCGCCAATCCGCCCAGCAGAGTGCCGGGGGTTTCCGGCAGTGCCTGTCGCGCCACCACCAGGTGGTGGGCGAGCGTGGACGGAAACAACTCACTCAGGGTGGCGGCAATTTTTTCCGGATCCACTTCGAGCAGGGAATCGGTCTGATCCCACAACACCAGCAGGCGGCCCGGTCCGGGGCCGGTCGTACCCAGGATCCGGGTGAGGTCGCCGGCCCACGCGCTTTCCCCGCTGGCGGCATCCAGGGACACATGCCAGATGCCCCCCGGAAAGTCGCTCCCGGCGCGCAGCCGGTGTCCCAATGCGGTGGCCAGGGCGGTTTTGCCGATACCGGCCAGGCCGCACAGGTGGCTGACGGAGTGTTCGACCACCTGGTTTGCCAGGGAGTCCAGTTCCGTGTCTCGCCCACAAAAGGCGTTGGAGACGGGGAGCAGGTTGTGGGGTGTGGTATGACTCATCGGTTCTGTCCAAAACTAGGCATTCAAAACGGGGCTTTCCGGACAAGTCCTGTCGTACGGCCTGGGGGGTCCGCCGGTACCCGGCCGCAGGGGGACCTTGTTCATGGAAAGCGCCCATGTTAGCATGCCCGGGCACTTTGGTGGACGCCGGGGGCGAGATGCCGGGGGCGTTTTTCGAACACGGGTGCCGGGCGGGGCGGGGTCGCCCGGAAACGGGAATTGTGGCAGCAACGGGAGCCAACGTGACCACGATCGAATTAAACATGTCGGACGAGTTCCGCGCCGGGTGCCAGCGCATGGGGGTTACCGAGGAGATGCTGGCCGCCGCGCTGCGTCGCAGCGACCTGAGCCCCGAAGAATTGCTCTCCATCGACACCACCACTTCGGCGCGCAATTTCCGCGTTGCCTACCGCAACAAGGCGGGGGAGAAGAAGTGGGCACACCTGTTCATGGTGACGGAGGCGGCCCGCCACCAGTAAGCCCGGGTCGGGTTTTTCGGATTAATTTTTCAGGGCGTTCAGGGGGGCCGGGATGCGCCCCCCCCGGCGGATCATCACTGCGGCGGACGCAGGGTGCACCGCGATCACCGGCGCCTCCCCCAACAACCCACCAAAGCGGGCCATATCCCCCACTTTTTTGCCGGGTACCGGCACCAGCCGCACGGCGGTGGTCTTGTTGTTGATAACGCCGATGGCGGCCTCGTCGGCGATGATCGCCGCCAGGGTTTCCGGGGGCGTGTCACCGGGGACCGCCACCATGTCCAGCCCCACGGAGCAGACACTGGTCATGGCCTCGAGCTTGGCGAGGGTCAGGGTGCCCGCCGCCGCCGCTGCGGCCATCACGGTGTCCTCGCTGACCGGAATGAACGCCCCGGACAACCCCCCCACATAACTGGAGGCGAACGCCCCGCCCTTCTTGACCGCGTCGTTGAGCAGCGCCAGGGCGGCGGTGGAACCGTGGCCGCCGACCTGCTCCAGACCGATCTTTTCGAGAATTTCTCCCACCGAGTCGCCCACCGTGTTGGTGGGGGCCAGGGACAGGTCCAGCACCCCGAAGGGAACCCCCAGACGGGAAGCCAGTTCGCGGCCAATCAGTTCTCCGGCGCGGGTGATCTGGAAGGCGGCCCGCTTGATGGTCTCGGCCACCTCCCCCAGGTCGCCGCCTGCCACCCGGTCAAGGGCGCGGGACACCACGCCGGGGCCGCTGATGCCAACGTTGACGGCGCACTCCGGCTCGCCAAAGCCGTGAAAGGCCCCGGCCATGAACGGGTTGTCACCCACCGCGTTGGCGAACACCACCAGCTTGGCGCAGGCGATGCCGTCCGCATGGGCGGTGAGGCGGGCGGCCTCGGCGATCACATGCCCCATGCGCGCCACCGCCCCCATGTGGATGCCCGCGTGGGTGGAGGCCACGTTGACGCTGGCGCACACCCGCTCGGTCTCCGCCAGCACCGTTGGCAGGGCTTCCAGATAGGCATCCTCGGCTCGTGTGGTGCCCTTTTCCACCAGGGCGGAAAAGCCCCCCAGAAAATCGACGCCGATCTCCCTTGCAGCCTGATCCATGGCTTTGGCCAGCAACAGGAAATCATCCGGCGAGGGGTTTTGCAGCAGGTTGGCCACCGGGGTCACCGCCACGCGGGCGTTGACGATGGGCACCCCGTACTCCCGCGACACCCGCCGGGTCTCCTCCTTGAGACGTGCCGCGCGCTCGCGGATGCGTCCGGCCACCCGCCGGGCAACCTCCCGGGCATCGGGCCCGGAACAGTCCTGAAGGTTGATGCCCATGGTCACGGTGCGGATGTCCAGGTGTGCCTCGCGCACCATGCCCAGGGTTTCGAAAATTTCGTGCAGGGTCAGGGACATGGGGAGACCTATACCCGGTGCATGGCGCGGAAGATTTCCTCGCGCTGCACGCGGATTTCCACCCCCAGCGATTCCGCCAGAGCGGCCATGTGATCGGACAGGTTTTCGAAGGAGGCACCGTCCGGCAGCAGGTCGGCCACCGCCACCATCACGAACAGGTCGCCCCCCAGCACCGACTGGGAGATATCCGTCAGGTTGGCGCGACACTCCGCGAGCAGTGTGGTGACCCGGGCCACGATTCCCACCTGGTCCACCCCTTGCACGGTGACCACGATGCGCGCCCCCGCGCCGCTTTTTCCGCCACTGCCGCTCATGCTTCAAGTCCTTCCTGCGCCATCTGGATCGCCCGCATCGGGCCCATGGCCTTGTTGACGGTTTCCCGGTACTCGGACTCCGGGTCGGAGTCGGCCACGATGCCGGCTCCGGCCTGGATGTAGGCGGTACCGTCCTTCACCAGCACGGTGCGGATGTTGATGGCCATGTCCGACGAGCCGTCGAAGCCGAAGTAGCCCACTGCGCCGCCATACAGCCCGCGCGCCGTGGGTTCCAACTCCTCGATGATCTGCATGGCCCGCACCTTGGGGGCGCCGGACAGGGTTCCGGCCGGAAAACAGGCGGTCAACACGTCGAAGGCGTCCTTCCCCCCGGCCAATTCGCCGGTCACGTGGGAGACCATGTGCATCACGTGGGAATAGCGCTCCACCACCATGAAGTCGTCCACCGTCACGGTGCCGGTGCGGGCCACGCGGCCCACGTCGTTGCGGCCCAGGTCCACCAGCATCAGGTGCTCGGCGCGCTCCTTGGGGTCGGCCAGCATGTCTTTTTCCAGTTGCTCGTCCTCGTCTTCGTCCACGCCCCGGGGACGGGTTCCGGCGATGGGCCGCAGTTCTACCTTGCCGTGCTGGGTGCGCACCAGAATCTCCGGCGAGGCCCCCGCCACGCAGGTGTCGCCGAGCTTGAGGAAATACATGTAGGGGGACGGGTTCATCTGGCGCAGGGCGCGGTAGACGTCAAAAGGGGCACACCCCAGCCGGGTGGATACCCGGCGCGACAGCACCACCTGAAAGATGTCCCCGGCGGCGATGTACTCCTTGGCCTTGAGGACCATTTGGCGGTACTGCCCGTCCGTCAGGTTCGCCTTGGCCGGTTCGCCTTCGGAGTGATCCAGGGCTTCGGGCGCCTCGGCCTTCGGCAACGGTCCGCGCAGGGTGGCCACGATCCCGCCGATGCTTTCCACAGCCCGGTCGTAGGCTGCATCCGGATCGCTCCCGGCTTCCACATGCGCATGGGCGACCACCTGAATCACCTGGCGCTGGCGGTCGAAGGCCACCAGCCGGTCGGTTACCAGAAACTGAAAATCCGGCAGACCGAGGCCCGGCTTGCCCTTCAGGTCGATGGGCACCTTGTCGAAGTGTCGCACCATGTCGTAGGCGATATAGCCCACGGCCCCGCCGATGAAGGGCGGCAGACCCTCCACCTGCACCGGGGTGAAGCGGCGAAGGTAGTCGCGCACCGCCAGCAGGGGATTGCCGTCGTGGGGCAGTTCAGTTTCGCTACCGTTCCCGGTGACCGTGACCCGTCCACCCTGCCCGGTGATCACCACCCGTGGTCCGCTGCCGATGAACGAGTAGCGGGCCCAGCTTTCGCCCCCCTCCACGCTCTCCAGCAGGAAGGCGTTGTCGGCGCCGCCCAGCTTGAGAAAGGCGGACACCGGCGTGTCCAGATCGGCCATGATCTCGCGGCAGACCGGGATCAGGTTGCCCTGGCGGGCCAGACGCCGGAAGGCGTCGCGATCGGGGGTGAAGTCGGGCATGGGGCGGGGGGCTTCCGGCGGGCCGCTAGGCCAGTTCACGCACGGCGGCCAGCACCTCTTCGGGGTGGCCGTCCACCTGCACCTTGGCCCACACCCGTGCCACCCTGCCGCTGGCATCGATCAGCACCGTGGTGCGGGTGATGCCCATGTAGGTCTTGCCGTAATTTTTCTTTTCGCCCCACACACCGTAGGCTTCCAGCATGGCGTGTTGCGGGTCCGACAGCAGGGGCATGTTGAGGCCGTGGTCCTGCACGAATTTGTCGTGGGACTTGAGAGAGTCGGCGCTGACGCCGAACACCCGTGCCCCGACGGCGTCGAAGTCGGCCTTCAGGTCGCGAAAGCCGCAGGCCTCGCGGGTGCAGCCGGGGGTGTTGTCCTTGGGATAGAAAAACAGCACCACCGGGTGCCCCTTGAGGGACGCCAGGGACACCTTGTTGCCGGTGCTGGCGTCCAGTTCAAAAGCAGGGGCGGGCTGGCCCGCCGCGAGGGTTTTGCTCATAAAAATCCTGTGCCCGGGCGGAAGAGGGGAGTGCAAAGGCTCCGATTATAGGCCCCGCCGGGGTGGCGGGGAAAGCCTGTCGTTCACAGCACCGGCTGGGGCTCGGCCTCTACCCACACGCGCTTGCCGGCCACGCACACGAAACGGGCGTCCGGCTCGGCGAATGCTCGCAAGTGCGCCAGAATCAGCCCCTCGCGGTCGGTGCCGGTGTCGCCGAACTGTTCCCGCTCCTCGTCGAACACCGCCTGCTGCATGTTCTCCACCGCCTCGGACGGTTTGACGTCGGTGAAGTACTGACGCAGGATCGGGTCGTCGCTGGTGGCCAGTTTGGCGGCGTTGCGGCGCACCAGCAGCTTGATGGCCTGGGACGAGGCCGATACGAACGCCCCGGCGCGAATGCACACGCGGCGGCTTTTGCCAGGCTGCGTGGTCCACGCCTCCAGGGCGGCCTTGGAATGGGCCATGGCGCCGTAGGTCACGCGCTGGTGGGCCAGATTGTAAAAGGTCGAATAGGAAAACACCGCCGCGCAGTCGAAGCGCTTTTCCAGTTGCGGCAGCGGGTCGAAGGACAGGCGGTTGGATTCGGCAATCTGCCCGGCGCTGGCCTGGTAGGATGGGAACCCCACGTCGCCCAGGGCGGTGGCGTAGAACAGGGCGGTATAGGCGCGGCCAGAGGCCGCCTCGATGCTGTCCCATGCCTGTGGGTTGCTGATGTCGCCGAACAGCACGGTGTGCGCCCCCTCGATGGCCAGTTCTTCCTGCTTGCGGCCGTACCACAGGGCAGTGACGTGGGCGTCCTTGCCGTAGTGCCGGTGGACCGCCTCAATGGCCGCGCCTCCCGCCACCCCCGTGCCGCCGATCACCAGAAAACGCTGTTGCATTCTGTACTCCGATTGCATCCACGCCTGCGGGATGTTGCCCCAAGAGGATGCTGTTGCCGTACAATGACCCGCTTGGAACCCTGTCTTGAGCGGTCAAGCATAGGAAAAACCGGGGGGTTAAGGAAAGACCCCGGACTTCGCGCCCTGCCCCGCTGCCGGTTCGTTGCGGGTGGGGAGTGGCGCGGGCATGTACGACAAGCGCCCTGGAGGTATGGACACAAACCCGGAAAACATCTTTGGTTACAGCATCTTCGGCTTTTTTGTGCTGTCGGTGCTGGTGTTCCTGTACATCGCGTGGCGTTTTTTTCACCACAGCGGCGACCGCATCAAGCGTGGTGAGCAGGTAATGGTGTGGGCCTCCCTGGTAGGGGTGGTGCTGGTACTGGTGTACGCCCTGTTCGCCTTTGTGTTCAAGATCATCATCTGATGGGCGATCCGGGGCATCCTGCCGCTCCCGGTTTGCGGGAGCGCCTGCGCGGCGCATGGAACGGGCTGAAGACCGGCGAGCGGGTGTTGCTGTTCACCGTCGGCGTGTTGCTGGTGTTCGGGATGGTGTTCTGGGTGCTGGCCATTACCGGCGTCAGCGACGTGATGCGGGTGCGCGACGTCTACGAGGAGTCGCCGGAGGCGGATGTCGGCTTCCATCTGGTCAAGCAGTACGGCTGCCGCAACTGCCACACCGTGCTCAAGGTGGGGGAGTGGGGGCTGGCCCCGGAACTGGACGGCGAGGGCACCCGTCATCCCTACATGTGGATTCGCGCCTATCTGGAGGATCCGCGCCGCCAGATGAACGGCAAAACCCTGCACGACGGGCGCTACGCCATGGATTTCACCGAACTGTCCGCCACCGAGAAAGACCGCATCGCCACCTTTCTGTTCGCGCAGAAATCCATGCCCGGCAGCGCCAACTACCCGGAACCGCCGCGCTGACGTGCCGTGGTGGGCAAAACCGGTCGGGGAGCCGGTCGGGAATTCAACATTGACCATGGACCTGCCCACGTTTTACGCTGAAACCCTCTGAAAGACAGGTGTGCGGGTGAACATCATCGTCAACGGCAGTCCACGGGAAACCCCCGACGGCACCACGGTGCAGGGGCTGATCGCCGAACTGGGCATCAGCGGACCGCGCGTGGCCGTGGAGCGCAACCTCGACATCGTCGAGCGCGAGCGCTTTGGCGACACGGTGCTGACCGACGGCGACCGCATCGAGATCATCCACTTTGTCGGCGGCGGACGCTGAAGCCGCCCGTTCACCGCCTTTTTTGCGTTTTCGGGAGCATCACCCATGGCACAGCAGGATCAAAAGGCCCCGCAGGATTCATTCACCCTCGGTGGCATCACCTTCAGGTCCCGGCTGTGGGTGGGCACTGGCAAATACAAGGATTTTGACGAGACACGCCGCGCCATCGAGGAATCCGGTGCCGACGTGGTGACGGTGGCGGTGCGGCGGGTGAATATCACCGATCCCGGCCAGCCGAACCTGCTGGATTACCTGGACCCGAAAATCTACAAGATCCTGCCCAACACGGCGGGCTGCTATACCGCCGAGGAGGCCATCCGCACCGCGCGGCTGGCGCGTGCGGCTGGCGTCGGCGACCTGGTGAAGCTGGAGGTGATCGCCGACGAGCGCACCCTGTTTCCCGACAACCAGGCGACCCTGGAAGCGGCCAAGGTGCTGGTGCGCGAGGGCTTTATCGTGCTGCCCTACATGACCGACGACCCGATCATGGCCAAACGTTTCGAGGACGCCGGGTGCGCGGCGGTGATGCCGTTGGCCGCTCCCATCGGCTCCGGTCTGGGGGTGTGCAACCCGTACACCATCCAGATCATCCGCGAGAGCGTGAGTTGCCCGGTGATCGTGGACGCTGGGGTCGGCACCGCCTCGGACGTGGCGGTGGCCATGGAACTGGGAGTGGACGCGGTGCTGCTGAACACGGCCATTGCCGGGGCACGGGAGCCGATCCGCATGGCCCGTGCCATGCGCCACGCGGTGATTGCCGGGCGCGAGGCCTTTTTGGCCGGGCGCATCCCGAAAAAACTCCACGCCACGGCCAGTTCGCCCCTGCACGGCCACATCGCGGCGGCCGCAGCGGCGGCAACAGCCGATTGAGCGGTGATTCCGGCGGCGGTCACGGGGTTCCAGTGTGACACTTAAGGCCCCCGCCCTGCTGCCGCGCCTGTACCTGATTACCGACCGCCATCAGGTGCCCGGCGGTGACCTTCTGGCCTGTCTGGAGGCGGCCCTGAAAGCCGGGGTGCGGCTGGTGCAACTGCGCGAAAAAGACCTGAGCGCCCGTGCCCTGCTGGTCCTGGCGCGGGAGGTTCAGGCCCTGTGCCTGCGCCACGGGGCGCGCCTGCTGGTGAACGACCGCGCCGACGTGGCCCGCGCCGTGGGGGCCGGGGTACACCTGACCAGTTCGGACCCGCCGGTGCGCGAGGTGCGCGCCCTGCTCGGCGCCGAAACGCTGATCGGGGTCTCCACCCATCATCCGCAGGATATTTTGCGAGCCGCCACCGAAGGGGCCAGTCTGGTGACCTTCGGCCCGGTATTTGATACCCCTTCCAAGCGCGGTATGGGTACTCCACAGGGTCTCGAAGGCCTGGCCCTGGCGGCGCGCGGGGCGGCCCTGCCGGTATTTGCCCTGGGTGGCATCAAAAATGCCCATTCAGATTCCATTATGGCTGCCGGGGCCCACGGCGTGGCCGTTATTTCGGCAATCATGGCAAATGCCGACCCAGGCCGTGCGGCTGCGGATTTGCTGGCCGCCGGAGAACCGCCAAAAAACCGATAGTTGGCGTCAAAATTCTGTAATTTCATAAGTTTGACCGAATCCCGTAACCCCCTTATGCTTGGTCTTGGAGGGTATGCCCCGGGTACGGGATCGCCCCGTGCCGGACGCCCACAACGACCGAATCCTGAGGAGGAGGCGACATGGCCACTTCCCGTTCGCACAATACTTCCGGGGGCACTGCCGGGGGCGAGGGACCCCAGGGTGCCGGCCCCGGGCGCAAGGGAACATTCACCAAAACCGATTACGAACAGGAGATCCAGCGCCTGCGCGTGCAGATGCAGTCCATGGAGACGGAACTGCTGCACCTGTTTCCCATGCGCAACCAACTGGATCAGGCGTACCAGCAGAATCAGAAGCTGGTGCAGATCCTTCAGGAATCCCGGGCGCATATCGAAGCCCTCAAGGAAGAGGTGGAAAAGCTCACGCTGCCGCCCAATCCGTACGGATTCTTTTCCTCGGTCAACGACGACGGCACGGTCAACGTGTATGTCGCGGGGCGCAAGATGAAGGTTCATGCCCATCCTGACATCGACATCCACACCTTGCAGGTGGGCCAGGAACTGGTGCTCAACGAGGCCTACAACGTGGTGGAGGCCAAGGGCTTCCAGGTGCAGGGCGAGGTGGTCACCATCAAGGAGGTGCTGGACGAGGGCCGCGCCATCGTCAACCTGCACGGCGACGAGGAACGCGTGGCGCGCCTCACCGACCGGTTGCGCAAAGAGGTGCTGCGGGTCGGCGACAACGTGCTGCTGGACACCCGTTCCGGCTACCTGCTGGAAAAGCTTCCCAAGTGCGAGGCCGAGGAACTGGTGATCGAAGAGATCCCCGACGTGGACTACAGCCGCATCGGCGGGCTGGGGGCCCAGATCGAGGAGATCCGCGACGCCGTGGAACTGCCGTTCCTGCACCCCGAACTGTATCAGGAGCACCGTCTCAGCCCGCCCAAGGGCATCCTGCTCTACGGCCCTCCAGGCTGCGGCAAGACCTTGATCGCCAAGGCCGTGGCCCAGGCCATTTCGGCCCGGGTCAGCGACCGGGGCGACAAGGAGCGGCGCAGCTTCTTCCTGCACATCAAGGGGCCGGAGTTGCTCAACAAGTACGTGGGCGAAAGCGAGCGCCGCATCCGCGAAATCTTCCAGAAGGCCAAGGAAAAGGCCGACCGGGGGGTACCGGTGATCATTTTCTTCGACGAGATGGACTCCCTGTTCCGTACCCGCGGCACCGGCGTCAGCTCGGACGTGGAATCGACCATCGTGCCCCAGTTCCTGGCGGAGATCGACGGCGTGGAGCGGCTGCGCAACGTGATCGTCATTGGCGCCACCAACCGCCAGGATCTGATTGATCCTGCGGTGCTGCGCCCCGGTCGTCTGGACGTGAAGATTCGCGTCGACCGGCCGGACGCGGCGGGGGCGCGGGAGATCTTTCGCAAGTACCTCACCCCGGACCTGCCCCTGCACGCGGAGGCAGTGGCGGCCGGCGAGGTGCCGGAAACCTCCTTTGGCCGCATGATCGACGCGGTGGTGGACGAGATGTACGCCACCGGGGAGAGCAACCAGTTCCTCGAGGTCACCTACGCCAATGGGGAGCGCGAGATCTGCTACTTCAAGGACTTCTCCAGCGGTGCCATGATCGAGGGCATCGTTTCGCGGGCCAAGAAATATGCGATCAAGCGTGCCATCGACGGTGGCGGGCGCGGCATCCGCCTGGACGACCTGCTGCGCGGCATGCGCAAGGAGTACCAGGAAAACGAGGACCTGCCCAATAACACTAATCCGGACGACTGGGCCAAGATCGCCGGTCGCAAGGGGGAGCGGATCGTGAACATCCGCACCATCACCCACGACGGGCATCAGGCCAAGGAGATCAAGCCGGTCTCCGCCGGTCACTACCTGTAACCGAAGCCAGCGGCGGGGGGTGGTTCACGCCGCCCTCCGCCGCATCGGAAACGCCATGACAGACCGCCCCTTTCTCCTCGGCAGCGAGACCGAGTTCGGCATCTCCTGCGCCGACCCCCGGGAACAGAATCACATCACCAATTCCCTGCAACTGGTGGGATTCTGCCCCGGCCGTCCGGCCCCCGAGTGTCTGTGGGATTACGCCGGGGAAAACCCCCTTCTGGACCTGTTCGGCAGCCTCATGGAGGGGGAGCGCGAAGATCCCGACCTGTACGCCAACCGCGCCCTCAACAAGCCCCTGGCCAACGGGGGCCGTCTGTATGTGGACGGCGCCCACCCCGAATATTCCACCCCCGAGGTCAGCGACCCTCTCGATCTGGTGCGTTTCGAGACCGCCGGCGAGCGCATCGCCGACGCCTGCCGCAAGGGCGCCGAGCGCGCCACCGGCAGGCCGCGCTTTGCCCTGCACAAGAACAACTCCGACGGCAAGGGCAACAGCTATGGCTACCATGAGAATTATCTGGTGGTTCGAGGCATTCCTGCGGAGCGCCTGATTCGTGGTCTGGTACCGCA
The DNA here is from genome assembly GCA_029858285.1 of Nitrospirota bacterium. Classification (GTDB taxonomy): domain Bacteria; phylum Nitrospirota; class JACRHL01; order JACRHL01; family JACRHL01; genus JAOUFN01. Next base: position 125,086 of record JAOUFN010000002.1, on the reverse strand, counting down.
TTTTGTCACCCGCACCGTGTTCTGCGGCGCGGGCAAGGTGGGCTCCGAGCACGGGCGCGAGGCGTGCCGCTACCAGATGTCCCAGCGGGCCGATTTTTTTGAGGCACTGGCGGAACTCAACACCATGGTCCGCCGCCCCCTGTTCAACACCCGCAACGAACCCCACGCCGATCCGGAGCGCTGGCTGCGCCTGCATGTGATCCCCGGCGATTCCAACATGAGCCAGGTTTCCACCTTCCTCAAGGTGGGTACCACGGCCCTGATCCTGCGCCTGATCGAGGACGACGCCCTGGGCGACGTGCCGTGGCCCGCCGATCCGGTGGAGGCGTTCCGTGCCGTGTCCCGCGATCTGGCCTTGGGACGGGTGGTGGACATTGAGGGGGGCGGCTCCATGAGCGCCATCGACATCCAGCGTGTCTATCTGGAGCGCGTCAAGGCCTACGCCGCGCGTCACCCCCTGCCGGGCAGCTTTCCCCTGGTGGTGGAACGCTGGGAGAAGGTGCTGAACGACCTTGAGGCCGATCCCATGTCGCCGGACCGGGAGGTGGACTGGGTCATCAAATACCGCATGATCGACACCTACCTGACCCACAAGGGGCTGGACTGGAGCCATCCGCGCGCCCGCGCCATGGACCTGCAGTACCACGATGTGGACCTGGCCAAGGGGCTGTACCACACTCTGGAGAAACGCGGCATGGTGGATATCCTAGTGACCCCTGCAGAGATCGCCGCCGCGCAGGAGCAGCCACCCGTCGATACCCGCGCCTGGTTCCGCGGGCAATGTCTTGCCCGTTTCGGAAAAGGAGTTTACGGTGTAAGTTGGAGTTCAGTGCTGCTGGACACCGGCGAGGAGGTGCGTCGCATCCCCATGCTGGATCCGTTCCGGGGCACACGGGATGTCATCGGTGAACTCCTGGACGCCTCCGCCACCCCTGCGGAGCTGGTTGCGCGTCTCGAAGGAAACGCCGGATAGGTATCAGGCAGGCCACGGGCAGGGCGAGGGTTGCGCCCCGTACCCGACCGCACGGAGGCAGACGGAACATTCATGGCCCAGAAAAAGGAAACCCGCGAAAAACCCGCCGAGAAGGCGCCCTCCGAGGAGGAGACCAAGGCGCCAGCCATTACCGAAAAGGGCAAGGAGCTTGCCCAGGACATGGATAAGCTGATGGACGAGATCGACGACGTGCTGGAGAAGAACGCCGAGGAATTCGTCAAAAATTACGTCCAGAAGGGCGGACAGTAACCACGGACGGGAGTACAACGTGAGAGGGGATGCCTTTTCGCCCCAAGCCGGGGCGAGTTTTTACGATTATCTGGTCAGTGTGCGGCCGGACCTGCTGCCCACCGCCATTCGCGGCGCCATGGAGGGACCGGTGGCGGTGCCTCACGGCACTACCGTAGTGGCCCTGGTCTACGCCGGAGGGGTGGTGATCGCCGGGGACCGCATGGCCTCCGACGGCCACAGCGTCTCCAGCCGCCACATGGACAAGGTGATTCGCACCGACCGCCACTCCGCGATGGCCATCTCTGGCGCGGTGGGGCCGTGCCTCGACATGGCGCGGCTGTTTGCCACCGAGCTGGAATACTACGAAAAGATCGAGGGGCGGGCCCTGTCCCTGTCCGGCAAGGCCAACAAGCTGGCGCAAATGGTGCGCGGCAACCTGGCTTTGGCTATGCAGGGGCTGGCGGTGATTCCGGTGTTCGCCGGCTTCGACCCCGAGCGCGGAGCGGGGCGGGTGTTCAAGTACGACGTGGCGGGGGGCAAGACCGAGGAGCCGGACTATGTGACCGCCGGTTCCGGTGGCGGCCTGGCCCGCAGCGCCATCAAACGCGCCTTCCGCCCCGGCATGGACGAGGCCGGGGCCCTCGGGCTGGCGCTGGCCTCTCTGCTGGATGCCGCCGACGAGGACCTGGCCACCGCCGGCCCCGACCCTCAGCGCGGCATTTTTCCCTCTGCCCTGGTCATCGATGCCGACGGCGCGCGTGAGGTGGACGCGGATCACATCCGGCAGGTTTGCGGGGGACTTCCCCGTCCAGGCGCCGGTCCCGATGCCGGGGGCGGTTCGAGAAAGAAGGGGAAATAAGCCATGGCCATGCCGTATTACGTTTCCCCCGAACAATTGATGCAGGACAAGGCGGAGTTCGCCAAAAAGGGCATCAGCCGGGGCCGTGCCACCGTGGTCATGCGTACTACCGATGGGGTGCTGTTCGTGGCCCACAACCCCGGTTCCGCCCTCAACAAGATCTCCGAAATTTACGATCGCATCGGCTTTGCCGGGGCCGGTCGCTTCAGCGAGTTTGAATCCCTGCGCAAGGCCGGCATCCGCCACGCCGATGTCACCGGCTACTCCTACAGCCGTGAAGACGTCACCGCCAAATCCCTGGCCAACGGCTATTCCCACATGCTGGGCGAGGTGTTCGCCCACGAGGTCAAGCCGATGGAGGTGGAACTGGTGGTCGCCGAAGTGGGAGCAAGCCCGGAAAACGACACCATCTACCGCGTCTCCTTCGACGGCAACATTATCGGCGAGGGCGATTACGCCGTGGTGGGCGGTGACGCCGACCGTGTGCGCGTGGCCCTGGACCGGGATTTTTCCCGCGTGGCCGACGTGCGGGCCTCCCTGTCGTTGTGCCGCGAGGTGCTGGGTAGTTCCGGAGCCGGGGCCGGGGCAAACGGTCGCCTGTCCGCCGCCGATTTCGAGGTCGCCCTGCTGGACCGGGCCTTGCGCGGACGCACCTTCCGCCGCCTGTCCACCACCGAGGTGGCAGCCTTGCTGCCAGCCTGACCCGCCGTGCGCCGCCGCATCGTCGGCATCGAAACCGAGTACGGGCTGACCTTTTTCCCCACCGGCAAGGCCTATCTGCCGATGGAAAAGGTCATCGGCTACCTGTTCGAGGAAGTCATCCCCACCGGCTGGCCCTCCAACGCCTTTCTCCCCAACGGCGCGCGCTTTTATCAGGACACCGGCTGTCACCCGGAATATGCCACCCCGGAGTGCGCTTCGGTGCGCAGCGCGGTGATCCACGACCGCGCCGGCGAGCGTCTACTGGAGTCACGTCTGGGGCCCGCCCAGGCCAAGCTCGCCGAGGAGGGATTCAGGGGCCGCCTGTACGCCTACAAGAACAATACCGACACCATGGGCAACACCTACGGCTGCCACGAAAATTATCTGGTGGAGCGGCAGGTGGATTTTTGGCAACTGGCGGAGCGCATGATTCCGTTCTTTGTCACCCGCCAGATCTTCTGCGGTGCAGGCAAGGTGTTTCGCCAGGCGGGCCACGCACGCTATTCCATCAGCCAGCGCGCCACACACATCCACGAGGCGTCATCCTCGTCCACCACCAGCAGCCGCAGCATCATCAATACCCGTGACGAGCCCCACGCCGACGCCGAACGCTACCGCCGTCTGCACATTATCGTGGGCGACTCCAACATGAGCGAGTTCACCACCCACCTGAAGGTGGGCATCACCTGCCTGCTGCTCACCGCCCTGGAGGAGGGGGCGGTGCTGCCCGACCTGTCCCTGGAGGATGCGGTGGACGCCCTGCGCCAGATTTCTCTCGATCTGACCCTGCGCTCGCCCCTGAAGCTCACCAATGGCCGCCGCATGTCGGCGCTGGAAATGCAGTGGGCCTACCTGGAGGCCGCCGAGCATCATTTTTCCGGCCTTACCCACGGCGTTTTTTCCGCCCTTCTGGGGCAGTGGCGCGAAGTGTTGAAATGGCTGGAAAAGGATTTTACCCAACTGGCAGATCGCCTCGACTGGGTGGCTAAATATCAGCTCATGCAGCGCTTCATGGAGCGCCAGAACTGCACACTGGAAGATCCACGGGTGTCGATGATCGATCTGCAATACCACGACATCGACCGCACCCGCGGGTTGTTCTATCTGCTGGAGCGCGACCGCCGCATGGTGCGCCTGTCCACCGATCCGGAGGTGGACCACGCCATGCAATACCCCCCCAGCAACACCCGGGCGCGCATTCGCGGCCAGTTCATCCGCTTTGCCAAGGAGGCGGGCCGCCCCTACAGCGTGGACTGGACCTATCTGAAGCTGTCGGGCTATTTTGAGGAAACCATCCTCTGCACCGATCCCTTCGCCAGCCATGATCCGCGCGTGGAAGAACTTGTCACTACCGCCACCGGCGATCTCTACGAAATCTAGCCCGCGCGGCGGGCGGCGGTGCACGGCGATGACCGGCCCGTGACCCTCCATGGGTCACGGCCCTGGGTACCGGACGGTATCCTTGCGGTACGTCGGGAAAAACCAGGCAGGGGCGCGGCCTGTTTCGCGATGAACCGTGCCGTGCCGCAGGTTTACGCGAATACGCCCGCAGGGGCGCCCCCGCCGGGAAAACGCCTGCGGGGGCGTCCTCCCCTAGAAAATCCCGGCCTCCCGTTGCAGGGCGCGCACATAGCCGATGATGGCGGTCACCTGATCGTGATCTGCGCCGACGGCGGGCATGTCGCCAAACTGCCAGTGGTGGGCGCGTACCCCCTGGGCGGCGGCCCGGTAGAAGGCTGCGTCCGGGTGGTGATTGGGCTCGTAAATCTTGTGCACCAGCGGCGGCCCCTGATTGGTGCCGACGCCGCGCTCACCGTGGCAACGGGCACAGTGGTCCAAAAACAGTTTTTCGCCGCCGGTGGCGTCCGTACTGGATGATGCGGGCACGGCAGTGGCGGGGGCGTCGGCGCTGTGGGCCAGTTCGGGGGGCGGCGAGGTGGACTTGTTGCACGCCGCGCCGGACAGCAGGACGGCGGCCAGCAGGGCTGCGGGCGGCAGGGTGCGGTAGAAGTGGGAAATCGGCATGTGTCTGTCCTTCGACTACGGGTTGAAAATCGGGTGTGGTGCCCGGCGTCTGGCGGCCTTCGGCTCGGGTTGCCGCCTGGGGGGGCTGCCGGTACAATGCCGGTCATCCATGCGGAAAACCCCTCACTGTGGTGTGTCTAACATGCCGAAAAAGAAGCCCTCCGGGCAACAGGGAAGCGACAAACAGAAGCGGGAAAAGCGCCTCGCAGCGATTCTTTTCGTGCTGGCCACACTGTTCTTCATCTTCTCCATCGTCGTGTTCGTGCAGCGGGAGTACGGGGGGTGATCAGGTATCCGCTGCATTCGGCGCTGCTACTGTTGTGGTTTGCGGGAATGATCGTCACCGCCATTTACGATGACGTGATCTACCCTATGGATGACGGCCTCGTCTCCATCGGCATGGTGCTGCTGTTCGTGGCCACTCTCACCTCCCTGGTGGTGCGTGCCCGGCGTGACGAACAGCGCCGTAAAAACGCCGCCCGTCTTCCACAGCCCGCGCCGCCGTCCAGGTAGCTCTGTGGGCCGATAATTTTGGGCCGATAGCAGACTCCGGGAGGGTGGCCGGGACGGGTGTCAGTCCGCCTTGCCAAAATCCTCGGGCTTGAGGTTTTCCAGCCACTGTTCAATTTCGCCGGTGCGGCTTTTGCTCAACACGTCGCTGTCGACAAATACCGGGCACTCGGTGCGCAGGGCCAGGGCGATGGCGTCGGAGGGGCGGGCGTCCACGGTGATCTCGCCATCGCCGTGTAGCAGATGCACCTTGGCGTAAAAGGTATTTTCCACCAGATCGGTGACCACCACGCTGAGCACGCGGGCACCCAGGGCCTCGATCACTTCCTTGAGCAAGTCGTGGGTCATGGGGCGGGGGCTGTCCACATGTTCCAGGGCCAGGCCGATGGCGTTGGCCTCCGGCTTGCCGACCCAGATCGGCAGCAACTCGCCGCCGGATTCCTCATCCGGGCGCAGCACCACGATGTAAGCCTGATTGTACGGGTCGACCATCAGACCCTGGATCTGCATTTGCACGATCGCCATGGGTTTATCCCCCCTGCGCTATTGCGGGCCGCCGGTGATACCGGTGACGACGGCGGCCGGTTCAATTCGAATCCGGTTCACTCTAGCATGGAAACCGGGCGAGGGATACGCAGACCGGGCGGGCACGCCGGGGGTAGGTGGCGCTTGTGTGTGGCACGCCGATGGGGCTAGACTCAGCGCATTCTTTTTGTGATCGGTACGGGCAGTTTTCCCCGCTATTTCTCCTTCCTCCGGAGTGTTGATTGACCGTGGACGATATCGAAGCAGGCAAGGCGGCATTCAATCGATTGCTGGCGGAGGTTGCCCCCGGCGCGCAGGCGGTGATCCCTGTGCGGGCCACGGACGACCGCTTTCTGATCGCACTGTCCCGGGGCGGTGGGCGGGTGTTTGTCACTGTGGCCGAGGACGATCTGCTGGATCTGGAGCAGGACGACCGGGTGACCGCCGAGGTACGGGCGAGTGTGGTGAAGGCCGTGGCGGGACTGCCGCAATCACGGGGAGTGTGATGACGGGGAGTGTGTCGATGGGAAACGTGTCATGGGCGTAGTGGCTGGACGGCTGTCCGAACTGGGGTGCGTGTTGCCCACCGCCCCCCTGCCGCTGGGGGCGTATCTTCCGGTGCTGGAGAGTGGTGAACTGGTGTTTACCAGCGGCATGTTGCCGATGATCGACGGCAGGGTGATGTTCACCGGCATCGTGGGTGGTTCCGGACACGATGTGACCGAGGGGGCCGAGGCGGCGCGCCTGTGCGCCATGAACGCCGTGGCCGCGCTGGCGGCCCACCTGGGAGGGCTGGACGGTCTGGACCGGGTGGAGCAGATCGTGCAGGTGTCGGGACATGTGCTGTCGGCCCCCGGATTTTGCGATCAGCCCCAGGTGCTCAACGGCGCATCCGAATGGTTGTTTCAGGTGTTTGGCGAAACCGGGCGCCACACCCGCATGGCGCTGGGGGCATTTGCCCTGCCGCGCAACGCCACCGTGGAACTGGCTCTGGTGGCGCGCCTGCGCCGCTGCTGATGCCCGGCGGGTTCATGTGAAGTGCCCATGAGTGCTGCCGACAGCGTCACCCGAACCGCCGACCGGCTGCTGGCGCGTTTGCGCTGCGCGGGGTCGGACGGCTTTGTGTCGGGAAGCGTGCTGGCGCGGGAACTGGGCATCTCGCGCACCGCAGTGTGGAAGCAGATGCAGGTGTTGCAGGGCGAGGGGTATGTCATCGAGTCCCACCCGCGCCGGGGGTATCGGTTGGCCGCCGCGCCGCAGGGTTTGTCGCCGCGTGAGGTGACGGCGCTGTTGACCAGCCGCTGGCTGGGTCACCCTCTGCTGGTGCTGCCGGAGGTGGATTCCACCAACCGCCGCGCCCTGGATGACCCGGCCCTGGGCCATGGCACGGTGCTGGCCGCCCTGCGCCAGACCGGCGGGCGTGGTCGGCTGGGGCGGCGGTGGGAGACTCCCACCGGCACGGTGCCCTTTTCCCTGGTCCTGGAACCCGCCGGAATGCCCCCCGCCGGGGTGCCCCTGGTCACCCTGGCCACCGCCGTCGGGCTGGCAGAGGGGATTGCCGCCCACTGCGGAGTGAACCTCGACATCAAGTGGCCGAACGACCTGCTGTGGCAGGGCCGCAAGGTGGCGGGCATCCTCACCGAGGCGCGCACCGACCCCGACCGCATCACCCGCGCCGTGGTGGGCATTGGCCTGAACGTCAACACCCGTGCCGACGATCTGCCCCCGGAGGTGCGCCCGTTGGCGGCCTCCCTGGCAGAGGCAGTGGGCGCTCCGGTGGCGGTGGCCCCCCTGCTGGCCCGTGTGCTGGACCGGCTGGAGGTGATCTATGGGTACCTTATGGACGGGCAGGGAGGGGAAGTTCTGCGCCGGTATCGCCCGCTGTGCACCACCCTGGGCCGGGAAGTGACGGTACACGGCGCGGGGGGAGACCGGGTGACCGGTCTGGCCGAGGCGGTGGGGGATGACGGGGCTCTGGTGCTGCGGGTGGAGGGGCGCCCGGTGCGCATGTATTCCGGGGATGTCTCCCTGTCTGCCCCGGCAGGAAACGGCCACCGGGGAAAACGCGGGGATTCCCGATGAACCCGCCGCCGAGCCCGTCGGTGCCGGGGGTGTTGGCGCTGGACGCGGGCAACAGTACGGTGACGGTGGGGGTGTTCCGGGGCGGGAAGCTGGAGCGCATGTGGCGCATTGGCCATGCCCGGTTAGTGGAACTGGAGGAAAACCTGTCCGGCGAGGGGCCGTGGGCCGGGGGCGCGGTGGCCAGTGTTACCCCGTCGCGTGACGCCGACCTGAGGGGGGTTGTGCGGCGGATCACCGGGCGGGAGGCGGTGGTGGTGGATCACCACGCCGATCTGGGGCTGACCCTGTGCGTGGACGCCCCCGAGACCACCGGCGCCGACCGTCTGGCCAATGCCGCCGCCGCGTGGCAGCGGGTGCGGGGCGCGGTGGTGGTGGCCGATATCGGGACCGCCGTCACCCTTACTGCTGTGGATGGCGTCGGGCGTTACCTGGGGGGAGCCATCGCGCCGGGGATGGATGTGGCCCTGTCTGGTCTGGTGGCCCGTGCCGAACGGTTGCCGCAGATCGACATTGCCATGCCCCGGGGACCGATCGGCGCCAGCACCGGGGCCGCCATGCAGGCGGGCATTGTGTATGGCTATGCAGGGCTGGTGGAGCGGCTGGCGGAAGAAATCCGCACCGCACTACAGGCGGGGGCCGGGATGGCGAGGGGCAACGCCCCGGCGGTGCTGCTCACCGGGGGCCGGGCGCCGCTGCTGTCTCCCCTGTTGCGGGTGCCCCACGAGCATGTGCCCGAACTGACACTGCTGGGGTTGCTGGTGGCCTTTGAACGGGCTGGGTGTGAACGCGCCGCCGGGCCGGAAGACTGATTTCCGGGGGACAGGCCGGGTCCCGATTGCCGGGTTCGACCGACCGGCTGGGGTCAACCGGCCGGGGTCAATCGGTTTTAGTCAGTTGTCCGGAATGCGCAGCACTTCGCGCACCTTGGGGTGGTCGGCGGCGGCCCCCACCGGAACGTAACCAACCGCTCCCGGGGTGTCTCCCACCAGCCGGATAGCTTCATCCACAGAGTTCACCCGCTGCGGGGGGATGCCGCCCTCCCGGAAGATGCGCTTGATCCAGTAGGTCTTGAAAGCGTTCGCCGAGATCCCCACCACCTGCTGGAAGAAACTGATCTGCAGGGGGGTTTCGTGCTGGTAGGTGACCGGGGTCAGGCGGGTGTTGCCCCAGAAGGTTATTTCTCCCAGGTAGATGTTGCGCAACTGAACCTTGGTAAGGGGGTCCACCGGAGCCTCGCGGTTGGTGATGACCACCACCTCCACCGCCCGGGCCTCGGCGGCAAGCGTGCCCATGGTCAGACACAGGACAGCCAGAACCCATGCCAGATGGGCGATCTTTTGATGCCAATGCCTGCCGCCAGTCCTCAACATGTGCCCCGCCCCGAGCCTTGCCACAAGTCCCGCCACATACCCCGTCCCACCCGAAAGGCTGTTTCCTGCCATACCCTGGGCCCTCAAAACGCGAAGGTCCACTGGACCGTCCCGGTTTCGTACTGGCCGTCCTGATCGTCGTCCACCTGGCTGAGTTCCAGCTTGAGGGCGGTCAGGTAATGAATGTCCAGGCGCACTCCGGCGGTGCCGATGGTGCGGCGCCGCCCCGCAAGAGAGGAGGAGAAGGTGGTAAAACCGATACCGTCGAAGTAGTCGTCCTTCTCCGCGTCCATGGTGGCGTAACGCATGTACAAAAAGCCCTTGCCGACGCGTCCACCGGCCTGAAGATACCAGGCGTTGGCACTGGTCTGGGTACCCCCGCGGGTATGGTGCCAATCGTAGCGCTCGGCGATAAATTCCACCTGTTCTCCGGGGTAGGCGACGTGGGCCGCGGTGATGACCTCGCGCACGTCCTTGTCGGTGGGGGAAAGGGGAATTGCGGTGTCTGTCACCCGCACTGCGCCGCTCTGTCCCGATGCGCCGACCTCCAGACCCTCCAGCGCGGAGGGGCGGAAATTGATGGCAAACACCACGGATTTATGGTTGTCGGAGTCGCCCCCGGTGGAGGTCTCAAGCGTCCCGGTTGGGGAACCAGCAGCGGAGTTCCAGATCACGGTGCTGCCGTTGTGGACCATGGCCGAGGTTTCCAGGCGGCCCGCCGCAGAGGCCCAGCGGCCCGACCACCACAGGCCCACGGCGTGGGCCGGCAGCGCGCCGCCGCGGTCCTCGAATTCCAGAAAGAAGGGCCGGTAAATGGTGGTTTGCAGGTGGGCGCCGTGGTGATAGGCGTGGCCCCAGTAGCCGAGGATGGTGTGAAAACGGCCGGCGCGCAGCCGGTGCACGTTGCTCAGGGTGTAGGTGAACTGCAGGCGCTCCAGGTCTACCTCGAAGCCGCCCTGCTGGCGGTCCTCGGCGACGATCTCTATCAGCACGTCGGTGCGGTCGGTGACCTCCTTGGTGGCGTACAGGTCGAGCTGGCCAAGGGCAAAGCCGTTGTTCGCGCCTCCGCCGTTCGAGGCTCCGCGCGCCCGGTAGGTCATGTCGCCGAAGCCGTTGAACTCGAAAGCCTGCGCCGCGCCGGAGCCAGCCAGCCAGACCACACCTGCACACAGCAGGGGGACCAGGACGGCCCTGGTGGCAGGTATTGACCGGATCATCCGTGCGCCTCCCCCTCCGCAACCGGGCCCCACCGACGAAATTTCGTCAACGGAGATGCCTGGCCGGAACCTGTATTGGCGGGCCGCCGCCGAAGCCATCCGGCCCGGGCGCCCGTCCCCACATGAGATACTTTTCTACCGTTTTTCGGAAAAGCCACCACCGACGGCAAGCCGACGACAGATCGTGCCCGAATCCCCATCATAGCCAATCGGAACAGGAAATCCCAGTTTTTCCGAGGGTGACCGGTGACGGCATTGGGTTTGCAGCTGCCACCGGGAGGGGAATTCTCCACGGGGGCGGGAATTCATGCCGGAAACGGCGGTAGAGTGTAGGGGTGTCGCTTGCGGCGGGATATCCGCCAGAGTGTGTGCCCGATGTGTGCCAACAGCCCGATGCGGTTCCGGCCGAGGAAGTTCCCTGCACGGTGCGGGGGCAACCGGGCGCAGGCCAAAACGGGACGAAAGGTGACAAAGCCAATGCCGGAAACCGACAAGGTCAGACAGATTCGCGAGATGAAGGAAGCCCTGCAGCAGCATTACGAGCGCTTCAAGGAACTGCGCCGCGATGGTCGCAACGAGGAGGCCCTGCAGCAGTTCAACCTGACGCTCAAGGCCGCCACCGAGTTGATGGAAGTTTCCACCCGGGTGCTCAAGGAACTCTCCGGGCCGCGCCCGGAAGTTCCGACCGTCCCGAGCGACGGCAAGGTGCTGCACTTTCCCGGGTCGCGCCACACCCACTAGGACAGGCGCCGCCTCCCCGGTGGTTATGCCGCGTGGGCGGCCAGGGGAACACTGATGGCTTCGATGTCCAGCAGGGTTACCAGGCGGGCCCCCAGCCGCCCCACTCCGTGCACATAGTCATGCACTGCTGCGCCAGCGGTGGCGGCGGACTCTATTTTGTTCAGGGGCAGCCGCGCCACTTCGTGCACCCGGTCCACCACCAACCCCAGTAACTGGCCGCGCACGTTGGTCACCACCACCCGGGTGGAGATACCGTGTCCGGTGCGGGACAGGCTCAGGCGGGTACGCAGGTCGATGACCGGCACGATCTTGCCGCGCAGGGTCAGGACGCCGTCCACGAAGTCGGGGGTGTGGGGGACGGGCGTGATGGGCGACACGCGGATGATTTCCTGCACTTTCAGAATATCCAGGGCGAACAGCTCTTCCCCCAGTGAAAACGTGATCAGCTGAAGGGAGTCCTGGGCCTCCTGGTCCGGCACGCCGGTGTCTGGATGGGCACCGGTGCGGGACGCCGGAGCGGCGTCGTCGTGTCGGGTGGTCGTTGCGGTTTCCATGGGTTACCCCACAGCCACCCGCGCCGGGGACTTGCCCGGGCGACCCGAATCCTGAACCGCCTTGGCCGCGGCGGTCCCGCGCACATTGAACTGTCCCACCATGGTCTTCAGGTCGGAGGCCAGCCGGTTGAGCTGGGTGGCGGCGTCCGCCGACTGTTGCACCCCCTTGGAGGTGTCGTCGGTGACGGTGGCGATGCCCTCGATGTTGGTGGTGATCTCGTCGGTGGCGATGGCCTGCTCCCGCGCCGCCGTGGCGATCTGCTCCACCATGTCGGTCACGCTGGCGATAACGTCGATGATGTTGGCCAGCGCGTCGCCGGATTCGTTGACCAGGGTGGTCTCCTTTTCCGCCTCGGCACGGCTGGAGTTCATCATCTCGACCACGCTGTTGGTTTCCTTCTGGATGGCAGAGATCATGGTGGCGATTTCGCGCGTGGCCAGGGTGGTGCGCTCGGCCAGCTTGCGTACCTCGTCTGCCACCACCGAGAAGCCGCGTCCCTGATCGCCGGCGCGCGCCGCCTCGATGGCGGCGTTGAGGGCGAGCAGGTTGGTCTGGTCGGCAATCTCGTCGATCACCAGCACAATTTCGCCGATCTTGTCGGTGTTGGTGCCCAGGGTCTGGATGGTGTTGGCGGCCTGCGTCACGCGCTCCGCCAGCACCTGCATGCCCATGATGGTCTGCTGCACCACCTCGCCGCCCTTGGTGGCGATGTTCATGGCCTCACGGGCGGAATCGGCCGCGACGGCAGAGTTTTTGCTCACCTCGGATACGGTGGCGTTCATCTGCTCCATGGCGGCGGCGATTTTGAGTGCCTGCGAGGACTGGTTCTGCGCCCCCTCGGACATCTGGGTGTTCTTGACCGCGATGGTCTCGGTGGAGTGGGAAATATCTGCGGAAGTCACCGACACCTGATAGATAATGGATTCGAGCTTGTCCAGCAACTCGTTGAAATTGCGGGTCAGATCTCCGAGTTCATCGGTGGTGTTGTGATGCACGCGGCTGGTCAGGTCGCCGCGCCCCTGGGCGATTTCGCGGATCGCCCCGGAGATGGCGCGGATCGGCGCCACGATGCTGCGCGCCAGGGTGGTGCCGAGCAACAGGCCGATGACCACTACGGCCAGAGCCCCCCAGATCATCGCGGAACGGGCGCGCCCGGTGTCCAGACTGGTCTTGGTGAGGGCAAGCTGGAAGTGCGCCTGGGTGGCCTGCAGGTGGTTGCGCAGCACCCCCTGCATTTCCTGGCTGCTGGCCGCGTAGCGGCTGGCCAGCACCCCCGACCGTTCGGAGCGTCCGTCCAGGGCGCTTTGGGCCATTTCCAGCCCGGTGCGCAAGGTGGCGTCGAAGCGCTCACCAATATTGGCCAGACGTTCCGGATCGGCACCCGGGCGCTCACCCATCTGGGTGAGCAGGGCGCGGAACTGCACGGCGGACTCGTTGGCCGCCTTGAGCCTGCCGGGGTCGGCCATGGCGGCGGCACTGACGAGTTGGGTGTCCACCTCGGAGAAAGTGCGCGTCAGGTTATAAACATCCTGCAGCAGGGGAAATTCCGTCTTCGCCATGCTGGTCAGCATGCGCGATGACTGGCCGGAGGCGACGATGGAGTACGTCCCGGCAATGGAAAAAAGCAGGACTACCGCACACATTCCCAACAGGATGCGCGCATGGATACTCAGATGTGAGGCTTTGCCATTCATCGGACCCTACTCCTCCGGACGTTGATAGACATGTGTTCCCGGAAACTGCACGGCGTCGAATCCGGTATGGACTCCACGCAGGGACTCCGAATGGCCGATCACCAGATAGCCACCCGGTTTCAAACTGTGATACAGACGATCCACCACCCTCTTCCGGAACTCCCCATCAAAGTAGATAAGTACGTTTCGGCAGAAGATGACGTCCATATTAATTTGTGTGGCCATTTCCGCCTCGCTGGCGAAGTTCACCACCTTGAAAGACACCATCTGGCGGACCTTCTCGTCCACCTTGTAGGTGTTGCCGTCCTTGTCGAAGTGGCGCTTCAGCACCCGATGCGGGACGTATTGCAGGGAGCGCCCGGAATAGGTGCCGCCCTCCGCCACGCGGATGGCCTCGGCGTCGATGTCGGTGCCGACTACCTGCGGCTGCCAGTCGGCCGCCTTGCTGCCCAGGGCGTCCAGGATCTGGATGGCCAGGGTGTAGGCCTCCTCACCCGTGGCGCAGGCGGCGCTCCAAACCTTGAGGCGCTTGAACAGCCGCCCCTCCTGGCGCTTCAGCACCCGGGGCAACAGGTGCTCGGCAAACACCTGGTTCTGGGACTGGTTGCGGAAAAAATAGGTCTCGTTGGTGCTGATATGGTGGAACAACTCCTGCCAGAGGGGGCTGGAGTAAGGTGTCCGTTGCAGGCGGTCGAGATAGTCGCGGTAGCTGTCGAGGCCAAGTTTGGCCATCTGCTCGGCCAGGCGGGCCTCCAGGGCGCTGTTGCGGTTGTCGGGGATCATAATGCCGCAGGCGTCGCGCACCAGTTCCTGCAACACCTGGAAGGCCTCGGCGCTGAGGACGGGTCCTGCGTCTATGGGGCGCTCGTCGGACATCCGTTTATCCCCTGGGTGTGACCCTGGGTGTGACCCTGGGTGTGATCCTGGACGTGGCCCCGGGTATGGTCCTGGATGCGGCGATGAGATCGCGCTGGGTGCGCGACCACAGGTAAATTTCCTTGGCGATGCGCCCCAGCGGGGCGACGTTGCTGGCTACCCCCGTGGCCACTACCGCACGAGGCATGCCGTAAACCAGACAGCCGGTCTGGGCCTGGGTGATCAGACCGCCCCCGCGCTCCACCAGCTTGTGTGCGCCACTTGCTCCGTCGCTGCCCATGCCGGTCAGCACCACGCCCAGGGTACGCTCGGGGCAGGCCCGCGCCAGGGATTCGAACAACAGGTCCACCGACGGTTGCGTGGGCATTTCGGGGGTGGAGGCCAGGCGGCAGATCAGCGAGCCGTCCTGCATACAGTCGATGGTCAGGTGACGCCCGCCCTTGGCGACAATGGCCACGCCGGGTTCCAGGCGGTCGCCGTCGACGGCCTCACGGACCGTGAAGGTGGGGCTCAGGCGGTCCAGCCGTTCCGCCAGGGCGCGGGTGAAGGTGGCCGACATGTGCTGCGAGATCACCACTGCCGCCCCCAGCTCTTCCGGCAGGTGCGGAATCACCTCGCACAGTGCCGCCGGTCCTCCGGTGGAGCAGCCGATGGCCACCACCGGAATATCGCCGGGGCGGGAAAGCCGTTCCGCAGTGCGGCGGGGCGCGCCGCTGGGGTCGACGAATTCGCGCATTGCCTGGCGCGATTCGGTGATGGCCCGGCTGGTTTCCCCGGTACCCACGGCGCGCACCTTGTCGATCAGTTGCGGCGCAATGCGGCGCATTCCCATGGCGCCGCCACTGTTGTTCTTTGGCAGGTAATCCACCGCCCCCAGTTGCAGCGCCTTGACGGTGACCTCCGCCCCCTCCTGGGTGAGGCTGCTGAGCATGATGACCGGGGTGGGGTTGGTGCGCATCAGGATGGTGAGCATCTCAAGCCCGCCCAGCACCGGCATTTCCACATCCAGGGTGATGACGTCCGGCTTCAACTCCTTGGCCATGCGCAGGCCTTCCTTGCCGTTGGTGGCCTGGCCGACCACGCGGATGTCCGGCGCGCCCGCCAGCATCTGGCAGATTACCGTGCGCATGAATGCGGAGTCGTCGATCACCAGTACGCGGATGGAATTCATGCCCATGCCTTCAATGCATCAGGTCGATTACGGTGCCCACATCCAGGATCAGCACTACCTGACCCTCGCCGTTGATGGTGGCTCCGGAGATGCCGGGAACGCTGCCGAGGTAGTCCCCCAGCGATTTAATCACCACCTCTTCCTGTTGTTGCAGGTCGTCTACCACAAGGCCGATTTTCTTTTCTGCCAGCGCCACTACCACGATGTTGAGGCGATCCGGGTCCGGGTTGACGGCGGCCACCTGGGCGCCGGTGTGTTCCGCCCCGGCGAATTCCATGCCGGCGTAGGCGATCCGGGAATTGTCGACTCCAAACAGGTCGCCCAGGGGGGTGACCGGCAGGATGCGGTCGCGCAGGCGGATGACCGGTCGGCCATCCACCATCTGGATTTCGTCGCGGCCGACGCGCAGGGTTTCGACGATGGACGACAGGGGGATGGCAAACAGGCGCGTGTCCACCTGCACCATCAGGGTCGGGATGATGGCGATGGTGAGGGGCAATGACAGGGTGATGGAGGTGCCCTTGCCGGGTTCGGATTCCACGTCGATGATGCCACCCACCTTGCGGATGTTGCTGAGCACCACGTCCATGCCCACGCCACGGCCCGACAGGTCGGAAATCTGGTCCTTGGTGGACAGTCCCGGCAGGAAGATCAGGTTGAGCGCTTCGCGGTCGGACATGGCCGTCACCTGATCGGCGGGCATCAGCCCCTTCTCGATCACCTTGGCGCGGATGCGGGTGTGGTTGATGCCGGCCCCGTCGTCCTGGATGCGGATCAGGATGGAAGCGCCATCGTGTTCGGCGGACAACTGGATGATCCCCAGGGCCGGTTTGCCGGACTGTTCGCGCTCTTCGGCGGTTTCGATGCCGTGGTCCACGGAATTGCGCACCAAGTGCACCAGAGGGTCGCCCAGTTCTTCGAGCATGGACTTGTCGAGTTCGGTTTCTTCGCCGGAGATGACCAGGTCGATCTGCTTGCCCAGCTTGCGCGAAATGTCGCGCACCATGCGCGGGAATTTCTGGAAAATCTTGCCCACCGGCTGCATGCGCGTCTTCATCACCGACAGTTGCAGGTCGGTGGTGACCAGATTCATCTGTCCGGCGGTGGTGACCAGGGCACGCAGGGCGGGATCGTTTTCGTAGCGGGTATCGAGCTCCGACACCAGCTTGAGGGTACGGTTGCGGCACAGCACCAGTTCGCCCACCAGGTTCATCACATTGTCCAGGCGCGAGGTGTCCACCCGGATGGTGGTTTCCATCTCCATGCGCGGTGCCGTGGCCGGGGCTGCGGTGGCGGCAATCTCTTCGGTGGAGACTGCCGTGGCCGCCGGTGCGGCGGGGGCGGGGGCGGGGGCGGCTGGAGTCTCCACCAGTGCCGCCGCAAAGTCGTCGTCTGGCGGGGCGGCCGAGGCCGGGGACCGGGGGTGAGCCGGGGGCGCCGACTGGGCGTCGTCCCGGTTTTTGTCCTGAATGTCGCCCTGGGTTTCCCCCTGAGTTTCCCCCTGCGGGGCGTCCTGCAGCGCGGTGGTGGCGGCGGTGGCCGCGTGGGAGCCCATTTCCTCGGCGAACTGGAGCATCAACTCCAGTTTCTGGACGATGTTGGGGATGTCCATCTGGCCGACATCCTCGCCCCGGCATTGGGCCAGGATCGCCTTGATGACATCCACCGACTGGAGGACGATGTCGATGATCTCGGGGGTGACGCCGAGTTCACCGTTACGCAATTTGTTGAGGATGTTTTCGGAGCCGTGGGCCACCGACACCAGGTCGTTGAGACCCAGAAAGCCGGCGCCGCCCTTGATGCTGTGGACGGTGCGAAAAATCTGGTTGAGCAGCCCGGTGTCGCCGGGGTTGGACTCGAGGGCGAGGAAGTGCTGATCCAGGTCCACCAGGGACTCGGTCGTTTCGACGAGAAACTCGTCGAAGATCTCCGCCATGTCCTCTGGAATGTCGGGTCTCATCGCTTCCCCTGTGTCCCTGTTCCCTTGTCTGTTCCCTCTGCCCGGGGTCCCCTTCCGGTCCGCTGAATGCGGTTTTTAGAACCCGAAATCCGCCAGCAGGCTGTCCACGCGGTCCTGGCGCAGGCCGGGGTTCGGCTTGGCGCGCACGTCGTCGATGCGCTCCGCCACGTCCTGCGTGGCGACTTCCTGCGCGGCCTCGTCGGCGCGGCCAACACCGAATTTCACCACCATGCCGAGGATGCGCTCCTCGATCTCCATCATCAGCGCCATCACCTGCTTGATCTTCTGGCCGGTGAGGTCCTGGAAGGAGAGGGTGATCAGGGTCTGGTCCTGGAGGGATTCCACGCCGGTGATCTCGTCGCGCATGCGCTCGATGATGTCGCCGGCCTTGGCGCGCTCCTCGCTGGAGGCGGGGATGGCCGCGTCGAGTTCGTCGATGATGCCGCGCAGTTTGTTCAGGGAGCCACTGGCCTCTTCCACCCCGGACATGATGCGCATGGTGGCGTTTTCGGTATCCAGCGTTACCTGTTGCAGGATGTCGGTGGCGGTAGGCAGGTCTTTGGCCTTGACGCGAATCGGCTCGTCATCCTGAAGGGAGGCGTTGAAGGACTGGTGGGCCCTGTTGATGTACCGGGCCAGATGTCCCAGGTCCTGATAAAGGTCGTCGTTCATGATGTCGGCTCCCGGTTCGCTCGTGATTGCTTCGTCCGTGGGTTCCCCCGGCGCGGACGGCGGCAGCGGGGTGGCCGCCAGCGGTGCCCAGTCGGGATCGGATGATGGAGACTCCGGCATTGCGGCGGTCTCGGTTTCGGGTTCGGTCATGGATGCGGACTCCGGCCCGGCAGGCTCGGTCTCCGCGGGGTGTTTTTCCGGCTGCTCCGCAGTGGCGTTGGCATCGGGCCGGTCGGCCTTGGCCGGTGTTGCCGCCGCCTTGGCGGCCTTTTTCCGGCCCAGATCGGCGAGGACGATGTCGGACTGGGTGAACAGCACGTCCAGATTGAGGATGGTGAGCAGTTCGCCACCCAGCTTGCCCACTCCGTCGATGCAGGCCACCCGGGCGCCGTTGCTGAAATCGGGTGGCGATTCGATCATCTGGGGGGAAAAGCGCACCACTTCGGACACCGCATCCACCAGAATCCCCACCGGTTGCCCGGGGCGCTCCAGCACGATGATGCGCGCGTCCTTGCCTCCCTGGTGGGGGGGAAGACCGAAACGCAGGTGCAGATCGGCCATCACCACCACGCGGTCACGCAACTGGATCATCCCGGAATACCCCTCGGGTATGTCGGGCAGCATGGTGACCGGACGCGGCTTGATGATTTCGTGGATCTTGCCGATATCGATGGCGAATTTTTCGGTTCCCAGCCGGAAGCCGACCATTTGTCGCATGGTCGTACCGCCGCGGACCGTGGAACGATGTTCCGCCATGGTGTGCCTCTCCCGTGGTTACGTTGGACTGGGGAGGGGACTCAGGAGGCCAGAATCTTGTCGATCTTGCCCTTCAGAACGTCGGCTGTGAACGGCTTCACGATGTAGTTGCTGACCCCCGC
Source organism: Nitrospirota bacterium (assembly GCA_029858285.1). Classification (GTDB taxonomy): domain Bacteria; phylum Nitrospirota; class JACRHL01; order JACRHL01; family JACRHL01; genus JAOUFN01. The sequence goes on along the minus strand of JAOUFN010000002.1, from coordinate 106,024 downwards.
CTGAATGGCTTCCACGACGTTTTCCTGCTTGGACTCGGCGGTCACCATCAGGAACGGGGTCCCTTTAAGGCCCGAATCCTCGCGCACCGCCTTGAGCAGCTCCAGGCCGGTCATGGTGGGCATGTTCCAGTCGGAGATAATAAAGTCGTAGTGACTCGCCTTCAGCTTGTCCAGCGCGTCCTTGCCGTTCTCCGCTTCCTCCACATCGGTGTAACCGATCTGCTTGAGAATGTTGCGGACAATGCGGCGCATGGTCGAAAAATCATCGACAACCAAAAACTTCATGGCACCCTCTTTCCCTTCTTCCGGTCGTGGAGCTGATTCCGAAGTCTCACGCACGCCCGGAAGGGGTGCTGAGAACATACCTGCGGTTCTTCTCGGTTCCGTGGCCGGCATCCTTGAGAGAACCTTTGCTGCGGACGGACTGCCGCCCGCGACTGCTGCGAACCGAGGCTATTTTGCCCTTGATGCGCAGGATTGCCTGGCTGTGCAACTGGGATACGCGGGACTCGGTAATGTTCAATACGTTGCCGATTTCGCGCATGGTGAGCTCCTCGTAGTAATAGAGGGTGACCACCAGACGTTCCTTTTTGGGCAGGTGCTCGATGGCCTCGCCCAGCAGATCCCACATGTCCTGCTGGATCAGGTTGGCGAGGGGATCGGGAACCCCTTCCTGGGCGATGCAGTCGAGGATGTTCATCTCGCGGTCCGAATCCACCCCCAGATCGTCCAGGCTCAGCACTGCGGTGTGGGAGACCTGCTGCAACAGTTTGTGCAGCGTCGGCAGGTCCACGCCGAGGGCGGCGGACACCTCCTCCTCGGAGGCCGGGCGGCCCAGCTTCTGCTCCAGAGACTGATAGGCGCCGCGCAGGCGGGCGGCTTTTTCGCGGATGCTGCGCGGCACCCAGTCCATGGCGCGGATCTCGTCCAGCATGGCGCCCCGGATGCGAAACTCCGCGTAGGTCTTGAACAGGGTTTCCCGGTTCGGGTCGTACTTGGTCATCGCGTCCATCAAGCCGATCACCCCGACGTTGATGATGTCATCCACGTCCAGGTGGGCCGGCAGGCGCGTGGCCAGCCGGTTGGCCATGATGCGGATCTTGGGGGCGAACTCCGCGATCAGTCGCTCCTGGACCTCCAGGGCGATATGGGATACCCCGACGCCGTAGTCGCGAGGTTGGGCGTTGTCCACGTTGTGCTCCTCCTGCATGTCAGGAAGCGGAATCCCCTGGCTCCGCCATTTGATTTACGAACAACTGCAATCCCCCGTGGGTCGGCTCTCCGGGGCGCCATCCGGCCACGGTCTCCGCCAGGCGCCGCATGGCGCCGGCGGCGTGACCGGTGGTCAATACCCCGTTGCGGCGCTGCACCGCCGCAGGCACGGCGCGGTCCGGCGGCACAAATCCCGCCAAATCCAGCCCCACCCCCAGAAAACGATCGGCCACCACGCTCAGGCGGTGGTAAACCTCCAGCGCCACGGCCTCGGTCTCGGCCAGATTCACCACCAGCCGAAAACGGCGCGTGCCCTGGGTGCGCGCCAACACCTTCATCAGGGCGTAGGCGTCGGTTACGGCGGTGGGCTCGGGGGTGGTCACCACCAGCACCTCCTGGGCACACGCGGCCAGAAAGCGCACGTTGTCGCCGATGCCGGAACTGGTGTCCACAATCAGGTAGTCCGGCGGTGGGGTCAGGGCCGCCACCTGCGCCAGCAAGGTCCGCTGACCGTCCTTGCCGAGGCGGGCGAGGCGCGCCACGCCGGTGCCGGCAGGAATGATGCGCAACCCCGCCGGACCTTCCAGAATGACATCCGCCAGGGAAAAGCCGCCGTTCAACACCTGATCGAGGGAGCGCGTCGGCGTGAGCCCGACCATTACATCCACATTGCCCAGCCCCAGATCGCCATCCAGCAGCAACACCCGGTTGCCGCGCGCGGCGAGGCAGGCGGACAGGTTGAGGGCAATGCCGGTCTTGCCCACCCCGCCCTTGCCGGAGGTCACCGCCAGCACCCGCCCCAAAGCCGGACGCTCCGCAGCGACGCCTGCACCGGCGGCGCGGGGTGCGCGGGGGCGTTTGTCCGGGTGACGGCTCACGGCCGAATGCCCGTGCGGCTGACGACCAGCGTCACGCCGGTGACGATGTCGTCGTCGATATTGATGTGTGCTTCGGGCTGTCGCATCCTTATGACCATCCCGTTGGGGCGCCGTCCTCCGCGGTCGTGGCAGGTACCCCGAAAAAAAATTGTTCTGCACCACCCGCCCCCTAGTGCGGCACCGTTTTGCGGGACGCGGGAGAATTTCCACCCGGGTGGTTTTCGTGGCCGCCGTTCCCGCCCCCGATGGCTCCCCGCCAGACACCTTTTGCCGTGTCGGCGGGGCGGGGGTGGCGACCTTCCCGGGGGATAAGAGCAATGCCAGTGCCATGTTCCGCCAAATCGCGGAAGAAATTTTAAAAGACCTCCCATGCCGCTCTTTTTTCAACAATCCCGACGCCGATATGGGGCACTTTGCGGGCATCCAAAGGACCCATCCCGGCTGCGGGAAACGGAAAAATCGCCGTGGTTTTGACGATCCATGGTCCGGAATGGCCTTTTTGGTCCTCCGTCAAATCGGGAGAGATGCCGCGCAACGGCTTGCCCCGACAGGTGAAAAGGGCGGACAATGGGACATCAAAACAGATTCGTCAACTATTTGACGAAGGGGGGCGAGTGGCCGCGAGCAGTCAGGCATTTTCACCGCCGCACCCGCAGACCACGCCGGACGTGCTGGTCGTGGGGGGCGGTATCATCGGCATGTTGAGCGCCCTGGCGCTGGCGCGGGACGGCCTCAGGGTGATGGTGCTGGAGCGGGGCAGCCCGCTCAAGGAGTCGTCCTGGGCGGGGGCGGGCATCCTTTCGCCCATCTATCCCTGGAAATATCCGGATGCCCTGAGCCACCTGGTCAACCGCAGCCTGGCCCTGTATCCGGGGCTGGTGGCGGACTTGAAAGAGGTCTCCGGGGTGGACCCGCAGATGCGCGCCAGCGGTCTGTTGATCCCGGTGTTCCATGCCTCCGAGTGGGCGGACCTGGCGGGAGCCCAGCCGTGGAGCGGGCGTTTTGGGTGGCCGGTGCAACGGCTGGACGGCGTGGCGGCGCGAGGGATCGAGCCGTGTCTGGCGGAGTCGGTGTGCGGGGCGCTGTTCTGGCCCGAGGTGCGGCAGATTCGCAATCCGCGTCTGGCAAAAGCCGCCGAGGCGGCGGCGCGGGCGGCCGGGGTGGTTGTCGTCGGCGATGCCGAGGTAACAGGCTGGGAAATCGCCCGAGGGCGGGTGAACGCGGTGGTGACCTCCGCCGGGCGTTTTTCCGCCGGACGGGTGCTACTGGCCGCCGGGGCGTGGAGCGGACAACTGGGGGAGCACGCCGGGCTGGCCTTGCCGGTGGCACCGGTAAAGGGGCAGATCCTGCTGCTCAAGACCGCCCCCGGCACCCTTCGCCGCATCGTCAAGCACGACCGCGCCTATCTGGTGCCGCGCGCCGACGGCCGCATTTTGGTGGGGGCCACCATGGAAATGGCCGGGTTCGACCGCACCACCACACTGGAGGCCATGCATTTTTTGTCCGGGGCGCTGCTGTCCATGACCCCCTGTCTGGCGGAGGCAGAGGTGGAGCGGCAGTGGACCGGCTTCCGTCCCGGCACCCCGGACGGACTGCCGTTTCTGGGGCAGGCGCCGGGTCTGGACAACCTGTTCGTGGCCGCCGGGCACTATCGCAACGGGGTGATTCTGGCCCCTGCCACCGCCGAGGCCATGGCCTGCCTGATTACCGACCGCGCCCCTCCGGTGGGGCTGGAGGCGTTTGCCGTGGACCGCAAAAGGGAAGCTCACGCCGCGCTGGGTTTCCCGGCCTGAAACCATCCGGGAAAACCGGACGGGCAAAATCCGACTGCATGAGCGGATTGCATGACCGGAAAGGCAGTGCGGAGGGATCAGCTCTCGCCGATGCGCTCTGCCAGGGGGCGGTACTGGAGGTGATAGAACATCTCCAGATAGCGCACCGTCTCGCGCCGCTCCAGATCGGAGACGAAGCGCCAGAACCCGTACACCTTGGAAAGGGTCATCAGGCGCTCGGCATAAAGATCCCACGTGTAGCGCTGATGTACGCGCTCCACCCCCTGACGTGACACGGCCTGCCAAATCTCCGGCAGACTGGCGGCGCGTTCCAGAAAATCCGCGACGCGCTCGGCCATCTGTCGGGGGTGGATGGGGTCGATGTGGAAGCCGCTGTGGCCGTCCTCGATGATCTCCAGCGGGCCGCCATAACAGGTGGCGAAAGTGGGCAGCCCGGACACCATGGCCTCGATCACCGTGAGCCCGAAGGCCTCGAAGCGCGCCGGCTGCACAAACACCCCCCGGCGGTCGGCGATCATCCGGTACAACTCTCCCGCCTGGGGCTTGCCCAGATGCACCGCCAGCCAGCGCACCTGGTCATCCAGTCCGTGCTGGCTCATCAACTCGTGCATGCGCCGCGCCTCGTCGGCCTCCTCGGTGTCGTTCATGGCATCGGGATTGACGTCGCGGCCGCCGATGATCACCAGATTGGCCTGTTCCCGCAGACGTGGGCTGGAGCCAAAGGCGTCCACCAGTCCGGTCAGGTTTTTGATGCGGTCGAGGCGCGCCATGCTCAGGATCACCGGCCGCTCCGGGTGGGCCAAATGGCCCCGGAACGGCACCCCGTCGGGGGGATTGCCGAACAGCAGGGTTTCCAGTTCCGGTTGCAGGCCGGGCAGGCGGCGCTCGCCTTCGAACCACGGAAAATAGATATCGGCCGCCGCTCCGGGGGAGACGATGTTGAACTTGGGATCGAACAGGTCGATGCCATTCACCACCCGGTACAGGCCGGGCAGGGTGAACTGGGTGTAGCTTTCGTACTGTCCGGCGGTGTCGGTGGTGCCGGCGATCTCCTGATAAGTGCTGGTGATGATGAAATCCGCCGTGTTCATGGCGATGAGGTCGGCGGTGAACTGGGTGGAGAAATGGTACGGCTCCTCGTTGTCGCGCCAGTACAGGTCGGACAGTACGTATTTGGATTTTTCCAGGGCGTGGGCCACGTTGCACTGGGTGACGCCCAACCGGTGGGCAAGGATGGAGGCCACCAGGTTGCCGTCGGAGTAGTTGCCGATCACCAGATCCGGGCGGTGGCCCATCTCCGCCAGCAGTTCCCGTTCGGTTTCCAGGGCAAAGCGCTCCAGGTAGGGCCACACCGAGAAGCGGCTGATCCAGTGTGGCACCACGTTGCCGCCGCGTTCCCGGAACGGCACCCGCAGGATGGCCGCGTGGCGGCAGCCGTGCACCGCCTCCAGGCGCTGGTTGCAGGTGGTTTCTTCCGCCTCCGGGATGAGGCGGGTGACGATCAGGATGCGCGGCGTGACGTCCACCCCCTGATCCGCGAACCAACGGCACATGTGCGCCTCCAGGGCACGCACCTGATCCAGAATGTATACCACCTGGCCGCCGGTGTCCGGCCGCCCCAGCACCCCCTTCTGGCCGAACCAGCCGTGGGGCGAGATGATGGCGATCCGGAAAATCATCGGGATGCGTGACAGGAAGCGCTCCAGCCCGGCGGGCTCCGGTGCCTCCAGCACGTCGGAGAGCAGTTCCATGGTCTCCCGCACGCGAGCGGCGGTGCCGCCCCAGCCGGGTTCGAAGCCCATCTCCTGCAGGGGGGCGGCCAGTTCCGTCCACGGGGTGGCCGGGGGGTTGGAACGGGCGAGGTCCACCGCCTCCCGCAGCCGGTCCGCGAGGGCTGCCGCATCGGCGATGCGCTCGTTGAGCATCAGAGAACGGCCGTCCACGTGGTGCAGCTTGAGAAAATTCAGCATCTGCGCGCTTGCCGCCGCGCGGTCACGGAACATCTGGCTGGCCAGGTGGCGGTTGAGGAACTCCACGCCGCGTCCAATGCTGGCGGTCTTGGTCATTTTTGGAAAGCCGTGGGAGAACGGGCCGGTGTCCACCTCCAGCGGGTGGGCGTCGAACGGCAGGGTGCCGAGCACCGCCTGCTCCTTCATCTCAAGGTAGGCCTGGGGGGTGACCGATTCGACGTGCATCTCTTCCAGGTCCACCCGCACGTAGCGCCAGCGGGCGATGTCGGTACGTACTCCCAGGCATATCCAGCCGTTGCCCACCACCGCTTCCTGAACCTGGCGGAACCACTGCTCCATGGGGCCTTCGGACAGGCAGGCGTCCACTGCGGGATCGGTGGCGCGGAACTGCCGCACCCGGTCCAGGATGTCGCTGCGCAGCAGGAACGGACGGCCCACCAGGGTCAGTTGCCGAAACAGGGGGTAGAGGGCTTCGCGCTGCTGGGTAAAACTGGCTTCGACGCGGGAGATCATGAGTGCTCCTGTGATTGCTGGATATTTGCCGGTGCCTGGCGGGGTTCCAGAAAGCGGTAATGGGCGATCCCTTCGAGGATACCAGCGGCGTAATGTCCGGTGGCGAAATGGACGCGCGAGTAGCGCCGCAGGGGTTCCAGCTCGGCGCTGTAGTTGCCCACCACCACCCCCAGGGTGTCGCCACGCAGCATCTCTTCGTCGTTGCCGGAGTCCCCCGCCACCAGGATGCGGTCGTAGGGGATTCCCCACTTGTCGGCCAGGTAGCGGATGGCCTTGCCCTTGCTGGCCCGCAGCGGCAGGATGTCGAGGAACTGACCGTGGGAAAACACGGTGGTAAAGCGGACACGGGCCTTGCGCAGGCGTTCGGCCACCTCCCGCTCAATGCGCCGTCCGCCGTCCTGCACCGCATCGGCGTCATCGTCGCGGGCAGCCCGCAGGCCGTCCACAAAGTAGCTGACCTTGAACGGGCGTTGTCCGTCCTCGCCCTGCAACTCCAGCCCCTCCACGTCGGCCAGTTCGGCCACCACGGCGTCCCGGTTCCAGCGGTGGCTGATGTGCTGGGTCCAGCCGTCCGCCGGATCGTGGTAGGGCCCTTCGTGGATCTCGGTGCCGACACTGGTGATGAGCATGTCGGGGCGATGGATGCGGTGCTGCTCCAGTACCTCCAGGGTCAGTTCCAGGGAGCGCCCGGTGGCCACTCCGAAGCCCAGGTGCTGGTGCTCCCGGCGCAACAGCGCGAGCAGTTTTTCCAGGGCGACGGGGTCGCCCACCAGGGTGTTGTCGATGTCGCAGACCAGCAATCGGTCAAAGGTCAGCATGCGCCTCCGTTGTGCGTCGGTTTTGCGCCGGGGCACGCCCTTGGGGCGCAGGCGCTGGATGGCAGATTCCACCTGCCGCACATAGCGGTTCACATGTGCGGTCCAGGTGTAGTGGCGCCGCACCCCGGCGCGCCCGGCCTCTGAAAAACGCCGCCAGCGGGCACGATCCGACAGCACCTCCTCGATGGCGCGGGCGATGGCGCCGACGTCCAGAGGGTCTACCAGAAGGCCGTTGCGGCAGTTGTGAATGATGTCGCGCGGGCCGCCGTCGTGGGTGGCCACCACCGGCAGGCCGGAGGCGGCGGCCTCGATCAGGGTCAGGCCGAACGGTTCCGTGAGCGCCGCATTCACGAACACGCCGCGCCGCCGTACCGCCAGACGGTAGAGTTCCGGCACTTCCGTTACGTCGTGGTGTTTGGGCAGGGCCACCTTGCCGTACAGTTCGAATTTGTCCACGTCGAGCAGCAACTGGGTCATCTCGTCGCGGGAGGAGCCGGGCAAGTCGCGGGCGTCGTCGCGGTTGCCGGCCACGATTACCAGGTTGGCCATGTCCTGCAAGCGCGGCGAACGGGCATAAGCCTGCATCAGCCGCCGCAGGTTCTTGCGCGGGTCGGCGCGCGCCAGGGCGAGGATCATGGGGCGGCGCGGGTGGCGCAGGAACTGGTCCACCTCGTAGCGGATGGGGGGCGGATGCCAGTGGCGAGCAGGGGGCGAAAACAGGCTGGCGTCGGTGCCGGGGGGCAGCACCAGCAATTCGGTATCGTAGGCGTTCTGGTACATGCCCCACTGGGTGTCCGCCTCCTGACGGGTAGAGCAGATGACGCACGCGGCGTGCTGGAACACCCGCTCCTCCACCCGGATGCGCTGGCGCAGGCGGTAACGCAGCTCGATGGTGTCGGCGGCCTCGCCCGACGCCAGCAGGCGGTCACGCTTGGTGCGCCCCAGAGAGTGGCCGGTGTGGAACAGGGGGATGCCCAGAAAGCGCGACAGTTCGTGCCCCACATATCCGGCATCGGCGTAATGGCTGTGAAACAGGTGGGGGGGGTGTCCCTCGCGCCGCAGGAAATTCACGGTGCGGTCCACGAACTCGTCGAGGTAGGGCCACAGGCTCTCCTTGCGCAGGTATTTGCGCGGTCCGCATGGAATGCGCACGATGCGGGCGCCGTCCTCCCCCAGCGGTTCGACGGGGCGGGCGTAATCGGGAGACACTGCGGGGTCGAAAACCTGACGGGTGAACAGGTCCACCCGCGTCACCCTGGGGTGGCGGGCGAGGTGGCGGGCCAGATCCAGCACATAGGTGATCTGGCCACCGGTGTCGGCGTCACACCCCAGTTCCGGGTGTTCGGCGCGGATCAGGCCGTGCACCGAGAGCATGGCGATGTGCAGCCCCTGACTCATCCCGGAGTGCCCCCTGGGGTTTGCGGACCGTCTTCGCTCCAGCGCGCCAGAAACGGCAGATAGAAATCTGCCGAATCGGGGCAGGCGCCGCGCTGACCGCACATGGCCGCCGCCAGGGTGGCGGCGCGCTCAATGGTGACGCGGGGCGGCCAGCGGCGCAGCAGTCCGAGGATCAGCACCGCCGAGAAGGCGTCCCCGGCGCCCACCGTGTCTACCACGGTGACCGGGGCGGCGGGGACGTGCAGGCCGCCCGCCGCATCGTGCCACCAGGCGCCGTGTTCCGCCGCAGTGACGCACACGGCATCAAGGCCGAAGCGTTCCCGCAGGGCCGGTCCCCAGGCTGTGGCAGAGCCTGGCAGGTCCAGTTCGGCGCCCAGCACCTCCAGTTCGCCATCGTTGAGCTTCACCACCGAAGCGTGTTCCAGTGCGGCGGTCACGCTGTCGCGGTTCCAGCAGTCGCGGCGCAGGTTCACGTCGAGAAAGCGCGGGCCGTTACAGGCGCGGGCGGCATTCAAGATGGCGGCGCGGCTGGCGGGGGAGCGCAGGGCAAGGGTGCCAAAGCCGAACAGGCGGGAGGGATGGGAGGCGAGCAGGGCGCCGGTGGTGGCGCCGTCGATGTGGTCGTAGGCCTGGTCGGGGAGGATGGTGAAATCGTGGCCGCCGTGCCGGTCGAGGGTGATGCGCACACTGCCGGTGGGATGGGCGGGATCGGTCTGAATCCCGCGGGTATCCATGTGCCGGGAGCGCATGGCGGCGAGAATGCGTTCGCCGGGAGGGTCCTTGCCGATGCGGCTGATGAACAGGGTCGTGGCACCGAGGCCCGCCAGGTGCCAGGCGACGTTGAACGGCGCGCCCCCCAAGCGGTCACCGTCGGGAAACCGGTCGAACAGCACTTCGCCAATCAGGACCACCTCGGCGGCGGGCGGCGAAAGCGGGTGGTTGGATGCCCCCTCGGAAAATTCCATGCAGCCCCATGGTAACAGATTTTTTCCGGGGGGTACGGCCGGGACCCGCCGCATGGCGGCAGATCGGGCGGATCGGGGAACAAACCTCAGGACGGGTGGCCGTAGCCCAGCAACTTGAGGACGGCGCGGTAGTCGGGATTGCGCTCGAAGGTGCGCAGGAAGTCGGCGTCCACCTCCTGGCGCCGGGGGATTTTGATTTCCGGCCTGGCGTCGGGCCGGTGGACGTCACCGGTGACGTGGGTGTAGGAAAACCAGCGCTCCCGGTAACCGGGGTCGAAGGTCAGGTGCAGGCGCTCGCAGAGGATTTTCAGGTGGGTATCCGGGTCGGTGGCGAAGTCTTCATAGCGCACGATGCCGTGGGGCAGGGCGTCTTCGGCAAAGCGGCGGTAGCCTTCCAGAAAGGACCCCAGATTCAATCCACCGGACTGCATGATCGCCAGGCGGGCGGTGCTGATCCACTGGTCGATGGGGTGGCGCACGGTGGTGGCCTGGATGACGGTGAACTCCCCGGCCAGCGAGTCGAGCATTACCGGGCGATAGGGGGGGACCGGCAAGAACGGCACCCCCAGATAGTCCAGGTGGGACCATTCGCGGATGACCAGGGTGCGGCCTGCGGCCCGTGCCCGTCGGTCAATGTCGGCGATGGCGGTGTTGAAGGTCGGGTTTCCTGCCGACAGGGCGTCGATTTCCTCCTGCGTGTAGAGGTTGAACCACTCCCTGGCCTGGATGAGGGGGTTGAACATGCGGATCGCGTAGGGGTGGATCTCGCTGAGCAACGCCACGCCGGGCATCACCGCCAGACACTTGCTGACCACGGTGCCACCGGCGCGGGCCATGTGGCGCAACACACGAATCTTTCCGTCCGGACTGGCGGTCGGCGCGGCATCGGGGTTGGGGGAGGTGGGGCGCTGGGAAGGGCTCATCGGGTGCTGAAATTGGCTGGGGACTCCCGACGTGGGCCGCCTGATTCGGGCGGATTGATGTCGGAGAGCCGCGTGGACGTCGGGTGATACGCCGCGCATTGTAACAAACCGGGCCAACCGGGCCAACCGGGCCAACCGGGCCAACCGGGCCAACCGGGCCAACCCGCTGCGGTTTCAATGCACGCCTGCGGGCCGACATCCCGGTCGGCCGTGTCGGTGGGTGGTTTTAATCCTCTGCTGGGGGGAACATGTGGTTCAGCCGCTGCACATGTTCTCCGCTGAGGTGGGTGACCACCTGGATGGCCGCCAGGTTGTCGCGCACCTGTTCCGCCAGACTGGCGCCGGTGATGACGCTGGAGACCCGGGGATTATGCAGGCACCAGGCGATGGCCAGGGCGGCAGGGGTGGTGCCGAGGCGGTCGGCCATGGCCACCAGTTTGGCGATGCGGGCGGAGCGGTGCTCACCACTGCCTGCGCCAACCTTGCGCGTCACCCAATCCGCACCGCGATATTCCCCCCGCGAGCCGGGGGGGATGGCGTCGTTCCGATATTTGCCGGTGAGCACGCCGCCGTACAGCGGGGAGTAGGTGGTGAGGCCTAGGCCGTGGGCATGGGACAGGGGGGCGAGTTCGTCTTCCACCTGGCGGCGCTCGATGAGGCTGTAGGGGGGCTGTTCCAGTGTGGGTGGAGTGAGCATCTGGCGCCCGGCAATGTCGATAGCGCGGCCGATCTGCTCGCGGGACCACAGGGAAGTGCCCCAATACAGCACCTTGCCCTGCCGCACCAGATGATCCATGGCACGCACAGTTTCCTCGATGGGGGTGTGGGGGTCGGGGCGGTGGCACAGGAAAATATCCACATATTCCATGCGCAGCCGCTTGAGGGAGGCGTCCAGCCCCTCCAGAATGTGTTTGCGGGACAAGCCTTCGTGGTTGGGGCCGTCGCCGCCGAAAAACACCTTGGTGCAGATCACCAGATCGCGCCGGGCCACCCCCTGTTTGTGGAAAAACCGCCCCAGAATTTCCTCGGCGCGGCCGTCGGCGTAGCCCTCGGCGGTGTCGAACAGGTTGATTCCGCCGTCCAGCGCGGCCTTCAGGCACTGTCCGGCCTGGGCCTCGTCCACCTGCTTGCCGTAGGTGGTCCAGGAGCCCAGACCCATGGCACTGACCTGCAAGCCGGATTTTCCGAGGCGTCGGTACTGCATGTGGCCTCCCGTGATGATCGGGGTGGTGGGCGGCGGCCGGATGTCCGCGTTGGGGGGATGGTATCATTCCCCGGCGGGAGGCCGGTAAGGGGGGCTGCGGGATGTCTGCCGACGTGGCATGGAAGATCAGCCAGGGAGAGACACGAACACCCATGTTGCCGGAAGCGTCCCGTAGTTCCCGCCCTGAGGGGAGGCAACCCACCCGAGTTCCTGCGGCGGTGTTGTGGCCGTGATCCAGCGTGACTTCCGTCTGGACGCCCTGCGCGTTGCGGCCGCGTTCACCGTGGTGTGGCTGCATATCTCTGCCGGGGTCGTCAGCACGCACCCGGATGCGCACCGTCTGGCCTGGTGGGTCGGCAATGTGGCCGATGCGTTCAGCCGCTGGTGCGTGCCGGCGTTTGTCATGATCAGCGGCGCACTGCTGCTGGCCCAGCCTTGCGAAGCGGCGCCGTTGCATTTTTACCGGCGGAGGGTGGGGCGTCTGATCGTGCCACTGGTGTTCTGGACGGTCTTTTACATCGCCTTTCGCGCCTTCCAGGATGGGCATTTCAACGTCCTGCCTGCGGCCCAGTCCATCGTCCAGGGGAAGCCATATTTCCACCTCTGGTATTTCTACATGCTGATGGGACTGTATCTGGTGACGCCCTTCATCCGCCCGCTGATCGCGACCGGTTCGCGCCAGTTGACGGGTGTTGCCGTTGTGGTGCTGTTCCTGATGGCCTCGGCCCACTCTACCGTCGCCTCCCTGGTGGGAGGCAGGCCGGCCGCGACCTTTTTGGCAATATTTCCATCCTTTATCGCCTATTTTGTGGCCGGGCACTACCTGCGCGCCCTGTCGGTGCGGATTCCGCGTGTGACGCTGGTGATCGTGGCGGTGTCGTGCGGGGCGCTGATCGCCCTGGGTGCCGGTGTGCTGCTGGGGAGTCTGGGGGTGAGTGGGGTGAGGGTGATGTACGGGTACCTGAATCCGCTCGTCATTCTGATGTCGCTGGCTATCTATCAAATAGCCTTGCAAATGCCCTTGCAGATGGACACGGGACCGACCCCGCAACTTGCAGGCGTGCCGGGCACGGCCAGCCGATGGGTGTGCCGTTTGGCCCCTGTCACCCTCGGCATCTACGCCATTCATCCCTTCTGGATGGTCGTGGTCGGAGAGGTGGGGCTGAGCGGCCTGTCCATTCATCCGGCCGTGGGCATTCCCCTGACGACCGGGGTGGTGTTTGTGCTTTCTGCGGCGTCTGCAGGGCTGCTTGCGAACATTCCTTACCTGAAATCCACAGTCACATAGGGATTTCAGGCTGCCACGCCCGGTATCCGGGCGGCGGACCGACCGACTCCGGTTTGTTCGCGCCTACTCCAGCACCGCGTCATAGCTGACCGCCCCCTGTGCGCCGGATTGCAGGGTGCCAGTCATCTGCCAGTGGATGGAACCGGTACCACCCGCCGCCGGGGTGGTGATGGTGCAGCCGGTGGAGGGGTCGCCGCCGCCGTTGCCGCCGTTGGGGTCAAAAATCTCCCGCCCGCGCATGGTGTAGGGGCGCCACTGGTTGTCCAGCGGCCACGCGCCGGGGTACGTCCTGCCCAATGCCAGAGCGCGGGCATGGACCGACGGTTTCCGAAAGAGGCTGTGTGTGACATGACTTCCCCCCTGATGTACCCGGTACATTCCACCGGAAGCGGAGGACCTCCACTCTGAAAACGGTTTGCGTCGGCTTGTTACCCCCACCGGTCCCCGGATGTGGGTGGGTCCGACTGGACAACGCCAGACAACAAAAGGCCCGCAATCCCTAGGGAACTGCGGGCCTTGTGGGCTTTCCGGGACGTCCCCGGAAGTGTTAATGGTAGCGGCGCAGGGATTCGAACCCCGGACACGCGGATTATGATTCCGCTGCTCTAACCAACTGAGCTACGCCGCCAAATTTGTAGCGGAGCAGCATACCAAAACCGGTGGTACGGGTCAATCGGCGCAGGGGCCTCCGGGTTGCCAGGGGTCCGGAAGCTCTCCGGCCCCGGCTGCCGGGTGGGGGGAGGCTTCAGGCTCCGGCGGCGATCATCCGCAGCGGGCTGGGGGCGGTGGCCACCAGGGGGGCCGGTTCGCCCATAGAACTGGTCAGCCCCAGGTCGGTCAACATGCGCCGGTCTTCCCCGGCGCTGCGCCCCGGCGTGGTGAGATAGTTGCCCACCATGCAAGCGTTGGCCCCGGCGTGGAACGCCCAGCTCTGCAGGTCGCGCAGGTTCACCTCGCGGCCCCCGGCCACCATCAGGTTGGCGGTGGGCAGCAACATCCGGTAGAGGGCGATGGTTTTCAGACACTCACGGGGGGTGAGGGGGGCTACGTGCTCCAGCGGCGTGCCGGCGATGGGGTTGAGGAAGTTCATGGGCAGTACGTCCACCTTCAACTCGCGCAGGTGCACCGCCAACTCCACCCGTTGCTCCCAGTTTTCACCCATGCCGAAGATGCCGCCGCTGCAAATGCGGATCCCCGCTGCCTGCAGGCGGCGGATGGTTTCCACCCGGTCCTGGAAGGTGTGGGTGGTGCAGATGTTGCCAAAGTGGCTGGGGGCGGTTTCCAGATTGTGGTTGTAGGTGTGGACCCCGGCCTCCTTGAGGCGGTGGGCGATGGACTCGGATGGCACATGGCCCAGGGAGCCGTCCACGTGGCCTTTGTTTTTGGCCACCAGTTCGCGGATGCGGTCGAGAAGGGTTTCCAGTTCCGGCCCCTCGCGCAGCCCCTTCCACGCGGCCACCAGTCCGAAGGCCTCGGCCCCGGCGTCAAACGCCTCGTCCGCCGCGCGGGCGATGGCGTCGCCGTCCAGCAGGGGGTAGCTCTGGGCGCCTGCGGCGTGGTGAGCGGATTGGGCGCAAAAGGAGCAGTCCTCGGAACACGAGCCGCTCTTGGCGTTGACGATGGAACAGGTGTCCACGCGGTTGCCCTTGAAGTGCAGGCGCACCCGGTTGGCGGAGGAGATCAGGTCGAGCAGGTCCGGGGAGTCCTCGCCGATAGTGGCCAGTTGGCACCCCTCCTGGTAGCCGAGCAGGTCGCCGGCGATGACCCGCTCCTCGAAGCGGCGAATGGTGTCCCGCATGGTGTGTCTCCGTGTTGGCGGGGGAAAAATGTCTCCCGACCCGGATCGTCGGCAGCCCGACGACAGGCCGACCAGTGTAGCAATGGCGGGGCGCATGATCAACCGATGCTCACCTTGTGGTTAACCAAAAAGGGTGGCGCCGGAGGGGGTGTCCGGGCAAGGTGGGGTGGTTGCGGAGGGGGCCTTGTGTTGTCGGCCACGGGCGGCCATGCGGGCGGCCATGCGCCGGGAAATTTCCGGGTAGATGCGTGGATAATGGGTTTGCAGCGCCACTGCCAGCACCGGCCAGGCGTCGTCCCGCAGGGACAACTCCTGGCTGATCACATAGGCGGCCCCGGCGGCGCGGGCGGCCGCGTCCAGGGCCTGGGCCTGATCCGGGGAGTCGGTCAGGCCGGGGATTACCGGCATGCGGAACAGCCCCACCCGCACCCCGGCATCGGCCAGCCTGCGCACCGCCTCCAGGCGCGCCTCCGGGGTGGCCGCCTTCGGCTCCAGATGGCGAATGAGGGAGGCGTCCAGGGAGATCAGGCTCATGTGAACGGTCAAACGCGAGCGGCGTCCGATGGCCGCCAGCAGGTCGGTGTCGTCCGTCACCAGGGGGCTTTTGGTGGTGATGGACAGGGTCAGGCCGGAAAATGCCGCCAGCCGCTGCAGAATGCGACGCGTCAGCCGGTAGCTCCGTTCGGCGGGCTGATAGGGGTCGGTGGCGGTGCCGATGGCGATCTCGGCACCGGCAAAGTGGGGAGGCCTGAGGCTCCCCGCTACGCCGCGCTCCGCCCCCAGCTTGATGAAGATGCGGTGGGCGAAATCCTGCGGATCGGCCCCCAGGTAGCCGTGGGTGTAGCGCGCGTAGCAGTACACGCAGCCGATCTCGCAACCCCGGTAGGGGTTGATGGTCCAGGAAAACGGATAGCCGCCCTTTTGCGCCGCCGGGGAAGGGCACAGCACCTTCTGACAGCCGATTTCCTCGTAGGTGACCCCGGTGCTGCGGCTGGCAAGTTCCTCCCCCACTGGCAGGGTGCCGCCGGGGGGGCGGGCGGGAAGATTGGAAAACATGGGAATCTGCATGGCAAACATATGTTTGCCAATTTGCGGGGCGGCGTCAAGTCCGGTCTGCCGGAATGGTTGGCGGACTGCCTCGCCATCTGCCGACAAACTGCGGGTGGCCCAGTG
The DNA here is from genome assembly GCA_029858285.1 of Nitrospirota bacterium. Lineage (GTDB taxonomy): Bacteria > Nitrospirota > JACRHL01 > JACRHL01 > JACRHL01 > JAOUFN01. Next base: position 90,091 of record JAOUFN010000002.1, on the reverse strand, counting down.
TGCCGACGGGGCCTATAATCGGTTGCGGGGCCGTTCGCAGGCTGTACGTCACGAACCCGTACGGCGCGAGCCGGTACGCCGCAAACCAGTATGCCCAAAGGGTGGGGACGGGATCGCATATGGAACTCATGTCTGAAACGCATCGCGCCCTGGGGGGGCGGTTTGTCGAACTGGCGGGGAGCCGGGCGGTGGCCGATTACGGCGATCCGGTGACCGAATACCGCATGGTGCGGGAGCGGGGCGGGGTGATCGACCGCAATTACCGGCGCATGCTCCAGGTCAGCGGCCCGGACCGGGAGGCCCTCATGCAGGCCATGACCACCAACGACGTGGTCAAACAGGCCCCGGACAGCGCCATCGTCAACGCCATCTGTACCGGTCATGGCAAGGTGCAGAGCCTGTTTCTGAGCGTCAAGCTGGCGGACCATCTGCTGCTGGACATGGACCCCGTGGTGGGGGATTTCACCCACAAATTTCTGGAAAAATACACCCTCATCCGCGACGCGGCCACCTGCGACGTGAGTGGCGAATGGGGACGCGCCGGGGTTTACGGCCCGCTGGCGGCGGAAACCGTGGCCGCTGCGTTACAGATGCCCGCCGCGGGTCTGGCCGAGGCCCTGACCGCCGCCGCAGGCGGGGTGCTGCACGGGCCGGGCGGGGCGCTGGTGGTGGTCACCGGGGAATACGGCCTGCCGGGCTTCGAACTGTTCGTGCCCGCCGCAGACTTCGCCCGCCGCTGGGGCGACCTGCTGGCCGCCGGGGAGCCGCGCCGCGTGGGACCGTTCGGTTTCACCACCCTGGAGACACTGCGCATCGAGGCCGGACGCCCGCGCTACGGCATGGAGGTGGACGACTCGGTGATCCTGCTGGAGGCGGGCCTGACGGATGCCGTGAGCTTCGAAAAAGGCTGTTTTGTGGGGCAGGAAACCCTGTCGAGGGTGGTGTTTCGCGGCCAATTGAACCGCCGCCTGTGCGGCCTGCTGGTGGGCGGGGCGGTGCCCGAGTCAGGGGACGAGGTGCGGGACGGTGACGCCGTGGTCGGTGTGGTCAAAAGCGTGTGCTACTCCCCGGGGCGGGACGCGGTGCTGGCGCTGGCCTACCTGAAACGCAGCCACTGGGAGCCGGGCTCCGCCGTGACCATCCATGACGCCCCGGCGCAAACTGCCGACCTGCCTTTTGGCGCGCCTCCGGGCTGAGGGGGGGCCGCAGGGCCAGCGTTTCGGGCGGAAAATTTGCGGGCGACTATGTCGGGGTGTCGTCCCTTGCCGCCGGGGCGCGCCCCGACAGGGCCTCGAAGGCGCGCTGGTGGAGGGCCAGTTCCCGCTGCTGACGGCGATCCGAATAGATGGAGATCAGGTTTTTGAGGGACCGCTCCAGGATGTAGCGGTTGTCCACGGCGTCCAGATAGCGCTCCTCGAAGGTCAGGCCGAGACCGCGCAGCAACTGGCCGCACCCCTCCTCGTCAATGATGCGGCCGCGGTGGAACGGGTCGATGACGCGCCGTTCCCGGCCGTCGTCGTACTTGAGCAGAAAATGCCCCGGCATGCCCACCCCGGTCATCGGCAGCCCCAGCCGGCGGGCCAGGATCAGATACAGGGTGCAGAGGCTGATGGGGATACCGGCGCGGCTGATGAGCAGGGTGTGCAGGTAGCTGTTCTCGGGGTTGTAGTAGTCGGCGGCGTTGCCGTGATATCCCATCTCGCCGTACAGGTAGCGGCCGAAACCCGACAGCAGCACATCGGCGCCGTCTCCCGGATCCAGCCGCACCATCAAATCCTCGGTCATGCGGGTCAGGCGGCGGGTGCTGGGGCCTAGGTCCAGGTCCGGGGTGTGCAGCCGGGAGAGCAGGTACAGCCCCTCCTCCAGATTGGGACACCCCTCCTGCCCGTAGGCCCGGAAGTCGTCGATGAGGGTTTCCTCAAGCAGTTCCCGAACCAGCACTCCGGCGCGCTCGCGCAGGGGGGAGCCAACTCCCTCCGCCACGTTGCGCAGGGCGGGCAGGGCGGGGGCGCCGATGGTGCGCAGGTGGTCGGCAATGGTGTCCGCCACGGCGTCATCGTCGTCCCCCAGCAGGTGAATCAGGGCGGCGATGCGGGCGGCGTCCACCCCCTCGCCGGTGTCGGAAGCCGGTGACCAGTTCATAGGCCATGATGGTACGCCCGCGAGGGGGGCAAATCAACGTGAATCGGCGGTGTCAGGTGTCTGGCTGGCAGGCACAAAACCCTTCAGGCGCAGGGAATTGGTGACCACCGAAACGGACGAGAACGCCATCGCCAGGGCGGCGATCATGGGCGACAGCAGGGTGCCGGTGAAGGGGTACAAAATGCCCGCCGCCAGGGGGATGCCCGCCGTGTTGTAGCCGAAGGCCCAGAACAGGTTCTGGCGGATGGTGCGCAGGGTGCGGCGGGACAGCTCGATGGCGGTGACCACGCCCATCACGTTGCCGCGCATCAGGGTGATGTCGGCGGCCTCCATGGCCACGTCGGTGCCGGTGCCCAGGGCAATGCCCAGGTCGGCCTGGGCCAGGGCCGGGGCGTCGTTGATGCCGTCGCCCACCATGGCCACCACCTCCCCCGCCTGTTGCAGGCGCTGCACCTCGTTGGCCTTGTCCCGGGGCAGCACCTCGGCCAGCACCCGGTCGATGCCAAGGCGGCCCGCCACGGCCTCGGCGGTGCGGCGGTTGTCGCCGCTGATCATGGCCACCGCCAGCCCCATGCGGTGCAGGGCGGCGATGGCGGCCACGGCCTCGGGTTTTTCCCGGTCGGCCACCGCCAGCAGCCCCAGAAGACGGCCGTCCCGCACCACCAGCACCGGGGTTTTGCCCTCGCCGGTGATGCGCTCCAGATGCCCGGCCACGGGGTCGATGGCAATCTGCCGTTCCGTCAGCAGGCGCGGGTTGCCGAGCAGCACTTGGTGGCCGTTCACGCTGGCGCTGACGCCGCGTCCGGCCAGCGCCTCGAAGCGCTGTACCTCGGCGGGAGTCACGCCACGGGCGTCGGCGGCGGCCAGCACCGCCTGGGCCAGGGGGTGCTCGGAGGCCTGCTCCACCCCGGCGGCCAGCGCCAGCAATTCCGCCTCGCTGCCCTCCACCACATGCAGGTCGGTGACCTCGGGGCGGCCGTGGGTGAGGGTGCCGGTCTTGTCGAACACCACAGTGGTCACGCGGTGGGCGTGCTCCAGGCTCTCGCCGCCCTTGATCAGCACGCCGAATTCGGCGCCCCGGCCGGTGCCCACCATGATGGCGGTGGGGGTGGCCAGCCCCAGGGAGCAGGGGCAGGCGATGATCAGCACCGTCACGCACACCATCATGGCGTTGACGAAACGCGGCTCGGGGCCGACCAGATACCAGATCAGAAAGGCGGCGGCGGCGATGCCCAGCACCACCGGCACGAAAATGCCCGCCACCTTGTCCGCCAGGCGCTGAATGGGGGCCTTGGAGCCCTGCGCCCGGCGCACCATCTCGATGATGTGGGCCAGGGCGGTGTCGCGCCCCACGCGGGTGGCGGTAAAGCGAAACGCCCCGGTTTTGTTGAGGGTGCCGCCGATGACCGCCGCGCCGGGGAGTTTTTCTACCGGGATCGGCTCGCCGGTGAGCATGCTCTCGTCCACCGTGGAGTGGCCTTCGGCGACGGTGCCGTCCACCGGAATCTTTTGCCCCGGCCGCACCGCCACCACGTCGCCGGTGAGCACCTGGTCGAGGGGAATTTCCTGCTCGGTACCACCCCGGATGACGCGGGCGGTGCGGGGCGCCAGCCCCATCAGGCGGCGAATGGCGTCGGAGGTGTGGCCTTTGGCGCGGGCTTCCAGGGTGCGGCCGAGCAGGATCAGGGTGATGATGACGGCGGCGGTTTCAAAATAAACATGCCCCTCCGCCCCGCCGCGGGCGCCTTCCAGCAGGGAGGGGAACAGCACCGCCACGGCGGAGTAAAGATAGGCCGCGCCGGTGCCGATGGCCACCAGGGTGTTCATGTCACTGGCGCCGTGGCGCGCTGCCGCCCACGCCCCGCGCAGGAACGGCCAGCCGGCCCAGAACTGCACCGGCGTCGCCAGCACCAGCATCAGCAGCAGGTGGCCGGGAACGTGCGCCGCAAACGGAAACAGGCCGGGCATGCCCAGCACCAGCAGGGGCAGGGTCAACAAGGACGAAATCAGCAGCCTGCGGGTGAGAGCCTGGCGCTCGCGGGCGGCCTCCCGCTCTGCCGGATCCGGGGCGTCCGGGGCGGCCAGCGGGTCCCGCTCCTCGGGCACGGTGTACCCGGCGCGGGCCACTGCGGCGCGCAGGTCGGCCATGCCCACCCCCGGCAGGTGCCGCACATGGGCGCTGCCGGACCCGAAGTTCACCTGGGCTTCCAGCACGCCGTCCACCCGTCCCAGCACCTTTTCGATGCGCGCCGCGCAGGCGGCGCAACTCATGCCCGCGATGGGAAAGTCGGCGTCGGCTTCCGCCACCCCGTAGCCGGTCTGCTGCACCGTGGCCACCAGATCGGCGGGGGTGAGGCGGGCGGGGTCGTATTCCACGATGGCGCTGGTGGTGCCAAAATTCACCTGGGCGCTGACCACCCCCTCGCGCCGCCCCAGCACCTTTTCGATGCGGGCGGCGCAGGCGGCGCAACTCATGCCGGTAACGGGCATCTCCACGCGGCGCGTGGCAGTGGGGGCGCTGACGGAGTCCATACCGCCATTCTAGCGCTTTTTCCGGAAGGGAGCTGGATGTCGGGCCGGATGTCGGGCGAACGGGTGGGGCGAGCGGGGGTGACAAACGGAAAATAATTACCCAGTCGCTGCCCGTTTTCCATCATGGGGTGCCGGGATGGTTTTTTATTAATCACACAACTGATTGTAATTTAAAGGCGAAAATCAATTATGTTCGGGTGGCACACCCCTTGCTGACATAGTGGGTTTGAGTGTGTTGAAACGTCGACTCACCCGTTTTGGGGCAAACCATCCGCGAGGGTGGGGCGCAAAGGTTCGGGTCTCTGCGCGAGACGGCCGACCTGCCGGGGAGATCACCCGTGTCTGACGCCCAAGGAGTTTGCCCCCCATGCGCGCCCTTTCCGTCACTGCCGCCCGCTACACCCTGGACCTGCTGGCCAAGGCCCGCCTGATCTTTGTGTTCACCGCCCTCACCATGGTGTGGATGGTGGCCGCCGATTTCTACGCCACGGCATTCGCCGGATAAGGCGGCATACCCCGTGGGAAGCCAGCGCAGCAGCTCCGCCTATCCGTACCGCAATGCTGTCAACGCGACGGCGTTCCTGCTGGCGCTGATGGTCACCATGCTGATGCTCACGGCGGTGTCGGTGGCGCCGCCACCCTGGCTGCACATGGCGAACTCCATGGAAGACATCGCGCTCAAATCCCTGGACTAGCCCCCACCGCCGATGGTGGCGGGCGTTGCGCGTATTTTTCAGCCGGAAATTTGGTCAGAAATCCGGCCAGAAATCCGGGCTAGTCCACGGGTAGTTCCGCCTTCACCTTCAATTTGGCCTCGATGAACGTGCGATGGGGCACGTGGATCAGGTCCGCCACCTTGCGTACCACGGCTTCTTCGTGGGCTTCCAGATGGCCGTCGGCGAACGCCACCTGCCACAGCAACTCCACCACCCGCGCCTTCTGGGCGTGGGTGAACTCCTTGTCGATCAGGTGGGTGAACTGAAACAGCGAGGTGGCCTCGGTGGCTTCCGCCTCGGCCATGCCGATCAGGTCGTCCACCTCCGCCCCGGTGAGTTCGAACTTGTCTCCCAGAATGCGGCGTAGTGCGGCGCGTTCCACGTCGGTGACGGTGTGGTCGGCGCGGGTGACCTCCACCAGCAGGGCGGCGGTGGCCACGCGCAGGGCGTGGGCGTCCGCCGGTCGGCTGGTGATGCCGTCCGGGGCGGGGCGCATGTGGCGGTTGAAATAGCGCTGAATGGTATCGAGCATGGTGAAAATCTGATCCGGATGGGGTGGGTTGGACTGGCCGGAGCACCGTCGCCGGGGCCGTTAAACGCCCCCGGCCCGGACACGCTCCGGGAAAGCGGTCATGGTGCCGCGAAGCGGCGCGCTTGTCGAGGGGGGGCTCAAGTCCGGGCCCGGATCCGGCGAAAAGGGGGGATGAAAACCCCCGCCTCCACACCGGTCACTCCCGACACCAAATACGCCCCCGATCCGCTCGCCATCCTGCGCAAGCGCCGCCAGCCCGGCATGGTGGTGCTGGACCAGCACTGCGCGCCGCTGGTGGTGAATCCGGAGGCCGCCGCCCTGCTGGACGCGGGCGCCTCGGTCCCTGGCGCGGGGGACGGCCCCCTGGCTCGCCAGTTGCGCGTGACCGTGCAGCAGCTGCTGACCGGCGACGCGGACCACGGCTGCGCCTACGCCATCCACGAGGACCACGGCACCCACTACGGCTTGCGTGCCCAGCTCATGACCCCGGTGGCGGCGGACGCCCAGATACTGGTGCTGGTGTTGATCGAAACCGTGGCACTGGAGCGGGAGATCGACCTCGACAACCTGCGCCGCCGCTACGGCGTGTCGCGCCGGGAACAGGACGTGCTGCGCCTGCTGTATTACGGCAAGGGCAACCGGGAGATCGCCGAACTGCTGTTCATCTCGGAGCACACCGTCAAGGATCACCTGAAGACCATCATGCACAAGATGGGCGCCAGTTCCCGCTCCGAGGTCCTTTACAAGCTCGTCGCCTCCTGACGGCCGGCGCAAACTATTTCTTTTTCGAAGTGCGCCGGTCCTTTCGGGCCGGGCGTTTGGCGGCGGTGGCGGGCTTTTTGCGGCCCTGTCCGGCGCGCTTTTCCTTGTTGCGGTGGCGGAAGGCCAGGGACAGGGGCACGCCGGCGAAGCCGAAGGCCTCGCGCAGGCCGTTTTCCAGATAACGGCGGTAGGCCTCGGTGATGCCCTCCGGGCTGCTGGTGAACAGGGCAAAACGGGGTGGCGCGGCGCCGATCTGGGTGGCGTAGTAAATACGGATGGCCCGGCCGCGAAACACCGGCGGCTGGCGGCGGGCGAACAGGCGCTCCACCTCGCGGTTCAGTTCCCCGGTGCCGATGCGGCGGCGGTAGGAGGCCACCGAGGTGTCGATGGCCGCGAACAACTGGTTGAGGTGAAACCCGGTCTGGCCCGACAGGTACACGGTGGGGGCGTGGGCCAGAAACGGAAAATGCCGCTCCAGCTCCTCGATGATGCGGCGGCGCGCCTCTTCGTTGTCGCGCCACAGGTCCCACTTGTTGATGCCCAGCACGCAGGCGCGGCGGCTGTCCAGAATCAATCCGGCAATGCGGGTATCCTGCACCGTGGCGCCCTCGGTGGCGTCCATCAGCAGCACCGCGACCTCGGCGTGTTCCAGCGCCTCCATGGCGCGCTGGATGCTGGCCCGCTCCACACCCTTTTCGATGCGCCCGCGGCGGCGGATGCCGGCGGTGTCGATGAACAGGTAGGGTCGCCCCTGCCAGGTCAGTTCGGTGTCGATGGCGTCGCGGGTGGTGCCGGGGATGTCGCTCACCACCAGGCGGTCTTCCCCCAGCAGGCGGTTGATGAGGGTGGACTTGCCCACGTTGGGGCGCCCCACCACCGCCACCCGGGGCGGACCGGTGATGGCCGGTCGGGCGTGGGCGTCGCCGTCGTCCAGGTCGTCCGCGCCGGTGTCCGCGTCGGCGTCAAATTCGTCCGCCTCGGCCGCGTCCGTATCGGCTGCGTCGGGGCCGAATTCATCCTCTTCTGCGGGCGGCTCGGTCTCCACGGCCTCGGGCAGCAGTGCGGTGAGGGTGTCGTAAAGCTCGTCCAGGCCGCGCCCGTGTTCGGCGGAGAGGGGGATGGTGTGGTCGAAACCCATGTGGGAGTCGGCCACCGCCTGCTGGGCCACCGTCTCGGTGTCGCACTTGTTCAGCAGGTGGATCACCGGCAGGCCGGCGCGGCGCACCTGGGTCACCATGTCGCGGTCCGCCGGGGTGAGGCCCTGACGGGCGTCGGTGAGCAGGATGACCACCTGCGCCTCGCGCAGGGTGCGCAGGCTTTGCTGGCCCACCTTGATGCCCAGTTCGTCGGTGTCTTCCATGTCCACGCCGCCGGTGTCCACCATCTGGAAGTGCAGGCGGCCCCAGGCCACCTCAAGGTAGCGGCGGTCGCGGGTGACCCCCGGCGTGTTGAGCACGATGGCCACGCGGCGTCCGGCGATGCGGTTGAACAGGGTGGATTTGCCCACGTTGGGGCGGCCGACCAGGGCGACCACCGGGAGTTGGGGGTTGGCGTGGGACATGGGACAGGGGGGTTCCGGGGAGCAAAAAGTGCCCCATAGGGTACCACGAACCCCCCGGCATCACAATCGCGCCCGTCTCCGCCGTTCGCCCCGGCAAACGCCCGCCGCCTTGCGACGCAGGGGCCGCGCGTGCTAGTCTGCGCGCTGGTTTTTGCCGCGCTGCGGCCGCCGTTCGCCACTTCCGCCGGACCACCCACCGTGACCGCATACGACCCCCATTCCATCGAGTCCCGCTGGCAGCAGCGCTGGGAGACCGAGCGGGCCTTCGCCGTAAGCGAAGGCGACCCGCGCCCGCGTTTTTACTGCCTGGAGATGTTCCCCTATCCTTCGGGGAAAATCCACATGGGGCATGTGCGCAACTACACATTGGGAGACGTGATCGCCCGCTACAAAGGCATGCGCGGCCACGCCGTGCTGCACCCCATGGGGTGGGACGCCTTCGGCCTGCCGGCCGAAAACGCCGCCATCAAGCACAAGCTGCCCCCGGACCAGTGGACCCGTTCCAACATCGCCGACATGCGCGCCCAGCTTAGCCGTCTGGGTCTTTCCTACGACTGGTCGCGGGAGGTGGCCACCTGCGAGCCGGGCTACTACCGCTGGAACCAGTGGCTGTTCCTGCAACTGCTGGAAAAGGGCCTCGCCTACCGCAAGGCCAGCAAGGTCAACTGGTGTGAGCCGTGCCACACGGTGCTGGCCAACGAGCAGGTGGTGGAAGGGGCGTGCTGGCGCTGCGACACGCCGGTGCAGGCGCGGGAACTGGAACAGTGGTGCCTGCGCATCACCGATTACGCCCAGGAGCTGCTGGACGACCTGTCCACCCTGGGCGATTGGCCGGAGCGGGTGGTGGCCATGCAGCGCAACTGGATTGGCCGCTCCGAGGGGGCGGAAATCGAGTTTCCCCTGCTGGACGCGGGCGCCGGGGAAGAGAACAAAACCCTCAGCGTCTACACCACGCGCCCCGACACCCTGATGGGGGTGACCTTCCTGTCGGTGGCCCCGGATCATCCCCTGGCGCGGGGGGCGGCGGCTTCCAATCCGCAACTGGCGGCATTCCTGGACGAGTGCAAGCGCCACGCGGTGAACGAGGCGGCCATGGAAACCATGGAAAAGCGCGGCATGGACACCGGCCGGAGGGTGATTCACCCCCTGACGGGCGACAAATTGCCGGTCTATGCCGCCAACTTCGTGCTGATGGCCTACGGCACCGGCGCGGTGATGGCGGTTCCCGCCCACGACCAGCGCGACTTTGAATTCGCCACCAAATACCGCCTGCCGATCCGCGTGGTGATCCAGCCCGAGGGGCAACCGCTGGACGCCGATACGCTGGAGGCGGCCTGGACCGGCCCCGGCCGCATGGTGCACAGCGACGAGTTCGACGGCCTGGAGAGCGATGCGGGCAAGCGGGCGGTGACCGACCGTCTGGAGGCCAGGGGCGCGGGGCGCAGCCGCGTCAATTTCCGCCTGCGCGATTGGGGCATCAGCCGCCAGCGTTACTGGGGCACGCCGATCCCGGTCATTCATTGTCCGGCCTGCGGCATCGTGCCGGTGCCGCAGGCCAGCCTGCCGGTGGTGTTGCCCACCGGCGTGCAACTGCCGGAAACCGGCTCCTGGCTGGCCCAGAGCGCGGAATTTTTTCAGGCCGACTGTCCCCGCTGCGGCGGCGCGGCGCGGCGCGATACCGATACCATGGACACCTTCATCGATTCGTCCTGGTATTTTGCCCGCTACACCCTGCAGGGCACGCCGCTGGCCGACACCTGCATGGTCGACCGGGGGCTGGCGGACCGCTGGCTGCCGGTGGACCAGTACATCGGTGGCATCGAACACGCCATCCTGCACCTGCTGTATGCGCGTTTTTTCACCAAGCTGCTGCGCGACCTGGGGCTGACCGGCGTCAGCGAGCCGTTTGCGCGCCTGCTCACCCAGGGCATGGTGATCAAGGACGGCGCCAAGATGTCCAAGAGCAAGGGCAACGTGGTGGATCCGGAGGCGCTGGTGCAGCGCTACGGCGCCGACACGGCGCGGCTGTTCATCCTGTTTGCGGCGCCGCCGGAGCGCGACCTGGAATGGTCCGACGCCGGGGTCGAGGGGGCGCACCGTTTCCTCAAGCGGGTGTGGGCGCTGGCCCAGTCGCTGCCCGGGGCGGGCGGCGCGGCGGAGGCCGAATCCCTTTCGGAGGCCGCCCGCGCCCTGCGCCGCGCCACCCACCGCACCATCGCCAAGGTTACCGACGACATCGAGCGCAGCTATCAGTTCAACACCGCCATTGCCGCCCAGATGGAACTGCTCAACGCCGCCGCCGGATTCCGCGCCGCCCTGGAACAGGACGGGGAAAAGGCGGGGGATGGCGCTGTGCTGCACGAGTCGGTGCGCACCCTGGTGCTGCTGCTGACGCCTTTTGCGCCGCACATCGCCGAGGAGTTGTGGGAGATGCTCGGCGACGGCGGGCTGGCGTGCCGCCAGCCGTGGCCGGTGGCCAACCCCGGCTGGCTGGTGGCGGACACCCTCACCATCGTGGTGCAGGTGAACGGCAAGCTGCGCGCCCGCATCGAACTGCCCGCGGATGCCGACGAAAAGACGGTGGAGCAGACAGCCCTGTCCAACGCCGTGGTGCTTTCCAGCATCGGGGACAAACCGATCCGCAAGAAGATCCACGTGCCCGGCAAGCTGTTCAATGTGGTGGTGTAAGCGTCCATCATTGCTTGCGGCCTCCCTGTCGCTGGGGGTGCTGCTGGCCGCCTGTTCCGGCTACCATGTGGTGCGCGGCGAGGTGGACCGGGTGGAAGGGGTCACGCTGGCGGTGGAGGCGTTCCAGAACCAGACCGCCGAGCCGTTTCTGGCCGGTCCGGTGAGCAGCGCGTTGCGGGAACGGCTGCTGGTGGCCGGGGTGCAGGTGGTCGCGGACGGCCCCCCCATCCTGAGCGGGCGCATTGTGGGTTTCAGTGACGACATCCTGGCTTACGACACCGCCGGTGTCGCCCGCGAGCGGCGCCTGGTGCTGACCGTGCTGGTGAATTTGCAGGGGGAGAACGGCCGTCTGTGGAGCGACCGCCGTCTGGTGGGGGTGGCGGAATACCCGGTCACCGGTGATGCCACCCTTAACCGCGACCGCAAGGACCGCGCCGTGGCCGAGGCGGCCTTCGACCTGGCCGAGGCGCTGCTGCTGGAACTGCCCGGAGACGCCGCAGAGACCCCGGACACCGCGGGCCCCGGGGCGCTTGGGGCAACGCCGGGCAGTGAGACAGTCGGCGAGACAGTTGGCGAGACAGTCGGGGAAGGGGGCAGGCCATGAGTTACAACGCGGGACGCAGTACGGGACGGGGCGCTGGTGGCGTTGGGCCGGACGTGCCCCTGTCCCCGGTGGCCCCGGTTTACCTGGTTTACGGCGAGGAAAGTCTGCTGCGGGCCGAGGCGGTGGCGGCCATCTGCGCTGCGGCGCTGGATCCGGCGCTGGCGGACTTCAATCAGGATCGCTTTGACGCCGGGCGCTGCGCCGCCGCCGACGTGGTGGCCGCTACCCGCACCCTGCCGGTGATGGCCGAGCGGCGGCTGGTGGTGGTGCGCGGCGTGGAGCGTTTCGGGGCCGACGACCTGGCGGTGCTGGTCGAGGCGGTGGCCGATCCGACCCCCACCACCTGTCTGTTGCTGGAGGGGGAAAAACCCGACCTGCGCCGTTCACCGTTCAACGCGGTGCGCAAGGTGGGGCACGCGGTGGCCTGCAATCCGCTCTACGAGCGCGACGTGGTGGCGTGGCTTGGGCAGCGTGCGCGGCGCAGCGGCTACAAACTGGAGCCGCGCGCGGCGCAGTTCCTGGCTGCGTACTGCGGTACCGATCTGGCCACCCTGGCCGGGGAGCTGGACAAAGCCGCCGCTTACGCAGGAGCCGGGGGGGTGATCGGCCAGGAGGCGGTGGAGGAGACGGTGGGCCGGGCGCGGGTGAACACGGTGTTTGAACTCACCGACGCCCTGGGTCTGCGCCGTGCCGACCGCGCTCTGGCAGCCCTGCATACGCTGCTGGAGGCGGGGGAGTCGCCGGTGATGGTGCAGGGCATGATCGTGCGCCAGTTCCGCCTCATGTGGCTGACCCGCGAGGCCATGGCCAGAGGGCGCGGGGGAGATCTGGCGCGGGAGGTGGGGGTGGCGCCGTTCGTGGCGCAAAAGCTGCCCGAACAGGCCGGCCGCTACACCAGCGCGGAACTGGCGCGGGCGTTTGCACGTTTTACCCGGGTGGACCTGGAACTCAAGGGCGAGGCCCGCTCGCCGCGCATCGCGCTGGAGCGGCAGGTGCTGGGCCTGTGCGGTTCCGGTTCCGGAGTGGGGGCGGCCCGCTGATGGCGCGGTATATCTCGAACCGTTCCCGGCGAGGTTCCCGGAAAGATCCGGCGCTGGTCCCGGCGCCGGTCCGGGTCCGGGCCGATCGTGTGATCCGCTGCGCCGGGTCCGTCAATATCCGCCCCGGCACTGGCCGGGTCCGGGGACGACTAGCCCAGGGCGTTGACCAGCAGGGTCAGGCGCGACACCTTGTGGGCGGCGTTGTTCTTGTGCAGCACACCCTTGCCGGCGGCGCGGGAGATCAGCGAGGTGGCCTCGTTCAGCGCGCTCCTGGCGGTATCGGTGTTCTTGCCGGCCACGGCCGTTTCGACCTTCTTGATCGCGGTGCGGACGGCGGACATTGTGCTGCGGTTGCGGTTGCGGCGGACCAGCGCCTGACGGGCGCGCTTGGCCGCTGAAGGGTGATTGGCCATAAACTCCGTATCCTTCAAAAAATCGGTGTGCCCACCGCGCCCTGCCTGCGCCGGGGACGGCGTGACGGTTGGGCGCACGAGGGCCGGTTATCAAAGCCGGTTACTTTATGAGGTTTCCCCCCTCCATGTCAACTGGTAGCCAGCCCCCCGATCCCCCGGCGGATGTTTCCGGAGACGCCGTGACGGGGCCTCCCACGGGCGCCGCCGCAGGCTCCGGGGCAGGCTCCGAGGCAGGCTCCGTGGAAACCGCGCGGGTGGCCCGCGCCGCCGGGGTCATCGGCCTGTTCACCCTGCTCAGCCGCGTGCTCGGCTTTGTGCGCGACATGGTGGTGGCGCGGGCTTTTGGCGCTTCCCAGGTGGCGGATGCCTTTTTTGTCGCTTTCCGCATCCCCAACATGCTGCGGGAACTGCTGGCGGAGGGTTCCATGAGCGCCGCCTTCGTGCCGGTGTTCACCGAAAAACTGGCCACCGCCGAGCGCCGCGACGCGTGGGAACTGGCCTCGCGGGTGTTCACCCTGCTGCTGGTGCTGCTGGTGGGGGTCACCTGTCTGGGAATTCTGGCGGCGCCCCTGCTGGTGAAGGCGATGGCGCCGGGCTTTTCCGATTCCCCGGAGCAGCACCGCCTGACGGTGCTGCTGACCCGCATCATGTTCCCCTATCTGCTGTTCGTGGGGCTGGCGGCACTGGCCATGGGCATTCTCAATTCCCTGCGGGCCTTCGCCCTGCCTGCGGTGTCGCCGCTGTTTCTGAACCTGGCCATGATCAGCGCCGCCCTGTGGGTGGCCCCGCACATGCAGGAACCGGCGTTGGGGCTGGCGCTGGGGGTGCTGGCGGGGGGCATGCTGCAACTCGGCATCCAGTTGCCGGGGCTGATCCGCCACCGCATGCTGCCGCACTTCACCTGGGCCCCCCGCGATCCGGATGTGCGCCGCGTCGGCCGCCTGATGCTGCCCATGGTGTTTGCCCTGTCGGTCACCCAGGTGAACCTGCTGGTCAATACCCTGCTGGCGTCATTTCTGGCAGAGGGATCGGTGAGTTATCTGTATTACGCCATGCGCCTGATCCAGTTCCCCCTGGGGGTGTTCGGGGTGGCGCTGGCCACGGCGATTCTGCCCAGTTTGTCGGCCCAGGTGGCGCGGGGCGACATGGACGGCATGTGCCGGGGCGTGGTGGACGGCCTGAGGCTGATCCTCTATGTGACGGTTCCGGCCATGCTGGCGCTGATCGCCCTCCGGATGCCCATCGTGTCCACCCTGTTCGAGCGCGGGGCCTTCGACGCCGCCGCCACCCGGGGCACTGCCATGGCGGTGTTCGCCTATGCCTCCGGGCTGTGGGCCTTTGCCGGGGTGCGTATTGCCGCTTCCACTTTTTATGCCCTGGGTGACACCGCCACGCCGGTGCGCATTGCGGCCATTGCCATGGTGGGCAACATTGCCCTCAATCTGGCGCTGATGGGCCCCCTGGGACACGCCGGGCTGGCGCTGGCCACGGCGCTGGCGGCGATGGTTAATCTGGGGTTGCTGCTGGCCTCCCTGCACCGGAAATTGCCGCAACTGCGGCTTCTGGCCATGCTGCCGGGGGTTGGTCGTACCGTGCTGGCGGCAGCGCTGATGGCCGCTTTGTGCGCATGGGTGGCGGATTTTTCGCTGTGGGGGGAAGGTTCGGTGTGGGCACGGGCAGGGGGCCTGGCCGGGGTGATTCCGGTCAGCGCCCTGCTGTACATGGGAACGCACCGGTTGTTGGGGGGCGATGAGGGGCCTACCCTGATCCGTGCGGTGGGACGGCGGCGTCGCAAGCCGGGCGGGGAACCGGGGGCGGGGTCCGGCGGAAAGGGTTGACAGCCACCGTCTGGCGGATAGAGTTACAGCGCCCTGTCCGGCCTGCCGACAAGGTGTACTACACAGTGCGGTTTTCGCACCTTCTGGAAACAAGGACGTTTTCGACATGCGCAAGGTCATGATTGCCGAGGGGGTCCGTACCCCGTTCACCAAGGCGGGTTCGTTGCAGGCCGAGGCCCGCACCGTGGATCTGGGCCGCTATGTGGTGGCCGAACTGCTGGTGCGTGCCGGGATCGATCCGGCCAGGGTGGACGAACTGGTGGCGGGCAACGTCATTCAGCCGGTGGATGCGGTCAACGTGGCGCGGGTGATCGCCCTGCGCGCCCATGTGCCGAACGGCGTGCCCGCCTACACCGTGCACCGCAACTGCGCCTCCGGCATCCAGGCGCTGGCCGAGGGGTGGATGATGATCTCCAGCGGCCGCGCCGATTGCGTGGTGTGCGTGGGGGTGGAGTCCATGTCCGACGCGCCGTTTCTGGTCAAGCGTCCGGTGCGGGGGTGGCTCACCGAGCTGCAAAAGAAAAAGAGCGTGGCGGCCAAGGTCGGCCATCTCAAGAAACTGCCGGTGAAAGACATTTTTCCCGACGTGGGACTGATCCTCGGTCTCACCGATCCGGTAAGCACCCTCAACATGGGCCAGACGGCGGAAAAGCTGGCGCGGGAATTCGCCATCTCCCGTGCCGATCAGGACCGGGTGGCCATGACCAGCAACCTGCGTGTCGCCGCCGCCTGGGAGGAGGGGCGTCTGGCCGATGAGGTGATGACCACCTTCCCGCCTCCCGCCTATGAGCCGGTGGCCCGTGACAACGGCTTCCGCGCCGACAGCAGCCTGGAAAAACTGGCTTCCCTGAAGCCGGTGTTCGACCGCGCCAACGGCACGGTGACGGCGGGCAACAGCTCGCAGATCACCGACGGCGCCTGTGCGGTGCTGCTCACCAGCGAAGAGTTTGCCGCCGCCAACGGTCTCAAACCCCTGGGGGCGATGGTGGATTTCGCCTTCGGCGGGCTGGACCCGTCGCGCATGGGATTGGGGCCGGTGTACGCCACCCACAAAATTTTCAGCAAGCACGGCATGGGCTGGGACAAAGTGGACCTGGTGGAACTGAACGAGGCCTTTGCCGCCCAGGCCATCGCCTGCCTCAGGGCGTGGGACTCGGCGGAGTTCTACAAGCGCGAAATGGGCGGCGGCAGTCCACCGGGCGCGCCGGAATGGGATCGGATCAACGTCAATGGCGGCGCCATCGCCCTGGGTCACCCGGTGGGCGCCACCGGCACCCGCATCGTGCTGACCCTGATGCGGGAGCTGCGGCGGCGGGGAGGAACAACCGGCATCGCCACCCTGTGCATTGGTGGCGGGCAGGGGGCAACGGTGCTGGTGGAGGCGGCGAAATGAGCTTTACTAATTGGAGTCATACGGAGCAGGACGGAATCATTACCCTTACTATTGACACCCCCGACAAGGCCGTCAACGTCCTGTCCGGTTCGGTGCTTGAGGAGTTGTCCCGCGTCCTCGACGGTTTGGCCAACACCAAGGCCAAGGGCATGATTGTGCGCTCCGCCAAGGCCGGCTTCATCGCCGGGGCGGACGTCAACGAAATCGCTGGCCTGCTCGACCCCACCAAGGCCACCGCCATGGTGGAGCGGGGGCAAGCGGTGCTGATGCAACTGGCGCGCCTGCCGTTCCCGACGGTGGCGGCGATTCACGGCGTCTGTCTGGGGGGCGGCTTGGAGCTGGCGCTGGCCTGCACCCACCGGGTGTGCAGCGACGACCTCTCCACCCGCATGGGGCTGCCGGAGGTCAAACTCGGCATCCACCCCGGCTTTGGCGGCTGCGTGCGCCTGCCCCGGGTGGTGGGGTTGCAGAAGGCCACCGACTGGATTCTGGCGGGCAAGACCGTCACCGCCCGTCAGGCGAAAAAGGCCTCTCTGGTGGGGCAGGCGGTGCCCAGGGAAATTCTGCTCGACGCCGCGCGCCGTGAACTGGACCGGCGCCATGCGGCGCACCACCACGGCGGGTTGGTGGACCGGCTGCTGACCGGCAACCCGCTGGGGCGCAAGGTGTTCTTCAAGCAGGCGCGCAAGATGCTGTCCGCCAAGGTGCGGCCCGACCATTACCCGGCGCCGTTCGCGGCGCTGGAGGTGCTGGAGCGCATCCACGGGCTGGGTTCGGTGCAGGCGCATCAGGCGGAGGCCATCTCCTGCGGGGCGCTGGCCCCCCTGGCGGTCACCAAGAACCTGATCCGCGTGTTCTTCGCCTCGGAAAAGCTCAAGCACCAGGACGCCGCGCGCATGGGCAAGGCCGACGCCGCCGCCATCCAGCGCGCCGTGGTGGTGGGCGCCGGGGTGATGGGCGCGGGAATCGCCGGGGAGTTTGCCAAAAAGGGTCTGGTGGTGCGTCTGGCGGACCTGTCCGACAAGGCCGTGGGCAAGGGGCTCAAAGGCATCGCCAAGGAGGCCAAACGTGCCGGTCGCAACGCCGGGCGCGGCGAGGCGGAGCGCATCATGAGCCGCCTGCTGCCGACCACGGACCTCAAACGTCTGGGACACTCCGACCTGATCATCGAGGCGGTGGCCGAGAATATGGGCATCAAGCAGTCCCTGTTCGGCGACGCCGCCCGCCAGTTGGGCGACAAGGCCCTGCTGCTGACCAACACATCGTCCCTCGGCATCACCGACATGTTCGCCGGGGTGCCCCGCCCGGAGCGGGCCTGCGGCATGCACTTCTTCAACCCGGTGCCCAAAATGCCCCTGGTGGAGGTGGTGGTGGGGGACAAAACCGCCCCCGAAACCGTGGCGCTGGTCACCGCCCTGTCGGTGCGCATCGGCAAGCTGCCGCTGATCGTGCAGGAGTGCCCCGGATTTCTGGTCAACCGCATCCTGATGCCCTTCATCAACGAGGCCATGCTGTTGTTGCAGGAGGGGGCGCGCATCGAGCATGTGGATCAGGTGCTGTACGACTTCGGCATGCCCATGGCGGCCTTCCGCCTGGCGGACGAGGTGGGCCTGGACATCTGCCACCACGTGGCGGACGTGCTGCACAGCGGCTACGGCGAGCGCATGACCCCGGCTTCCGGCATGGGCCGCCTGTTCGATACCGGGCGCTATGGCCGCAAGGTGGGCAAGGGGTTTTACAAGTACGAAAACGGCAAGGCCAAGGGGGTCGATCCGGAAACCTACCGTCTGGTGGAGGGGCGCGGCAGCCAGAGCTTTGGCGATGAGGACGTGCGTGACCGCTGCATCCTGGCCATGGTGGCCGAGGCGGCACGGGTGCTGGAAGAGGGAATTGTCGAAAACGCCGACATGCTGGACGCGGGCATGGTATTCGGCACCGGCTTCCCGCCCTTCCGGGGCGGCCTGATGCGCTATGTGGAGGAGCGCGGCGCAGGGCAGGTGGTGGCGGTGCTGGACCGGTTGGCCCAGCAGCACGGCGAGCGCTTTGTGCCCAACCAGTGGCTGCGCGACTTCGCCCGCGGCCACTGAACCACGCCGATCCGGGGTCAGCCGTGAGCCACGCCGCGAATCCTCCGGCGCCAGGCGCCATTCCCGCCACCATGACGGCAATGCGCTGCGGGCGCGGCGGCGGCCCGGAAGTGCTTGCGCCCGGCACCGTGGCGGTGCCCCGCCCCGGCCCCGGCGAGGTGCTGCTGAGGGTGCATGCCGCCTCGGTCAATTTTCTGGACGTGTGGCTGCGGCGCGGCGCCCTGACGTTGCCCCTGCCTCACACCCCCGGCTGTGACGGCGCGGGGGTGGCGGTGGCGGTGGGGCCGGGGGTGTCCGGCGTCACTCCTGGCGGCGCCTATCTGATCCACCCCGGCCTGTCCTGCGGTGTCTGCTCCGCCTGTGCCGGTGGCCAGGGGCAGTTGTGCCCGCAGTTCGCCATCCTGGGGGCGGCCCCGAGGGTGGCCGGAACTTACGCCGAATTCGTGCTGCTGCCGGGGCGCAACCTGCTGCCCCTGCCCGAAGGGCTGGACATGGCCGCCGCCGCCACCCTGGGGGTGGCCGGGGTGACGGCCTGGCACCTGCTCGTCACCCGCGCCCGGCTGCGCCCCGGCGACACCGTGCTGGTGCCCGGCGCGGGCGGCGGGGTGGGCACCTTTGCGGTGCAGATCGCGCGCCTGTGGGGGGCGCGGGTGCTGGCCACCGCCGGGGGGGCCGAAAAGTGCCAAAAGGTTCTGAAACTGGGGGCCGAGGCCTGTTTTGACCACAGCCGCGGGGCGGTTGCCCCCTGGGTGCGGGAGCAGACCGGCGGCTGGGGCGCGGACGTGGTGCTCAACCACACCGGAGCGGAACGCTTTGCCGACGACCTCGCCGCGCTGGCGGTGGGGGGGCGGCTGCTGGTGTGCGGCACCACCACCGGGGCCACCGCTCAACTCCCCCTGCGCGACCTGTTCTCGCGCCAGCAGTCGGTGCTGGGGGCGCGTCTGGGGGGAATTTCCGACCTGCACGCCCTGCTGGCCAGGGTGGCCGCAGGCGCAATTTGCCCGGTGATCGACCGCACCTTTCCCCTGCGCCAGGCGGGAGAAGCCCACGCCTGGCTGGAGTCGCGCGGCCACTTCGGCAAGGTGGTGCTGGACGTCCGCAACGGCTGACGCCGTTCGCACCGATCCCGCGCCACGGCCCCGCCGACACGGTTTCCGGTTGCCACGGACGGCGCCAAAACCGTACCCTTGTGACAGATGCCGCTCCCCGGGGGTGGGGAGCTGTGGCCCCCTGTTTTTGTACGCTTCAGCCAGAAGGACAGCGCATGTATCAGACGATTCTGGTCCCCACCGATTTTTCCGAGCCTTCCGAGCGGGTGTGGCAACACGCCGCCGCCCTTGCCAAGCTGTGTGGCGCCCGCCTGATGTTGCTCTACGTTGCCGAGCCGGTAATGTCCCACTACGGGGTGGTGGGGCTGATCCCCAGCGTCACCGAACTGGAAGCGCAGCACGACATTGCCTCGCGCCTCAAGCTCAAGGAACTGGTGGACAGCGGCAAGGAGCAGGGGGTGAAGGTGGAGAGCCGGGTGGCCCAGGGCAAACCGTGGCGGGCGATTGTCGAAACCGCCCAGGAGATCGGCGCCGATCTGGTGGTGATGGGCACCCACGGGCGCACCGGGCTGTCCTACGAGGCCATTGGCAGCACCGCCGAGCGGGTGGTGCAGGGGGCGCCGTGCCCGGTATTGGTGGTACGGCCGAAAAAGAAGTCTTGAAGGTACGGCCCCGGGGCGTGCGGAACGACGAGGGGGTGTCCATGCGCCGGAGTCGGAGTCGGGTGTCTGGAGGGGCCCCGCACGGCGCCGGGGCGCGTGGGGCGCACGGGGCGGCCAGCGAACGGCGTGGCCGCCGGGTTGTCAGGCGGTCGGGCGGGTCGTGGTGGTGCCGGGCCGCCAGAAACGGCGGCGGGCGGTGGTCAGCAGGGCTTTTGAACCTTGCCCGAGCGCAGGCAGCGGGTGCACACCTTGACGCGCTTGGCCACACCGTTGATGAGCGCACGCATGCCCTGAACGTTGGGGCGGAACACGCGCTTGGTGTGACGGTTGGAGTGGCTCACGTTGTTGCCGGACATCCGGCCCTTGCCACAGTACCCACAGACGTTAGCCATCGGAAACTCTCCCGGAAAAAAAACTCGCGGAAACCCTTGCGTACGCGGTCGCTGCAACTGCTGCACACCCGCGAACCCCATGCCCCCTCGCCGTCAATCCCTGCCAGGCAAGGCGTCCCCGCGCGGGGCGCCAGCATGTGGGAATGCGGGGGGGACGGCAAAAAACCGCACGGGCCGAGTATGATACCAGAACGGATTTCTGCCCACAAGGGTCTTGCGGGTGCCCTTCACCGGAACATTTCCGGGAACATTTCCGGGAATATTCCGGGCGTTGTCCGCACGGACCGCCCGTGAAACGTCCCACCGCCAAACCCGGCACTGGCCCCGCCACTTCCCCTGGTAGCGCCTCGGTCCCTGGACCGCTGGCGGACCTGATCGGCCCCCTTACCTTTGCCACCCGCACCGGCGCCCCCCTCGACCGTATCCGCGGGCTGGCCGATCTGGTGCGCGCCAGGCTCGGCGCGTGGCGCGAGACCTTTCCCGGGGGCAGCGCAGAACACGCTCGCGCCGCCGCATGGCTGGACGCCCTGTCCACATGGGACAGCCAGGACGCCGCCGCCCGCCGCACCTGCCTGAAGGCGGTGCTGGACGGCATCTGTGCCGTGGCGGAGGCGTCTGGCGCCGGAACGCAGATCGCCGCCGCGTCCGCCGCTGCCTCTGTCCCCCGGTCTGCCCCCAAATCCGGCCCCAAATCCAGCCCCAAGGTCGCCGCCGGGTCCGCCGTCCCGTCCGCCACCGTGCTCTCGCATCCGGCGCCCGCCGCCGACAAGGCGCCCGAGGTGCTGGGCACCGACAGCCCGGTGCGTTACCTGCCGGGGGTCGGCGAGCGCCGCGCCCTGCTGCTGGAACGGCTGGGCATCCGCAGCATCGAGGACCTGTTGCTGCATCTGCCGTCCCGCTACGAGGATCGCAGCCACATCCAGAACGTGTCGGAACTGTCCCACGGCAGCGCCGCCACGGTGCGCGGCACGGTGGTGGACACGGAACTCAAGACCACGCCGCGCCGCCGCATGCGCATCTTCGAGGCCGCCATCAGCGACGGCTCCCCGCTGGGCGGGATGGTGGTGGCGCGCTGGTTCAACCAGCCGTTTCAGGCACGCCGCATCCAGACCGGAAACCAGTACCTGTTCTCCGGCCGCGTGGTGTTCGACCGCTTCACGGGAGGGCCGGTGCTGGAGAACCCGGAGTGTGAACCGTGGGAATCCGGCGAGGAAAAACTCCATACCGGCCGGGTGGTGGCGGTCTACCCGGTCACCGAGGGGCTCACCTCCCGCCAGTTGCGCACCTGGGTGGCCAAAGCCCTGGAGGCCGTGCGCCTGGAAGACCCCCTGCCGGCGGATCTGCGTGCAACCCTCGGCCTGCCGGAACGCAGCCAGGCGTTCCGCGACGTGCACCGCCCGGCGCGGCTGGCGGACGCCACCCTGGCCACCCGGCGCTTTGCCTTCGAAGAGTTTTTTTGCCTGCAGGTGGGGCTGGGACTGCGCCGCCAGACGGTGCGCCGTCGCCATACGCGGGTGCTCCTGGCCGACCGCCCCGGTGCGCTGGAGACGCGCCTGCGCGAAACCCTGCCATTTGCCCTCACCGCCGCCCAGGAGCGGGTACTGGCGGAGATTTTCAGGGACCTGTCGCGAGACACCCCCATGCACCGGCTGGTGCAGGGCGATGTGGGGTGCGGCAAGACGGTGGTGGCGCTGATGGCCCTGCTGCGGGCGGTGGACAACGGCTTTCAGGGGGCGTTGATGGCCCCCACCGAGGTGCTCGCCGAGCAGCATTATCGCAAGCTGGGGGCGCTGCTGGCGCCACTCGGGGTGCCCATCGTGCTGCTCACCGGCGGCGCCCGCGCCGGTCGCGCCGCCACCCTCGCCGCCGTGGCCGACGGCAGTGTGCCCATGGTGGTCGGTACCCAGGCGCTGATTCAGGAAAAGGTCGCCTTCCATCGGCTGGGGGTGGCCGTGGTGGACGAGCAACATCGGTTCGGTGTGCGCCAGCGGGCCCAGATCGGCGCCAAGGGGTTGTTTCCCCACACCCTGACCATGACCGCCACCCCCATCCCCCGCAGTCTGGCCATGACCGTCTACGGCGACCTGGACCTGTCGGTGATCGACCAGTTGCCGCCGGGCCGTTCCCCGGTGCGCACCCGCCTCTATTCCGCTACCCACCGGGAGCAGGTTTACGCCCGCCTGCGGCGCGCGGTGGAAAAGGGGCGGCGCGCCTATGTGGTGCATCCGCTGGTGGAGGAGTCGGAAAAATCCGACCTGCGCGCCGCCACCGGGGCCATTGAGGAATTGCAGCACGGCGCGTTGGCCGGACTGTCCCTGACCCTGCTGCACGGGCGCATGGGCAGCGACGACAAGAGCCGCATCATGGCCGATTTTGCCGCCGGAAAGATCCAGGTGCTGGTCACCACCACAGTGGTGGAGGTGGGCGTGGATGTGGCCGAAGCCACCGTGATGGTGGTGGAGCACGCCGAGCGTTTTGGCCTGTCCCAGTTGCATCAGTTGCGCGGCCGGGTGGGGCGCGGCGCCTGGCAGGGGGAGTGCCTGCTGGTGGCGTCCCACGCGGTGTCTCGCGACGGGCGCGCACGCCTCAAGGCCGTGGTGGAATCCGAAGACGGCTTTGTCATCGCCGAGCGCGATCTGGAAATTCGCGGCCCCGGTGAATTGTTCGGGCGTCGCCAGTCGGGTTTGCCGGAGCTCAAGGTGGCCAATCTCATCAAGGATGCCCCCCTGCTGGCCGAAGCCAGACAGGCCGCCGTCACCCTGCTGGCCGCCGATCCCGATCTGTCCCGCCCCCATCACGCCCCCCTGCGCCGCACCGTGGCCGAACGCTGGCGCGATCATCTCAGTTGGGGCGCCATCGGTTAAGGGGGCATAGCCGGGAAGCCCCGGCGGGCGGCGGGCACGGCCCGCAGCGGTATTCGCGTAAAACCCGTGGCACGGCCCCGTCCATCGCGGCCGGGGAGCCCCGGCGGGCGTATTCGCGTAAAACCCAGGGGGGGACGCCCCCCGGCGGTATTCGCGCAAAACCCGTGGCGCGGCCAGCTTCATCGCGGCCGGGGAGCCCCGGCAGGCGGCGGGCACGGCCCGCAGCGGTATTCGCGTAAAACCCGTGGCACGGCCCCGTCCATCGCGAATCCGGCCGCGCCTTTTTCTTCCGCTTTTTCCGTCCCCCTGCCAGTGTCACCGATCGACGACAAACTATACGTGACGGCTATTCCAGCCGGTCCCACGCGGGACAAATCCGATCAGTCACTTTCCGCATCACGTGCCGTGCGCACAGCACCTCCCTTTCCCCCCCGTTGGGGGGGAAAGGGCTGGGGATAGGGGGGGCCGGAATCGACGTGGGAGGCAACGCGGAAACGGGGGTACGGGGCCGGGGAGCCCCGGCGGGCATATTCGCGTAAAACATATGGCGCGGCCCCGTCCATCGCGAATCTGGCCGCGTCTTTTCTTCCGTTTTCTTCCGTCCCCCTGCCAGTGTCACCGCTCGACGACAAACCATACGTGACGGCTATTCCAGCCGGTCTCACGCGGGACAAATCTAATCCATCACTTTCCGCATCACGTGCCGTGCGCACAGCACCTCCCTTTCCTCCCCATTGGGGGGGGAAAGGGCTGGGGATAGGGGGGGCCGGAATCGACGTGGGAGGCAACGCGGGCGTGGGGGTGCCGGGCCGGGGAGCGCCCCGGCTCTGCCCTCCACAAATTCCGCCGGGGGGCGCCCTCCGCCGGTCAGAGGCGATGGAAGAGGTCGAGGGCCAGCCCTTCGCGCAGGCCGTAATCGCTCACGGCCACGGCGCCGAACTGGAAATCGTGCATCACCCGAAGCAGGATGCAGCAGCCCACCACCATCAGCTCCTCGCGGCCCGGCTCGATGCCGATCATGCGGGAGCGTTCGGCGATGGGGGCGCGTACGATGTGGTCGAACATCTCTTCCACCCGCGCCAGGGGCAACACATGGTTGTTGATGCGCGCCGGATCGTACTCGGCCATTTGCTGGTCCATGGCGGCCAGGGTGGTGGGGGTTCCGGCAGTGGCCACCAGCCGCACCTGCCCCACCTCGCCCAGTTCCGCGCGCACGCGGCGCATGTGGTCGCGGATGAACTCGTCCAGATCGTACAGCTCTGCCGCGTGGGGTGGGTCGGAGCGCAAAAAACGTTCGCTGCCGGTGACCACCCCCATGGTGGTGGAAACCCGCGCCCGTTGCTCCCCGGAGCGGATCAGAATGAATTCGGTGCTGCCGCCGCCGATGTCCACGATGAGCAGGTTGCGCACATCGCCGTTCAGCACCGAGGCGGCCCCCAGTGCGGTAAGGCGGGCTTCCTCCTCGCCGGAGATGATGTTCAGTTGCAGGCCGGTCTCGCGCCGCACCCGATCGACGAATTCCGCGCCGTTTTCGGCCTCGCGCACCGCGCTGGTGGCGGCGGCCACCACTCCTTGCGGGGCGGCGTCGCGAATCTGTCCGGCAAATTCCCCCAGGGTGCGCAGGGCGCGCTCCATGGCTGCGGGCGACAGTTTGCCGCTGGCCGCCAGCCCCTCTCCCAACCGGGCCATGGCGCGGCCCGACACCTCCACGCGGATGGCGTTGCGCTCGTCCACCTCCGCCACCAGCAGGCGGATGGTGTTGGTGCCCACGTCCACCGCCGCCACCCGGCCACTGCGTGGAGGGGTAAGGCGGATCAGATCAGCGGGCACGGAACCGGAATTCGAGGGTTTCGCCCTGCACCGGCACCCGTACCGTCATGGTGCGGGTGAAAGCGGCGCCACGGGCAAAATAGACCGCACCCCGCACCTGGGTGTTGGGGGTAATGTCTCCGGCGGTCAGCGCCGCCAGGGTGGCGCCCAGGTCATCCCCCCCGGCGCCCTGAAACTCGGCGCCGCCCCGACCGCCCACCAGCGCCTCCAGCCGCTCCGGAGAAATGGCCCGAAAGAGCGTCCCCTCGTCGTCCACCAGCACCACGTCCTCGGGGGAAAAATGTGCGGTGGCCGCGCCGCCGTTACGTACCTGAAGGTAGATGGGTGTTACGTACTCCTGCAAGCGGGAGGGAGCCGGTTCGCGCCATCCCACCAGGCGCACGGTGACCATCAGGGAGCCGGCCAACTGGCTGGAGCCGTAATGGTCGCTGGACAGGGTGCGGGAGGGATCCGTCACCGGCTGCCAGCCGCTGCATCCCGCCAGCAGAAGGCCCAGCCCCGCGCTCAGCCAGACGGGTGCCCGGCGCGGTCGAAGGGGGGGGGTGGGGTACAGGGACCGCATCGCCCAATCCTATGCGAGCACACCCGAACGTGTCCAGCAGCAGTGGCGGGTGGCGGGGTTCCCGGCGGTATTCGCGTAAAACCCGTGGTGGGTCCGCGTTCATCGCGAAACGAGCCGTGCCCGCCGCAGGGGCAAAACCGATTGCGGCCCTTTCAGGGGGCGAATATGCGGTTTTCGCCCCCGTCCCCACCGCATTGGCGAAAGACCCTTTCAAGGGCGCAGAAGCGGCGTTCAGCCCCTTGCGTTGCCCTTGCGGGGGGCGGAAGAAAAGACGCGGCCCGGTTCGCGATGAAGCTGGCCGCGCCACGGGTTTTACGCGAATACCGCTGCGGGCCGTGCCCGCCGCCCGCCGGGGCTCCCCGGCCGCGATGAACGGGGCCGTGACGGGGGGCGCAGAAGGGGCGGCGATCCAGCACCCCCGTGTCCGGGTTGCCTCCCACGTCAATTCCGGCCCCCCCTATCCCCAGCCCTTTCCCCCCCCAATGGGGAGGAAAGGGAGGTGCTGTGCGCACGGCACGTGATGCGGAAAGTGATGGATTAGATTTGTCCCGCGTGAGACCGGCTGGAATAGCCGTCACGTATAGTTTGTCGTCGATCGGTGACACTGGCAGGGGAACGGAAAAAGCGGAAGAAAAAGGCGCGGATTGTTTCGCGATGAAGCTGGCCGCGCCACGGGTTTTACGCGAATAGGCCCGCCGGGGCTCCCCGGCCGCGATGAAGCTGGCCGCGCCACGGGTTTTGCGCGAATACCGCTGCGGGCCGTGCCCGCCCCCCCAATGGGGAGGAAAGGGAGGTGCTGTGCGCACGGCACGTGATGCGGAAAGTGATGGATTAGATTTGTCCCACGTGAGACCGGCTGGAATAGCCGTCACGTATGGTTTGTCGTCGATCGGTGACACTGGCAGGGGGACGGAAAAAGCGGAAGAAAAAGGCGCGGATTGTTTCGCGATGAAGCTGGCCGCGCCACGGGTTTTGCGCGAATATCGCCGGGGGGCGTCCCCCCCTGGGTTTTACGCGAATACCGCTGCGGGCCGTGCCCGCCGCGAATACGCCCGTGGGGGCTCCCCGGCTAGAGGGAGTGGACGATGGCTTCGGCGATGTGCTTGGCGTCGCCGAACAGCATCAGGGTGTTGTCGGCGTAGAACAGGGGGTTGTCGATGCCCGCGTAGCCGGGGGCCAGGCTGCGTTTGACCACCATCACCGTCTTGGCGCGGTCCGCGTCCAGAATCGGCATGCCGTGGATGGGGCTGGAGGGGTCGGTGCGCGCCAGGGGGTTGACCACGTCGTTGGCGCCGATCACCAGCGCCACGTCGCAGTCCACGAATTCGCGATTGATCTCCTCCATTTCGAACACCTGGTCATAGGGTACTTCGGCCTCTGCCAGCAGCACGTTCATGTGGCCGGGCATGCGGCCCGCCACCGGGTGAATGGCAAAGCGCACCTTGACTCCGGCCTCGCCGAGCAGTTCGGCCATTTCCTTTACCGCGTGCTGGGCGCGCCCCACGGCCATGCCGTAGCCGGGGATGATGATCACGCTGCTGGCGTTCTTCATCAAAAACGCCGCGTCCTCCGGGCTGCCGCTCTTGGCGCCCTTGCTGGCGGCGGCCTGCTGGGCGCTGGGGGCAACCTCGGCGCCGAAGCCGCCGAACAGCACGTTCCAGATGGAGCGGTTCATGGCCTTGCACATGATGTACGACAGGATGGCGCCGGAACTGCCCACCAGCGCCCCGGTGATGATCAGCAGGTGGTTGCCCAGGGTAAAACCGATGCCCGCCGCCGCCCACCCGGAGTACGAGTTGAGCATGGAGACGATCACCGGCATGTCGGCGCCGCCGATGGGGATGATCAGCAGCACCCCCAGCGCCAGCGCCAGGGCAATGACCACCAGAAACGGGGCCAGAGAGGGGTGGGTGCAGAACCAGATGGTGGTGCCGACCATGGTCAGCCCCAGCAGCAGGTTCAGCAAGTGCTGGCCATGGAACATCAACGGGTTGCTGCCAAAAGTCCCCTTTAGCTTGCCGAAGGCCACCACCGAACCGGTGAAGGTGATGGCGCCGACAAAGGCGCCGACCACCATCTCCACCAGGCTGCCGGTGGCGATGCCGCCGCCAGGCAGGGCGATGCCGTATTCATGGGGGTTCAGGTAGGCCGCCACGGCGATCAGCACCGCAGCCAGACCCACCAGGGAGTGCATGGCCGCCACCAGTTCCGGCATGGAAGTCATGGGAATGCGCCGCGCCACCACGGCGCCGATGGTGCCGCCCAGCACCAGCATGGCGAGGATTGGGCCGTACCCGACCACACCCGGAGTGAGCAGGGTGGTGATCACCGCGATGGCCATGCCCAGCATCCCCGCAAGGTTGCCGCGCCGGGCGGTTTCCGGGGACGACAGCCCCTTGAGGGACAGGATGAACAGGACCGAGGCGGTCAGGTATGCAAGGCTGGTGGCGTTCTGGGACACGAAAAAAAACCTCCGCTGCCGATGATCGGGGTTATCGGGCCGTGGATGAAAATGGGGAAAGAACGGCGGGACGGGCCTACTTCTTTTTCTTGAACATTTCAAGCATGCGCTGGGTGACCAGAAAGCCGCCAAACATGTTGACGCTGGCCAGGGCCACCGCCACCAGCCCCAGCACCGTGGCCAGACTGAGTTCATGAGGTCCGGCGGCCAGCAGCGCGCCCACGATGATCACCGCGCTGATGGCGTTGGTGACGCTCATCAGCGGAGTGTGCAGGGCCGGGGTGACCTTCCACACCACGTGGTAGCCGACGAACACCGCCAGCACGAACACGGTCAGACCGATCACGAACGCCGACGGCAGGGCACCGTGGGGGACGGCGGCGGGCACGTCGTGGGTCAACCGGGCAAGATTTTCGGAAAAAGCACTCATGTGTCGGCCCTCCTTGGCCTTCTCAACCGGCCTTGAAACGCGGGTGGACCACCTGGCCGTCGCGGGTGAGCAGGCACCCGGCCACGACCTCGTCGTCGGTATTCAGGGTGAGCTTGCCCTCCTTGTCCAGGAGCGGCAGCAGGAACGTCATCAGGTTGCGGGCGAACAGGTGGCTGGAGTCGGTGGGCACCTGGGCCGCCAGATTGGTGGGGCCGAGGATGGTCACGCCGTGATGCTCGATCACCTGATCGGCCACGCTCAGGGCGCAGTTGCCGCCGGAAGCGGCGGCCAGGTCCACCACCACCGAACCGGGGCGCATGCCGCGCACCATCTCTTCGTCCACCAGGCGCGGCGCGGGGCGGCCGGGGATCAGGGCGGTGCTGATGACCACGTCGCTCTGGGGCACGTGGGTGGCGAGCAGGGCGCGCTCCTTTTCCTTGTAGTCGTCACCCATTTCGCTGGCATACACGGTGGCGCCGGTGGCGGCCTCGCGTTCCACGGCGATAAAACGGCCGCCCAGACTTTCCACCTGCTCGCGCACCTCGGGGCGCACGTCGTAGCCGGTGGGTACCGCCCCCAGCCGCCGGGCGGTGGCGATGGCTTGCAATCCGGCCACGCCGCCCCCCAGCACCAGCACCTTGGCCGGGGTGACCGTGCCGGCGGCGGTCATCATCATGGGGAACATGCGCCCGTAGTGGTGCGCCGCCAGCAGCACCGCCTTGTAGCCTGCGATGTTGCTCTGGGACGAGAGCACGTCCATGCTTTGGGCGCGGGTGATGCGCGGCAGCAGTTCCAGGGCCAGGGCGGCGATGCCCTTTTGGGCGTAAAGGGGCACCCGCTCCGGGGTGGTGAGGGGAGACAGCATGCCGATCAGCACGGTGCCGGAGCGCAGTTGCCCCAGTTCCGCGTCGTTGGGCGGCTGCACGCGGAACACCACGTCGGCGTCGCGGTACAGGGTGGCGGCGTCCACCACCTGCGCACCGGCTTTGGCGTAGGCGGCGTCCGGATAGGCGGCGCCGGTGCCCGCGCCCTGTTCCACCAGCAGGGTGAGCCCCTTGCCCACCGCCTGCTTGACGCTGTCGGGCGTGGCGGCCACGCGCCGCTCGCCGGGGGCGGTCTCTTTGGGTATGCCGATTTTCATGCCTGAATCCCCTCCCGTGAACCGTTGCCATGAACCGTTGCCATGAACCGTTGCCATGAACCGTTGCCATGAACCGCTTGCACGTTCGCCGCGCACCGCAACCCCATCCCGTGTCCCCGTCCCGTGATGGATTCCGCTTCCGGCGTCACCTTGCGTCCGACCTGCCGTACAATTACCGGCGTGTGTCGGCATGCGTGACCGGCTCGCGATACTTTACCCGCAATCGCGATTTCCGCAAATGTCCGCGCTTCCGTCCGGGTGTGGACGGGGGGTGGCCAGGGCGTGGAGATGGACAACGGAGATGGACAACGGAGCACCGTGACCAGGGAAATTCGCTTTATCATGGACGGCGATCTGCCGGTAATGACCACCACCTTGTGGGACTATGCGTCGCGCACCCACGGCGAGGGGGGGCAGGGGGACAATGCCTACGTTGGCTCCACCCCCAGTTACCTGATCGCCAACCTGCTGGCGCGCTACACCCGCCCCGGACAACTGGTGGTGGACCCCATGTGCGGCAGCGGCACCACACTGGATGTGGCGCGCCAGATGGACCGCCGCGCCCTGGGGTACGACGTGGCCCCCTCCCGCCCCGACATCTTTCGCGCCGACGCGCGCAAATTGCCCCTGGAGGACGCCAAGGCCGACTTTGTGTTCGTGGACCCGCCCTATTCGAACCACGTGCGCTACTCGGGCCGCCCCGACTGCATCGGCGAACTGGACGCCCGGGGCGACGCCTACTATCCGGCCATGGAGGCGGCCATCGCCGACATGGACCGCGTCCTGCGCCCGGAGCGCTTCATGGCCCTGTACGTGAGCGATTCCTTTGAACTGGGCAAGCCGTTCGAGGCCATCGGCTTCAAGCTGTTCGGGGCGCTGTGCCGGCATTTCACGCCGGTGGACATTGTGGCGGTGTGCCGCCACAACCGCACCCTGATGCGCAACCACTGGCACACCTCGGCGGTGGAGGGCAATTACCTGCTGCGCGGCTTCAACTACCTGTTCATCATGTACAAGGAAAAGGGGCGGCGGCCCATTCCGGTCCCCGACGCGGAAAAGCCGGTGGCGGAACCGACACCGGTGGTCAAACGCTCGGCGCGGGCGGAGCGGGCGGCGTTGGCGGAACGGGCGGCAAAGGCCGAGCCGACCCAGCGGCCCCCGCGTCGCCCGGCCCGGCGGCGGGAAGAGTTCAGGCAGGAGTCGCCCCGGCGGGAGTTTTATGACCGGGACCCGCGCGACCGGGATCCGCGTGACCGGGACCCGCGCGACCGGGACCCGCGCGACCGGGACCCGCGCGACCGGGACCCGCGCGACCGGGACCCGCGCGACCGGGACCCGCGCGACCGGGACCCGCGCGACCGGGATCCGCGTGACCGGGATCCGCGTGACCGGGATCCGCGTGACCGGGATCCGCGTGACCGGGACGCCGGACCGCCTCCACGGGGGCGCATCCGCAACCGGCGGGAGGAACCGGAGGGGCGTCCGCACGGGCGATTTGCCGAGGAGGGGCGTGGTGGCCGCCGGGTGACCCGCCCCGAACGCACGGATCGGACTGGCCCCACCGACCGGGCCGACCGTCCTGATCGTGCCGGTCGAAGCGGCCCGCCGCGTCGTGACCGGGATGCCGGTGGCCCTCCCCCACGGGGAGGTCGCGGCGGCAGCGGTGGTCCCGGTCCGAAGCCGGGGCCGAAGCCGGGATCCAGATCGGGGCCAAAGTCCGGAGGGCGGCGCTAGCCCCCCAGCGGGCCGCCGCTCGTGGCGGCGCGGATCAGGGCCAGGAACAGTGCGGCCTGGCCGGGGTGTTCCGGGTACAGGTATTCCGGGTGCCATTGCAGGCCGATCAGGTAGCCGTCCGCGGATTCATAGGCCTCCGCCACGCCGTCGGTGGTGCGGGCGGTGACGGTCAGTCCGTTCCCCGGCCGCCCCACCGCCTGGGTGTGGGAAGAGTTGGTGGCAAAGGTGCTGGCGCCGGTGATGCGCGCCAGGCGGCTGCCGGGGGTCACCGTTACATCGTGCACGGTGTGGATGGCCTTGGTTTCCTGCATGTGCTCCAGGGCCCCCGGCACCTCGGCGCCGATGCGCTGGACGAGGGTTCCCCCCAGCACCGCGTTGGCGGTCTGCATGCCGCCGCAAATGGCCAGCACCGGCATCTGGCGCGCACGGGTGGCCCGCACCAGTGCCTCCTCGAAGCGCTGCTTGGCGGGGGCCATCAGGTTCAGGTCGAAGCGCGGCAACTCGCCGTAGGCGGCGGGGTCCAGGTGGCGGCCGCAGCCGGTCATCAGCAGGCCGTCCAGACGCTCCAGGTGGATTTCCGCAAAACGCTCCGCGTCGGCGGGGTCCACCGGGGTCGGCAGCAGCCACGGAATGCCCCCGGCGTCGCGCACCGCCCGGGTGTAGCGGGCGTTCAGAAAGTGGTGGGCCTCGTCGCCGCCAAAGCGCTCCATGTTGCCGGGCGGAGTACCCGGATTGAAATCGCCAACCACGCCGATATGGGGGGCGGAGGATTGTTGCTTGCGGGGCGACATATTTCTTTCTTCAGCCGGTTTTGATCAGCAGCAGGCGCGGCTCGGTGAACTCGTCCATGGCGTAGCGCACCCCCTCGCGCCCCTGCCCGGAATCCTTGCCGCCGCCGTAGGGCAGGTGGTCGAAGCGCACGGTGGGGATATCGCCCACGATCACCCCTCCCACCTCCAGATGGCGGTGGGCGTACAGGGCCTCGCCCAGGTCGCGGGTGAAAACCCCCGCCTGCAGGCCGTAGCGGGAGCGGTTTACCGTCGCCACCGCCTCCGGGAAGGTGTCGAAGGGTTCCACCACCGCCACCGGGCCGAATACCTCCTGACAACAGATTTCCAGCTCCGGGGCGGCGTCGGTCAGCAGCGCCGGACGGATGATGTTGCCCTCGCGCTCACCGCCGGTGAGCAGGCGCGCCCCGCCATCCACGGCGGACCGGATCCACGCCGCCACCCGCTCCGCTGCCGCCCGGTCGATGAGGGGGCCGGCCACGGTGCGCGGGTCGCGCGGGTCGCCGGTGACGATGGCCTCGGTGGCGCGGGTGAGGGCGGCCAGGAATTCCTCCTGAATCCCCCGCTGCACCAGAATGCGCTGCACCGAAATGCAGATCTGCCCGGCGTAGGCGTAGGCGCCAAAGGCGACGCGCCGGGCGGTGGCCTCGATGTCCACGCCGGGGCAGATGATGGCGGCGGCGTTGCCGCCCAGCTCCAGGGTCACGCGCTTTTTGCCTGCCAGCGACTTGAGATGCCAGCCCACGCGGTCGCTGCCGGTGAAGGAGAGGGTGGCCATGCGCTCGTCGGTGATCAGGGGGCGGGCGTTTTCCGCCGAGCACGGCAGCACGGTGAACAGACCGGGGGGGGCTCCGGCTTCCTGCAAAAGGTCACCCAGCAGCAGCGGCGTGAGGGGGGTCTGCACCGGCGGCTTGAGCACCATGGAGCAGCCCGTGGCCAGGGCCGGGGCCAGTTTATGGGCCACCAGGTTGAGGGGAAAATTGAACGGCGAAATGGCGGTCACCGGCCCCACCGGAAAACGCCGGGTGAGGGCCAGATACCCCTCCCCTGCGGCGGTGAGGTCGGCGGGGATGACCTCGCCCCCCATGCGTCCGGCCTCTTCGGCGGCAAGCTGGAAGGTGGTGATGGCGCGGTCCACCTCGCCCTGCGCCTGGGTGATGGGTTTGCCCGCTTCGGCCACGATACTGGCGGCCAGTTCCGTGCGGCGCCGGGCAACGTGGGAGGCCAGGTCCGCCAGCAGGCGAACGCGCCGGTGCGTGGGCCAGCCACGGTATTCCTCGAAGGCCGCACGGGCGGCGGCGATGGCCGCCTCCACGGCGTCGGGACCGGCCAGGGCAATGTCGGCGATGACCTCGCCCGTGTGGGGGTTGGTGACAGGATCGGTGGCGGCGGCGCGGAACGTGGTTCCGGCCACCGTCAGCTCGTGGGCGTTCACTTTATGCGGGTCCACGGGTGTCGATGTCTCCGTCTGCCCTGATGGGCTTTTCCCTGACGGCCTTGCCCCCGATCGGGCGGCCCCGCCCCGGCGGCCCGAAACCCTCCCCCCGCGATCCGGCGCGGCGAGGGGGGCCAACGGGGTGGAAGCTCAACCTTTGGCGGGCGAGGGTTCCTTTTTCTTGGGCGCCTTGGCGGCGGCGGCTTCGGCCATGAAGCGGTCAACTGTCACGATCTGCTCACGCACCAGTTCGGCGGAGCGGTGCAGGGCGGCCAGTTCCGGGTTGGCCAGGCGCACGTCCACAATCTCCTCGATGCCGTCCTTGCCGAGCTTGCACGGCACGCCCACGAACACGCCGTCGATGCTGTACTCCCCCTCGCACAGGGCCGAGCAGGGGAGAATTTTCTTTTTGTCCACCATGATCGCCTCGATCATCTCCACGGTGGCGGCGGAGGGGGCGTAGTAGGCGCTGCCGGTTTTCAGCAGGGCGACGATTTCGGCGCCGCCGTTGCGGGTGCGCTCCACCAGCGCGTCAATGCGGTCCTGGGAGAGCAGTTCCGGAATGGGGATGCCGGCCACGGTGGAGTAGCGCGGCACCGGCACCATGGTGTCGCCGTGGCCGCCCAGCACGAAGGCGTGGATGTTGTCCACCGACACGTTCAGTTCCATGGCGATGAAGGTGCGGAAGCGCGCGGTGTCGAGGATGCCGGCCATGCCGAACACGCGGTTCTTGGGGAAGCCGCTGACCTTCTTGACCACGTGGCACATGGCGTCCAGGGGGTTGGTGACCACGATGATGATGGCCTCCGGGGAGTGGCGGACGATGTTTTCCGTCACCTCCTGCACCACTTCCATGTTGGTCTTCAGCAGGTCGTCGCGGCTCATGCCGGGCTTGCGCGGAAAACCGGCGGTGATGACCACGATGTCCGAACCCTCGGTGGGGCCGTAGTCATCGGCGCCGATGATCTTGGTGTCGAAGCCGAGGATGGGGGCGCTCTGCAGCAGGTCGAGGGTCTTGCCCTCGCCACGGTCGGTGACCCGGTCGATCAGAACCACGTCGGTGAGCTGCTTTTCCACCAGGCGCTGCGCCAGGGTCGACCCGACGTTTCCCGCACCTACCACCGTCGTCTTGAATCTGCGCATCCGCGGTCTCCTCCGTATACCTGCGACGGGACGCCCCCGCCGTGGCCGAAAACTCTTCTGTTTGCATCAATCGAACCCGCATTTATACCGCCGCAAGGGGGGATTTGACAAGGGGAGCGGTCCCTGAAGGGTCGGAAAATGCCGTTTTTTCGGGGTATTTAATAGTCTTTACCGGGGACGTTTGGTCTGTTACCGTGCTTTCCATGACGGCACTTTCCCGCACTGAACCGGCCCCGGCCCTGGTGGATGCCCTGTCCGCCGCCCTGTCCCGGGAGCGGATCCGCACCGATCGGGCGGAGCGGCTTTGCTATGGCTATGACGCCACCCGGCTCAGCGCCATGCCGGACGTGGTGGTGTTTCCGGAATCCGCCGCCGAGGTGGCGGCGGTGTTGCGGGTGGCCAACCGCCTGCGAATTCCGGTGGTGCCGCGTGGTGCGGGCACCGGCTTTGTGGGTGGCAGCGTGCCGGTGAACGGCGGCATCGTGCTGAGTCTGGAACGCATGAACCGCATTCTGGAAATCGACCGCGACAATCTGGTGGCGCGGGTGCAGCCGGGGGTGATCACCGCCGACCTGCACCGGGCAGTGGAGGCGGTGGGGCTGTTTTATCCCCCGGACCCATCCAGCTCCGCCAGTTGCACCCTGGGGGGCAACGCCGCCTGCGCCGCCACCGGGCCGCGCTCGGTGAAGTACGGCGGCACCCGCGACTATGTGCTGGCGCTGGACGCGGTGCTGCCCAACGGCGACATTCTGACCAACCCCTCCCGCGCCGTGAAACGGGTGGCGGGCTACGATCTGGCGCGGTTGCTGGTGGGCACCGAGGGCACGCTGGGGGTGATCACCGGCCTCACCCTGCGCCTGCTCCCCCTGCCGGAGGCGGTGCGCACCCTTCTGGTGGCCTTCGACGACGTGACGGCGGCGGCCCGCGCGGTGAGCGATACCATCGCCCGCGCCGTGGTGCCGCGGGCCTGTGAATTCATGGATGCCCGCTCCCTGGAACTGGTGCGCGCCCACGGCGGCGTGGAAATTCCCGCCGCCGCCCGCGCCCTGCTGGTGCTGGAGGTGGACGGCAGCGCCGCCGAGGTGGAACGGGACGCCGCACGGGTGGCCGAGGTGTGCCGCGCGGCGGGAGCCATCGAGGTGCGTCACGCCGCCACCGCCGACGAGGCGCGGCGCGTGTGGGCGGCGCGCAAGGCCCTGTCACAGGCCATGTACGAGGTGGCCCCCACCAAAATCAACGAGGACGTGGTGGTGCCCCGCAGCCGTCTGCCGGAACTGGTGCGGGCGGTGGACGAACTGGCCACCCGCCACGACCTGCCCATCGTCTGCTTCGGCCACGCCGGTGAGGGAAACCTGCACGTCAATATCATGGTGGACAGCGCCGACGCCGGACGCATGGAGCGTGCCGGACGGGCAGTGCGGGAATTGTTCGAAACCGTGGTGCGGCTGGAGGGGAGTGTGTCCGGGGAGCACGGCATCGGCCTCACCAAGGCGGCCTATCTGCCCATTGAGGTCGGTCCGCTGGGGCTTGATGTGATGCGTCGCATCAAACAGGCCTTCGATCCGCTCGGCGTGCTCAATCCCGGAAAAATTTTGCCGGGCGGGGAGGCGCCGGGGAACGGGCCGGTGGACGAATTGGCGGGTGACCCGGCAGGTGACCCGGCAGACGCCCGGTCGGGCGCCGCCGTGCCGCGCCGGTAACGGGGTGACGGTGCGGTCTGTGGCGGGCGCGGGCATCAAGCGGGCATCAAAATGTGGACAGTCGGCTGTCCGGGCCGGTGTCTTCAGGTGTCTTGCCGTTGCCTGCAAAATGGACTTTTGAAGCGGCATGGGCTGGCCGATAGAGGATGGAACCGCCACCGGTTCGCGGCAGGTTGCCGACAAAGACTCCTTGGGGGGAGTCCCGAAGGTGTGCTATAACCCCCTCGCCTCGAAAGAGGGGTAGCCACCGCCGGGGGCACGAAACGAGGGAACGAACGAGGGAACTGGCGAGGGAGCAGACGTGGGTACCCGGAGTTTTCTGACAGCGCAGGTCCTCGAGAGGGTTGAGGAGGAGTTGCGCACGTTTCGCCAGGCCGCCAAGGCGCGGGTTGCGTTCCTGATCGACGGCAACGGCCAGTTGCTGGGTCAGGCGGGCGACGCCGCCAAGGTGGACACCACGGCCATCGCCGCGCTCACCGCCAGCAACATGGCGGCCTCCAAGGCCATCGCCGAGCTGGTGGGCGAAGACAAGTTCGGCGGTGTGCTGCACGAGGGAGAAGAGGAGCACCTGCACCTTTCGGTGGTAGGTGGGGTGGCTATTCTGGTGGTATTGTTCAACGCCGAGACCTCCATTGGTCTGGTGAGGCTGCGGGTCAAGAACACCACCAAGAATCTCGAGGCACTGCTCATCCAGGGAGTGGAAGACGGTATCGGCGAAGAGGAAGACCTCTCGCCGTTTGCGGAAATCACGGAAGATGACATCGATCAGTTGTTCCGGTAGGCCCCATGTCGTTCATTAATTATTCATCCCGCGAGATCAACTGCAAGATCGTGTACTACGGTCCGGGTCTGTGCGGGAAGACCACCAACCTGAATTACATCTACCAGAAGACCAATCCGGACAACCGGGGCAAGATGATCTCGCTGGCCACCGAGACCGAGCGCACCCTGTTCTTCGACTTTTTGCCTCTGGCCCTGGGCTCCATCAAGGGTTTCAAGGTGCGTTTTCACCTTTATACCGTGCCCGGCCAGGTGTTCTACGACGCCAGCCGCAAGTTGATCCTGCGCGGCGCGGACGGCGTGGTGTTCGTGGCCGATTCCCAGGTGGACCGCATGGAGGCCAACGTGGAGTCGCTGGAGAACCTGCGCACCAACCTGGCGGAGCACGGTTTTGACCTGGACAAGATTCCGTTCAACATCCAGTTCAACAAGCGCGATCTGCCGGACGTGGCCTCGACGCAGGAGATGAACGGCCTGCTCAACCCGCGCGGCGTGCCCACCTTCGAGGGCTGCGCCTCCAAGGGCGACGGGGTGTTCGACACCCTCAAGGACATCGCCAAGCAGGTCATCATGGAACTCAAGAAGAAAGAGGGCGACGCCTAGGTTCGCCTTCCTGCCGCCCCTGCCTTGGGGCGGGCATTCTCCGCCGTCCTCCGTTCCGGAGGCCGATCCGCCCTCCACCTTTGCCGATTGCGGTACCGCCCCCGCTGGACCTGTGGCAAAATCACCGGTTGTGGTACGATTGCTCAAGTAGCCCCGAATTGTCTGCAAAAATGGGTTACGGGTGACCGTGACGGGGCGGCGTCCGCAAGCGGGGTTTGCGGACCCTGGCGTGCGGCGGCGGTGCGGTGCAGACGCGCGCGGCAGGGGTGTACGGCAGGGGTATTCCGGGTGCCTGCCGCCGGGTCCGGGGCAGTTGATAGCGGGGCTTGCATGTTTTCCGATACCTCCAATGTGCTCGATATGGCCGACGCCCTGTTCCGGCGCGGCGCACTGGAAGAGAGTCGGCGCCTGTTCGAGCAGGTCGTCGAAGACCGTCCGGACGGCTACCCCGATGTGTACAACCGGCTGGGGGAAATTCACCACGCCTGCGGCCGCATGGAAGAGGCGGTGCGTTGCTTCGAGCGCGCCGTGGCCGCCAACCCCGCCTACACCGAGGCGTGCCTCAATCTGGTGGTGGCCTACAACGACACCGGCCGCTTCGAGGACGCCGAACAGGTGTTCCGGGACGCCGCCGGGCAGGTGCGCGCCGATGACGACGGACCGGTGCTGGACCGCATCGCCAACCGCCACGTGCAACTGGGGGACGATTACGCGCGCCTGGAGCGGTTGGACGACGCCCTGCACGAATACCGCCGCGCCCTGATGCTGCGCCCGCGCTATGTGGACGTGGTGTGCAAGGTGGGCATCGTGCTGCGCCGCCAGGAACGGCTGGACGAGGCGCTTCGGGTGTTCGCCCACGCCAAGACGTTGAATTCCGAATACCCGCTGCCGTTTGTGCAGACCGGGCAGATCTATTTCCGCAAGGGTTTCCACGCCATGGCCATCGGAGAATGGCAGAAGGCGCTGGAACTGGACCCGTCGCGGCGCGACGCGGAGGCCCTGCTGGCCACCGTGCGCAGGGCGCTGCTGCAGCAGTGAACCACAACCCCGCCAGGGATGGGCGAGAGACGTGCCGCTACTGGAAGTCCAAGGACTGACCACCACATTCAACACCCCCAAGGGGCCGGTCGCCGCCGTGGACGGGGTGGATTTTTGCGTGGACCGGGGCGAGGTGCTGGGCATCGTCGGCGAGTCGGGCTGCGGCAAGAGCGTCACCTCCCTCTCTGTCCTGCGTCTGGTGCCGAATCCGCCGGGGCGGATCACCGGCGGCTCGGTGCGCTTTGACGGCCAGGAACTACTCAGCCTGCCGGAGGAGCAGATGCGGAAGGTGCGGGGTAACCGCATCTCGATGATCTTTCAGGAGCCGATGACCGCCCTGAACCCGGTGTTCACGGTCGGCAACCAGATCGGCGAGGGGCTGCGCCTGCACCGGGGCCTGTCGCGCCACGAGGCCCGGGAACGCTCGGTGGAGATGTTGGAACGGGTGGGCATTCCGGCCCCGCGCATGCGCGTGGACGAATACCCCCACCAGCTCTCCGGCGGCATGCGCCAGCGGGTGATGATCGCCATGGCCATCGCCTGCGAGCCCGACCTGCTGTTCGCCGACGAGCCGACCACCGCCCTGGACGTGACCATTCAGGCACAGATTCTGGCCCTGCTGTCGGAACTGCGGGAGCGCACCGGCATGGCGCTGGTGATGATCTCCCACGACCTGGGGGTGATCGCCGAAACCGCCGACCGGGTGGCCATCATGTACGCCGGACGGGTGGTGGAGGAGACCACCACCACCGAACTGTTCCGCGCCCCCATGCACCCCTACACCCAAGGGCTGCTGGCCAGCCTGCCGCGTGTCGGGCAGGGGAGCAAGGGGCGGCTGGCGGCGATCCCCGGCACAGTTCCGGCACTGACGGAACTCGGGCCTGGCTGCAAGTTCCGCGACCGCTGCACCGAACGCTTTGCCGCCTGTGACGGGCCGGAGCCGCCGCTGACCCTGGCCGCCGAGGGGCATTCGGTGCGCTGCCACCTCTACGCCCGCGCCGAGGCCCGCGCATGAGCGGCGCGCCGTTGCTCGAAGTCGAGGGGCTGGCCAAGCATTTTCCCCTGGGGGGCGGGTGGCTGGGGGGCGAACGCAAGCTGCTGAAGGCGGTGGACGGGGTGAGTTTTGCCCTGGCCGCCGGGGAGCTGGTGGCACTGGTGGGGGAGTCGGGGTGCGGCAAGTCCACCACCGGCCGCCTGATCTTGCGCCTGCTGGCCCCCACCACCGGCAGCGTGCGCTTTCGCGGCGAGGATCTTTTGGCGGCGGATGCCCGGCGCATGAAGGAACTGCGCCGCGACATCCAGGTGATCTTTCAGGACCCGTATGCCTCCCTGAACCCGCGCATGCGCATCGGCACCATTCTGGAGGAGCCGCTGGTGGTGCACGGCATCGGCAACGCCGGGGAGAGGCGGGAACGGGTGCATGAGGTGCTCGGCCAGGTGGGGCTGACGGAGTCGGCGCTGGGGCGTTATCCGCATGAATTTTCCGGCGGCCAGCGGCAACGCGTCTGCATCGCCCGGGCGCTGATGCTCGGCCCCAGTCTGGTGGTGGCCGACGAGCCGGTGTCGTCCCTGGACGTGTCCATTCAGGCCCAGGTCATCAATCTGGTGCAGGACCTCAGGCAGGCGCGGGAACTGACCATCCTGTTCATCGCCCACGACCTGAACATGGTGCGCCACATCAGCGACCGGGTGGCGGTGATGTATCTGGGGCGCATCGTGGAAGAGGGGCGTACCGAAGCGGTGTATCAGAACCCCCTGCACCCCTACACGCGGGC
This sequence comes from Nitrospirota bacterium, assembly GCA_029858285.1. Taxonomy (GTDB): domain Bacteria; phylum Nitrospirota; class JACRHL01; order JACRHL01; family JACRHL01; genus JAOUFN01. The sequence continues at coordinate 49,396 of JAOUFN010000002.1, read as the reverse complement.
GCTGCTGGACGCGGTGCCGATTGCCGACCCGACGGTGCGGCGCCAGCGCCAGCTTCTGTCCGGGGATTTGCCAAGCCCGGTGGACCTGCCCCCCGGCTGCCGCTTCCAGTCGCGCTGCCCGGAGGTGATGGACCGCTGCCGCAAGGAAGACCCGCAACTGATCCAGATGGATTCAGTGCATCGGGTGGCCTGCCTGCTGCACGGGTAAACCAGGCGCCTTCGCGCCCGCGCCCCCCCTGGCTCAGGATTCGGGCGGCGGGCGGCGGGAAGCGCTTCGGGAAGCCCGGCGGATGAGGGGGCCGGCCACGGCAATCAACACAATCACAACCACCAGCACGACGGGGGCCATGTCGTGCATGTCCTGCAACTTGTCGTGGAACAGTTTCAGGGGCAGCGCCCAGGCCACCACACCCAGGGCCGCAGCGGGCAGCACCGCGGCCAGAATCACCCAGGTGCGCAATCCCAGCAGATGGCCGATGAGGCAGGCCACCACCGGCCCGGTCATCCAGAACGGTATCAGCACGAAGGCGATCAGCCCCACCACGCCGTAGCGGCGGATCTGCCCGCGGTAGCGCTCCGCCATGCGGGTGGTGCCTTCCATCATGGCCTGAAACGGCCTCAGGCGGGTGGCGGCGCGGCTCCAGCCCGCCACCAGCAGGGGATAGGCCAGCAGCACCAGCGCACATTCCACCACGATGTTGACCGGAATCACCACGGCGTGGCCGAGGCCCGCCGTGTAGCCAAAAGTGATGCCCGCGGCGCGACCGAACATGAGGTGGGCCATGACCATGGCGCCCGCCAAATGGGCGTCGTCGGGGTTCACGAACCACACGGCGGTGAGGGCGATCAGGCCCGCCACCACAACGCCGAGACCGGCGGCGAAGGTGCGGCCCTCGGCGCTGCTCAGGGGGCGCGGGGGTGATGACGGCTCGGGCGATGGCTCGGGCGGGGCGTCCGGGGTGGAATCTGTCATGCGGGCGGGCCTGGGCTGCTCGGGGATCTGTTGCGGAGGGCTGAAGCGCCGGCCTAGGGGCGACCGGCCATGCCGCAGAAACCCATGGGGGAATAGTCGCCCGGTTGTTCCCCCTTGGGGTCGGCCCACCAGCGCCACACCGCGCAACTATCGGCCAGACAGGTGCTGTTGCCGGCGGCTTCCAGGCGTCGGCCGACGGTGCTGGGGGTGGGCAGGGCTTTGCTGGGGGGGGTATTGGAAAAGGGACACCACTTGGTTTGGGCCTCTTCGGGGGTCATCAGCATGTTTGGTTCTCCGGTTCGGTTTCCGGGCACCCCAGAGATGGCGCGGCCGGGCGGGCGTGGTTCCAGATCGGTGGTTTCAGGTCAGATGATAGCCCAAGGGGAGGCGACGGCAAAGGGTGGACAAAAAACCCCCGGAGGGGGGGCGCCTCTCCGGGGGTTACTGGGGATGGGGTGAGCGACGGGGCTCGAACCCGCGACAACCGGAACCACAATCCGGGGCTCTACCGACTGAGCTACGCCCACCACAATCTTTTGCCGCCAGGTGCCCCCGGACGGGGCCGCCGGGGCGGTGTTTTGCCGTCTGCCACCTCGCAGGGCGCCGGAAAATGGCGCGCCTGAGAGGATTCGAACCTCCGACCCACGGCTTAGAAGGCCGTTGCTCTATCCAACTGAGCTACAGGCGCAAACCGTGTCCGCGTGCGGGCGCCACCCGCGTCCATTCGCTCCCCGTGGAAACCGCCGCTCTTGCGGGGCAAGGTGGTCGGGGCGAGAGGATTTGAACCTCCGACACCCTGCTCCCAAAGCAGGTGCGCTACCAGGCTGCGCCACGCCCCGGTTCAATCCTCTGCCGGTTCAACCGCTACCGGCTCCGTCCAAATCCGTCGACAGGGCCGCTATTTTTAGCGGAAGAGGGGGGGGGATGTCAAGGGCCGGGCGGCCCCTCGAAGGCATTTTGCGTTGACTTTGCGGAATCCCTTGCATACAATTCTGCGTTTCGTATTTTGGCCGATGCGTGATGTGTGTCTCGGCGTCACACGTCTGCTCCGGGATTTCCATCCGGGCAGGCTGGCTTGATTTTGGGGTGTTTCGGATGACGCAGGGCGGTATCAGAGATTTTGAGGAAATTCGCCGGATCCTGGAGCAGCAGCGGGATGACATCCTGGCGCTGGCCGAGGAGATCATCGCCAACGGAGCCATGGGCACCGAGGGTACGAATTTTCCCGACATGAGCGATCAGGCTACTGCGGAGCAGGATCAAAACCTGAACATCCGCATGCGCAGTCGCGAACAAAAACTGCTGATCAAGATCGAAGGCGCACTGGAGCGCATCGGTACCGGCAGTTACGGTGTGTGCGAGGAGTGCGGCGAGGACATCGCTTTCGAGCGCCTCAAGGCCCGCCCGGTGACCACCCTGTGCATCGACTGTAAAACCGAGCAAGAAGCCCAGGAGGCCATGGACCTCACCTGACCGTCGCCCCCCCCGACTGAGGGGGGAGGAGGCCGGAGGGGGGGGCGGAGGGCGGGAGACGCGGGGCGGAGGCGGGCGCGGTTGCCAGCGGCCTGACTGCCTGCGTATAATGCCCACCTCGGATATTTTTTTGATGCCGGGTCCCCCGGTGTCCTGATGCCACGGCAATTCCGCCGCGGCAGCTCGTCCGATACTCAACCTCGCTCCGGTCGGCGTGTGGCCGGGGCCGAATGACCGAGAGGAAAACGCATGCACTGCTACGAATCACTGTACATCATGCACCCGGACCTGGGTGCCGAAGGCACCGAAGCCGCCAAGGCGCGCCTTGAGGCTTTGGTCGAAGAACACGGCGGGCGGATCTACTACCGCGAGAACTGGGGCAACAAGCGCCTCGCCTACGACATCGCCAAGCAGAGCAAGGGCAACTATCAGTTGCTGCGCTTCGTCGGCAATGCCGCCATGCTGGCCGAAATGGAGCGCATGTTCCGCCTGGACGAGGCGTTCCTGAAGTTCCTCACCAGCCGTGTCAACGAGAACGCGTTGACCGTCGGTACCGACGCCCACGTCCCCCGCGAGCCGTACAAGCCGCGCCGTTCCCGGCCGCGCCGCGACGACGACGATGACGACGAGGGACTTTCCCCCGACCTCGGAGACTGAGCATGACCAGCTTCAACAAGGTGATCCTGATCGGCAACCTGACCCGGGATCCGGAACTGCGCTACACCCCCAGCGGGACCGCCGTCGCCACCCTGGCGCTGGCCATCAACCACCGCTACCGCCAGGGCGAGGAAACCCGCGAAGACGTCTGCTACGTCGACGTTGTGGTGTTTGGCAAGCAGGCGGAATCGTGCAGCCAGTACCTCACCCGCGGCGGAGGCGTGATCGTGGATGGCCGTCTCTCCCAGCGTCGCTGGGAGGCGGAGGACGGCTCCAAGCGCAGCAAGCACGAAGTGGTGGCCCAGAACATCCGCTTCATGCCGCGTCGCCAGGAGTCTATGTCCGCAGGGGCCTCGGCCCACTCCGGCAGCGTCAGCGAAAGCGGGCGCACCGGGGGGGGTGGCAATCAGTCTGATTTTGCGCCGCCGGACTTTACCGACGACGACATCCCGTTTTAGGCCGCGTCCCCACGGGGATCGGGCCATATAGCTGTTTAAGAAAAGGACCCTAGCCATGATGCGTGGAAAAATGTTCCGCAAGCGCGTGTGCCGCTTCTGCGTGGATAAAGTGGAAGAGATCGACTACAAGGACGTGACCACCCTGCGTCGCTTCATCACCGAGCGGGGCAAGATCATCCCCAGCCGCGTGTCCGGCACCTGTGCGCCGCACCAGCGGCAGTTGACCGTGGGCATCAAGCGCGCCCGCAACATCGCGCTGATCGCCTTCAAGGAAGTGCCGGTCTGACCGGCAAGATGGCCCCCACGGCCAACGGCGGTAACGCCCGAGGGACGCTGGCCGAGGCTGCCGCGTCCCTTTTTCTTGCGCTTTCCCTTTACTGGGCGGTGCGGGCCCTGGGCGTGTTCGGCATGCCCTTCGCCCTGTTCGCGCCGGTACCCCTGGCGGCGCTCGCGGTGCGCCGGGGCGAGCGGGTGATGCTGGCCGCGGCGCTGGTGGGCGCCGCCTTCGAGTTCGGCCTGGGCAGCGATGGCGCGGCGGTGGCGTTTTTGGTGGCGGTGGCCGCGCCCGCCCTGCTGGTGGCCCGTTGTTTGACCCTGCGCTGGCGCCCGGAACTGGCCGTGGGCCTGTCTGCCGCCCTGCTCACCGTCACGGTGCTGGCGGCCATCGAACTGACCACGCCGGGGGGGATGCGGCAGGTGACCAACCGCTTCGTCGATGAAACCATCCGCGAATACGCCGTCGCGGCCCCCAAAGACCCGGCCCTGGCCACGTTCCGCGAGCACGCTGCGGAAATCTCCCGCAACATGTACCGCTTTTCCCCGGTCGCCTTCATGTTTACCGGCATGGCCCTGGGCACTGCTTCGTTGCTGATGACGCGCCGCATCTTCCGGCGCTACCCGCACCCCGCCGTGGGGGAGATGCAGCCGATCACGGAGTGGTACCTGCCCGATACCTGGATCTGGTATCTGATTGCCGTCGCCGCGCCCCTGGCCATTGGCGGCCTTGGCGCCCCCCTGTCGGGCGCCCTGCCGGTGGTGGCGGGAAATCTTTTGGGAATTCTGCTGCTGGCCTATGCCCTGCAGGGGTGGGCGGTAATGGCCCACTATTTCCGGCGCGCCGCCACCCACCCGGCCTTGCAGGTGGCCTTCTACGCGCTGTTTTTAATCCCCCCGGCGCCGCTGTTTCTGCTGCCGTCCCTGGCCCTTACCGGGGTGTTCGATATCTGGGTGGATTCACGCCAGGTCCGGGGCGGCAAGGGGGAAACCCCCGCCGGATAAAAACCGGGGGGCCGGGGATTGGTGCGGCCTGTTCGTGTTGTCCCGGGGGGGGCGGCGGGGCGCCTGCTGACCGCCCAATCGGGCGATGCCTGCTGACCGCCCAATCGGGCGATGCCTGCTGACCGCCCAATCGGGCGATGCCTGCTGACCGCCCAATCGGGCGATGCCTACTGACCGCCCAATCGGTCCAGGGCGCGGGGCAGAAGCTGGTCCATGCGCACCGGCAGGGGCACCACGTGGGCCGGCAGACGTCCCGGCATGAACTGATACTTGCCCTGATCCCACAAGAACATGGAGAGGATGATCTCCTCCACCTGCACCTTGAGGGCCTCGAACAGCCCCTTGGGGGTGAGGATGCCCATGTCCACCAGGGTTTCCCCCTCGCGTTTGCCGCTCTGCTGCATGGACTTGGTGGCGGCATCGTGGGCCGAGGCCGAAATCACCCCGGTGCGCACCAGCACTTCGCCCAGACGATCCATCTTCTTGGTGGAGGTGGCAAACACCACCTCGCCGTCGCGCAGAAAAATCGCCTTGACCACCGCGTCCTGATGCACCGCCAGGGTGCCGGTCACCCCCTTGTCCACAAAATGCTCGAGAATGTGGATCAGGGGCAGGGTGCCGAGTTGTCCGCTGTCGGGGATCTGTTGGGCCGATTCGTTCATAGGTACCCGATTATCGGGCGCGGCGTACGGCAACGTCAACCGCTATCGGCGGGAGGCAGTGCGCCGCATCCGTGCGGGTGAAACCTACCCGTGACGGCGCCGTGCGGGTGAAACGAACCCTCCCGGCCACCCCCGGAGAGGCCCCGGTGGCGCATTTCCGTTGTTTCGGCATTTCATTAAATACAATGCATTGCATCGAATTGTCCGGGCCGTTACGCGCTGGCACAGCGGTTGCAGTCTGTCCGGTCGCTGCGCCCCGGACCGGCACCTTCGCCGCCTGCGGGCAGCCGTAGATCCGGCACAGGATGTGACCGGACACCCAAGGAGCCCAGGATGGTTTTTCAAAGCACGGTCAGCAGGGAAGCACGCTTTACCGGGGTGGGATTGCATACCGGCGCGCCGGTGACCCTTAGCGTCCGCCCGGCGGTGGTGGATTCCGGTTTCCGTTTCGTGATTGCGCGCCCCGGTATGCAGCCGGTGACCATTCATGCCCGCTCCGGCAACATCCAGGCCACTTCCTACGCCACCTCCCTGGGGCAGGACGGCGTGCAACTGCACACCGTGGAACACCTGCTTGCGGCCCTCGCCGGGCTGGAGGTGGACAACGCCGAAATGTGGCTGGACAGCTGCGAGGTGCCGGTGATGGATGGCAGCGCCATGCCGTTCGTGGAAGGCCTCAAGGCCGTTGGCCGCGTGGAGCAGAGCAAGGAACGCTCGGCCGTGCGCATTACCCGCCCGCTCCGGGTGGAGGCCGAGGGCAAGTGGATCGAACTGCTGCCCGCCGCCGTGCCCGGCCTGACCATCGACTACGCCATTGATTTTGAACACCCCTCCGTCGGGCAGCAGCGCTTTCACCTGGAACTGAGCCCGCAGAATTTCGAGAATGAACTGGCCGCCGCCCGTACCTTCGGCTTTGCTGCCGAGGTGGACTACCTCAAGTCCAGGGGACTGGCCCGGGGCGGTTCCCTGGACAACGCCGTGGTGATCGGCGAGGACGGCGTGCTCAACCCCGGCGGGTTGCGCTTTGCCGACGAGCCGGTGCGCCACAAGGTGCTGGATCTGGTAGGCGACCTGGCCTTGCTGGGGTTCCCCCTGTGGGGCCATCTGATCGCCCATCGCTCCGGCCACGCCCTGCACACCCGGCTGGTGGAAGAAATTCTGCGCCGCCCCGATTGCTGGGAATACGTGCACGGCGCCGAACCCGCCGCCCTCGCCGTCTAGCGGCGGGCGGGGGGGGGGCCCGCAGGCATATTCGCGGCGGGGGAACCCCCCGGGCATATTCGCTAACACACACGGCAGTTCTGCATTCATCGCGGCGGGCGGGGTGGGGGCCGGCGCATGCGCGTAAAATCCGTGGCGCGGCCAGCTTCATCGCTGTGGGGGGAGGCTGGTTAACCGGTCTCATCCGGTGCGGTTGACCAGTCCGCTGGCGAAACTTAAAATCCCCCCATGTCCGTCCCCGACTCTGTACCTGGATCCGTCCCGGTTTTATCTCCCCCCGGCGTGGTGTTGCGCGCCGCCGCCCTCTACGTCCCGGAGACCGAGGTCACCAGTGCCGACCTGGGACAGCGGCTGGGGTTGAGCGCGGCGGAAATCGTGCGCCGCACCGGCGTCCGCACGCGCCGCTGGGCACCGCCGCAACACGCCACCTCTACCCTGGGAACGCGGGCCGCGCAGGCCCTGTTCAAGGAAACCGGGGTGGACCCGGCGGGGGTGGACCGGATTCTGGTCTCCACCACCTCGCCGGACATGGCGTTTCCCGCCACCGCCTGCCTGATCCAGCAAGCCCTGGGCATCTCTTCCGAAGGCGGCGCCATGGACGTGTTCGCCTCCTGCACCGGCTTTCTGGCCGCCCTGTCGATGGCGCGGGCGGCGATCCTTACCGGCGAGGCGCGGCGCATTCTGGTGATCTCGGCAGACGTGAAAAGCCGCTTTCTCGACCTGGACGACCCGGCCACCGCCATCCTGTTCGGGGACGGCGCCGGTGCCGCCCTGATCGAGGCCGACCCCCACGGCACCCTGAGCGGCGGACGGGTGGGACCGGTCACCCTGCGTACCGACGGCAGCCGCTGGCACTATGTGCACATGCCCGCCGGGGGCTCGCGCCTGCCGCTTTCGGCGGATACCCTCGCCGCCGGCCAGCACACCCTGAAGATGGACGGCATCCCCCTGTTCCGAATGGCGGTCAGCCGCTTTTCGGAGATCATCCGCGCCACCCTGGAGCGGGACGGGCTGGGGGTGAACGACATCGCCTGCTTCGTGTTTCATCAGGCCAACTTGCGCATTCTGGAGGCGGTGGCCGGGCGTTTGGGAATTCCCGAGGGACGCGTGTGCACCACGCTGGAGCGCTATGGCAACACCTCGTCCGCGTCGTTGCCCATCACCCTGGCCACGGCCCTGTCCGAGGGGCGCATCGGTGACGGCGACAACGTGCTGCTGGCCACCTTCGGCGGCGGGCTGACCTGGGGGGCGTGCCGGTTGCGGTGGCAGGGCACAGGGGCGGGGCACCCGCCCCATCGGTGACGCCGGGGGCACCCGCCCCATCGGTGACGCCGGGGGCACCCCGCCCCATCGGTGACGCCGGGGGCACCCCGCCCCATGGGTGTGGCGCCGGGGGGGACATCTTCGGAAGGCCCCCACTGCCGGTCGGCGAGGGCCTACGCCCCCAGGTCCGGGTAGCGGGGAATATCCAGGGAAAAGCCGAAACCGCCTTGGTCCGCCAGCAGGGTGCCGTGGTGGGCGGTGACCACTTGGGCGGCGTACTGCACGGCGGCATTGCGGAAGTTGATGTCCACCGGGTGCAACGCCCCCAGCGGTTGGCCGATGCGGATGCGCACCCGACTGGCGTCGGCGTCGGCGGCAAAGGTTTCGTCGCCCGAGGCCTGGCGGCCGTGGTCGCGCAGGTCGCCCAGGGCACCGCCCATGCGCTCCGGGTCCCAGCGGACCGTTCCGGTGGTGTCGCCTTTGGCGACGCCGATGACAACGCCTTCCGGGGCAACCGCTCCCAGAATCACGGTCAGGGGCGTTTCGGCAAACCCCCAGGCGGTTTGCCCCATCACCGCACGCATCAGCCCGACAATCTGGTCCACCTGGTGCATGAGCTGTTCACCGCCGTGGCCGATCATCTCGGCGTAGCGGTGAATCTCCTCCGGGGAGCCGTCGCGCATGGTGAGCAGTTCGGAAAAGCCCAGAATGGCGTGGATCGGGGAGCGCAGGTCGTGGTTGAGCAGGGACACCGCGAGTTGCAGCAGTTCCCGCTCGGACTCCGTGGGGGAGGCGCCGCCGGGGCGGGGGGCATCGAGGGGACGGGGGGAGGTGGTGTCTGCCGGGTGGTCCATGTGTCAAGCCGCCTTGACCAGCGTCTCCCGGTTGGGGGAGGTGACTGGATGAAGGGGAATCCGCAGCACGAAGGTGCTGCCCTTGCGGTTCCCCGTGTCGTTTCCCGCGCCGTTCAGGCTGCCGTTCAGCCGTTCCGCCAGCCGCGTGGCGAGGGCCAGCCCCAGCCCGTGTCCGGAGCCCATGCGCCGGGCCGCCTCCGGCCCCTGAAAAAACGCCTCCCCGAGGTGTCCGGCGCTGTCGGGGGAGAGGCCGACGCCGGAGTCGCGCACAGCGACCACCAGCTCCCCCTGCCGACCGTCGTCCAGTCGGGTCACCCTGAGGACAATGCGCCCGTGGTCCGGAGTAAAGCGTACCGCGTTGGAGATCAGGGCGTCCATGATCGCCGACAGCGCCACCGGATCGGTGGTGACCGGCTTCCCGGCGCCGCGGGTGTCGCAGCGCAGGGTGATGTGGCCCCGTTCCATTTCATTCCGGTAGGGCAGCAGCACCTGTTCGATCAGCGACGGGAGGAACACCGGGCAGTGCGTTCCGGGGGCGGGCAGCCAGCCGCCGTCGGCGCCGTGGAGCAAGTCGGTCAGGCGTTCCCGCAGGCGGCGCCCCTGGGCGTCGAGGGACGCGGGCAGCGAGGCGGAATCGCCCTGGGCGGCGCGGTGGACGGCGTTGCAGAATTCCTCGACCTCCCGCACCAGATCGTGCAGGCGCAACCCCAGGTAGGCAAACAGGTGGGCCTGCAGATCCGCCGCCGGTGGCACACTGTGGGTCTGGGGTCGGCTCATTGCCGCGGCAATGTGGCCACGGGCGCCAATGTAGCGGGCCACGGTGGCCAGAGCGATCAATTCCTGAAGCTCGACGCGGTGATCCTCCGGCCAGGCCACCATCAGGTTGCGGGGTGCGCTGTTGGTGTGGTCGCCGGGGTGCGCCGGGGCCGGACCCGTGGGGAAGGCCGCCCACACCGCCGTGTCGGTGGTCACCACTTTGGGTTGCGGGGCGGTGGCGGGCAGTTTGCGGATTTCCGGGGGGATGTCTTCCTGGTGCAGGGGGCGCAGGCCGGGGGGGCAGTGGGCCAGGAACGACACCGTGTGGCGTGCCCCCTGGGCCAGCGCCACCGCCCGCAGGGTGCCGTCGTTGATCCAGTCGGAAAAGAGGCGCGATACGAAGGCCTCGTGGGAGTGGCTGGCAACGTCGGTGCTGGCGGCCTGAAACAGGCATGCCAGCAGCGGGTTGGCGGGCAGCCCCGGCCGTGTGTCGCCGGGCGTGCCCGGACCGTAGCCGTAGTGGTGCAGCCGCGCCATCAGTTCGTCCCAGGCTTGGTTGCCGTGCAGCGCCGCCTCTGCCCACGGGTCGTCCGCAACGTGGCTTTGGTCGATATCGTTCCGCCCGCTGCCGCCCCGCCGGAGGTCGTTCTGCAACGGGCGAATCACCCAGCGCGCCAGCCCCGCGGTGCCCATCAACAGCAGCGCGGAGATGACCAGCCCCGCCGTGCCGTAGGGCAGAACCCCCGAATACAGCACCGCCAGCGCGGTGCCCCCGGCGGCGGAGGCCAGGATCAGGGCGGCGGTGAGGCGTGCAAACAGGGTCATGGGTACGTCATGATCAGGAGTGAGAGGGGAAAATAAGGGTCGGGTGGGCCTTGTTGAGATGCATCACCTGGCGCAGCGACAAACGCGCGGTTCCGATTATGTTGTACGCTTCGGAATTATTTGTCCGTTACTTGAGCGTTTTCATGCCGATGAACACTGCATGTCCGGGGCATGTCCGGGTGGCCACCCGGGCACTGTTTTGCGTGGTGCCGTGAGCGGTTATTTTCCCTTTCCGTGATGCCGCCCCGCTCCATGACATTGCCGGAAATTGCCGCCGCCGTGGTCGAGGTAACGGCGGCGCTGGCGGGTGGCGCGGTGGTGCGGGTGCGCTCGCCCTGGCCCCACCACCTGTCCCTGACGGTGCGCTGCCGGGGCCGCAACCACGAACTGCTGGTGGGGGTGGCGCCGGACATGGCGCGCCTGCATCTGGTGGTGGATGCGCCCCCCACTCCCCCGGGAGTGGTGCCTCCCTTCGTCCTGCGCGCCCGCGCCCTGCTGCGTCCGGCACGGGTGGTGGGAATCGAGCGGCCCGGCGGTGGCCGGGTGGTGCGCATTGCGGTGTCGCGCCACGGCGACGCTGCGGGGCAGGAGTGGCAGTCCACCCTGGTGGCGGAACTGCTTCCCCGTGGCCGCCTGCTGCTGCTGGACGGGGCGGGCCGGGTGCTGATGGGGTATGGCCCCGGCGGCATGCGCGGCCTGAAGATCGGGGAGGCGTACACGGCTCCGGCGGAAGATTTGGCCGATGCGGAGGACGTGGCCGATGCGGGTGCGGGTGTCTTCGCCGGACCGGTCCCCGACAGCGCCGCCCTGGAGAGCCGCTACGCCGGATGGATGGCCGTCGCCCACCGCGTGGAACAACGGCGGCAGGCGGCGCGCACCCTGGGCGGGTTGCGGCGCCGCGTGGCCCGACGCCTGAAGAACATGCAGGCGGATCTGGCCCGCCACACCGCCAGCGAGCAATCGGCGCGCACCGGGGAACTGCTGGCGGCCCACCGCCACCTGCTGCGCCGGGGACTGCGCGAAGTGGCCGTCACCGACTGGTTCAGCGACGCCTGCCCCCAACTGGTGGTGCCGCTGCGGGCCGAATGCACTCCGGAGGAGAACATCGAGGTGTTTTTTCAGGCGGCGCGCCGGGCGCGGCGCGGCATCCCGGTGCTGCAGCAGCGCATTGCCGAGGCAATGGCGGAACTGGAGCGTGTCGATGCGGCGCGCCGGGTGCTGGACGAAGGCGGCACGCCGGAGGCGGCGCTGGCCGTGGCGGGCATTTTTCCCTCCCCGGCGGCGGAGGCCGATGCTCCGGCGGGCCGCAAAGCCGCCGACGCCCGCTTTCGGGTGCGGGCCTTTCTGGCCTCCGACGGGCGGCAGATCCGGGTCGGGCGCAGCAGCACCGAAAATGACCGCATCACCTTTCGCATGGCGCGGGGCAACGATCTGTGGCTGCACGCCAGGGACGTGCCGGGGTCGCACGTGGTGATTCACGGCAAGGGCGAGCCGTCCCAGCAGACCATTCAGGAGGCCGCGCAACTGGCCGCCCATTTCAGCCGCCTCAAGCAGGAGGGGGGTGGCGAGGTAATCTGCACGCCGCGCAAGAACGTGCGCCGCCCCAAGGGAGGCAAACCCGGCCAGGCCCTGGTCACCGGCGAAAAGGTGATTCAGGTGCGCCTCGACGCGGGCCTGGTGGCACGGCTGCTGGCGCGGCGCGTTTGAGGCAAAAAACGGCCCTCCCGGAATCCTTGCGTCCGGGAAGGCCGTTTTACCGTTGTCGGCAGGCTTCCGCCTGCTTCCATCTGCTGCTGGCGGCTGTTAGCCGAACAACATGCGGCCGTGCATGCTGGCGGCCATGAAGAACAGCATGGGGATGGACAGCATGGTGTTGGTGCGGCTGGCCAGCAGGGCCACGCGTCCGGCGCGGGCCTTGGCGGCGTCGTCGGCGGGCTTGAGGCCCAGCACCTTCTGCTGGTTGGGCCAGATCAGCACCCACACGTTGAACAGCATGATGGTGCCCAGCCAGGCGCCCATGCCGATCACCGCGTTGCCGCCCTGCAGGGTGAAGGCCTGGCCGAGGATGCCCATGTGGCCGAGCATGGCCGCGCCGGACAGCCAGGTGACCACTGCGGCCCAGCGGAACCACAGCAGCGCGCGCGGGGCCACGTGTTTGACGATGCCCGCAGCGGTGCCGTCGGCCTTGGCGGCGCCCATGGCGGGCACCTGCACGAAGTTGAAGTAATACAACAGGCCGATCCAGGTGATGCCGGCCATGAAGTGCGCCCAGCGGGCGAAAAATGCCATTTCCATTGTTCTGTTCCCGTCAGCTTGTGAATTTCCCGGGGAAATTTTTTTTGAAAATTGTCGGGGACCGGGGCCCGTACGCCCGCCGGTCCGATGGCTAGCGTGCGATCAGGCGATGGCGTTGACGATGACGTACAGCACGCCGGTCAGGATGAATCCCAGAACGATGGTTCCGGAGATGGTCTCAAGCGGGTTTTTCATGGCGACTCCTTATGTTGTTGGCGGGGAAGATGGCGGTCCCGGGCGTGCCCGGGGAACCGGAGACCACCGCTGCACCCCAATGGACCCCACCGGATGCAGTGTCTCCCCATCCCCCCTCCCGCAGCCGGAAAATATCCGTCAGGACAACCGGTTACGGGCACAAAAGCGGTGACTGTCGGAAGATGCTACGAGGGGTGTCGCGGGCTGGTCAAGCGGCAAATTGGAGGGCGTGGCCGTTACGGGGTGTTCCGGCCAGTGTTCCGGTCACTGTTCCGCGATGGTGGTACCATTGGGTTTTTCGGGCCGTTTCGGGAGGAGGGAGCGCTTGGGAGAGGAACGGGTCAGCGGCATTCTGCTGCACCCCACGTCGTTGCCGGGACCTGCCGGTATCGGCGAACTGGGGGCGGGGGCGCGGGCGTTTGTGGATTTTTTGTCCGCAGCCGGACAGCGCCGCTGGCAGCTTCTGCCCCTGGTGCCCACCGGCATGGGTGATTCGCCCTATTCTTCCTGCTCCACCTTCGCGGGCAACCCGCTGCTGATCAGTGCCGGGGATTTGATGGAGGAGGGGCTGCTGGAGCGCTCCGAGTGCCCCCGGCCCGCCTCCGGCGACGAGTCGGTTACCGACTATGCGTGGGCGGCCCGCGCCAAGGGCGAGGTGGTGGACCACGCGTTGCGCCACTTCGAGCGCCGCCCGCCGGGGGACATGGCCTCCGCCTACGCCACCTTCCTTAAATCGGCGCAATCGTGGCTGGACGACTATGCCCTGTTCGTCGCCCTCAAGGCGCACCACGGCGGCGCCCCGTGGTTCGCGTGGGAAGACGACCTGCGCGACCGCCACCCGGCGACCATGAGCCGCTGGCGGGCGCGTCTGGCGCGGGAGATCGAGGCGGTGCGGCTGGGGCAGTTTCTGTTCTTCCACCAGTGGCGCCGGGTGCGCGATTACGCCCACGAGCGCGGCGTGCGCACCATCGGCGACCTGCCGATCTTCGTCACCCTGGACAGCGCCGACGTGTGGGCGCACCGTCACCTGTTCAAGCTCGACCCCCAGGGCCGCCCGGAGGTGGTGGCGGGGGTGCCGCCGGACTATTTTTCCGCCACCGGTCAATTGTGGGGCAACCCTCTGTACCGCTGGGAGGCCCACTCCGGCAGCGGCTTCGCCTGGTGGGTGGAACGCGTGGGGGCGGCGCTGGAGGTGGCCGACGAGGTGCGGCTGGACCATTTTCGGGGTTTTTCCGCCTGCTGGGAGGTGCCCGCCGACGCCACCGACGCCATCGGCGGCAAGTGGATGCCGGGACCGGGTCTGGCGCTGTTTCAGGCCCTGGACCGGGCCCTGCCGGAGGGCGCCTCGGGGCGCATCATCGCCGAGGATCTGGGGGTAATCACCCCGGACGTGGAACAGTTGCGGTGCGACGCCGGCCTGCCGGGCATGGCGGTGCTGCAGTTCGCCTTCGATTCCGGCGCGGAAAACCCCCACCTGCCGGAACACCATCAGGTGAATCAGGTGGTGTATACCGGCACCCACGACAACGACACCACCGTGGGTTGGTTTCAGGCCGCCCCGGAGCCGGTGCGGGATTTTGCCCGCCGCTACCTGCGCAGCGACGGTGCCGAAATTCACTGGGACCTGATGGATGCCGCCATGGCATCGGTGGCCGCCACCGCGATCGTGCCGCTGCAGGATGTGCTGGGGCTGAATGGCCGGGCGCGCATGAACCGCCCCGGTCTGGCCCATGGCAACTGGTGCTGGCGGGTTACCGCCGGGCAACTTGCGGAGGCTCCCGTGGAACGCCTGCGCGGGCTGCTGGAGCGGCATCGGCGGCTGGTCTGATTTTCCAGGTCGATTTTTTGCCGGGTTCCCCGGTTTTTTTCCTGACCTTGGCCTGTGGTGCGGTCGCGCGCCGGGCGACCGGGGGGTGGGGTGGTCCCGGGCAGCAGGATTCCGGGCCAGGAATCACGTTCGTGGGTTGACGCCGGGCGCCAAGGTCGGTAAATATATGCCCCCTGTCAGTGTGGAAAAGGCGTGAGTGTCGGCCTGCGGCCCCTTCCCGGGAGCCGCTCTGGAGAGGTCGCTCCGGTTCGCGTCACAGGGGTTGGTGCAGATTGGTGAGTTTGTTTCCCGTCGGGTGTTATGATGACCGGAAGGTTCCGTTTCATGACCCGACCGGCGGCTGGCTGGCTGGCTCGGGGGAGTGCCGGGGCGGATTCAGGGTGAGTTGTTCCCCTGTCCGGCGAATGATGTCCCCGTGGTCCCGGTAAGGAGGTGCGTGTGCCATTGAAGGATATGCGTGGCTTTGAGGCCGTTGGCGGCGAGGCAGGCTCCGAGCCTGTGTCGCGCCGCGACTTCTTCACCCTGGTAGGCTGGGGCGGGTTCCTGGCGGCCATGGGCGGAGTGGGCCTCGGCTCGTTCAAGTTCTACGTGCCGACGGTTCTCTATGAGCCGCCCACAACGTTCAAGATCGGCCCCCCCAAGGACTACGGTCTGGGGGTGGACACCCGCTGGAAAACCGAGGGGCAGTTCTGGGTGGTGCGCGAGGCGCAGGGAATGTATGCGCTGATCTCGATCTGCCGCCACCTGGGGTGTACCCCCAACTGGTTCCCGGATCAGGAGCGGTTCCGCTGCCCGTGTCACGGCAGTATTTATGACACCAACGGCAACGTTCGAGGTGGTCCGGCGCCGCGCACCCTGTGGCGGGCGGCGATTTCGCTGGACCCCATCGACGGGCAGGTGGTGGTAAACACCTCGGTGCGTCAGGATCCGGATCCCAAATCCATCGAGGGGATCGCGGTGTATGTGGACCCGGATGGGCGCAAGGTCAAGCCGTTCTATCTGGACGTGTAGTGTCGGACCTGTAGCGCTGGACCTGTAGCGCCGGGCCTGTAGCGCCGGGCCTGTGCCGGAGCCGGGAGGTTGGTTTTCCGCTGCGGTCGCGGCGGATGTGTGGATGCGGTGTTCTGTGAGCATGCGGCCTGTGGGCATGTGGCCTGTGAACATGTGGAGAGTTTGTTGTGATTGAACGTTTCGCCAAATTCGTGCGCGACACCCAGGTTTGGCAGTCGCTGTTTCGCCACGGTTATCCGGACAACGACCGCAACCAGTCGCTGATCATGTTCAGCAGCGTGCTGCTGCATCTGCACCCGGTGAAGATCAAGCGCAGCGCCCTGCGCTTCCGTTACACCATGTGTCTGGGCGGCATGAGCGCGTTCATGTTCCTGCTGCTCACCTTCACCGGCATCTTCCTGATGTTCTATTACGTGCCCGACACCCGTCAGGCCTACCACAACATCAAGGACCTCACCTCCAACGTGTTCATGGGCGGCCTGATGCGCGACCTGCACAAGTGGAGCGCCGAGGCCATGGTGTTCCTGGTGTGGGCCCACATGTTCCGCGTGTTCATGACCGGCTCCTACAAGGCGCCGCGCGAGTTCAACTGGGTGATCGGCGTGCTGCTGCTCACCTTCACCCTGCTGCTGTCCTGGACCGGCTACCTGCTGCCGTGGGACCAGTTGGCCCTGTGGGCGATCACCGTGGGCACCAAGATGGCCGAGGCCACGCCGTTCATCGGTTATGCGGGTCCGTGGGGTCAGCAGTTGGGGATGCGGGTGGACAACGACATCCGCTTCCTGCTGATCGGCGGCACCGTGGTGGGCCAGAACGCGCTGCTGCGTTTCTATGTGCTGCACTGCGTGGCGCTGCCGGTGCTGATCACCGCCGGCATGGTGGTGCACTTCTGGCGCATCCGCAAGGACGGCTTTTCGGGGCCGCTGTAGTGGCTCCGGTGTTTTTGCAGGGGACGGCCCCGATGTGTTGTGAATTGCCTTGTGAATTGTCCTGTGAGCTGAACGCGAGAGGAGAGGCACCCCGTGTCTGAACGCCATACCACAGAGAACATCTACCCGCGCAACCAGAAGAAGTCCTATGCCCTGATGGAACTGGTCAAGGGGCAGGGCTTCCAGGTGCGCAAGCAGCCCGAGGACACGGTCTTCGTGTGGCCGCACCTGCTGTATATCGAGCTGATCGCGGCCCTGGTGTTCCTGGCCGGGCTGCTGTGGGTGTGTACCTTCAAGCACGCCCCGCTGGAAGACATGGCCAGCGCCGACACCACCCCCAACCCCATGAAGGCCCCCTGGTACTTCCTGGGGCTGCAGGAGTTGCTGGTGTTCTTCGACCCGTGGCTGGCGGGCGTGGTGCTGCCGAGCCTGATCATCGTCGGCCTGATGGCGATCCCCTACGTCGACATCAACCCCAAGGGGGTCGGCTACTGGGCCTGGAAGGAACGCAAGTTCGCCATCTGGACGTTCATCTTCGGCTTCATCCAGTGGTGGATTTTCATCATCATCGGCGTGTTCTTCCGCGGTCTGGACTGGGCGTGGTACTGGCCGTGGGACGACTGGCACAAGCACAAGTCCGCCTCCGGCGCCTCGCTCAACGACATGAACGTGATCCTGCACGGCTGGGGGTTGGATGCGGTCGCCGCCGATTGGCTGACCTACCTGCTGGTGATCGGTTATTTCGTGGCGTTCATGGTCCTGCCGGCCCTGCTGTGGCGCAGTTTTTCGCGCCAACTCGGCATGGCGCGCTATGTGACCGTGTGGTCTTTAATGGCGTTGTTGTGGCTGTCGCCCGTGAAGGTGTTTCTGCGCCTGGGCTTCAATATCAAGTACTTCCTGGTGACCCCCTGGTTCAAGCTCTAGCGCCCCAGGCAGTGTTTCAGGGCCGAGCGAGATCCAAGTAAAGAGGGAGAGGCCTTCGCATCCATGGACATCAAGAATGTTTTGTTTGCCTTCGCCGGCGTGAGCATGGCGGTGGTGTTCGGGATTCTCAGCTACAACGGGGCCAACCCCGAGTGGCACGACTACCAGCGGCCCTACTACAAAATGCTGGCGCAGAAGATGAACGATCCGGCGCTGGCCAACGCGCCGCTCAAGATTGAGCAGGTGTGGCTGCCGACGGTAAACAACCGTGCGGACCGCTGCATGACCTGCCACAAGGGCATCGGCAACCCCCTGTTCAAGGACGCGCCGCAGCCCTACACCACCCACCCGGATTTCTTCGACGAAGAAGGCAAGCCCACTGGCTACATCCTCAGGCATCCGTTCGAAAAATTCGGCTGCACCGTGTGTCACGAAGGCGAGGGGCAGGCCCTGTCGGTGGAGGCCACCCACGGCGACGTGCACCATCTGGACCGGGAACTGCTGACCGGCGTGTTCGCCCAGTCGTCGTGTTCCAAGTGCCACCAGAACCTGTATTCGCGCAATGCCAGTCTGCCCGAGGCGCCGACCCTGATGGCCGGCAAGGAGCTGTTCCGCACCAAGGGCTGTGGCGCCTGCCACACGGCGCGCCAGATGCGTACCAAGGGTACCGCCGGTCCCGAGCTGTCGGGCTTCGGCAGCAAGACCGAGTTGTCCTTCTATCTGGTGCACATCTTCGAGCATGTGGAAGGCGACCACACCAAGCTGCAGTGGGAGTGGGAGCACTTCAAGGATCCGGGCAAGATCACGCCGGGCACCATCATGCCCAACTTCCGCCTTACCGACGAGGAGGCCGATCAGCTTACCACCCTGGTGTCCTCCTTCAAGGACGAGACCAAGGAAAGTATCCCGATGAAGTTCCTGAGCAGCTATCCGTTTGACGCCGAGGTGGTCGCGGTCCGCGACTAGCCGCCACCCTGGCCGTGAACCCGCGGCCCCGCCCAGGGCAAGACCTGCTCCGGGCGGGGCCGCTTTTTTTCCCGCCGCGCAGGAGGGGGGCACTTGCGGATGAGACGGCTTTGGCGGACGCGCCAGGTTCGGCGGACAGAGACTTTTCGGGTAGACTGGGAAACAGATTTTAGAACCCGATACCGCCGTTCGTCCGAACGGCGGCGGGGCAACCTACAAAACAGCCTGGAAGCGCCCGCATGACACCGATCGGCATTGATCTGGGTACCACCAACACCGTCGCAGCGTGGGTGGACGCGAGCGGCGAGCCGCGCGTGCTGTACGGCAACGACGGCAACGCCTTGCTGCCCTCCACCATCTATTTCGAAACCCCCAACGTGGTGCAGGTGGGGCAGGACCCGTTCCTCAACCCGGGCATGCGCGCCGAGAACCTGGCCCTGCAGTCCAAGCGCTGGGTGGGCCGTCCGCGCAGCTTTCTGTTCCACGGCCGCGAATATTCCGCAGTCGAACTGAGCTCCCTGATTCTGCGCAAGGTGGTGGCGCGGGCCAGGGAGCGCCTGAACGACGACATTGGCCCGGTGACCATCGCGGTGCCGGCCCATTACGACGTGGCGCAGCGGGCCGCGATTCATCAGGTGGCGCTGCTGGCGGGGGTGGAACTGCACGCCATCGTCAGCGAGCCGGTGGCCGCCACCCTGGCCTTCGCCCTGCCCCAGTCCGGCAGCCTCTATCAAGGGCTGGGGGACGGCGCGCCGACGCTGGTGATCGACATGGGCGGCGGCACCCTGGACATCTCGGTGGTCACCTGCACCACGGACATCATCGATGTGCCGGTGGTGTATGGCGACGGCCACCTGGGGGGAATGGATTTCGACCGGGTGATCTATTATCACCTGTGTCACCACATCCTGGACGAAACCGGCATCGACCCCGCCGACATCCCGGAATTCCGCTTTCGCCTGCTGGACCTGGCGCGCTGGGCCAAGGAATCACTGACCTACAACACCGAGGTGACCATCCCGGTGCCCGACACCTGGCTGGAGGGACGCGAATGTGCCCCTCTGGATTTGACCCGCGAGCAGGCCGAGACGTTGTGGGAAGGATTGCTGGAGCGCGCCGGGACACTGCTGGAGCAGGCTCTGGATGCGGCTGCCGCCCAGGGCATCGGCATCACTCGCGCGGTGTTTTCTGGCGGCGGCAGCGCCGTGCCCGCGTTCCGCGAACGCATGCTGGAGCGGCTGGGGCCGGTGGTGGCCCATCACGACCCGCTGTTGGGCCCGGACGAGGCGGTGGCGGTGGGCACCGCCCTGTACGGCAAGCTGACCATGCCGGGCAAGAAGGCTACGGAGCCGGTACGCTTTCCAACCCTGCACGAACACCTTCCCTACGACCTGGGGGTGGCGGACGACGTGGGGCACCTGGTGGTGGTGGTGGCGCGCGGCCAGCGTCTGCCCGCCAAGGGCGAACACGTGTTCACCACCGTGGAGGACCGCCAGTCCCAGGTGGTGTTCCGCATCGTACGCCGCGACGCCGATGGCCGTGTGACCCTGCTCGGCGAACTGCGACTGGACGGGTTGCCGCCGGTGCCCCAGGGGGAACCGGACCTGCACATGCGCTTCGACGTGGACGCCCAGGGGGCGCTGTCCATCAGCGCCTGGGAGGGGGAGCGCATGCCGGTAAAGTTGCACGTGGCGTTCTCCGGCGACCTGACCGCCCTGCGCCCGGCGCGGCGCGGCCAGAAACTTATCGTACTGTAGGGGGCCGCGCCCGGCTGCCCCCATGGCCGCATCCACTGCGCATCCGCTGCGTGAGGGGCTCTGCCGCCCCGAGGCCTACCCCCACCCGGTAACCGTCCCGGTGCGTGTGATCGAAACCCACATCTCCCTGGTGTTTCTTACCGGCGAGTACGTTTACAAGCTCAAGAAGCCGGTGAATCTCGGCTTTGTCGATTACTCGACGCTGGAAAAACGGCGTCATTTCTGCGCGGAAGAGGTGCGTCTCAACCGGCGCCTGGCCGCGCCCCTGTATCTGGGGGTGGCGGCGATCACCGGCAGCGAGCGGGCGCCCAGGGTGCGGATTGACGGAGAGGCCGGTGGCCAAAATGCGGGTCCTGCCGGGGAGCCGACGCTGGAATACGCCGTGCGCATGCGCGAGTTTCCCCAGTCGGCACAACTGGACCGCATGCTGGAGGCGGGCACCCTGGAGCCGACGCATGTGGACACCATGGCCCGGCAGGTGGCGAAATTCCACGCCCGGGCGGCGCAGGCCCGGCCCGGGGACGGCGTGGGGGGCGTGGAGCAGGTGCGCGCCGCAGTGCTGGCGAATTTCGAACTGACCGCGCGCTTTGTGCCGGAACTGATCCCGGCGGACACCTTTCGGCGCGTGCGGGAGTGGAGCGAGGCGCGCCTTGCGGCGCTGGAGGCACGCATCGCGGCGCGTCTGGCGGACGGCTTTGTGCGCGAGTGCCACGGCGACCTGCACCTGCAAAACGCGGCGTGGGTGGACGGCGAACTGCAACTTTTCGACTGCATCGAGTTCAATCCGGCCTTCCGCTTTACCGACGTGATGGCCGAGGTGGCGTTTACACGCATGGACCTGGACGCCAGGGGGCGGCCCGAACTGGGGGCGCGCTTCCTCAACCTGTACCTGGAACACAGCGGCGACTACGCGGGGCTGGCCCTCTTGCCCCTGTACCTGTCGTACCGCGCCTGGGTGCGCGCCAAGGTGGCGGCGTTGACCCCCGTTGCCACCGGCTTCGATGCCGCCACCCGCACCGCCACCGTGGGCGCGCGGGTGGCGCTGTCCGATGCCTACACCCGTCCGCCCCGTCCGTGGCTGGCGCTGATGCACGGCGTGACCGGCAGCGGCAAAACCCATTTCAGCAACCGGCTGGTGGAGGGGCTGGGGGCGGTGCGCATCCGTTCCGATGCCGAACGCAAACGGCTGGCCGGGATGGGCCGGGAGCATCACGCCGCCGCCGTGGGAGAAGGGTTGTACGGCGCCGCCACCACCGACGCCACCTATCAGCGTCTGCACCAGTTGGCGGCACAGGCGCTGGAGGCCGGATTTCCGGTGGTGCTGGACGCCACCTACCTGAAGGCCGCCCGGCGGCAGGCAGCACGGGAGGTGGCGGAACGCGCCGGGGTGCCGTGTCTGACCGTGTCCTGCGAGGCCTCCCCGGAGGTGCTGGCGGAGCGGGTCACAAAACGCGCCGCCCTTGGCGTTGACCTTTCCGATGCCACTCTGGAGGTGTTGGAGCAGCAATGGCGCGACGGGGAGCCCCTTGTGGGGCCTGAAAGGGCCACGGCGCTGGTGGTGGACACCCGCAGCCAGACTGCGGACGAGGTGGCGCAGCGGGTGCGCGACTGGCTGCAGGGCCACGCCCCTGCCGGTGGGTGCCCGTGAGCGGTGCGGCGGTGGATGTGGGGGCCTCCCTGACACTGGCGGCGGTGCGCGGCGTGGGGTCCATCGGCTATGCGCGGCTGGTGCGCCAGTTCGGCAGCGCGGCGGCGGTGCTGGCGGCCGGGGAGGAGCGGCTGATGGCCGAGGCGGAGGCGTCTCCGGCGCTGGCGCAGGCGATTGTCGAGGCACGCCCCACGGCTGCCGAGGAACGGCTGCTGGAGTGGGCACAGCAGAGCGGGGTGCGGCTGCTGGCCATGGAAGACCCGGCCTACCCGAAAAGGCTGACGGAGATCGCCGATCCGCCGCCGCTCCTGTACCTGAAAGGGGACGGTCTGGCGCGCATTGGCCGGGCGGTGGCCGTGGTCGGTTCGCGCTGGATCACCCCCTATGGCCGACAGGTGACCCAGGATTTCTGCCGCAGCCTGGTGGATGCCGGAGTGACCGTGGTCAGCGGGCTGGCCGTGGGGGTGGACGGCATGGCGCACCGCACCACACTGGGGTCGGGGGGCAACACGGTGGCGGTGATGGGCACCGGTCTGGACATCCCCTATCCCCCGGAAAATATTACCCTGTTCCGTGAAATCGCCGAGAAAGGGGCGGTGGTAAGCGAATTTCCCCCCGGAACCCGTCCCGTGGGGCATAATTTCCCGCGTCGCAACCGCATCATCAGCGGGTTGTCCATCGGCGTGCTGGTGGTGGAGGCGAAAAAGGGCAGCGGCTCCCTGATCACCGCGCGCATGGCGGCGGAACAGGGGCGGACGGTGTACGCGGTGCCGGGCAACATCGACCAGCCCGGCTCGGCGGGGGTTCACGCCCTGATCCGCGAAGGGGCCACGCTGGTTACCTCGCCCACGGACCTGATCGCCGACCTGCTGCCGCAACTGGCGCTGGCCGCCACCGGCAACAATGTGGCCGAGGATCCCGCCGAACGCTGGCCGGGGTTGCCCGGGGAACAGCGGCGGTTGCTGGCGGAACTGGACACGGTGCCGATGGCGGTGGACACTCTGGCGGCACGGGTGGGTCGCCCGGTGCCGGGGCTTTTGGGGGACCTTTTGGCGCTGGAACTGGCGGGACTGGTGGAAAAATTGCCCGGTAACCGGTATATTCGCCCCCCTTCGGTTGCGTAATGCCGCTTGCCCAAAGGCGCGGGTTGGTTTAAGAAGTAGGTAATGGCCAAGTCACTGCTCATCGTCGAATCGCCCTCCAAGGCGCGCACCATCCAGAAGTATCTGGGCAAGGATTTTGTCGTGAAATCCAGCGTCGGGCACGTCAAGGACCTGCCCAAGGACGAGATCGGCATCGACGTGGACGGCAGTTTCGAGCCCCACTACATCACCATCCACGGCAAAAAAAAGGTGCTGGACGAAATCCGCAGCGCCGCCCGCAACGCCGCCCGCGTCTATCTGGCCACCGACCCTGACCGCGAAGGCGAGGCCATTGCCTGGCATATTGCCCAGGAGATTCAGGACGCGGGCTACGCCAAGGACAAGCTATTCCGCGTCCGTTTCAACGAAATCACCAAGAAGGCCATCCTGCAAGGTCTGGAAGAGCCGACCCGCATCGACGACGACATGGTCAACGCCCAGCAGGCGCGCCGGGTGCTGGACCGCATCGTCGGCTACCGTCTGTCGCCCCT
Organism: Nitrospirota bacterium; assembly: GCA_029858285.1. Taxonomy (GTDB): domain Bacteria; phylum Nitrospirota; class JACRHL01; order JACRHL01; family JACRHL01; genus JAOUFN01. Next base: position 25,790 of record JAOUFN010000002.1, on the reverse strand, counting down.
GCTGTGGGACAAGGTCAAGCGCGGCCTGTCCGCGGGCCGGGTGCAGAGCGTGGCGGTGCGGCTGGTGGCCGAGCGCGAGGCCGAGATCCGCGCCTTCGTGCCCGAGGAGTCGTGGTCCATCACCGCCCGCTTTGCCGGGCCGCCGCCCTTCGAGGCACGCTTTACCAGGCTGGACGGCAAGGCCGTCAAGCTCACCGAGGAAGGCCCCGCCCGCGCCCTGGTGGCGGAACTTGCCGACCACCCCTATCGGGTGGATGCGGTCACCCGCAAGGAGCGCAAGAAGAAGGCGCTGGCGCCGTTCATCACCAGCCAGTTGCAGCAGGACGCCTCGCGCCGTCTGGGGTTTGCCCCCAAGCGCACCATGAGCATCGCCCAGCAGCTTTACGAGGGCGTGGAGATGGGCAGCGAGGGGCCGGTGGGTCTCATCACCTATATGCGTACCGACTCCACCCGCATCTCCCCGGACGCGGTGGAGGCGGCGCGGGATTTCATCCGCTCCAGCTACGGCGCCGACTACCTGCCGGACAAGCCCAACGTCTACAAGTCCAAGTCCTCGGCCCAGGACGCCCACGAGGCGATCCGCCCCACCGACGTGACGCTGCACCCCGATCAGGTGGCGGGGGCTCTGAGCCGCGACCAGTACCGCCTGTATAAACTGATCTGGGAGCGTTTTGTGGCCTGCCAGATGACCCCGGCACGCTACGACGATACCGCCGCCGACCTGCTGTGCGGCCGCGCCACCTTCCGCGCTACCGGCTCGGTGCTGACCTTCCCCGGCTGGCGCCGCGCCTACGGCGAGACGGTGGCGGACCCGGAGGACGAAAAAGTTCAGCCGGACGAAACCGCCGAGGAGCAGGAGGGGGTGTTGCCGGCCCTGGAGGAAGGGCAGAAACTGACCGCCCGCGAACTGGAGCCGAAACAGCATTTCACCCAGCCGCCGCCGCGCTACAGCGAGGCCAGCCTGATCAAGGAGCTGGAGGAACGCGGCATCGGCCGGCCGTCCACCTACGCCACCATCATCACCACCATCCAGGACCGCAAGTACGTCGAAAAGCGCGAATCGCGCCTGCACCCCACCGACCTGGGGGTGGTGGTCAACGACCTGCTCGTGGCCCACTTCCCCAAGGTGCTGGACCCGGAGTTCACCGCCGGCATGGAGGCGGAACTGGACGAGGTGGAGCACGGCAAGAAGAACTGGCAGGAGTCGGTGCGGGATTTCTATGTGCCGTTCAACAAGGACATGGAAACGGCTCAGGAGGAGATGCGCAACATCAAGCGCGAGCAGGTGCCCACCGACATCGACTGCGACCAGTGCGGCCAGAAGATGGTCATCCGCTGGGGCCGCCACGGGCGTTTTCTGGCCTGCTCCGCCTATCCCGAGTGCAAGAACACCCAGGAGTTCCGCGAGTCCGAGCGCGGCATCGAGATCGTCCACGACGAGGTGACCAGCACCCCCTGTCCCCAGTGCGCCAAGCCGATGGCCATCAAGAATGGCCGTTTTGGGCGTTTTCTGGCCTGCACCGGCTATCCGGAGTGCAAGACCACGCGCCCCATCCCCACCGGCGTCAAATGCCCGCGGGAGGGGTGTGGCGGCGATCTGGTGGAAAAGCAGAGCCGCAAGGGCAAGGTGTTCTTCTCCTGCGGCAACTACCCCAAGTGCGACTTCGCCAGTTGGGACCGGCCGGTGGCGGAACCGTGCCCGACCTGCGAACACCCGTTCCTGGTGGTCAAGCGCGGCGGACTGGTCTGCCCGGTCAAGGGCTGCGGATACACCAAGAAGGCCGCCTAGGTGCCGACACCGGGCGCCACTGACCTGACCGTGGTGGGCGGCGGGCTGGCGGGTTCCGAGGCCGCCTGGCAGGCCGCCGAGGCGGGGTTGAGGGTCACCCTGTACGAGATGCGCCCCGCGCGCCCCACCGAGGCGCATCGCGGCGAGGGGCTGGCGGAGCTGGTGTGCTCCAATTCCCTCAAATCCGACGCCCCCGACACCCCGGCGGGGGAACTGAAGGCCGAGTTGCGCGGCCTGGGCTCCCTGATCCTGCGCGCGGCGGACGCCGCGCGGGTGCCCGCGGGCAAGGCCCTGGCGGTGGATCGGGAGGTTTTTTCCCGCAGCGTCACCGAGGCCATTCAATCCCACCCCCGCATCCGGCTGGTGCGGGAGGAGATCACCGGCCTGCCCCCGGCCCCGGCGGTGATCGCCACCGGCCCGCTGACCGCCCCGGCTCTGGCGGAGGCGATCCGGGCGGCCACCGGTGAGCGCGGCCTGTATTTTTATGACGCCATCAGCCCCATCGTGGCCGCCGATTCGGTGAATCTGGAGGTGGCGTTCCGCGCCTCGCGCTACGACGCCGGGGACGACCCGGAGGGGGATTATCTCAACTGCCCTCTGGATGCGGAGCAGTATGCCGGGTTCATCCGCGACCTGCTGGCGGCGCGCACCGTGGAAGCGGCCGCCTTCGAGGAGCCGGCGATCTATTTCGAGGGTTGCATGCCTATCGAGGTGATGGCCGCGCGCGGCCCGGAAACCCTGGCCCACGGGCCGATGAAGCCGGTGGGGCTGACCGACCCGCGCACCGGCCGCATGCCCCACGCGGTGGTGCAACTGCGGCAGGAGGACCTGGCGCGCAGCTACTACAACCTGGTGGGCTTCCAGACCAAGCTGGCGTGGCCGGAGCAGGAGCGGGTGCTGCGCACCATTCCGGGGCTGGAAAACGCCGAATTTTTTCGTTTTGGCGCGATCCACCGCAACACCTACGTTCACTCCCCCACCTGTCTGGAGCCGGGGCTGATGCTCAAGGGGCATCCCGGCATCTGGCTGGCGGGGCAGATCACCGGTGTCGAGGGCTATCTGGAGAGCACCGCCATGGGGCTGCTGGCGGGCCTCAACGCCGCCCGCTGGGTGCAAGGTATCGACAGTCCCCTGCAAGTGCCGGAAGGTACCGCCATCGGCGCGCTGGCGCGCTATCTGACGCAGGGGGCGGAGCGTTTTCAGCCGATGAACATCAATTTTGGCCTGTTTCCACCCCCGGCGGCGCGGGTGCGCAGCCGCGCCCAGCGACGGGAGGCGGCCATCCAGCGGGCACGGGAGGACTTTCTGGCCTGGCGGGCGGGGGGGATGGAATGGTCGGGGACTCAGCAACAGGCGTAGGAGCGGGGGCGGGGCCGGAGTCCGGGGTGGACTTTGCGCCGAACGCCGCCCCGGCTTCTGAAATGGAGCGGGCCATCGCCGGATATCTGGAGCGGCTGGCCGGGCGCGGCATGTCGGCCCACACGGTGCGCGCCTACGGCGGTGATCTGGCCGAATTCCGCGTCTTTCTGGCACGTGCCGAGGGCGAAGCTCCGGCCCCGGCAGAAGTTACCCCCGGCATGGTGCGCGGCTTCATGGCCGGGCTCATGGGGCGCGGGCTGGCCGCCGCCTCCACCGGCCGCAAGCTGGCGGCGGTGCGCGGCCTGTTTGCCGACTTGCGTGGCCGGGGCGAGGTGAGTACCGATCCGTGCGCCCGGGTGCGCAGCCCCAAACTGCCGGAACGCCTGCCGCGCCTGCCGGGCCGGGATGACCTGAACCGCCTGCTGGCGGGCGGCGGGGGGGAAGCGGCGGATTCTCCCGCCGACGTCGGCGGGTCCGCCACTCCGCCGCAGGGCGTTGCGGCCGATCGGCTGGCGGTGCGCGACCGGGCCATTTTCGAAACCCTTTACGGGGCGGGCGTCCGCGCCGCCGAACTGGTGGGGCTGGACCGTCAGGACCTGCGCCTCGGCGAGGGGCTGATCCGGGTGCTGGGCAAGGGCCGGAAGGAGCGCATCGTGCCCATCGGCGGCGGCGCCGCGCGGGCGCTGGCCGATTACCTCAACCTGTGGAGCGCATGGCGCGCCACCGGACGCCGGGAGCCGAAGCGCGCGCCCCTGTTCCTGAACCGGGAGGGCAACCGCCTGACCACCCGGGGGCTGGCGTGGATCCTGTCGCGCCGTCTGGCGGAGGCGGGGGTGCTCCGCCCCACCTCGCCCCACGGCCTGCGCCATGCCTTCGCCACCCATCTGCTGGACAACGGCGCCGACCTGCGGGCGATTCAGGAACTGCTCGGCCACGCCAACCTGTCCACCACCCAGCGCTACACCCACGTCTCCACGGCCCAGCTCACCGCCGCCTACGAGGCCGCCCATCCAAGGGCCGGAGGATCGGGAAAATCGGGGAAATCGGGGAGATCAGGGGGAGCCGACGGGGCAAGACGAACAGGCACGGGCGGAACCCGGCGCAAGGCGTAGGCGCGGCGGGCACGCGGGAGGGGTGGAGCGTTTCGTGGCACTCACCGGGCGGCGGGTTCAGGGCTAGGTGTCCAGCGGTCGTCTGGAGTTGGGGAAGGGATCCTGGCCGGGCGGCATGGTGATGGGCGAGGGCTTGACGCGCCACGTTTTCGCCATTTCCTCGCGTTCGTGGGCCAGGTGTACCCAGTCCACCACGGTATTCGCGGGTTCGTAGCCCTGAACCAACTGGCGCAGGGTGTTGCGAATGACAGGCACATCGTTCCTGTTGAGCGCCAGTTCCAGGGTGTGCAGTTCATCCTGCAATACTTCCCAACTGTGGCAGTGTTCATGTGCCTTCAGAATACGCGGGTGCTGGGTAGGTTCGGGATTGTCGCCGATCAGCAACTCCTCGTAGAGTTTCTCGCCGGGCCGCAGGCCGGTGATCTGGATTTCGATGTTCCCGTGGGGGTGGGCCTCGTCACGCACCGTCAATCCGGACAACTGCACCATGCGTCGCGCCAGGTCGTAAATGCGCACCGGCTGGCCCATGTCCAGCACGAATACGTCGCCCCCGGTGGCCATGGCGCCGGCCTGAATCACCAACTGGGCCGCCTCCTGGATGGTCATGAAATAGCGGGTGATGTCGGGATGGGTGATGGTGATGGGGCCACCGTTCCTGATCTGTTCGCGGAACAGGGGCACCACCGAGCCACTGGAACCCAGCACGTTGCCGAAACGCACCATGGAGAAACAGGTGCGCGTCGGGTTGAGGTGCTGGTCACCCGGCAGGTGCTCCCAATCGGCGGTGGCCAATCCCTGCAACACCATTTCGGCCAGACGTTTGCTGGCGCCCATGATGTTGGTGGGACGAACGGCCTTGTCGGTGCTGATGAGAACGAAGCTTTCCACCCCGCACAGCGCCGCCGCCCGGGCGCAAATCCAGGTTCCCCATACGTTGTTGCGCACCCCCTCCGCCGGGTTGTGCTCCACCAGTGGCACATGCTTGTAGGCGGCGGAGTGATAGACCGTGTGCGGGTGCCACGTATGCATGATCTCCTGCATGCGTGTCGGGTCGCACGCGGAGGCAAGCAACGGCACCAGTTCGGGTCCCCAGGCGAAGCCCTGTGCCTCCTGCTCGGCCTGTAGTTCGTGGTGGATCCGGTACAGCGCGAACTCGCTCATGTCCACCAGCAGCAGGGCCTTGGGTCGGCATTTGACGATCTGGCGGCACAGTTCGCTGCCGACGCTACCACCCGCACCGGTTACCAGAACGGTTTTGCCGAAGGTGTTGCGGTGGAGCAACTGGCGGCTGGGGGTGACCATCTCGCGGTCCAGCAGGTCGGTAATGTGTTCGCGTATGTCATTCAGGCGCAAGCGGCCAGAGGCCAGGTCGGCCATGCTGGGCATGGTGCGGACATGTACCGGAAAGTGCCGCAGTATTTCCAGAATTTCGAGGCGGCGTTTGTGGGTGACCGACGGAATGGCCAGCAGGACGTCCGTCACCTTCAACTTCGGGATCAGGTGTTCCAGTTCCCCGGGGGAGTAGACCATCCGCCCGTCCAGGCTGTGGTGATGCAGGCGGGTGTCGTCGTCCAGAAAGCCCAGCAGCCGGTACTCTCTCTCTCCGGACAGGGCTGCGGCCAACTGCCGCCCGGCGGACCCGGCGCCGTACACCAGCACCCCTGACAGGCTTTGCCGTTGCAGGGCCGAACGGTACATGCCGCCCAGCCAGTAACGCGCCATCACGCGGGTGAGCCCCATTCCCCCCATCAACAACAAGGGCTGAATGATGCCCACCGTGCGCGGCACGCCGTTCACGCCGATTACCGAAAAGACCGTGGCGTAACCCAGGGTGTATATCGCCATGGCCTGCAGCAGGCTCAGCATGGCGTTCCAGCCGGTATGCCTGAAAATGGCGCGGTACAGACCGAAGCGCACGAACAGCGGCAACCCGATCAGGATAGACACCGCTGCCGCCACCTCGTACGCGGGCTGGGGTGTCACCCACTGCTCCAGACGCAGATAGAGGGCGAGCCACACGGTGAGCACGCACATGACCCCATCCACAGCCAGGGCCAGCAGGCGCTTGGCCATCCTGGGCATTTCCAGCAGCCGGGCAGCCCAGAATTTGTCCGTGTTGGTCTGGTTCATCCGTGTGTGTCTGGTCTGAGGTCTTTCCGTCACGGTGACAGTGTGCTCGTCTGGTTTTCCGGGCCGCGTTCCTTCAAAACGCGAGGCCGCGTCATCCCAACCGGTCACCCGGGTCGAACCCCGGGCCATGCAGGCGCTCAGGGTTCGGAAGTTCGTAGTCTACAATACAACACGGGGTCCGTGTGCATCCTGCGGCCACGCCACCCCGTCCCTGCCGACGCCCTAGTGTGACACGCCGTCGCGCCGCACCACCCGCACGAAGGTCAGCCACAATATGCGGATATCGAACCACAGGCATTTCCGCCGCAGGTATTCCGCGTCCAGGGCGGCCTTTTGGGGAATTGGCAACTCATCGCGACCGTTCACCTGGGCCCAGCCGGTCAGGCCCGGTGTCAGTTCGTGTACCCCCGACCGGGTGCGCAGGGCGATCAGATCATTCTGGTTGAACAGGGCCGGGCGGGGCCCGACAAAGCTCATGTCCCCCCTGATGATACTCCACAATTGCGGCAATTCATCCAGGCTGGTCTTGCGTAAAAACGCGCCGATTGGCGTCAGGTAGTCGGCCGGGCTGGTCAGCCGGTGCGTGGCCACGGCGGGGGTATTCATCCGCATGCTGCGGAACTTGGGCATCCGGAAAATGTGGTTGTGACGACCGACCCGGTCGCTCCAGTAGATGGCCGGACCCTGCGAGGTGAGACGTACCGCGAGCACCAGCACCAGCATTGGCAAGGCCAGCAGCAGCCCGGAGAGCAGTGCCAGCGACAGGTCGAACAGGCGTTTCACGGCTGCCCCCTCCGGGCCGCACGGCGCAAACCCTCGTCCACCCCGATGGGGGGGGTCCAGCCCAGCAGGTGGCGAGTTTTCTGGATGTCGATCCGCAGGTCGCCCAGCAGGCTTTGCGCCAGGGATTTTTTCCCCAGCAATCCGGCGCCCCACCCCATCAAGGAAGCCGGTACGGGCAGCAGCCGTACCGGGATACCCAGGTGCCCGCCCAGACGGCGCAACAGATCGGTGGTGGACAGATCTTCGCCGTCGCTCACCAGAAACGTGTGGTTGGCAGCGGCCGGGTGGTCGAGGCAGACGTTCAGCAGATCCACCAGGTTGTCCAGGGACACCAGACTGCGGCGGTTATGCACGGCTCCCAGAGGCAGTGGCACGCCACGCCGGAGCCAGCGCAGGAGGGTGCCGAAATTTCCCGGCGCGTTCGCCCCGTACACCAGCGGGGGCCGAACGATGACGACCTGCATTCCGGTGCGTTCCGCCAGGCCACGCAGCTCCTGTTCGGCCTCGTGTTTGGACCGTGCGTAGGGTGTCTGCGGCGCCACGGCATCCCCGGCGCGGAAGGGACAGCCGGACGTCTGTGAGCCGTTCACGCCGATGGAACTGAGAAACACGAAGCGACGGACCCCCGCAGCCGACGCCTGGCGGGCCAGGTTCAACGTGCCCAGGGTGTTCACCCGGCGGAATTCTGCTGCGGGATCAGCGGCGACGTCCCGCGTCATATGGACGCGTGCCGCGAGATGCACCACCGCGCTACAGCCATCCAGGGCTTCCTTCCAAGGGGTGGAGCCATCCACACCGGGCACGGAAAAGGGCCGCACGCCACCGGGCAGGGCCGCCGTCTTCCGCGCGGCCCCATGTACGGTTTTACCCCGAGCCAGCAGGTGGGCACACAGGGCGCGCCCGATGAAGCCGTTTGCGCCCGTGACAAGCACAGCCGGGTCAGCGCTCATTTGCGGATCGCCCTGCCAGGAACTGCCGAAAACGATTCTCCAGTTTGAATGCCCAGAACAGCATCGGGGAAAACGGTATCCCGTTTTTGCGCAGGGCGGCAAAAATTTCCACGTTTTGCCGGACAATGTTGCGCCACGTTCGATTGGTCACTCCGCCCGTGCGCATTCGCACCAGAACGTGGGGGATGTAGACCGACCTGACGTTTTCCCGCTCCAGGTAGCGGATCATCAGGTCCGCATCGGCCGCGAGCGGGTAGCCGGTATCAAACGCACCAAGCCGGTCAATGACCGATTTTCGAACGTAAAATGTGGGGTGGGCCGGGCACCATCCCCTGGCGAAAAAACCCTTTTTGAACGGCTTTGACTTCCAGCAACGAACCGTGCGGCGGTTCTGTTTGTCGACGTACACCAGATTTGCGTAGCAGGCGTCCACGTCGGGGTTTTCAAAAGCCTGCGCGACCCTTTCCAGCGCGTGTTCGTCACTGAACAAATCGTCCGAGTTCAAAAAACCGACGACGTCTCCGGAGGCCAGACATATACCCTTGTTCATCGCGTCGTATATGCCGTTGTCGGGCTCGGACACAAGCTTCAGATGGTTGCTGCGAAGTTCCGCCACCAGTTCGGCCGTGCCGTCTTTCGACGCACCGTCAATGACGATGTGTTCAATGTTTTCATAGTGCTGTCCGGTGACGGATTTCAGGGTATCGGCGATGGTGTCCCTGCTGTTGCGGGCGACTGTGATGACGCTGATGGTCACAGGCATGGCCGACCGTCTCCGGGAAGGTGTACCGGGGATAATCTATATCTGGCTTGATCCTCTGTCGGCTTCCGGATCATCCGGTGGTGCGGCTGCGGTCCAGCAGGTAACGCCCCATCACCAGCACCTCCATATCGCTGCGCAGGAAGCACTCGAGGGCCTCCGCCGGGTTGCAGACCAGCAGTTCGTGGTCGGTGAACGAGGTGTTCAGCAGCATGGGCACGCCGGTGATATCGCGGAAGGCGCTGATCAGCCGATGATACAGGGGGTTGAAGCTGGCGGACACGGTGTGCAGGTGGCTGCTGCCGTCCACGTGGGTGACCGCCGGAACCTGATCCTGACGCTCCTCGCGGATCGGGTGAGCCTGGCTCATGTACGGCACGTCGGCATCCACCTCGAACCAGTCGGCCACGGCCTCGCGCAGGATGGAGGGGGAAAACGGCCGGAACGAATCGCGGCGCTTGATCTTCTGGCTGATGAACTCACGCATGTCGGCGCGCCGGGGATCGGCCAGAATGGAGCGGTTGCCCAGGGGGCGCGGACCCCACTCCATACGCCCCTGGAACCAGCCCACCACCTTGCCGTCGGCGAGGGCGCGGGCGGTGAATTCACACACCTCGGCGTCGTTTCCGGCACTGCGCACAGCGCAGTCGCGGGCGCGCAGGCGGGACCAGAGATTCTTGATCACCACGCCGATCTCGGCGTCGGTGTAACCCGGGCCCCAGCAGGCGTGTTCCACCGGCTGCCGGGGAGCCTCTACCTCGGAATCGTGCCAGACGGCCAGGGCCGCCCCCAGCGCGCCTCCGGCATTGCCCGCCGCCGCCGGTACGTGCAGGTGGCGGAACGGCGTGGAGGTGCAAATCCTGCCATTGGCCGCCGAGTTCAGGGCGCAGCCCCCGGCCAGCACCAGGTTGTCCACGCCGTAGATGGCGTGGATGTGTCCCAGCAGGGCACCCAGCGCCTCTTCGTACATGGCCTGCACCGAACTGGCGATGTCCGCATGGCGTGGGGTCACCGGTGCCCGTGGCGTGCGGGGCGGGCCCAGCAACTGCTCCAGTTTGGGGGACCACAGGGGGCCGCTTTCCGGGGTGCCGCCGTCCTGCGCCCGGGTCAGCTTTTCGCGGTGGTGGCGGAAATAGTCGAGCTGCAGCCGGAAAGTGCCGTCCGCCTGCACCTTCACCACCCGGCGCATCTCGTCCAGGTAGGACGGTTGGCCGTAGGGGGCCAGCCCCATCACCTTGTGTTCGTCACCGTAGTGGGGAAAGCCGAGAAACTGGGTGAGCGCCTGATAAAAAATGCCCAGGGAGTGGGGAAACCCGACCCGGCCGTCCATCTGCAACCGGGTGCCCGCCCCCAGCCCCCAGGCGGCGCTGGACATGTCGCCAAAACTGTCCACCGACACTGCGACGGCGTGCTCGTACGGCGCGGTGAAGAATGCCGAGGCCAGGTGCGCCAGGTGGTGCTCCACCGGTTGCACGATGCCGTGAAAGGTTCCTTCCGGCACGGCCTTTTCCAGCGCCGCCTCGATGCTCATGCGGCGGCCGCTGTTCTGCAACCGGTCCAGCAGCAGGGCGGGGCTGGGCAGGGAGCGCAAGGTGAAGCGCAGCTTGCCCCCCAGGTTGGCGCCGGGGTCGCCGTTGACCGCCACGCAGTCCACGTCCTGCAGGCGCACGCCGGCCTGAGCCAGGCAGTAGCGGATGGCCTCGGAGGGGAACCCCGACCAGTGCTTGATGCGCCGGAACCGTTCCTCTTCGACGGCCGCCACCAGGCGGCCATCCCGCAGCAGACAGGCGGAGGCATCACCGTGGTAGGCGTTGAGGCCGAGAACGATCATGCCCGCATCCTGTCGGCCAGCGTCTGGCTGTAAAGGGCGCCCAACTGGCGCGCGATATGCTCCGGGGTGTGGTGTTCGAGTACGTATTCTCGGGCGGCGCGGGCCATGACGGTGCGGTCCTCCTGTGGTTGCGCGAGCGCGGCGCGGATGGCATCCGCCAGCGCCCGGGGATCGGCGGGGGGGACGAGCCACCCGCTGACGCCGTGACGGATCATGCTTGCCACCTCCCCCACGTCGGTGGCAATGCAGACACACCCCATCGACATGGCCTCCAGCAGGGCGATGGGGCACCCTTCGCTGCGGGACGGCAGCACGAACAGGGTACAGCATTCGAGGCGTTCCCGAACCTGTTCCCCTTCCTGCCGACCCGCCCAGTGGATCTGCCCCTGTGGGTTGTCCCCGGTGACCCGGGCGGTCATCTGGCGTGTGCGGTGAACGTAGGCGGACTGGGTTGCGAGGGGTTCGCCGACGAGCTCCAGCCGCCATTGTCCCGGAACCTGCCCCATGGCTTCAATCAGAACATCCTGCCCTTTCAGGGGATTCAGGTTGCCGACAGACAGAATCACCGGCGGCTGGGTTTTTTTCCCCAGCGGGGTGGTGCGCACCCACACAGCGGTGTCCAGGGGCGGCATCACGGTGGTGGCGGTGTCGATGCCGAACGCCGCATACACCTTTTGGGTGACGGTGGCGATGCGCGCAGGGCCGCCGGGCAACGCCCATTGCCCCAGCCGGGCCAGCAGGCGTGGCACGCCCAGGGTTTCGTGCAGTTGCCATATGGTGGGGACCCGCAGCAGGCGCGCCGCCACCAGCGGCGCCAGGTTGGCGGCGCCATGGACGTGGAACACCGTGCCCGCGCCCCCCAGCCGGCCGCGCCAGCGCAGCAGACAGATTTGCGCCACGTTGACCGCGACTTCCAGGGGAAAGGCAAGGCGCCAGCGGTGGCGCAGGTTGGTGAGGCCAAAGTCGGTGTCCGGCCCGCTGCCCACCGTAACCATTGTGGACGGGGGGGTGGCGGGGGCGGAGCGCAGGCCGCGGATAAAGGCATGGTGCCCTCCGGGGCGGTGGTCCAGCACAAAATGGACGATCCGGGGCGCGGGCGGAGGGGTTTTTTCCTTGGGGGGTGCCGGATGGGTGTGCTCTTCGTGCATCAGCCACCACCCGTGGAAGCGGGCCCCGGCGCCGGTTCCGGATGTTCGGGCTCCGGCAGTGGTGTTGCAGCAGCGGCATGCCGCTTGAACTCGGTGAACACGATCAAAACCGCCTCGAACGTCAGCCAGATGGTCGCCATTCGGTAGTAATTGAAAGTCTGATACCAGATGCCGCGGTAGCTGGTGGCGATCAGCAGCCCCAGGGCCAGCACGGCGAGGGGGGTGCGCAGGCGGATGGCGCGCATGTAAACGCGGGCAAACAGAAAGCTGATGATTGCCGGAACCAGAGCGGCGCCCGCGGGTCCGAAATTGTAGTAAGCCTCGGCCAGTTCGTACAAGCCGCCGCCAGTGGAGGTGTCGTGTCTCCAGAATATCCACGCGACGGTCTCGGGCCGGTCGGGGTAAAGAAACTGCGGAGGGGTGCGCAGAATAAAATCCAGGTAAGTCTTGCCGTGGACCAGGGTCAACTCGCCTTCGTCCACCAGACCGATCATGCTCAGCAGGGTCGCCGCGATGTCGCCGAAAGTGGAGGCTTGCACCGACACCAGCCCGTCGTCGGTTTCTATTATCAGGTCTTCCCAGGAGGACACGATGGATGTGAGGAACGGGGTTCCCCCCGTGGCCTGGATCCGGTAGTTGCCCCAACTGACGGAGAAGGCGAATATCAGCACGGCGCCAGCAGCCAGGAACAGGGGCCGCACGGGTCTGCGCCGGTACAGCAGCCACATGAAATAGCCGCCGGTGAGGGTGCCGAGGGTCTCGATGCGTTCGCCCCGCAGCCAGAGACAGTAGACGCAGGCATAGATCGCGACCGGCAGGACCAGCCAGCGGTGCCGGGAGGTTCCCCGGGGATCGAAGCAGGCAAATGCCAGCATGCCGAGAATGCCGAGGGCGATCATGGCCGGAATGGATCCCAAGCCCAGCGGCAGTCTCTGTTTTTGGGTGACGTACGCCGCCGTCCAGATCAGCGGTCCCGCGCTGTGGGCGGTCCAGGTGGCGGCGGTCACGGCCAGTATCAGGTAGGCCACAAACCGCACCCGGAATTCCCGGGGGGGGGCTGGCGCGGGCGGTCGCGCGGTGAGACAGCCAAGACCCCACGCGGCCCCCGATGCCCCCAGCGCCAGACTGGTCAGCAGGGTGATGGTGGCGCCCATCTGCCGGGTCTGGAACAGCAAGGCGTGGGGGCTGATCGAACTGATATCCGGCAGCAGCAGGACACTTCCGGACACCAGTCCCGGCAGGGCCAGCAGCCCGGTGCGCACGATATACAGGGAAGGCCAGCCGTAGACGGCCATGGACAGCATCGCCGCCAGCCCCAGGGTCAGGCCCAACTGGGTCTGGGTGGAAGGGGCGGCGCTTTGTCCCCATGCCAGGGTGATTGCGGTGGGCAGCATGGTGGCCACACACAACAGGATGCCCACGCGGTAGCGCAAGGGGGACACCTCGCCGGGAACGAGGGGGATCAGTGGCCGGTGGCGGCTCAAGCAAACCCTGCCCGGGGCGCGACGGCGGTGATGGTGGCGAGCATGTTCCGCATGCGCGATGTCACGTCATGCCCGTCCCGCACCACCCGCTGGTGCCCGGCTTTGGCCACCTGGCCGCGCAGCCGGTCATCTCCGAGGTAACGGTGCAGTTGCGCCAGCAGTTCCTCGCGGGAGCGGAAGAATGCCGCCTCGCGGTCCGGGGCGAACAGGGCGGCCAGATCCTCCGTGTATTCCGACAGCATCAGGGTGCCGCAGGCGGGGATTTCGAAGCAGCGGCGGGTGTAGGTGTCGCGGTTGATGCGGGACAGGAAGCACAGGGCGATGCGGGCGCCGTTCAGGGCGCGCACATAGTCGTCGTCCCATACCAGATCCACCGGGATCAGGTGCCGCAGGGTGCGCGAGCGTGCCAGTACCGGGTTCCACTGCCTGGCGTGTCCGAACAGCCGCAGGTGGTAACCGGCCCGGACCACCGCTTCGAGCAGTTCCAGCCGTCCGTCTGCCTCGTAGTGGCCGACAAACACCACGTCACAGTCGTAACGGGTCACTTCCCCGGAAGGCAGGGGCCGGTGCAGTTCCGGCACGAACCACGAACGCAGCAGTTCCACGCGCCGCACCCCGTGGCGGCGGAAGTCGTCGAGGTTGTGGTGGCGGTAGGCGAACATCACGTCGTATTCCGGCAGGCCGCGCAGAAAGTGCCGCCACAGGCCGGGAAAATGGCCGCTGGCGAAGGGGTCGTCGTTGTTGTATCCGGCCAGCAGGATGCCGGGGTGGGCGGCGCGGATGCGGCGGAGGGTGCGGGGCAGGATGTGGGTGCCCCGGTAGATGAACAGCAGATCGGGCCGAAGGCGTTCCACGGCGGCCTGCAGGTCGCGGTTGAGGCGTTCCACAGCCGGCCCCCGCAACAGCCGGTTCTGGATCCTGCCCCACAGCCGTGAGGGGGTGGATGCGGCGGGCGTTTCGGGGATTTTGGGCGTTTCGGGTGTTCCGGGGCGCGCACCCCGGCGGGGGATGTGCAGGTAGGAGTGCCAGGCAAAGGGCTCCACCGTGTGCCCCAGCCGCGCCAGGGCGGCGCGGGCCGGCTCTTCGTAGACCGGGGTTTGCCAATCGCCCGCCAGCAAGATCTTCACCGCACGGCTCCCATCGACATGACCGGACGGGGGGGCCGCCTGTGGACCGGGGTGCATGTGGTGGCGCGGATCATTAGTGGCGGCGTGCGTTGCGGTTGGCGAACGCCAGCATTATAAGGGCAAACAGCCGGGCGCCGTTGGCGCGGCCGCGCATGTGGCCGTGGATGAGTTTTTCCACATAAACCCGGTTGATGCTGTCCGGCAGGTCCGGCAGGGTGTCGCGCACCCACTGGCAGCGGTCGGCGCGCAGCCAGGCATCCATGGGGATGGAAAAACCCTGCTTGCGGGGTACTTCGGCATCGGGGGGAAGCAGGCGCGCCGCCAGCCGACGTTGCAGGCGCCGGGTGGCATTGCCCTGCACCTTCCAACTGGCCGGGATGCGTCCGAAGGCGAAGTCGATCAGGCGCGGGTCCAGCCAGGGGGAGCGCATCTCCAGGGCATGGGCCATGCTGGCGCGGTCCACCTTGACCAGAAAGTCGTCCGTCAGGGTACTCAAAAAGCCCTGTCGGCACAGGCGGTGGATCGGTGCCGCCCCCGGCGCCCCCAGCAAGCTGGCGTGCCACCGCTCCGGGGCGTCGGCACGCGCCAGCGGTGGCGGGTTACGGTACAGGCGGTGGCGCAGGCGCGGGTCGAAGAACGTGGTGTACCACGACGCCTGCTGCAACGCCCCGTGGCGCAGCGAGAGGCCGTAGGCGCGCCCCTTCAGCCCGGCGGGAAGGTAGCGGGCGGCCCCGGCCAGGGCCAGCAGGGGGCGCGGCATCCAGCCGGCGCGGCGCAGGGCGTTCAGGCCGGTGACGTAGGCGGTGTAGCCGCCAAACAGTTCGTCGCCGCCGTCACCCCCCAGGGCCACGGTGACGTGGCGGCGGGTGAGGGCCGAGACCAGAAACGACGGAATCAGCGACGAATCCCCCAGCGGCTCGTCCACCAGCGGCGCGAGGTCGTGCAGCACGCCAAGGCCGGTGGGGGCCAGGGGCAGGATGTGGTGGTGCGCCCCGAAGTGGCGGGCCACCTGGGTGGCACGGCGGGATTCGTCCAGGGGGCTGTCGGGGAGGCTGACGGTAAAGGCCTCGATCGGCCGGGACGACACCCGGCTGGCGGCGGCCAGCACCAGACCGGAGTCCAGCCCGCCGCTCAGCAGCACCCCCAGCGGCACGTCGCTTTCCAGACGCAGGCGCACCGCGTCCTCCAAAAGGTGTTCGAGTTCCCGCTCCAGGGCCTCGACGTCCGTTTCAGCCGGTGTGCCGGAGCCGGTTTCGCCGACCGGTGCGCCGGGCAGTTCCCGGTAGCGGCGTGTGCGCAGGCTGAAATCGCCCAGGTCGAGGCGGGCGGTGTGGGCGGCGGGGAGTTTATGCACCCCCTCGAACAGGCACAGGTCGCCGGGGATGTACCCCAGGGCCAGGTAGTGGTCCAGGGCCAGGGGATCGATGCGCCCGCCGTGCTCCAGGGCGCGTACCTCGGAGGCGAATTCGAAGGTATCGGCGGTGTGGTGGTAGTAGAGGGGTTTTTCCCCGGCGGGGTCGCGGGCCAGAAACAGGGACGGCCCCTGCCCGTTGCCGCCGGGGTCGTACACGGCGAAGGCGAACATGCCGTTGAGGCGCCCCACACACTCCTCGCCCCAGGCGGCGTAGGCGGCCAGCAGCACCTCGGCGTCGCCGGTGCCGGCAAAGGGGTGGCCCAGGCGTTCCAGTTCGGCGCGCAGGGCGCGGAAGTTGTAGATTTCGCCGTTGAAGCACAGCACGTGGCCGCGGGGTCCAGCCATCGGCTGATGCCCGGCGGGGGTCAGGTCGAGTACCGCCAGACGGCGGTGGCCGAAGCCCACGCTGCGGTCGGCGACGACCCACACACCGGCGTCGTCCGGCCCGCGGTGCGCCAGCAGGCCGGTGGCGCGGGCGATTGCCTCCGGGCTGATTTCCGCCCGGGTGGCCGGGGAGGCTTGGCGTGCCGTGCCCGACTTCGCGATGCCATAGATGCCGCACATGGGGGGCTGCTAAACAGGCCGCCGCACAGAAGCCAGCGGCATCAGGAGGTGGGGCGGGAGATGCGGCAGACCGCAATCTGCACCGCGGCGTTGCGCCAGCCGTCACCGTGGATCGACAACCCCGCCGCAGGGTCGCCCAGCAGCCGCGTCTTCAGCCAGGTGCGGACGGCTTTGGGCAACAGCTTGTGAACGCCGGTTTTCATGATACCGAAGATGGAGACCGGGCTGCCCTGTCCGCCGTACAACCGTTGATGAAAGGTGCCGCCCTGGCCGTACATGGCGACGATCTCCAGACCGTTAGCCTGCAACTTGGCGGGGAATTCGTCGTCCGAATATTCGCGCACATGGAACGGCGTGGTGTTGTGTTTGTGGCGGGTCTTGTTGATGGGGGTGGAGACAATCAGGGTTCCCTTGGGGTGCAGTGCGGCCTTGAGATTCTGCAGGAACAGGTCACCGGCGGCCTCGTCCATGTGCTCGACGGTTTCGAACGACACCACCACGTCGTAGGTGTCCGGCGGCAGCGTGCCGGAGCAGTGGAATTGCATGTTCGGTCGCCGGAAATGGGCATTGGCGTGGGCCACGGCGTCGGGCGCGATGTCGTAACCGTGCGCCTCCCGGCAGGCGGACCCCAGCAACCAGGTGCCGTAACCGGTGCCGCAGGCGATGTCGGCCACGGCGTGCCCCGGCTCGATGAACCGCTGAGCGAATTCATAGCGCTGAAAGTGGTCCGGAAAGGCCGCCAGGAACTGCTCCAGTGTGTCCGGGGTGGGGGTGATGCGCTCGATGTCCGGGTGACTCATGCGGGGTGACTCATGCGGGGTGATTCATGCCGATAGATCGGGGCTGGATCGGCGGACGGGCCGGGCGCGGGGACGACTGCTGACCCAGATCGGCATACTGCCGGATAATGTCCGCCAGTGCAAACCGTTCCAGGTGCAGCCGGGCGGTGCGCACCTTCTGGCGGGCCGCTTCGGGGTCTGCCACGGCCCGGCGGATGGCGGCGGCGCAAGCGTTCACGTCGCCGGGAGGGAAGAGAAATCCGGCCCGGCCGTCCAGCAGAATCTCGCGGGGGCCGGTGGGGCAATCGGCTGCGGCCACCGGTACCCCGACGGCCTGGGCTTCAATCAGGGAACAGGGCAGGCCCTCCCACTCCGAGGTGCTCACCAGCAGGTCGGAGTGGTGCATCCACTGCCAGGGGTTGGTCTGGAAGCCGACAAAATCCACCGTGTCGGCCACGCCGAGGTCTTGCGCCAGACGTTCCAGCATGGCCCGTTCCGGGCCGTCACCGCAGATCACCAGACGCCAGTCCGGAGCAAATTCCGGGTCCCGCGCCAGTTGCCCCCAGGCGCTGATCAGGATGTCGAGGCGTTTTTGCCGCGACAGGCGCGAAGCCGCCAGCAGCCAACGCCGTTGGCCCTTGCGGGCGGTCAGGCCGCCGTCTTCCCGCGCGCGGGCGTGTACCAGTTCCATGTCCACCGGGTTGTGGATCACGCGGATGCGCTCCGCCGGGATGCCGTGGCATTGCACCAGGTCGTCCGCCGCGTCGTGGGAGACGGTGTGGATCACATCGGCGTATTTCAGGTATTCGCGGCGGAAAAAATGGCGGTAGTACCAGCCGAAGGCCCCGGTGTGGGCGTCGGCGCCAGAGATGTTGCTGGACACGTGGCAGTGTTCCGAAACCACCAGGGTGAAATGGGGCAACAGGCGCTTGACCAGGCACAGGGCCAGGGCCTCGTACTGGTTGACGGCGATCACCGTGGACGGCCTGAGGGTGGAGAGGAGCTGGTAGTAGGCGATCACCCGGGTAAGGCTGCTGAAGCCGGGGAAGGGCGGGGTGATGCGGTCCAGCTCGTACACCCGCACCCGCGGGTCGAGAAAGCTTTCCAGAGCCCCTTCGCGGCGGTGCAGGGACAGGGCCACGGGGGCGTGGGCAGCCTGGTCCCAGCCATTGACAATCCAGGTGATGGCCCGCTGGATGCCCAGTTCGTGCAGGTTGTTCATGCAGAACAGGGTCAGGCCGGGCACGCCTGCCGGAAGATCTGGTTGCGGGGTATGGGACAGGGTGTGTGTCACTGGGTGCGGGAGCGAGGGGGGGGCCGAGGGTGGCGTTGGAATCCCGCTAGCGGGGAAGTGTGGTTGGTGTGTCGTCGTGTCGGGGTGGGGCTGGCTTTCCGGGCGACTCCCGCAGCCAGATATCCAGCGACCGGTTGAGGCCCTTCTCCAGCATCCGGATGTCATCGGTGAATTCCGCCAGAATCTCGGCTCGCAGCGAGAGCGACATTACGGCCACAGGTTTGCTACCGGCCAGAGCAGTGCGCACCTCACTCCACGGTACCCGGGTCCCCCCCATGAGCCGACCCAGCCCCTGGTTGATCTGCCGTGCCCATCGGGGGGGGTGGGCCAGGAGCCAGTTCAATCCGGGTCGGCGCACCTGATGACGGGTGGCATTGATCTGTTCAAAGGTGGTGCGGTGGTCGTCGGGCAGGCCCAGAAAACTCAGGGTGTCGCGGTAAATCGCCTGTGGGGAAGCCGTGAATTCTTCCATAAGGATGACGTGTACCTGCTCGCGGGGAAAAATCTCCAGCACCCGGCTTACGAAGGGGCTGAAGCGACCTGCGATGTGGTAGGCCCGCATATCCGGCAACGGCTGGCCGGGGGGGAGCGTTCCAATGGCCTGCTTGCGATATCGCCAGGCGGTCTCGAAGTCGCCGATCGGCTCTTCCCCTGTGAGGACCAGTCTGGTGTGCAGCGAGTGCACCATGTCGACCGGATTGCGCAAGCAGATGATGAGCCGGGCGGCGGGATTGAACTCGTGAATCCTGTGGGCCGCATCCCGGGAGTAGAGGTACCAAACCGACCCCTCTCCCACGCGCAGGTGCTGGTGGGACGCAGCGGAAAACAGGTTCAGGTAGGTGTCCAAATCCATGCCCTGATGCATCGGGAAATCGTCGGAAAAATAGTGGGGTTCCTTGAAGTCGGAGAAGAACACGTCGGGATGCTTTCCCAGGTAGAGGCTCCACGCTGTGGTACCGCATCTGGGGGCGCCGATGATGAAAAAATCGGGTATTTTCAAGGGTAGTTACGCATTCTTGCGGGGCCAGATGGAGAGAATGCTGGGCTCAATGCCGAGGTGGGCGCGAACCTGCACCCAGAGGATGATATTCCATGCTGCCATGCACAGGCCAGTGGCGGCGGCGGCGCCGTTGATGCCGAAGGGGGGGATCAGCAGGAAATTGAGAACCACGTTGACCGTCGCCGTGACTCCAAAAACCATCGCAACCCTGTGGTGGTGTCCGGTCATGTTCAGCAGCAGCCCCACCGATCCGCAGGCGGCATTCACTGTCTGCCCGAGCACCAGAAAGATCAGCGCCATGTGTCCAGGCGTGAAGCCTTTTCCGAACATTGCCATGATCCGGGAGCCGCCGAACCCCAGCATCAGGGCGATGGGGATGACAAGCAGGACTGCGGCGATTGCGGAAAAGCGCGCCAACTGGGCCAGTCGTTCGCGGCTTTTCCCGGCCCAGGCTTCCGCGAACAGAGGGCCCGCAATGGGGTTGATCACCCCCAGACCAAACGCGGTCAGGGCCGAGACCCGGGTTGCCGCGCCATAAATGCCTGCCTGATCGGCTCCCGCCATCATGCCGACCATCAGGACGGATATTTGGCCCATGGCGATGGCAGCCAGCACGGTAAACATCTGGGACAGGCCGGTGCCGAGCCAATCGCGGCGCAACTCCGCCCGGGCCGCAAGAGCTGGTCCGGAGGGTAGGAGGGGGCGCACATGGAGGGTCATCGCGGTGGCACTCAGAAACGCGGCGGCGGCAGTGACCACCATGGCCGCAGCCGCCCCGGCGTGGGCTGCGGGCAGCAAGGCCAGCGCCGCCACCCCGCCGACGGTGAGCAGGGGCCGCAGCACCTCCTGGTAGGCAATGGCGGAGACGGCCCTGCGGCTGGCCTGCAGACGCCCCGCCAACAGTTGGCACAGCCCCATCAAGGGCAGGGCCGCAATGCCCCACAGGAACACCTGCAACAATTGTGGCCGCAGGTGTCCTGCCACTATCCCTACCGCCACCGCCATCAGCACCGTGGCCACCACGGTGCCGGCCATTGCCCAGCGGCGGGTGGCGGCCAGGAATGCGGTCAGATTGGCGTCGTGGCCGGTTTCGCGGTAGGCGGCAATGAAGCGCACCGAAGCCGAATCCATGCCCAGGGGAGCGAGGGCGGCCAGCACCGACACCCAGGTGAGCGCCAGCACGTAATCGCCATACCCCTGGACCCCCAGTACCCGCGCCAGCACCATTTGGGACCCGAACAGCGCCACGGCTCCCAGTGCACGCACCGCCACGGAGTTCAGCGCCGAACGCAGCAGGCCGGGATCATCGGGCAGCCACGGGATGTGGAAGCGGCCTCGACCGGGGGAGGGCGGCGGCGTGGCCGGGGTGAGGGTGTCGGGAGGGGTGTGGGGGGGGTCGATCATGTTCTGTTGTTGGGGGTTCGCAACCGTGTACCGGATGCCAGTGCCCATTCTAACGGCAGCGCCGCCGAAGCGACAACCCGAAGGTTACGGCGTTTCGGGGATCCACGTCCACGGCGACCGGGATGCGTACTCCCGGCGACGGGGACGTTGCTCCTACGGCGACAGATTCCAGGTGGCGGTCACCTCGACGCCTCCTTCCCAGCCGTTGTCGATGGCCCGTCTGGCCCGCCCCACGGCGGTGGCCATGCACCACTCCACCGGCCAGGCCCCGGTCGTCGGCCCGGCGGCCCGGACTCGCCAGGCGGCGGTGGCGGCACCGTGGCGTTCCGGGGTGGCGGTGGAAAACCCGCTGACCAGCCAGGTCAGGCCGCCCTCCAGTGTGGCGTGGGCCCGCTGCCGCGCCCATTCCAGCCGCGCCTGCCGGGCGTCCGGCCCCAGCGCGGCGCCGAGGATGCGGCCCCGGTAGGTGTGGCCGGAGGTATAAATGCCGTGGCGGTACCAGACGCCTCCGGCGGGGGCCGGGCGCAGCACGTCGGTGGCGGCGAATTCCGCCCGCAGGGCGACGTCGGCGGCGGCTCCCAGTCCGGCCAGCAGAATGCCCCCCCGCAGCGCCGGGCGTGTCGGCCAGCCCCCGGCTTCATCCTCCCCGGAGTACTCCCCGTACAGGCGCAGGGCGCGGGTGGCCCCCGCAGGCAGGGTCAGGGCCAGATCAACTCCGGCCAGGGAGTTGCTGGTGTCCACCCCCGCAGCCAGATTGCGACCGGAAAGGATTTTCAGCCAATCGTGACCGTTCAGGGAGTGCCCCCTCCCCCCGGCCATCACGGTGCGCGCCAGCCCCACCTCGACGCGGGGGTGGGGCGACCAGCCGATGCGCAGGCCGGCCAGCAGGGGGTGGGGAATCTCCCGCCCCCCCTCCAGACGCGCCACGAACAGGGTGAATCCGGCCGTGCCCAGCCGACGCGCGGCGCCGGAAAAGCGGTGCGGCCGCCACGGGGAAATACGCAGTGAGGCGGGGGGCGGCGCGTTGTCCGACAGCAGCAGGCCGCCGTGGGGGCCGTGGCCCCACAGCAGGGGCTGGCGTCCGGCGCTGAGGCGCAACCCTTTCACACGCAGGGCGACGTACCCCTCCTGAAGGCCGGGGTTGCCCGCCGAGCGTTGGCCCAGAGGCAGGTGGGGCCGCGCCACCCAGGTCAGACGTCCGGCGGAGCGTTCGGCGCCAAGGCCCAGATCGCCGCCACGGGGGCGCCGCTGGATCTGTCCGCTGCCGGAACCACTGCCCGGGATCGGGCCGGGGCCGTTGCCAACGGCGGGCAGCGGGGGCAGCGGGTAACCGGCGGGGGCGCCCCGGACAACGCCGCCTGCCGTGGTGGCCGTCAGGTAACCCCGTGGCGACAGGTGGCGCTGCGCCTCCTGCCGCAGGGCATTCAGGCGCTCCCGGTCCACGTCGGTGGCGGGGCGGGCGCTGTCCAGCAGGTCCGCCACCCGATCCCAGGTGAGGGGACCGTCCCCTGGCAGGGGCGGCGGCAGCACGCCGCGTGCGCTCCACCCCTCCACCCAGGTGGCCGCCGGGTGGCCGGGGGGTAAAAACGCCGCCGCCTGCACCGGGGCCGAAGGGGTCACCATCCACAACAGCATGCCGAGCAAAACCGCCCGGCGTGCGGTGCCGGGACGTGAGCGGTTTGTTGGTGGGGGCGTCGGCATCGGCGGATGGTGCCTGCGGCCCGGCGGCGGCGTCAACCGGGGCCCTTTTCCCCAGCCTCGAAGATTGCCTCCGGCGGGTTCCCCGGCGCGGCGCCGCTTGCCAGAAATCGTCCCGGCGCGGTAGCTTTGCCTGTCTCTTCCGGCATTCGCCGGGGATCTCACCTGGGGAGTCGAACAACATGGACGTGGTGCTGGACACCGTCGAGGCACGCATTCTGGGCAGCCTGATCGAAAAGGAGCTCACCACCCCGGATTACTATCCGCTGACCCTCAACAGCCTGGTGGCGGCCTGTAACCAGAAATCCAACCGTCACCCCATGGTGGCCTACGACGAGGCCGTCGTGGTGCGGGGCATCGACGCCTTGCAACGCAAGGGATTTCTGGCCATCAGCCACATGACGGGCAGCCGGGTGGTCAAATACCGGCAACTGCTGGACAAAAAAATCTCCATGAACGGGGCGGAGCAGGCCATCCTTTGTGAACTGCTGCTGCGTGGCCCCCAGACACTGGGGGAATTGCGCACCCGTTGCGAGCGCATGCACCCCCTCGAAAGCCTGCAGGCGGTGGAGGAGGCCCTGACCGGTCTGGCCGGTCGCGAGACGCCGCTGGTGACCCAGTTGCCGCGCCAGACCGGCATGAAGGAGTGTCGCTACGGCCACCTGTTCTGCGGCCAGCCGGAGGTGGTGCCCGTACCGGAACCACGGGCGCTGGCGGTGGGAATGGAGCAAACCGAGCGCATCATCCGTCTGGAAGAGGAAATGGCCACACTGCGCGCCGAGGTGACCTCCCTGCGCGAGGAACTGTCCACCTTTCGCTCCCAATTCGCCTAGGGGGACGGGCAGCTGGAGAGCCCCGGCGGCGGGGGGGATTCCCCCGGCGGTATGCGCGGAAAACCCGGCCGATCCGGGTTCCTCGCGAAACAGGCCGCGCCGGTTCTGCCTCTGCCGGGCAGGCAGAGCGGGGGAGCCGTTTTCCCCATCCGGCCCGGTGGCAAAACCACCCGCCCCGAAGCCGGTCACCTGGCCTACAATGATCCCATGTACCACGGGGAGCGTTTCAACACCGTTACCGCCATTGTCGGTGCCAGTGCGGCGGCGGTGGGCATGGCCGTGCTGCTGGTCATGGCGGTGCATCAGGGCGATCCGTGGAAGATCGTCAGCTTTGGCGTTTACGGCACCACCCTGCTGTTGCTGTACGGATTTTCCAGCCTCTATCACGGCGTGCGCGGCAAACACAAACGCCTGCTGCGGCGGTTGGACCGCATGTCCATCTATCTGCTCATCGCGGGCACCTATACCCCGTTTACCGTCATCACCCTGCGCGGCCCCGTGGGGTGGAGCATTTTTGGCGTGATCTGGGGGCTGGCCCTCATCGGCATGATCCTCGACACCTCGCGGGAGCAGCGGCGCGGCCTGTTGCCGGTGCTGGTCTACCTGCTTATGGGCTGGCTGTGTGTGGCGGCCATCCGCCCCTTGCTGCATGCCCTGCCCACGGCGGGCTTTTTGTGGCTGCTGGCGGGAGGGTTGTGCTACTCGGTGGGGGTGGTGTTCTTTCTTTTGGGTCACCGCATCCGCCATTTTCACGGCACTTGGCACCTGTTTGTGCTGGCGGGCAGCGTTTGCCACTACGTGGCCGTGTTCCGCTACCTGCTGTAGCCGGATTCCAGGCCAGAACACGCCGGGCCAGAACACGCCGCGCCCGGAACGCACTTCGCCCCCCGGGCCGCAAGGGCGATCCGGGAGGCGAAGGTTCCGTTGCGCTCCCCCCTACAGGATGTAGCCGCGCTCGTCGTGCTGGGTGATGTCCAGCCCCTCGGTCTCGTCCTTCTCCGAGACCCGCAGCCCCACCAGCGCGTTCACCAGCTTCAGCAGGATGAAGGTGACGCCGCCGGAGTACACCAGTGTGGTGCCCACCCCCAATAGCTGCACCAGCAACTGGTCGCCCATGCCGCCCTCGACGCCAAACCCGGCGCCGCCCAGGGATTCGGCGCAGAACACGCCGGTGAGCACCGCCCCCACGATGCCGGCCACGGCGTGGACGCCGAACACATCCAGGGAGTCGTCATAGCCCAGCGCCCGTTTCAGGCGGGTGGCCGCCAGATAGGCGATCACCCCCGCCGCCGCGCCGATGGCCATGGCGCCCATGGGCCCCACCGCGCCGGAGGCCGGGGTGATGGCCACCAGCCCCGCTACCGCGCCGGAGGCGATGCCCAGCACGCTCGGTTTGCCGTGCAGCACCCATTCCGCGAACATCCACGCCATTGCCGCTGTCGCGGTGGCGATCTGGGTCACTGCCATGGCCATGCCCGCCACGCCGTCCGCCGCCAGTTCGGAACCGGCGTTGAAACCGAACCAGCCGACCCACAGCATGGCCGCGCCGACCACCGTGAGGGTCAGGTTGTGGGGCGGCATGGGGGTGGTGGGGTAGCCCTTGCGCTTGCCCAGCACCAGCGCCGCCACCAGCCCGGCGATGCCGGCGTTGATGTGCACCACGGTGCCCCCGGCGAAGTCCAGGATGCCCCGGTCCTTCAGCCAGCCGCCGTCGCCCCACACCCAGTGGCAGAGCGGCGCGTAAACCACGGCCAGCCACAGGGTCATGAAGATCAGCAGAGCGGAAAATTTCATGCGCTCGGCGAACGCCCCCACCATCAGCGCCGGGGTGATAATGGCGAAAGTCATCTGGAAGGTCATGAACACCGTTTCCGGGATGGAGCCGGACAAACTGTCCACCCCCACACCGGCCAGAAACGCCTTGGACAGCCCGCCCCACAGGGCGCCCTCACCGCCAAACGCGATGCTGTAGCCGAACAGCGCCCACAGCACCGTCATCAGACTGGTGATGGCAAAACACTGCATCAGCATGGACAGCACGTTCTTGGAGCGCACCATGCCCGCGTAAAACAGCGACAGGCCGGGGATGGTCATGAACAGCACCAGCGCGGTGGCGGTGAGCATCCAGGCGGTGTTGCCCGAATCCAGCGCGGGGCCTGCGGCGGCCATCTCCGACACAGCCGGGGCCACGGTCTGTGCTACGGCCTGGGCCCCATCCTGGGCCAGGGCCAGGGCGGGGCTGCCCAGCAGGGCCACCCCCAGTCCCGGCAGAATCGTTTTCAATCTCTTGATGAACATCGGCATCCTCATTATTTCTGACGGTATGTCGTC